>JAAYYU010000163.1 GCA_012515235.1 Candidatus Anammoximicrobium sp.
CTAAACGTCTGGCTGTTGGGCAAGGTGCCGTCCGTATCGTCGTCCAACTGGAAAGACCCGATCGGCGACGTGCCCGAAAAACTGAAATCAGCCGGATCATCCGGGAGCGAGTCTTTCACAACGGTGAGGCTGCCCAGGGGCATGTTGCCGAAATCGATGTGGTCCAGGTACAGATTGTCGCGATTGATCGAGACGGCATATTCGTAGTTGTCTGCGGCACCGGGGAGCGTCTGAGAATACGTCGCGGGCAACACCTCGCGGACGTAGTACGTGCCGGGCGTCAGGTTCGAGAAACCGTAGCTTCCGTCGGCGGCCGTCAAAGCCAACGGCTCGCCCGCGTCGTATTGCTGGTTGCGGGGTGCGGAATCCAGGTAAATTTGCCAGTTCTGCACGGCCTCCGCCGGCGCATTCTCTTCGGCGTCGAAGAACTCGTTGCCGTTTCGGTCGATGAACTTGTACCCGTGGATTTCGCCGGTCAGGGCTTGGATCTCCAAATCGTACTGGTTCACCTGCCCCACGCTGCCGCTGTACACCTCGACATAGTACGTGTCGCCATTGTTTGCGTTGAAAGTGGCCGTATCTACGTCCGTCTGGGTGCCGTTGCTGCTGGCGATGATCGCCCCGGCGGCGTCGCGGATGCGAATGCCCAAGTTGGTCGGCTGCGAAGCCAAGCCCGTGGTCGCCGGCATCACGGCCCGGACCTCAACGGGACCGGTCACATTCGACGTCAAGCTGAAATAGTCGCGGTCGGGCCGCGTGATCGTGTAGTTCTGCAAGTTGGCCGCGGGGATCGAGCCCAAGGTCCCCAGGTTGGTCGCCGCCGCGCGTGAATTGTTGTTGCCGCCGCCATCGTCCTCGCGATCCGGATTCCAGATCCGCAACTGGTATTCGACGTCGCCGGTGACGCCAAGCTTGAAAGCGCCTGTCGTATTGGTCAGGGGCGCGGTGAACGTGACCAACGGATTGCCCGGATCGAGATTGGCCGCGCCGCCGGCAACGGGACTGTCAGACGCGTCGTACAGTTGCACCGCGCCGCCCACGCCGCTCACGTACGCCAGGCTCACACTCAACTCGCCGCTGACGGCCGCCTGGAAGCTGTAGAAATCGTCATCGCCGCTGACGGCCGATCCGTTCGGCGAAGTGACCATGTCGACCACGCCGGCGGTCAGTCCCGGTGAAACCACCCCCTGGGCCGTCGCCAGGCTGTCGTTGCCCAACGTCTCGTCGTCCACAAACGTCACCGACAACAGATGCCGCGGCTCTAAAGCCTCAAAAAAAATCGCCCGGCGGTCGTTGCGGACGCGGCGGGCTTTGCGGGATTTGGTCGAGCGATCCGTACGTCGTACTTTTTGTGCAGCACTGCCAAGCCAAGACATACTCGTATCTCCCACGACTAGAGATTCCCCTGTTCCTTGCGCAGTCCAACGAGGACACGGGACAGAACGGACTGACCCAGACGGCAAGCGCCGGGCTCGCCGCCCCCAACCAAAACGATCCGCGCAGTCTTCCAAGAGAGCGGAAAAAACAAGCCACCGACTAGTAAATCTCACCCCTTTCGCCAGTGATGTCAATAGGCGGAATGGGTAAAACAGTCAAAATAAGAGGCAGCCTTAGAGCTGGAATAACTGGACCCGTTGACAGTCTGTGGCTAACTGCGCAAACCACTCGTCCACGTCGTCCGCAAAAAGAGCGTGCGGCGCCGGCGTCCCGATTATGCCGAGCCACCCGGATGCGGATCGGCCGGAGTCGTGAGGCGTGACGAGTAGGGTTGAGGCGGAGTCGGCAGTCTTGGGCATCTGTGCGTATCTGGACGCCAAGGCGGCGTCATTTGCGGCGTCCTTGCTGGTCTCGCGTGGACGCAGCGCGGATTCGCAGGACATCAGCGCGGCTTCGGCGCTGGCGGCCTGGTGATCCGCTCCCGCCGCCTCGGCCGCTTCCCCTTCGCCGGCCCCGCCCGCTGTCGAAGCGTTCAAAAAGTTGATGACCATCAGCACATCCTGCGGCCCCAAGTCGCCGTTGCCGCTGACGTCCAAATAAGGCGGCGGCACCACGGGGGACACCGGGGGGATTGGCAACGGGCGCGTTCCCCTGGCGTTGATGTCGTTGATCAGAACCAGCGCGTCCAAGGGGAGCACGTGGCCGTCGTCATTGACGTCCAGCGGATTGCGCGGGTTCTGCCAGGTGATCCACAAGCCCGCGTCCACGGTCATGTCGTCGGCAGGCGAAGTCAGCACGACCACGGCCTGGGCCGTCGCGGGATCGAAGTCGTTATCGGTGGCGTCGTCGGCGCCTTGGTTGGCGGTCGCCAACCGCATTGCAAACGGCACGTCGAGCGTCAGCGTATAGGTGCCGGCGGCCAGACTGGGAAACAGATACCTGCCCGTGGCGTCGCTCTGCGTGATCCGGTTCACCGCGGCGCCGCTGGCCGTCTCGGTGCCGGTCAAGTGAATCACGATCCCGCCCAAGCCTTCCTCGCCCGTATTCTGCACTCCGTCGCCGTTGTCCCGCCAAACGGTATCGCCCAGCAGCAGCGGCAGGCTCGCGTCCAGCGTCCAGGGCGCGATCAGCGAGACCGTTCCCGTCACCGTCACAGGACCGCCCGTGTTTTGAGCTGCGATCTGGGCGGCTGCCGTCGCTGCAGAGCCTTCCAGTCTCATCGTCGCCGTGCCGCGTT
Organism: Candidatus Anammoximicrobium sp.; assembly: GCA_012515235.1. Lineage (GTDB taxonomy): Bacteria > Planctomycetota > Planctomycetia > Pirellulales > Pirellulaceae > Anammoximicrobium. The sequence continues at coordinate 2,675 of JAAYYU010000163.1, forward strand.
GCTGCAGCAGGTAGCCGCCGCCCTCGTTGCGGGACACGCTGTTGTTGTCCAACCGCAGGTCCACGGACGCCTGGCCGCCGACGGCAGGATGCTCGACCACCAGCGCGGCGCCGGGTGTGATCGTGTTCGTCTCGTCGAAGATCGTCTCCGCGACGACCGCGCGGATGGCAGCGTTCCCGCCGGCAGCAATCCGGAGGCCGTTTCCTGACACCGTGGAGAACGTGTTGTTGTACAAAAACAAGTCCACCGCGCCCGTGGCGTTTGCCGCCGTGCTGATCGTCAGCGCTTCGTCGGGCGTGTCGCCTTGGCCGTCCCCGATCATCGTAAAGGCATCGTACTGGAGGATCGCCCGCAAGTCGGCGGCATCTTCCAGGCGGATCGACACGCCGCCGCCGTACAGATCGTTCCAGGTGTTGGTCTCGCCCAACAGGGCGAGCGAGGCCGAATCTTGCAGCGCCACCTGCGCCGCGGCAACTCCCTGCAGATTGCCGGCCGAATTCAACGACCAGCGAGTCTGCAATTCGGCCTGATCTTGGACCTGGACGTCAATCGCCGACCCGGCCAATCCGGCGAACGTGTTGCTGTCCAGAATCAAATCGGTGCGGCTCGCGCCCGCCAATCGCACTCGGACGCCCGTCGCCGTCGTGCTGAACAAACTGCCGTCGCCCTTGAGGCGGTTGTCGTCCACAAGCCAAGTTGCGACCCGATCGGCCACGCTGGACAGAAACAGCGCGGTGCCGCGGCCGTCCACAAAATTGTTGCCCGAAACGACGCCGGCGCCGCTCACTTCCGACAGTCGCACCGCGTCATCCAACGCGCTATCGCCCACCCGGTTGAACAGGATGGACTGCAGCCACACGTCGCCCGTCAATCCGGCCACGTCGAGGCCCGAGTCCGAGAGTTGCTCGAAGACGGCCTCGGTGATCGCCAGGTCGCCGGTCCACTGCTGCAACCGGACGCCGCTGACGCCCGCGCCCGCGGCGGCGCCCGTGACCGTCAATTGCTCGATCGTCAAGTCGCCGGCAAAAGCCGCGGAGTTGAAAAACGCGGCCTGGCCGGCCGGAGCCACGACGGTGTGTTCGGCGGAATTGCCGCGAAGGATCAGGTTGCCGGTCGGACCGCCAAACGCGATGCCCATGCGGCTCAGGTCGACGGATTCGTGATAGTTCCCGCTGGCGATCAGCACGACGTCGCCGGGACGCGCCGCATCGACCGCGGCCTGGAGGGTCGCATATTTCGCCCCCCCGCCGACGTTCAACACGGCCAGCAGACGCCGGTCTTCCAACGCTTCGACCGCCAGCCGCCGCGGCCCGCAACGGCGTCCCGTTCGCGTCGCCAAGCAACTCCCGGCCGCTCGCCGAAACCAGCGTTGTTCAGGCATGCACTCACCTCGCGACAAGAAGAAGATCCCAAGGCCGCGCCCTTCGCGGCTGTCGTGACTCGTACTTCGATTCTATTCCTCCATTTCGTTTTCACAACCAAAATGTTCCTGGATGGGCGACGCTCGCCGTGCCGTCTTGCCCGGCGCGAGTGCAACCGTCGCCGCGCTGGCCATGACGAAAAGTTTTTGCGCGGGTTTTTCTGCGGTTTCTTCTTAACGCCAAAGGCAACGATCTGCTCCAGACGCTTGACGGATTCGCGGATTCGGCGTAGTCGTAACAAGAGGGGCCGAAGAGAAGACGGGGCCCGAAGGCCGCTGCGGGCCAACTCGGACCGGAAGGCGTAGGAGGACAGAGACAAGCAATGCGAAAGAAGTCCGCTGCCTGCAGCCAGCCGCTTCCTGCCTCTTCAGAAGGGTACGCCCAGTCGCCCGGAATGTTCCGCGAAAGTGGTAAAATCTGTACTCCGCTGATTGACTATGGTTGGCGACACAGGTTACCATGTTATCCTAGATTACCAGATTGCCTTAGTCTCTGCGCGTCCGCGCAGCTCGCGCTGTCGCGCTGCTAGCGTCTTCGAGTCGTGTCAGAGTCGTGGGTGTTTGTCTTTCCGTGACCGTTCTCGCCAGTTCTTCTGGCGTCGCCGTCGGTAACCTTTTTTCAAAGGAACCAAGCCGTGTTTTTCCGCAACTTCTTCTTTGGACGTGAAGCAACTGGACGTGGAAACAAGCGGAATCGAAACCAGAACAAGGGCCGCAAAGCGCGGCGCAATGCTTTTCACACCAGGTTGCGTAAGGACCTCCGGCTGGAACCACTGGAACCACGGCAATTGTTGGCGGTGAACATCACGGACGATGGTTTTGGCAACATCGTGTTCACCGACAATGCGAACGTGGCGGATGACCTCACCGTGGACTATGACGGCAGCAACTACACGGTGACGCAGGGGAACGGCGCGAACGTTTTCACCGACTCGACGACGGCCGCGGTCACTGTGACGCTTGGCGGTGGCACGACCGCAACGTTCCCTGGCGCGCAGGTGACCTCCCTCCAGATCGCCTCCGCTGGCGGGGCGGACCAGATCAAAATCCACGCCAACGCGCATCCCGTCTCCGTGAATGCCGGCAGCGAATCCGATCCCATCAATGTTGGCAGCGCAGCCAACTCGCTGGCCGGGATCGCGGCGAACGTCACGATCAACGGGGGGACTGGCGGGGCCGACGCGCTGAACGTCAACGACCAGGGCTCCGGAACGGGAAGGACCTACACCGTCACCAGCGGTTCGGTCGCCTGGGGGACGGGCGTTTCGGTTTTCTACGACAGCGCGGTGGAAAGCCTGATCGTCAACGCCAGCACGGCTGCCGACATCATCAACGTCCAGAGTTCGCAATTGCCAACACCGGTGACGGTGAATGCAGGGAACGGAAGTGACGTCGTCAACGTTGGCTTCTCAAATTCGCTCGACAACATTCTCGGTGCGGTGACCGTGAACGGTGGAGACGCCGGGTCGACGGACGTCTTGAACATCAATGACCAAGGGGACACGGACACAACGCAGTACGACGTGACTTCGACTACGGTCCAGCGTTCGAGCGCCGCGACGGTGACTTACGGGACGATGGAATCGTTGGTCGTGAATGCGGCCAACAACGCGACGAACACGATTACGCATTACATCTGGAGCACAGCCGGAGGTACGCCGACGACCATCAACCTCCAGTCCGGCGTGGACGACGTTTACGTGGACTCCAACGGCAGCGGCGGGGGTGGCACGGTTAACGGCATCGCGAGCCTGCTAACGATCAACGGCAACGGCGCGTCCGACAGCGTAACGCTGAACGACATGTCGGACACCCTCGCGAACACCGTGACTATCGACGGCACCACCAGCCAAGTGGGCCAGGGGGCAACCGACAATTTCTTTGGGACCAACGGAAAACTGGCCTACACGAACATCGCGACCATGAACGTCAACATGGGCAATACGGCCGGCGACATCGTGAACATCACGCCGGTTGCGGGAATGACGTTCAATCTGGACGGCAACAATCCGACTACACACAGCCCGCCGGTCACCCCAGGTGACATCCTCAACTACACGGGTTCGGGCACGAAGACGGTGACGGGAGCGGGGAGCGGGACCCTGACGGGGACTGGCACGGTCAACTTCCAGGAATTTGAGCTGGTCGTCCCGACCGGAAGTTTTGCTGATGTCGTGAATCTACCGGCGGACGGGGCTCCTACGGAAGTCACCGTGAAGCTCGATTCGACTCAGACGTACTTGGAAATCTGGGTGGAAAACAACACCGCCGCTCCTCCCGATGCCGTCCTGGTATCCCGTCAGGAGTTCGCCAAGGTGAGCGGGCTGACGATCAACGGCACCAGCGACGCCGAGACATTGAAGATCGACAACGGCAACGGCTACGTCGCCCACACCGGATTCATCACGACGTTTCACGGCAGCACGGGGACGGATACGCTCCTACTGACGGGGAATCCGGGGACGCCCGTGCTCCGGGAAACGTACCTGGTCGGCAACACTCAGGACGCCGGCCGCTGGGTCTTGGACGTCGACGACAGTGCCGGCTTCGGCGCCCCCTCCGCGAACTTCAACGGCGACGAAGTCGTCGTGGACTTCGACGGCTTGGACCCTGCCAACACAGACGTCGTGGCCACGAATTTCGACGTGATCATGAATGCTGGCGTCAACGACGCGACCATCGCCGACGGCGTGCTGGCGGCGCCCGGTTTCACCGTGCCCAACATGCAGATCATCGACAACAACAGCAGCTTCGAGACCACGCACTTCGCGAACAAGACCAGCGTGACCGTCAATGGCCGCGATGGCGCGGATGTCTTCCAGCTGAATTACTCGACGCTGGCCGCGGGGCTAGCGACGCTGGACGTCTACGGCAACCAGGCGTCCGGGGCAGCCGACGACAATGCGCGCGACACGTTCTCCATCCAGAGCACGGCCGCGTTGCCGGCTGGTGCGGCGGTCAACCTGCGCGGTCAGGGCGGTAACGACTGGTTCGAGAACGTCATGACGGCCCCCTTGGCCAACATGGATAACGTCAACGGCCCGGTGGACATCGACGGCGGTGCGGGAACCCAGGACTGGATCGCCGTACAGGATTCCGCCAGCGGAGCTGCGGTGGCCGACAGTGTGACGCTTACCTCGACGGCGCTCACGGGGGCTGCGCCGGCCGCGATCACCTACGCCAATGTGGAACAATTCATTTACGAGGCCTCCCCGCTGGATGACACGATCGACATCACCAGCACCCACGCGAACGTGACCGGCGGCTACTTCATCACGGGCGACGGCGGCTCCGACACGGTCACCATCGGGAACACGGCTGCCGGCTTCGCCACGCCCGGCAGCGGCACGCTGGCCAATATCGCGGGGCCGCTCGTCATCATCCCGGATTTCAATGCCTCGCAAGGCGCGAATGACATTCTGAACGTCGATGCCTCCGCGGATGCGGCCTTGGCGGGGAACGCCAGCATCTCCAACCTCGGCTCGACGAACTACTCCTGGTACAACGGTCTGACAGCCACCGCCCCGGTGACGCGCCTGGCGAACTTCGCTGGCGTGAACATCGATTACGTGCATGGAGACGTCACCAGCTTCGGCGGCCGCAGCAGCCGCCTCGAACGTCTGAATGTGCTGGGCTCGACGGGTCCCGACACCATTGCCGTCAACGACACGACGGCCACCGTGCAGACGACCGTGGATGCCTACACGGGCGACGACGCCAATACGATGACGATCAACGGCGACAATCTGAGCGCCGCGAACGTGTTTGCGGGCAATACCGGCGAGGACCGGTTCGTGCTGAAAGTGACCAACGACTTGGGCGCGGCGGCCGTGTATCCGCTGACCAGCGTACAGATCCAGGGCGACGATCCGGCCGCCGTGCTGCCGGGCGACCGGCTGATCATCGACGCGGACGAGGGGACCACCGAGGCTCGCACGCTGGGTTTTGACTACACGGCGGCCGGACCTGACGGCGGAATGACGGTGACCGGGTTCGCCGTCAATGTCGACGTGTTGACGATGGAGCAAGTGGAGTACCAGGGCGATGCGGCGGACGACGACTCGGTGACGGTCACGGCTAGTACGGTGGACGACACCGTCCTGGTCGATCCCACCGGACCGGATTCGGCGAACATCCACGTCAATGGCAGCCTGCCCGTCCCGATGGGTGTGGCGGATGGAGAGCCGGGACCGGACCTGTCGCTGTCCAGCGGGATCAGCAGCCTGCTGGTCGACGGAGATACGCAGACGACCGCGTTGCCCGGCGACACGCTGATCACCGACCTGAGCGGCATCACCGGGGCCGTGCTGGAGCTGATTCCCACCAAGATCGGCTTTGTCGGCGCGTGGAATTTCGGTGCCGGGTTGCTGGGTTACAGCTTCATGAATTTCGAGACCATCGATGTCACGTCCGATGGCACGGGCGGCCCGTACGACGTGCATGTGCGCGCGGACTTGAGTACCGACGCGGTGCTGAACGCGGCCCCGTTCTTCCTCGGCACCAACGTCGACATGGCCAACGACTTAGTTGCCGACCGTACCCGTGTTGAAGTCGTCGGGACCGACCTGCGGATCACGACCAGTGACGGCGTGAACTCACCGACGATCGACTTGCAGCAGATGTCCACCGACATCAACAGCTTTGCCTTGACTGGCTCGGGCGACGCGGACACGCTGCACATCATCGACAGCGGCAGCGGTTTGCCGACGTTCTCGGGCACCGCGATCGGAGCGCACAGCAATCTGTCCTATCAAAACGAGACCTACGGGCCCCTGTCCGGTTTCACGGCCGCCAGGGTGAGCATCAACTACGTGGGTGGCGGCGGGACCGATGATTTGGAGGTGGACTTCGCCGGTAACGCGGCGGTCGACGTCGGCTACTACACGGACGAGGCGACGACAGCAAGCCCGTCCGGTGCCGCGTCCAACAGCGGCGTGGTGAACGTCGCGGGCGGCGCGGCCGGAGACTTCCGCCTGTCGTTCGAGGGACTGTCGCCGGCCAGCTTCAAAAACGGGAGCGGCGGGGGCAACCTGATCGTCGACGCGTCGGCTTCTCCTACGACCGGCAACCTGGTCGTTGACGACGACGTTAACGCACCCCTTCCGCTGGCGAAGGTTCCGGCGCTGAACAACGGCGTGAGTGCCGTGTTTGGCGACGGGACGTTTGAAACCATCCAATTCACGGGCTACAACACCGTCACCATCCGCGGTGGCGTCGGATCGGAAACGATCGATCTGGTGAGCATCGACACGGGTGTCGATTTGATCAACGGCTACGACGGCAGCGTGATCACGGACATCGTGCTCGACGGCGACGACACCTGGAACACGGACGCCAGCGACGATGCGCTGGTGCTCCGCAGTCTGCCCGCCGGCGTCACCGCCACGCTGTTGGGCGGTGCCGATGGTGCTGGAACCGTGCAGGCCGGCGGCGTCGTCATCGGGGGCGACAGCTTCGTACTGGCTGATTTGCCGGGCTTCACGGCGCTGGGTACGCCGGTGCCAGGGACGCTGAGTCTGGATGCGATTCTCGGCCGGGTCGTCGTGTCGCCGACCCTCTCGCCGATCACCGGCGAGGCCGAGGAAGGCGGGCTGGATACGTTGTACGTCGTCGACGTCGCCGATCCCAACGGCGATACGTTCACGATCACCAATAGCACCATCGACGGCGACATCACGCCGAATGCCACCGTGCCGGACATCAGCTACAACAGCAACACAGGTGGCAGCAACCTGAATCCCGCGGGGATTGATGTCGTCGACACAGTCAATATCCTGACCAGCGACCTGGCACTGGACACGATCAACATCCAGTCCACGGCCGAGTGGTCGACGTACTTTATCGATACCGGCATCGCCGGCGCCTTCGATGACGTGGTGAACATCTCCAGCGACGCGGGGGCGAACGCTGGCATCCTGGACGGAATCGACGGGCAGGTGAACGTGACGTTCGGCAGCGGGGCGGCCTTGGCTTCGGCGACCGAGCTGCACGTGTCTGATTTCGGAGATACGGCGGGCGACGTCTACGACCTGGTCGCCGCGGGGCCGGGCGGTTTGACGGAGCTGTTCTTTACCGACGGCGCTGCCGCCGGCGGTGTCCGCGCCATCGCCTCGACGTTGATCGGGGCCAGTACGGCCGACATTCGTTACAACGTCAATTTCGGTACCGCCAACCCAGTGCTGAGTGGTTTCGCCGCCAGCCGGTATACCGCGCCGGTCAACCCCCTGGCCAAGTTCGAATTGATCGGCGCCAACGATCTGGCCGCGCTGAACAGCTACAACATCTACAATACGACGGGCACCGCTCGGAACACGATCAGCGACGGCGATGCCACCGTCACCGGCTCGGGGAACGACGGCGCGTTCAGCATTCAAGCTGACGCCGTCCAACCCGGCGCGATCAACACGTTCAACGGCTTCGACGGCAACGACACGTTCCAGGTCCACTTTGCCGCCGACGCCGGCGTGCCCGTCACGGCGGGTACCACGTTCCAGATCAACGGCGGGGAAGTCGCTGCCGATACCGACAATCGCGATGTCGTCCGCCTGAACGTCGGCAGCTTGATCGCTTCTCCCGGCGCGGGACTGGCGCCGGCGGTGACAGTGAACGCGGATACCCAGCCCCGGACGCTGGGGATCACTTATGCCGCTGCGGGCAGCGGCGACGTGGACATCACCGGATTGGGCACCGACCCGGCGGCTCCGAACAACGGCGTGCTCGACATCAATACGGTCGAAACGCTCTTCTACAACGGCACCGGCCCCGCTGATCCGACGGCCGTGACAGGTACGGCAGCGGACGACGATTTGACGGTCGCCCCGCTGTCGCCGGACGAGGCCCTGGTGTTCCGCGGCGGCAATCCGTGGGACGGCCCGTCGGATGCAGAGACCTTTGCCAACGCTCTGCCGGGGATCGCGGAAGGGGACGGCTCGACCGGTCCTGACATGCGCCTGGACGGGATGGCCAGCCTGACCATGAACGGCGGCGGTGTCGGAGCGGATGGCAACCAATTGTACGTCTACGCGACCAGCGAAGCCAACCTGATCGACCCGGCGACGACGGATGACCTGTTTGGCTTTGGGCCGGGCGTGTTGATTCCCGGATCGTCGAATGTGCTGCATCCCTCGACCCCGGCGACCGCCTACGACGTGGTCGGGATGACCGATGCCGCCGTGACGATCGGCGGGCGGATCACCACGACGATCGCGACGGCCACGTTCGTACAGACCGACCCGCTGGACAAGGGCCTGATCGTGAACACAGGCGATGAAGCGAACCCGCCCGGCCCGACTCCGGTGAACGACGTGGCCGATAACATTACGGCGGTGCTCTCCTGGAACTTCGCGATGCAGGTCAACGGCGGCAACCCCGTGCCGGGCTTCGCTCCCGACGGCGATGCCCTGAATGTGATCACTCCGGGCGAGATCAATATCTACAGCGACAAATCCAATCCGCCCGAAGTGAAGATCACGTCCACGCACCCCGTCACCGGCTTGACCTCGTTCGGACTGGGCTGGAGCTCGATCGAGAGCATCGTCCTGACGCCGGGCCTGACCAGTCAGACGGTCAACATGTTCGGGGACGACAACGACCCGCTGATTGACCAGCCCGACAATTTCGTCGTGGTTGGGCGCGACGTGGATGCCGTGCTCACGCCGCTGTCCGTGCTGGCGGCGAATTCGGCCTACAACCCCACCCTCGCAACGGCGAATCCAAAGTACGACGTCGATGTCGACGGCGACAACGAGTTCTTCCTGATGCTCAACGGCAGCGCGCCGATCGGCTTCCGTAACGTGACCGATTTGAACGTGTACGGCGACGACCAGAACCCGGCCCCTGGCACTCCCAGCGCCGGCAACGACATTGACACGTTGGACATTCGTCCCTATGCCGACGACACGCCGCAGGGCTGGGACATCGACGTACACTTCGACGAGGGAAATCCGGTCCAGACCGACGGCTTGCAGCAAGACTTGCTGATCTACCGCACGTCGATCTGGGGCGGTGAGGTGTCCGAAGACATCGTGATTCAGCCCTCCGATCCGGAAGCCGGCCAGTTGCAGGTGACCAACCACGATTTTGGCACGCCCATCGTCGACATCGATTTCGATCACAACCTGGACATCATCGTCCTGGACGACGACACGTTCCTGAACGACACCGATACCCTGACGCTGCGCGGCACCAGCCCGGACAATCCGGGGACCAGCGGCCGGGAGACGGTGACTGTCAACTTCGGGCTTCAGGGCGACCTGGCGAACCCGCAGGTTACGTTCCGGGACACGGTGAGCGACCTGCTGCTGTACCGCTTGCGGAGTATCGACACTGACGACGGCACGGCCGGCCTGCCGACCTTCCGCACCGTGGCCATCGAGACGCTCGGCGGCAACGACATGATCAACGTCGTGCCGGATGCCGATGTGACCGCCCGCATCTTCGGCGGCGATCCCATCGGCCAGGTCGGGGGCATGGGCGACACGCTGAACGTGTTGACCGTGATCCCGCCGAACAACTACACCTACGTGTATCAACCGGGGCCGGAGCCCGATTCGGGCACGTTCTCCTTGACGTCCAACCCGGCCGTGACCGCGGTCAGCTTCGACGAGATCGAAATCCTGAAGACGCACGACGTGCTGTTCACGCTGCCCGATCGCCTGGAGCCCAACGACAGCATCGGCGCCGCCACCGTGCTCGGCTCGCTGCAGAAAATCACGATCAACGACCTGACGATCCACGAGACCGCGGCGGGCGTCACCAACGACGACTTCTTCCAGATCACGGCCCAGGACACCGGCAAGTTGGTGATCAACGCCTTCTTTGCCCAGGATCTCGCCGCGACCCCGCCGCAGGGCAACCTGGACATCGAAGTCCAAGACGCGCTGGGGAACGTGATCGCCAGCTCGACTTCGGCCGACGACGACGAACTGATCGTCATCCCGGTGGTCGGCCAGCAGCGGTACTTCCTACGCGTGTTCAGCACGGCGGTCGATCTGCCAAATGACGATCCCGATGCCGGACAGATCCAGGTGCCCAACGTCTACGACCTGGAGATCGAAAACTTCCCCGCGCCGCTTCCGGCGATTCCGGACCTGGATCCGGCCAGCGACAGCGGGATGTCCAATGCGGACAACGTGACCTACGACACGACTCCGACGGTGAACGTGCAGGTCGACCTGCTCGACTTCGAGACGGAGTTCGGCCTGAACCCGAACCCCACACCGTCGGGCGTGATCGACTCGAACGGCGCTGCGGGGGCGGACGTCGAGGTGTCTTTCACCAACGTTGCGACGGGGGTCAGCACCGTGGTCAACGCCGCCCGGCTGGGCGGCGCCGGTTCGGTGGATTGGACGGCCACAGCGCCCGCCTTGGCGGACGGTGTCTATCTGGTCTCCGCCCGCGTCACGATCACGGACGCTCAGGGGACTCCGGTCACGGGAGCGACGCAGCTCGGACACACGCTGACGATCACGATCGACACTCAGGATCCGTTGGCCAGCGTTCCGGCGCTGACCGCTTATAGCGACACCGGTCTGGCGGGCGATTTCACCACCGGCATCCAACAGCCTGCCTTCCAAGGCCGGGCCGAAGCCAATTCGCTGGTTCGCGTATTCGCCACCGTCGGCGGGGTGACGTGGCAGGTCGGCGAGGCCCGCGTCGGCTCGGACGACAGCGATGTGATCGTCGGCGGCACGGCCACAGACGGACTGGGATTGTGGGAGGTCACCAGCGAGCCGCTGGTCGACGGCGTCTACACGATCAGCACGACCATCGAGGACGCCGCGGGCAACGTCAGCCCCGAGGGGGCCTTGGCTCAGGATCTGACAATCGACAGCACCTCACCGCAGCGTCCGACGATCGACCTGGTGGACCTGGGCGACACGGGTTGGTCCGAGTTCGACAACGTCACGATCGGCGATCTGACGACGCCGTTGGGGAACGGGATTGTGCAGTTCCGCATCACGGGCGACGCCGGGGACACGATCCTGCTGAAGGACGGCGACCAGGTGATCAACGGCCTTGGCACGGTGCCGGCGGTGATCGCGATTCCGTTGGTCGCGCCGTTCGAGGTGGTGGTGACGGTGGACTTCAACCAGTTGGTGGCCACGACCGGTTACGCGGTGCAAG
>JAAYYU010000164.1 GCA_012515235.1 Candidatus Anammoximicrobium sp.
GCAAGTCGTCCTGTCCCCAATCCGCAAATATGGCGTCCGACGTAGCGGAAGGCGTAAGGACGAAGGCGAAAGAATGAAGCGCGAAGGACGAAGACGCAGCCCGCACCGACGACGCCGACAGCACCGGGGCCATCAGGTCGTCCGGGTCGTCGCTGTGCTCGTACCCCAGCAGGTGCCCCAACTCGTGCATCACGACCGTCAGCAGATCTACGCCGTCATGGGTCATTGGTCCCTTGTCATTTGTCATTTGTGCGTCATCAAGTGACCAGTGACCAGTGACCAAGGACCACCCCATCATCGCCCCGTCGTCGTCGATGCGGATTGCGTTGGTGACTGGGTTGGCCAGTCCCAGGACCGCGCCGCCCAGGTCGGCCACGGCGTACTGGACGCTCGCCAGCGTCGCCGCTTGTGCCGGCGCCAGGCCCGTCGCCGTCCACCGCGCAGCGGCTTCGGCCACGACCGGCTGCAGGTCGCCTCGGCGGATCGTTCCGGTGCCGCCGTCCAGCGGATCGCCCGCGACGAACAACGGCATATCGTTCGGCAACCGACCCGTCGAAATGTCGATCCCCGCGATCGTAAAGGCCGTGCTGTTCGTGCCGAACAGGATCTCCAACGCGCCGTTCGTGACCGACACATTGTTCACGACCTCGATGTGCGTCGTGCCGGGAGCGATCACAGGCACGGTGTACGGATCGCTTCCTCCCACTTGCACGGTGAACGGCTGCGTCGTGTACGGCACGCGGCCGAAGTACAGCGGATTGGAATGATACAGCCGCACGCTGTACTCGCCGTCCGGCAGGTCCACTCGGAACGTGGCGTTGCGGCCCGAATTAAAGTCCGTCCGCAGGGCGCTGGCCGTGTTGTGCGTGACTTCATCGTATTCGACCGTGTCATAGTTATCCCGCCGATCCCCAGCCGCCACGCGGGTCCGCCAGCCGTAGCCCCGCGTCGCGTTGTAGATCGTCTGCGGGACGACTTGCAGGAACGATTTGTCGAACGCGGGATCGGGGTACTTCTGCACCGGGCTGGTGGTGGCTCCAAAGTCGAACCGCAAGGCAAACGCGTCTTCGTCGCCGCCCTCGGGCGCTTTGTAGGGCTGCGTCTCCACGCCGCGAGACACTCCGGCGGACTCCTCGACCGTCACGGTCCAACCTTCCGTCAGCGGTTCTCCGGCCGGAGCGTACAGCTTGGCCGGCCGCTGTACCCAAAACTCGAAATCGCCGTTCTCGTCCGCCTGGATCTGGGCGCCAAACGTCGGCAAGCTGACATCCGGCGGCATGCCCGTGACGGCCACGGGATTGACCGGCGTGTAGTTCGACGGCCAGCCTGCGGCCACGTTGGCCGAAACCGTAACGGTCAACACGGCGCAAGGCGGAGCCCCCGTGCCCGTGTACTTGTCCACCGTCGCCCCGTCGGCCGGCAAGGCGTCCCAGGGCAGCGTGCCCGCCGGGTCCTCCCGCTGCAGCGTCAGCCGGCTCACCGACTCCACCGGCCGGATGTCCATCGCCACGATCACCGTCGTCCCGTTGCTGCCGCCCCGGTCCCGCATCTTCATCAGGATCGTGCCCAGCCCGCTGCCGCCGATTTCCTGGATCTCGGCCGTCGTAAACCGGATCCAACGGTAGAAGCCCGCACTCGTGTTCGGCGTGCCGCCGCCCCAGGTCGCCGGCGTGCTGTCCGGCGCGGCCGCGCCCCAGGTGTCCACGACCTGCGTGTCGGCCGACAGCGGCTGCGTCAGGTCCGGCATCTCCTCCGGCGACTGCAGACTGCCGTCGTACACCTGGAACTGCTCCTTGTCGTGGTTCCACGACGGATCGCCCGTCAGGATCATCACCTCATAAGCCTGGCCGGCCGCCACGTCGATCCCAAACACCAGCGGATCGCCCATCGGAGTGGTGGATTGGCCGTCGTACCGCAATTTGTCCCAGTCCGGATCGCCGGCGCTGAACCGCTCGTAGTACCACGGCAGCGTGTCCACCCAGCCCAAATCGCTGCCCGTCTTCTCCTGCCACGGCGACACGCCCGTGTAGCCTGGCTCCGTGTGCTCGCCGAACCCGTTGAAATCCAGGTGGGCCGGACGAGTCAGCACGACGTCGTTGTCGTCGTCCCCGGCGTAGTAGGAGATGTTCAGGGTATAACCGTTCCAGACAAAGTAGGCGCCCTCGGCCAGTCCCTGGAACCGCGTCTCGATCCGGTCGGTGTCGTTGTTGTCGATGATCCGGAAGACCCCGCCCCAGGGAATCCCGGTGCCGTCCAGCAACTCCAGCACCGGCCCCGTGGCCGCCGCCTGATCCCCCGTCAGGTCCACCGTCCCGTTGACCCGCAACTGGTCGTACTGGCCGTCCAGCCCCGCGCCGTTCAACTGCACCTGGAACGTCGAGCCCGCCTGGAACTGGACGTCCCCGTTGACCGTCAACCGCCCCGGCAGCGAACTGTACGTGGCCGAATCTACGTCGCCCGGCGAGAGGAACCCGCCGGTTTCCAGCAGCACGTCTCGAGCGCCCGCCGCCGTCCCGATCGTCCCCGTCCCGCCCAACGTTGCGCCCGAATGCACCGTGACCGCTGCCGTATCGGCCGTCAGCGCACCATTGACCAGCAGCGTCCCGGCGTTCACGTCCGTCGTCCCCGCGTAGGTGTTGCCAGCCCCGTTCAGCCGCAGCACGCCGGTGCCGTTCTTGACCAGGTTGCCCGTGGACAGCACGTTCCCGTCGATCCGCCCGTCGCAATCCGCCAGGCTGAACGTCACCGTCCCGTCGCCCGCCGCGATGTCGCCGGCCAAGTCGATCATCCCGCGATCGCCCGCCGTGCCGCTGTTGTCCGCGTCGGCCGTGACCGTGATCGCCCCGCCGTTGGTCGTCAGCGTGCCCGTCGCCACGCCCCGCACGTCGTGATTGGCACTGATCGCGATCGACGAACCACTGCCCGTGGCCTGGACGGCCCCATCGATCAGCGCATCGGCTGATTCGGGCGACGCCGTGCCCGGCTGGATCACGATGTTCCCCACTGCGATCACCTGCGGATTCGTCCCGTCCGCATCGATCCAGGCAAAATCGCTCGCGCCGGGCGTCACCCACAGGTCCGAGCCCTTGATCGTCGCGGCGTCCGCCGAGTCCACCTGGCCCGCTGGCTTGACCCACACGCCGCCTACGCCGTCCAGATCGCTGTCCGCGGTCACGCTGATCGCCGAACCGCTGCCGGTCGTCTGGACCAGGGCATTGATGATGATGTCCCGCGGCGCCGACAGATCCAGCGGCCCGTCCGACACGATCTGCGCATTGATGATCAGGTCCGTATCCGACCCCTGCTTAGCATTCAGCGTGATCGTCCCCGCTCCCGCACTCAGCGCGTCGTTGACCACCACGCTGCCGATCAGCACCACGCCGCCGCCCGTACCGGCCGTCGTGTTCGCCGGATCGTCCACCGTGATCGTGCCCGAGGTGGCGTTGATCGTCACGAACCCGCCGTCCACCCCCACGTCGCCCGTCGCGATCCCGGCCGTCCCCAACACGTTCCCGATGCTGATGTCGTCGGCATCCGTGAGCAGCAGCGTCCCCAGCACGTCCGCCGCCAGCGTGCCCACCAGGTTTGCTTCCGGCAAGTCGAAGTCGCCCGTTCCCTGCAGCCGCAGGCTTGCGGCCGAGACGATCGATCCGGCCCCTTCCGACA
>JAAYYU010000165.1 GCA_012515235.1 Candidatus Anammoximicrobium sp.
CGGTCTTGACCCTTGCCGGATGGGCGTCAATAATCCGGCACTTTGGTTTTGGGCACGAGGGCGAACAGGAGCCTGTAGCGGTGGGTTATCACAGTATTGTTTGCGTGAAGCAGGTGCCGGATACGGCGAACATTACGTCCGAGGCGATGAAGGACGACGGGACGGTGAATCGGGCGGCGTTGCCGGCGGTTTTCAATCCGGAGGATCTGAATGCGTTGGAGACGGCGTTGGAGATCCGGGAGCGGTTTGGCGGGACGGTGACCGTGCTGACGATGGGGCCTCCCAAGGCGGCGGACGTGTTGCGGGATTGCTTGTTCCGGGGTGCGGACCGGGCGATTCTGCTGACGGATCGGCGGGCGGCGGCCAGCGACACGCTGGCGACGAGCTACATTCTGTCGCAGGCGGTGACGACGATCGGGCGCGTGTTCAGCCGCTACGATTTCGTGTTCTGCGGGCGGCAGGCGATCGACGGGGACACGGCGCAGGTGGGGCCGCAATGTGCGGAGAAGCTGGGACTGCCGCAGATCACGTATCTGGAGCAGATTGTCCGGTTGAGCGGCGACACGGTGGTGGTGCGGCGGAACGTGGGACACGGTTGGGAGATCGTCGAGGCTCGGTTGCCGGTGCTGATCACGGTGATGGGGACGGCCAACGAGCCGCGTCCTCCGGCGGCTCGCCAGGTGATGCTGTACAAGCGGGCGCGGGTCGCGGCGGAGTTGGCGGCGGAAGTGAAGCAGGCGTTGCCGGAGGCGAGCGACGCGGAACGCGAAGCGGAAGTGACGCGCCGCGCGGCGGACTTGCAGGGCCGCGGGTTGCTGATCGACCAGTGGGACTTGGACCGGATCGGGGCGGACCTGGAGCGTTGCGGCTTGTCGGGCTCGCCGACCAAGGTGTACCGCGTCCAGTCGATCGTGCTGACCAAGTCCGGCTATAAGGAAGTGGCTCCGACTGAAGCGGGCATTCGGGAACTGATTCAAGAGCTGGTGGTGGACCATACGCTGGGCTGAGCTGACCGGCGTGGCACGGCTTACTTGTTCGCCGTGCTGCACTGTTCCGGCGTGGCACGGCTTACTTGTTCGCCGTGCTGTATTGGTTGCAGGTAGCCGCACGGCACGGCTAACAAGTAAGCCGTGCCACGGAGAACGCACGGCGAACCGGGGAGTCGTGGCCTACAAAGAGGGACAAGCAAAACCGATGATTCGAGTGAACCGTCAAGGCGAAGTGTGGGTGTTTGCGGAGCAGGAAGACGGCGTGTTGAACGACGTCTCGCTGGAGTTGTGCGGCAAGGCGCGGCAACTGGGCGACCAGTTGGGCGTCAAGGTGGCGGCGGTGCTGCCCGGCTGCGACGTGCGGCCGTTGTCGAGGCGGCTGATCGCTCACGGCGTGGACCGGGTGTACTCGGTGCACGACGAGAAACTCCGCCACTACCAGACCAACGCCTATGCCAAGGTGCTGGTCGAGCTGATCCAGAAGCACGAGCCGCAGATCGTGCTGTTCGGCGCCACGCACCTGGGACGCGACCTGGCGCCGCGCGTGGCCTCGGCAGTGCGGGCCGGGATGACGGCCGACTGTACGGACCTGCAGATCAAGGACGTGACGGACGTGCGCACGAAGGAAGTCCATCCGAACCTGCTGCTGCAGATTCGCCCGGCGTTCGGCGGCAACATTGTGGCGACGATTGTCAACTATGACATGTGGCCGCAGATGGCGACGGTCCGCGAGGGCGTGATGCCGCTGCAGGAGCCGGACGGAAAGCGGACGGGCGAGACGATCGACGAAACGGTCCAGCTGGCGGCGGCCGACGTGCCGCTGAAGCTGATCGAGCGTCACGTGGAAGAGCGAAAGGTGAACCTCAAGGGCGCGCGGGTGATCGTGGCGGGTGGCGGCGGCGTGGGCAGCAAGGAGAATTTCAAGCTGATCCACGAACTGGCCGGCGCCATTGGCGGGGCCGTGGGCGCCAGCCGCGCGGCGGTCGACGGCGGGTTTATCAGCAAGGATCACCAGGTGGGCCAGACCGGGACGACGGTGCGTCCGGCGTTGTACATTGCCTGCGGGATCAGCGGGGCGGTTCAGCACCGGGCGGGAATGGAAGAGTCCGCCAAGGTCATCGCCATCAACAGCGACCCGAACGCGCCGATTTACTCCGTGGCCCACTACGGCATCGTGGGCGATTTGAACCGAGTGATTCCGCTGATGGTCAAGGGCCTGCGCGAACGGCCGACGGCGGAGGAGGGAGCGGTGGTTGGTGATTGGTGAGCGGTGAGGCTGGGGGACGATTGCGGGGCCTCAACGCCCCCCGTCCCAGCACTCCCCGCCATCCCCTTCATCCCGCCCCGATTTTCAGGAGCAACTGCCGTGGCAAACTTTTTTCTTGACAACGAAGACATTCAATTCCTCTTGAACCACATCGACGTGCGGGAGTTGGCCCGCATCCAGGAGGATGATTTCCTGGACCTGGCGTCCCGTCCGGAGTACGCTCCGCGCGACGCCGAGGAAGCGGTGGACAACTATCGCCGGGTGCTGGAGATCATCGGCCAGGTGGCGGGCGATACGATCGCGCCCAACGCCGAGGACGTGGACGCCGAGGGCAACACGTTGAACGAGGACGGCACGGTGACGTACCACCCCAAGGTCGCGGAGAACCTGCGGCGGCTGGGTCAGGCCGACCTGATGGGCTTCACGCTGCCCTACAAATACGGCGGGCTGAACTGCCCGAACCTGATCTACACGGCGGCCACGGAGATCGTCAGCCGGGCGGACGGCTCGCTGATGAACCTGTTCGGCCTGCAGGGGATCGCGGAGACGATCAACGCCTTTGCCAGCGACGAGATCAAGGACGAAGTCCTGCCGCGGTTCGCACGCGGCGAAGTGACCGGGGCGATGGTGCTGACCGAGCCGGACGCGGGCAGCGACCTGCAGTCGGTGCGGCTGAAGGCCGAGCAGGACGAGAACGGCGTCTGGCGGCTGAACGGGGTCAAGCGGTTCATCACCAACGGCTGCGGCGAGATCCTGCTGACGCTGGCCCGCAGCGAGCCGCACATCGGCGACGGCCGCGGGCTGAGCCTGTTCATCTCGGAGCGTTCGGAGCACGTCAAGGTCCGGCACCTGGAAAAGAAGCTGGGCATCCACGGCTCGCCGACGTGCGAGCTGGTCTACACCAACACGCCGGCGCGGCTGGTCGGCGAGCGGCAGCGGGGCCTGATCACGTACGTGCTGGCGTTGATGAACGGAGCCCGCGTGGGGATTGCCGCCCAGTCGCTGGGGATCGCCGAAGCCGCGTATCGGCTGGCGCGGATCTACGCCCACACGCGGCACCAGTTCGGCGGCCCGATCGAAAAGCTGCCGGCCGTGGCGGAACTGGTCACGGACATGAGCGTCGACCTGCAGGCCGCGCGGGCCTTGACGTACGAGACCAGCAAAATCTGCGACCGCGAGAACAACAACCTGCGGGTGCTGGAACTGAGCAAGCGTCCGCTGGACGCCGAAGAGGCGAAGCAGCGCAAGAAGCTGTCCCGCGAGCTGAAGCGGATCAACGGCATGCTGACGCCGCTGAGCAAGTACTACGCCAGCGAGATGTGCGTGCGGGTGACCCACAACACGATCCAGGTTCTGGGCGGTTCGGGCTACATGCGCGACTATCCGGCCGAACGTTACCTGCGGGACGCGCGGATCACCACGATCTACGAAGGCACCAGCCAGCTGCAAGTCGTCGCCGCCTGCCGCGGCGTCGCCTCCGGCGTGTTTGAGAGCTACATCGCGGAGTACGAAGCCAAGCGGTACGCCGATCCGGAACTGGCGCAGCTGCACCAGCAACTGGTTGCCGCCAAGCAGCACTTGCAGGAGGCCATCCAGTTCGTCAAGCAGCAATCGCCGACCTACCTGGACCTGGCCGGCCAGCGCCTGGTCGACGCCGCCCTGATCCAGATCCTCGGCCACCTGCTGCTGGCCCAGGCGGAGCACTCCGAGCGCAAGCAAGCCGTCGCGCGGCGTTACATCACCCGCGAACTGCCCGTCCTGCGCATGCACTGCGACCAAATCCGCTCCGGCGACACCTCCCCCCTCACCGACTACCACCACCTCGCCGGCCCCGTCCCCGCCGTGCGCTAGACGC
>JAAYYU010000166.1 GCA_012515235.1 Candidatus Anammoximicrobium sp.
AATCTATTCGGAGTCATTGGACCGGGCGGCAGCCCGACAGGAGAAGCAGCGGGTCAGGCTAATCTTGCGTGCGTTCGGCCTAGAAGAGTGGTGCGCAAATGTGATCGACGCGCACTACGGCATGACTGCCGAGAGGCGGTTAACCATGTCCGCGTTCAACCACGTGTTTCCGGGGTTTGCCACGGCATCCGCCAGGGGATCGCGCCGCAGCGGGAGATTGGAGATGGCAATAATCCCCCCTTTGAACAGAAACGACTTCCGTTCATGCTTGTCCTTGATCGTATAGGTGACTGGACGCGGTTGCCCTATTTCCCCTCCCATCGCTGCCATGAGGATCTGAAGAGCCTGCTTCTGCTCGAAAAGAGCAGGAATGTCATCCAGGACACACGTATGTTCGGGATGCTCTTCGAGAAAGGCCCACAGTCCGGCCGCACTCATCCGAGCGTTCCGGTAGGCAAATGGCTGCCCCAGAGCGTCAAGCGTTTGACGCACCGTGTAGGTCTTCGACGCCCCAGCTCGGCCGGCCAGGTAGGTCCCGTTTTGATAGCGTTCAGCCACACCACGAGTACGGTCGCGGACCCGATCCAACAGTCGCTCGAACTGTTGCAGGTGTTGGGCATCCTCCGCACTCAGGGCGAGTCCCTGCGTTGAGGTCTTGACTGGTGTAATCACAATATCTCCTCCAAGACCGACCCGACGCGGCCGAGCGACATCGCCCAGCCACGTCGAGGTCGGCATCACGAGGTTACAGCTTGTCCTGCACGGACTCCCAGACGGCGATTGCGCCTTCGGCAAATCCTTTCAGGAACACGCCTCGGCAGAGGCTTTGCTGGAGTGCGTCTCCGGCAGCGCACTCCCAGAACTCTTCCGCCGCTTGGCGGTCCTTACCAGCCTCCGGATGCATGGCGAAGAACAAATACTCGTCCGGGCCCCAAACTTTGGGCTCGTCCCATTCAAAGAACTCATCCCAGTCGTTTTGCGGCTGGGCTTCATACTCATCGCGCAACTCGTCCAGGCGTTGCAGCTCGGATGTCGCGGCCGACTGCTCGGCCCACCTCTTTCCGAGGTCATGCCCGAGTTGGTACTCAGCGGCCTCGGAACTCTTTTTCGACGCCCGCAGGCGTTCGATCACACTTTGCTGTTTCATCTTCTTCATTGGTAACTCCTTCAACTTCTACGGGCCCTGGAGGTTGCCTCCGGCCCTTCTTGCCTTCGGATGTTCGTCATTGACACGCTCGAACAAAATCGTTGTCGAATGGCGACATCCGTGCCTGAACCACCGTCGCAGATGCGGCGATGGTCCGTTGACGTACAGTCGCCTTGACTGTGCGTTTGCGAATCGTGCAGCAGAAGACACCCGTCCCTGGGCTCGTGCCCGAGGACTGGCGACCCGTCTGGCTGGGGCGGGCTCTCGCATCGCGTTTAGCGTCGATGGGAGCAGCGCGAAGGTGAGAACGGCAGTACGATTCAGTTCGTGTGGTTCAGAGCCAGCTTTGCCCTTGTCGGGAAGTCCGGCACACCGCGACAGACATCTTGATCTGACTTAACAGCGATGCTCCGGAACTAACTCAGCTCACTTCGTCTCCGACGAAGTTGACCTCGCGTAGAGGTCTCGCCACTCGCTGCCGCGGTGGCATTGGTTGCCGATGGCCTAGGTCCATGAAAGAATGGCAACGATCTATCGACAAGGATATCGGCCCGCCCGAACACGTCAAGACCCTGGCTCCAACTTAGCCCCAGTTTTTTGTCCGAACGTACCTGCCCCCTCCGCAGGAGCAGTTCTCGGTCGAGGCCACGCTCGCCCGTGAACAGGATACAATGCTCCGCGTCCCTGCCCGAAGAGGCCGACTCAATACCACACCTGCCTGGACAAGAGGAGCGTTGCATGCCTTGGCGTACGCCCTATTCGATCTGCTCGCCCACGTGTTGTCACCTGCTGGCGATCGTCCTGACGACCACTGTCGCGCCGCGGGCGGAAGCCCGAACTTGGGTTGTTGCCGTGGCACACGCACAGGCTGACGATGCGGGGCCAGGCACCGAAGAGCAGCCCTTCCGCACGATCGGCCCAGCAGCTCTTGCAGCACAACCAGGCGACACGATCCTGGTGCATCCGGGCCTGTATCGGCAGCGTGTTGTGCCCGCATGCGGCGGTGACAAAGACAAGCCCATCGTGTACCTGTCGGCCCAACGGGGTCAGGCGGTCATCAAAGGCAGCGATCTCTTCGCGCCCAAGTGGGAACGGGCAGAGGGCCCGGAACCCGTCTTCCGCGGTGTGCTCGATCCGGCGGTATTCCAAGGCGAGAACCCGTTCCACCGTGGCATCAGCATCAACGGGTCGGACACGAGCAAGCAGGTCCGTCCTGCTCAGGGAGAACTGGAAGATGTGTTGGGCGAGGTCTTCGTCGAAAGCCAGCCGTACACGCAGGTTGTCCGGTTGGCCGACCTACGGAAGCAGGAACGGAGTTGGCTGGTGCCGGAGGACGGGAAGTCCATTCTCGTCCACTTCCCGAAGTCCAGGGAGCCGTCCCGGTGCCTGGTGGAAATCACCACTCGCAACCGCATCTTCGCGCCCCTGCGCCGCGGCCTGGGCCACATCCACGTCAAGGGCTTCGTCTTCGAGCATTGTGCCAACCAAGGGCCATTTCCCCAAGGCGGGGCCGTCAGTGTCCGCTCAGGGCACGACTGGATGATCGAAGGCAATACGATCCGCTTCGCCGCCACCATCGGCCTGGACTGCGGCAGCGAGACTTGGGACGGCAAGGCACTCACAGATACCGCGCCGGAAGAGCAGCGGATAATGATCGGCGGTCGCCACCTGATCCGCGACAACGACGTGACCGACAACGGCCTGTGCGGCATCGCCGGCTGGAATCACTCCGGAACGAAGATCGTGGGCAATCGTGTGGAACGAAACAACCGGCGGAAGTTCCCCCACGGCCGCGGCGGTTGGGAGGAGTGGGCGGGGATCAAACTCCACGCTGCCAATGCTCTGATCCAGGGTAACGTGGTGCGCGACAACCAAGCGTTCGGCATTTGGATCGACAACGGCTACGGTGATGCCCGCATCGACGGCAATCTGGTGCTGCGCAACCGCCTGGCCGGCATCTTTCTCGAACTGGGGCACCACCCAGGCTATCCCTGCCGCGTGACCAACAACGTGGTCGGGGGCACGACCGGCGAGGGCTTCTACGGTGGATTCGGCATCTACACGCACGATGCCTCGGATGTCGTGGTGGCCCACAACTTGATCTTCGACAACGCCGGTTTTGGCGTGCTCATGCGGACGATCACGGATCGCCAAGCCAGCGGCAAGCGAGTGGAAACGTCCCGCAACCAGATCCTGAACAACCTGTTTGTGAACAACGCAGGCGGACTGATGAGCCTGCCGTATCCCAACGGGCGAAGCCAGGGGCTGACATCGGACAACAACGTGTTCTGGTCGGACGCCGCCGCGGGACAGGCACCGTTCGCCATCAACTGTTACCAGGACGACATCAAGCTACGTGACGTGGCTGAAGAACTCCGGCGCCGGCTGAAGCAGGCCGGCGAGGCAGACCAGCAACTGCCCGTGGTGGACGCCTGGGCGAAGAATCCGCGGCTGACCCTCGACAACTGGCGGCTGCTCCTGGAGCGGGACCAAGGCAGCCAAGAACGCCGCATGATGGTCCGCTGCGATGACCGATCGCTGCCGGCCAGCCTGACGCTCACGCTGGATGCGGCAATCGCCAAGGTGCCCTGTACGCGGGTCGAGGGGCTGTCGGCGGACTTCCGCGGGCAAGCCCTGCCGCCCAGCCGGCAGCTCCCCGGCCCATTCCAGGGCCTCCAGACCGGGGAGAATAGGATCGTATTGGATGCCGGTGCCGCTCCATAGCGTGCGGCCAACGCTGAAAATCGGCCGGAGTCTGCGGTACTTTCGACACGCCGCCGCTAAGTACGTCGCCAAGGTCCATCATTGGCTGCCGCACACCACGTTGGTGTACCGCGGCATGACGGTGCCGCCTGCACACGCGGCCGAGGACGCTCGTCGCCCGGCTTGACCAAGAGAAGTGTGTCGGGTAGCGTGATTGATACTGTAGTACCCCATGAGTTACTGGGTTGTACTTGGCATTAAATCTGGCAGTTTTTCAGGCGGATCTGGGCCGATTTAAGGTCAAACAGGAACAGCCTCGGGAAGGCAGACGCATCGAGAATCCCCGTGTTTTCCGGCAAAAACGAAGGTTGCCGGTTCGACCCTAGGGGGTACTAGGCTAACCCGCAAGGTGTTGCCACGATTCGCCACAACCGGCCGCAAGCCATTACCGAATAAGGCCTTGCGGCCGGTTTGCGTTTCTTGGCGAGAATTGGCGGAAACTGGCTGCGCCGGATTCTGCGCCCCCTGGGAAAGAGAAAGTGCGCCGGATTCTGCGCCGCCTTGCGCTACCCCTATCCCCCCCTTTGTTTCGACCGCCCGCCGGAAGTCCGCTTCGGTCACCTGCAGATAGTGGGCTTGGGCCACCGTGGGACTGTTGCCGATCCACTTGCAGACAACGTGCAGGGGATATTCGGCCGTCAGTTCCGTTTCCCGACTCGCCCGCATGTTCTGAAACAGCTTCGGCCAGGGCGCCACCGCCGCCCGCCGGATGATCCGTTCGAACTGGGTTCGCAGGTTCGCGTTCTTGCACCGATACCGCGTGATCGCGTACTCGGCACCGTCCGGGGCTTTCTCGAATGCTTCCGCCAGGTAGGGGCGCAGTTCGGGGAAGATCGGAACAACTCGACTCTCGCCCCCTTCGTGATGTTCGGTCTTGGGGCTGTAGACGGTCATCCTGTCGCGTTCCCAGTCGATGCCATCCCATCGCAGGGCGAGATGTTCCGAGGGGCACCGCAGACCGCCGTAACGACTCAGGGCCACGATCAACCGCCATTCGCCATCGGGGCAGGCGTCGATAACCGCCTGAGTAGTTTCCCGTGTAACGAAAAACTCTCGGCTTGCATTGGCCTGCTTGCCGCCTTTCAGGTCTTGAAACGGGTTCGCGTCGATGATCTTCCTGCGGACCGCCGCCCGGAAGTACTGCCGGGCTCGCTTCACTTCTCGGCTAATCGTCGCCGCGGACAATCCCTTGCGGATAAGGGCCTGTCGCCAGTCGTCAGCATCGCCGGGCGTGATGTCCTGCATGGCCTTGTCCGCCCCGAAATGGGACACAAGATGCTGCCGCGTCACTTGGTAGTTGCGTGCCGTGTTGGGTTTCAGGTCTGCGCGCCCGCCGATATAGGATTCGAGAAAGGCACCGAGGGCAACGGGGGCCGCGTCCTGGGGCGTTTCGCGCACTGGCACCAACCGGACCGCCGCCAGCTTGTCATAAAGAACCGCATCCAGACTGGCTATCCACGTCGCGGTCTCTATTTCCCACGTCGTTTTCGTGTTGGCCGATTGCACCAACGACTCGACGTAGCCGCAGACCGTGTTAGCCTTTTTCCTGGATACCTTGCCAAGCCGGATCGCCCGCCGCTTGCCATCGGCACCGATAAACAGAATCCGTCGCCGACCGGGTTTGTCTGTTGATACGCTTGCCACCGTTCACCCGCCTTTCTCCGAGGGTCTGCTGCCCCCGGTAATTCCACAACCTGCCACACTCTTAGACCGAGTGAGCTGAGTGGGGCCGGCCGCGTCCGCTGGCGTCCTGGGGCTTGGGCCGGATGTATCCCCGCCGGACCAATTCAGCCAATACCGGGTCAATGTCATCGGCTTTTCTGAAGCGCCGCTTGCCGTCTTGGTAGGCATCCCGTTTCGTAAATTCCCGCCGCCCGTGCCGGGTAATCCAACGCAGGATGTAGCGGGCATCGTCGGCCGTCGTGTCATCGCGGGCTTGCATCATCGTCAAGACCGCTTCGGCGTGGGGAATCAGGTATCGGCCAATCTCGACCGCTGCCCGTATCGTGTCCGATTCGATGCCCCACCTCATCGCCTCGCGGTGCTTGGCACAATGCAAAACCGCCGCCAGTCGGGCCGTTGCCCCTGCCAGCTTCCCGCCCCAATCTCGGATAGCTTCCAAGTCGCCCCCATCGGCAAGCATCGCCTCAACTTCCGCCTGCCACTCGTGGAACAGCCGAGCCGCATCGCCGCGTAGCGGTAGCGTTCCCTGGGGCGGGTTCGCCGCCAACTGCCGAACGTTGTCCGCGTAGGCATCGGCCACCGCCCCAGCCACCGGGGCCGGGCTGATTTCGCGTCTGCCAATCCAGCTTTGCGGGGCCGCGTACAAGAACCGGGCCAGCAGTCCCCTCCCCCGAAACGCCGTGTTGTCGGCCAGCCCCTTAACAACCTGGGGCTGTATCGCATAGGCACAAGTCAGGGCCGGCCGTTCGACGTGTACCGCTTTTCGGGAAACCCTATCGACTCGCCGATCATCGCCTGCGTGCCCCATCAGGTAGACGCCAAACTGAGGCATCCCCGATTTCGAGTACAAGCCGGCCATCAGGTCGAATACGCCACCCTCGGGGGACATGCTGGCGATGCGTCCGCCTTGTTCGGCCAACATCATCTCCAGCTTCTCGCTTGTGGCATCATCGGCAATCAACCGGGGCAAGACGGGTTCGGGCGAAAGGGCCAAGTGTTCCGCCAGTTCGGCTGCTTCCCGCGCCGCTTCCAGGTCCTGCTTTTCGGCCGCCAGCTTTTCGAGCCGTTCAAGTCGCTTGATCGCTTGTCGGCGTTCGGATTGTTCGCGGGTCACCACAGGCCGGGCCACGTCAATCATCGCCGCCTCGGCTTGGCGTAGGGGCTGGGTGGCATCCGAGAACACCGCCGACTTTCGGTTGCCAGGTTCCAGCAAAACGGCCACGAACAAATTGACGGGTTCCCGCCAGCCGGGCTGGGGTTCGATGTCAACGTGTCGGGCGACGCAAGACGAGAAGACCGCCAGGGCCAGCAGTCCCGCCAGGTCCGCCGGCGTTTGTGTCGCGTGGGATTCTGCCGCTGTCCAGTCCTGCAGGATGCCGGGCAGGGCCCGCAACGGGAAGTCGGGCAACGTCGTTTCCGTTGGCGGGTCCAGTTCGGGCCACGGGGCCGGGCCGTCAGTAGACTTGCCCGCTTCAGGCGGGGGCGTGTTGCCCGTCGTACGTTCGGCCTGTCGGTCGATGCCGGACAAGTTCACCGGCCGCGTATCCTTTGGCTCGTACTTCTGTCGCAGTTCCTTCCACCCCCACTTGCCCTTGCAGCCGTTGTGATGGCATCCGGCCGTTATCGCCCCGCTGGCGTGTTGCACGATAAAGGGACCGTCGCCGTGATGTTCGCACATTGGAGACCGGGTAAAAGTCCACTTGTTCCCCACTCCTTTTTCGCCGCGCCAGTCGTGGGGGCCGTCAACTTCAAGACCATGGCGCCGGATGAAATCGGCCACGTTGAACCGCTCGCCGCTGGCGTCGGCCTGTTGTGATGTTGCGGCCGCCGA
>JAAYYU010000167.1 GCA_012515235.1 Candidatus Anammoximicrobium sp.
AACCAGAGATGTCCGCGAGATCGTTCGCTTCGCCACCACGCTGCTCGCCAGCGTGGAGCGGTGTTCAAAACGCTGGACCCGGGGTCGCGACGTCGGCTGGTCCTGAACATGGCTCCACGCTGACAAGCAGCGTGGTGGCCCGACAGGGCGCGTGGCGGGACGTCGGCTGGTCCTGAACATGGCTCCACGCTGACAAGCAGCGTGGTGGCCGAAGGCGTCGCGGCGCGCGACGACGGCTGGTCCTGAACATGGCTCCACGCTGGCAAGCAGCGTGGTGGCCGAAGGCGTGGCGGCGCAGGACGACGGCTGGCCCTGAACATGGCTCCACGCTGGCAAGCAGCGTGGTGGCTAAAGGCGTCGCAGCGCGCGACGACGGCCGGTCCTGAACATGGCTCCACGCTGGCAAGCAGCGTGGTGGCCGAAGGCGTGGCGGCGCCGGACGACGGCCGGTCCTGAACATGGCTCCACGCTGGCGAGCAGCGTGGTGGCTGGAATCCGGGAAGTTATTTTGGCCACTGTTTCTAGCGGACACGGCCAGCGAGCGGGCCGTGCCGCATGGAAAGAAAAGAGCGTGGGGCTAATAACTTCGCGGCGTCACGCGCGCTTGCACGCGGCTGGGCAGGCCCTGGATGCGAAGGAAGCCTTCGGCGTCGTCCTGGTTGTACGAGCCGCCGCCTTCCATCGTGGCGATGCCTTCGTCGTACAAGCTGTACGGGCTCTGCCGGCTGTCGACCATCAGGTTGCCCTTGTACAGGTTCAGGCTCACTTCGCCGGTCACGGTTCGATGGGCCTGTTGGATGAAAGCGAACAAGGCGTCCATCTTGGGGGCGTACCAGAAGCCGTAGTAGACCATTTCGGCCACTTCCGGCGCGAGCCGGTCGCGAAGGTGCATCAGTTCGCGGTCCAGCGTGATTTGCTCCAGCAACCGGAGGGCTTCGTACAGGATCGTCATGCCGGGCGATTCGTAGACTCCGCGGCTCTTCATGCCCACGAAGCGATTCTCGACCATGTCCACGCGTCCGACGCCGTTGCGGCCGCCGATCTCGTTCAGCTTTTGGACGATCTCGTAAGCGCTGCCCTTTTGACCGTTCACGGACACGGGCACGCCTGCCTCAAAGGCGACGGTGACCTTTTCGATCTGGTCCGGCGCCTGCTGCGGCGAGACGGTCATGCCGAACTCGACCAGTTCCACGCCGTTGACCGTCAGATCTTCCAGTTTGCCGGCTTCGTAGCTGATGTGCAGGCAGTTTTCATCCGAGCTGTAGGGCTTGGACACGGACGCCTTGACCGGGATATTGCGCTGGTTGCAGTACGCGATCATTTCGCTGCGGCCGGGGAACTTGTCGCGGAACGGTTTTCGCCGCCAGGGCGTGAACACCTGGATGCCCGGTTCGAGCGCCTCGGCGGCCAGTTGGAAGCGGCACTGGTCGTTGCCCTTGCCCGTAGCGCCGTGGACGAACGTGTCGGCCCCGACCTCGCGTGCGACCTGGAGGCACTTCTTGGCGATCAGCGGCCGGGCGATCGAGGTGCCCAGCAGGTAGATGCTTTCGTACTTTGCCTGCCACTGCAGCACCGGAAAAGCGAAGTCCCGGCACAGTTCCTCCCTGGCGTCGATCAAGCGGGCGCTGGCGGCGCCGGCGTCGCGGGCCTTCTTCAGAATCGCCTCGCGGTCTTCGCAGGGCTGGCCCAGGTCCACGTACACGGCGTGCAGGTCGTAGCCTTCGTCCCGCAGCCAACTGAGAATGACGGACGTATCCAATCCCCCCGAGTAGGCGAGCACACAGCTAGGCATGAGCGTTCCCCGATCCAAGTTGTTGGTGTTTCGAGATGGCGGTTCAACGAGCCGAACCGGACCGCAGGCCGCCTATTTTGACGAGGCGCGGGCGATGTGCCAAGTGGAGGCGCAAAAGGAAGCGAGGGCGGAACCGGCGACTGCCGCTTCCACCCTCGCTGTGTTCCCTGGCGTCGGAGCGGCCTACGGGCCGCTCCGACGCACAGTCATAAGCTTCACTGTGAAGCGCTTCCGCAAGCAGTCGACCCAGAAACCGCCTGCCAAAGCTGAATGCTTCGACCCAGGAGGGAGGGTTGCCCCGTGTTCCCGCAAACACAGGGCGAACAGTGAAGCTTTCGGTTTTTTTGGTTGAGCTGTCGGCCTTTCGATCTCAAGGAGCGAGGTGACTTGTCCCTGACCCTCACGTTCACATTTACGTTTTGAGCGAGCGAGTAAATACCGCCAATCTCCGGTTGGCACAAGGGCGAAATCGACGGAATTCTCTCCTTTTCTAAAAGGCTTTCCAATCCCTCGTCAGTTTGCCTGCGGCACGCGCGACGCAAAGGAAATCACGCGCGGCTGCTCTTCCTCATAGTCGATGTGCGAACCCACTTCGTACAGCCACTGCCGCGCCACGAGGCGATCGTCGGCCCCCGGCTGCGAACGGACGGCTTGCGACGGCTGCCCGCCCTTGCCGGCAATCAGCACGGCGTCGCCGGGACGCGCTTGCGACAGCGCCCAACGGATCGCTTCCACTCGGCCGGGCAGCACGTGGGCGCGGGCCGGACGATCGTAGCCGTCGAGAATGTCGTGGACGATCTGCAGGGGCTCTTGCCCGCGGGCCCGATCGCTGGTGATCACGCCCAGATGCGCCATGCGTTCCGCCACGCGCCCCAGCAGGGGCCGTTGCGACGGATCCCCGTGCGCCGCCGCGCCGTACACGCAAATCACGCGGCCGGAGGTGACTTGACGCAGCGACCGCAGGGCGACGGACAACGCGTCGGGCGAATGCGCGGCATCGATGTACACGCCGAAAGGCTGACCGGCCACGACCGGCTCCAGCCGGCCCGGAATCATCGTGACCGCCTCCAAGCCCCGCGCGACCGTGGTCAAGTCCAGTCCCATCAGCAGCCCGACGGCGGCCGCGCCCAGACAGTTGTACACGTGGTGATCGCCAAACATCCGCGTCTGGACGGCGGCGGTCTCGTCGCCCGCCGTCAACAGAAAGGTCTGTTCGCAGGGATGACGTTCGACAACGGTCGCCGTCAACTCGGCCGGCGCGTGCATGCCGACGGTAAGGACCGGCCGGTGCAGGTTCCGAAGAACGAACTTGCTCGCCGCGTCGTCCGCGTTGACGACCGCCGCTCCGTCGGGCTTCAAGTGTTCAAACAGCCGCGACTTGATGCGGCGGTAATTGAAGATCGTGCCGTGATAGTCCAAATGGTCGCGGCGGACGTTGGTCAGCACCGCCACGTCGAATTCGACTCCCGCCGTGCGACGTTCCGCCAGCGCGCGGCTGGACACTTCGACGACGGCCGTGCCGCAATCATGCTCGGCCATGCGTCCCAGCCAGGACGCCAACTCGCCGGCCGGGGGCGTC
The DNA here is from genome assembly GCA_012515235.1 of Candidatus Anammoximicrobium sp. Classification (GTDB taxonomy): domain Bacteria; phylum Planctomycetota; class Planctomycetia; order Pirellulales; family Pirellulaceae; genus Anammoximicrobium. The sequence goes on from JAAYYU010000167.1 coordinate 3,372, forward strand.
GTGCGGCAGGCGGCGGTGCGATCCAGGCCGTCGCTGTGGGCCAGCGAACTGATCAGGCCGTTGCGCACGCCCGCCGTGCGAAAGATGGAATCCAACAGCCACGCCGTCGTGGTCTTGCCGTTGGTGCCCGTGATCCCCACCGTCCTCATCTGGCCGCTCGGGTCGCCGGCCAGTCGCTGGCACAACCGGCCGTAGGCCTCGCGGCTGTCCGGAACCACGCAAACCGGGGCGGCGATGGGCAGCTGACGCTCGGCCAGCACCGCGTCCGCTCCCCGGCGCAACGCCTCGTCGACCGTCTCGTGACCGTCGTCGTCGGCGGTTGTCACCGCGACGTACAAATCGCCGGGACGACAACGTCGCGCCTCGTCGCAACAAGACGCAACGCGAATGTCCGGGCTGCCAAAGATATGGCTGTGAGGAAAGAACTCGCGCAAGCTGACGCGCGAAACGCCTGTGGCAGTATGCATGTTTCCGGCCTCCTTGCCTGGCATGCAGTGCGGGATTGGGACTGACGGACTTCCGTGCCGTCAGGAGCCGGCGCTCAGCACGAACCTGGGAATGGGTCTCGGCCCGATGCACGGCCGCCGGATCGTCGTCAGATTGTTCTGGATTGCCGGAGAGGTGTCAAGGTGATTTTGGGAGCGATGCGCGGTGCCGGAGACATGTTGCAGATAGCATCGCGGCGTGGATCGCAAGGCTGCGAGATGCTAGCGGCGAGATTCCGGGGTCCGGCTTTCCGCTCCACTGACCACCGACGCGGTCACTGCCGGCGTCAGCCAACCGCCAGGGGGCGCCCGGTGCGGGTGATCGTGGCGAGGTCATCCACCCAGCAGTCGATCAGTGTCGCCTGGTTGGCATTGGCGAGCACCTGGGACTGGGCCTCGAGACAACGTTCCAAGCAGGCGGCGGCGGCTTCTTCGTCGCCGGGCCAGACCGCATGGCCGGCTCGCACCGCGCGGACCAGCACGTCGTCGCCTTCGATGGGCAGGCCGGCCAAGGCGCGCATCAGTTGACGGTAAAACTCTGCTGCCAGACCGAACAGCTGGATCATGCGGGCCCGCCGCGGCGGGGCTTCTTTGCCTGCCTGGTCCACGAACGGTCCCACGCCCTTGGCAAACTCGATCGCATTCGCGTCGGGCTGGCTGAGGTGTGACAGCAGGCCTTCGCGGAACTCGTCCAGTTGAGGGTCCGCCAGATCCAGGGCCCGCTGCACGCTGCCCTCGGACAAGGCGGCCAGACGCGTCGCCGTCTGCGGGTCTGGAACCAGCCCTTGGGAGATCAACAGACGCTCGATCGTGTCCTGCGGCAAGGGACGAAAACGCACGATCTGGCTGCGGGAACGGATCGTCGGCAACTGCTTCTGTTCGCTGGTGCCGATCAAGATGATCAGCGACTTGGGCGGCGGTTCCTCCAGGGTTTTCAGCAGGCAGTTGGCGCCCTCCTGGTTCAGGAAATCCGCATCGTCGATCACGGCGATCTTGCGGCCGCCGCGGAACGGTTTGAGGGCGATGTCGTGACACAGTCCCTCGCGCATGCGGTGCTCGCGGTCGCCAATGAACAGCTCGACCGGAATGAAGCTGCGGTCCTCCGGCTTGGCGACCAACAGCAGATCCGGATGCGTCCCCGTGGCCACTTGCTGGCACGCCGGACAGTGGCCGCAGGGCTGCAAGTCCTCGGCACGCGCGACTTCGCACAGCAGCGATTGGGCGAGTTTCAAGGCGAACGTGCGTTTGCCGATGCCCGCAGGACCGATGAACAGAAAGGTGCTCGCCAGCCGGCCGCGGCGGAGTGTCTGCCGGAATTGGTCGACCAACAGATCGTGTCCCTCGATTTCCTGCCACGTCATGACAATACGCCTTCCGCCGCCCGGCGAATATCCGCCTGGACCGACTCGATGTCCCGGCCCGCGTCGATCACCACGATCTCGCCGCGCCGCGCCGCTTCGGCCAGATAGCCTTGCCGGACTTTCTGCATGTATTCCAGGCCCTGTGATTCCATCCGGTCGGGCTCGCGGTTTCTGCGCTGGATCGCCGCATGGACATCCATGTCCAACACAAAAACACAGGCCGGGAGCACGCCCGCGACGGCGACGTCGCCGACGCTCCACAGGTCGCCGACCGGCAGACCGCCGGCATGGCCCTGGTAGGCGACGTTGGCCAGCAGGAACCGATCTGCCACGACGACCCGGCCAGCGTCCAGAGCCGGCCGGATCACCTGCTCGACCAACTGGGCCCGCGAGGCCATGTACAGCAGCATCTCCGCCCGGCGCCCGATGGGCGTATCGGATTTGTGGAGCAGGATTTCCCGCAACCGCTCGCCCAATTCCGTGCTGCCGGGATCGCGGCACGTCACGACCTCCCGCCCCCGCTGCCGGAGCCAGTCAACGAACAGGCTCATCTGCGTGGATTTGCCGGTGCCATCGATGCCGTCAAAGCTGAAAAACATGGTGCCCAATCGTGCAGCAAACCGGGCTTGCTGTCAAGCGTCTGCTAGCACCCGGCGGAATTTCGGCGTGTGCCCGCGTGGCTTGCGAAACCGCGGTTTCCGTGCCGGGGGTCAGGGACGGCGTCTTTCCGTGTCGGTGTTCCGTCTGACGCTGGCTGCCGTCGCGGCCGAACTGACATTGCCCCGGCGCTGGGGCCTTCGTAGACTCCCGCCTTGACCCGAAAAAAAAGCCCGGTCGCTTGCCGAAGTCGGATTCGTCGCCTTGTCCAGGAGCCAGAGAGATGCTCAGTGTTTCGGTCGTCGTGCCCATTTTCAACGAGTTCGACAACATTCCGCGCTTGTACGAGCGGCTGAACGAAACCTTGCCGGCCTTGGGACGCGAATACGAGATTCTGTTCGTCGACGACGGCTCGCACGACGGGAGCGTCGAGGCCCTGCAGGCTTTGGCCGCAGCCGACGCGCGGGTCAAAGTCGTCCGCTTCCGCCGCAACTACGGCCAGACGGCCGCCATGCAAGCGGGTCTGGAGATGGCTTCGGGTGACGTGATCGTGACGATCGACGGCGATCTCCAGAACGATCCGTCGGACATTGGCATGATGCTGGCCAAGATCGACGAGGGCTACGATTTGGTCCACGGCTGGCGGAAACAGCGTCAGGACGCCTTTCTGAACCGCCGCCTGCCGTCCCTGATCGCCAATTGGATCATCTCCAAGACGACGCGATTTCCGATTCACGACCTGGGTTGCACGCTGAAGGCGATCCGCCGGGAAATCGCGCAAGACTTGGAGTTGTACGGCGAAATGCACCGCTTCATCCCCATTCTGGCGCATTGGCGCGGTGCGCGGTGCGTCGAAGTAGTGACGCAGCACCATCCGCGGCAGTTCGGCCAGACGAAGTACGGCCTCTCGCGGACCCTGCGGGTGATCCTGGACCTGATCACGGTCAAGTACATGCTGGATTACTTCGCCAGCCCCATGAAGCTCTTCGGCATGTTGGGCTTCGGCTGCAGTTTGCTGTCGCTGCTGTCGGGTCTGGCGGTGATCGCAATGAAGCTGGGGTTGGGCGTCGACATGACAGGCAATCCGCTGCTGTTGCTGGCCGTGTTTTCCATGCTGGTCTGCGTCCAGTTCTTCAGCCTGGGATTGCTGGGCGAAGTCAGCGCCAGACTGTACTTCAGCCGGCAAGGAAGACAGCATTTCACCGTCCGGGAACGGCTCAATTTCGATTCGCCCGACGCGCCGGCCCGCCGGCAAGCGAGGGCCGCGTGAAGGCTTCGGGCCAAGGGTCGAAAAGCGCCAAACTCGTCTGGTTCCGTGCGGCGCCTTTTGCTACAGTCCGCCGACTCGTCTTTTTCTCGTCTACGTCTTGTCTACGGTGCCTCGGTTGCCATGTGGAATTCCGGTGCCAGAATCCTGATCGCGATCGGCCTCTGCCTGACGATCTGTTTTTCGTGGGGCTGCATGGGGTCCTCGGCGTATCGGCTGTGGTATCGCAATCAGTGGCTGGAGGACGAGCAGTTCCGGCCCAGTCTGCACGCGCGCGTGGAGGAACTGACGGAACTGCGGAAGCAGGCGGCCGGCATGAGCGAAGCTGAACAGGCTCAGGCTGCCGCAAAGCTGGCTCAAGCGTTGGCCGAAGATCCCTCGCCGCTGTATCGGGCGGAAGTCGCCCGGACTCTGGGCGTCCTCGCGGTGCCGGCCGCTACGGAAGCTTTGCGGCAAGCGGTCCGCGACGAGGAGCCGAGCGTCCGGATCGCCGTCTGCGCCGCATGGGGAAAACGCGGCAGCGAAGAAGCTGTCCCGGTCCTGGCGGACGTGGTCAGCACCGACGCCGATCTGGATGTCCGTACTGCCGCCACTCGAGAATTGAGCAATCACAGGACGCCAGCCGCCGTCGCCACGCTGGGCCAGGCGCTGGAGGACCCCGATCCGGCCCTGCAGCATCGTGCGATGCTGTCGCTCCAGGCGGTCACCGGCAAGGACTTCGGCAACAGCGTTCCCGCCTGGCGGCAGTTCGTCCGCGAGGGGCAAGCCCAGCCCGTCGAAACGCCCTCGGTCGCCGAGCGACTACGGAGTCTCTTCTAACAGCCTGACTACGCTGTGCTCGATGTCGGCCGGAGTGAACTGTCTGGCCGCGGCGGGATCCACGGAAAACGTCTCGACCACTTGGCCGTCTCGATCGTAAAGCTTGTAGTGGGGGATCGTCCCGGCGCGGATGTCGAAGTGCTCGAAGGACGGGTCGTCGCCTCCCCACCGGCTCAGCAGATTGTCGAACGTCGCCCCTTGCTGTTCCAAGAATCGACGAACGCTCGCCTCGTCCTCCGGCTCGTCCAGCGATACGGAAACCACCGTCAGCCCCCGCGCGGCATACTTGGCGTGCAACTGGACCGTGTGCGGGAATTGCTCGGTGCATGGCACACACCAGGAGGCCCAGAAATCCACCAGAATCGGTTGGCCGCGGTGCTTGGCCAGGACTTCGTCGTAGACCTGCCGATCGGCAACCCGGAGCAGGACTGGGCCTGCAGGCGACTGAGCCGGCGGGACGGCCGGTGCGGCGTCCTGGATCGAGCCCGGCTGATCGCCGCCAGCGGGCGAACTGCCCGGCTCGAACCGGGGCCGGCATCCCAGCCCCACAACGAGCCCCATCAGCAGTCCGCCACAAACCAGTCGTCGCAGAAATGGCAGCATGGCTACGAGGTGACTCGAAGACACTCAGTCGTACTTGATCGAACAGCCACGCTGCCGCGTCTCGGTGACGGCCGGTTTCTTGCCGGCCAGCAGCGAGTCGACGGCGTCCTTGACGAAGTGCTTCTTCGCCCGGTCGGCATTGTTGCTGTCGTCAAAGGCGCCCATGTAAGCGATCTTGCGCTCGGCACACAGCACGAACAGGTGCGGCGTGCATGTCGCCCCGTACGCCCGAGCGGACGCCTGCGACGGATCGTACAGGTACGGGAACGTGAATCCCTTTGCCTGGGCTCGCTGCTTCATCGCGGGCAGTTTGTCGGCTGCGCCGTTGTTGACGTTGATCGCCACAAACGCCACGTCCTTGGATTGGTACTCCTTCGCAAACTCGATGAAACGGTCTTCATAGGCTACGGCCACGGGGCAATGGTTGCAGGTGAAGCACAACACAAGCACCTTGGCGGCTTTGTAATCGTCGCTGGAGTGCGTCTTTCCATCGACCCCGTCCAGATTCTGAAAGCCGGCGCCTACGTCGCCTACGCTGACCTTGGAATTGAAATCGCCTGCGAACGCAACGACCCCAAACACGAGCGTTGCCAAACAGGCGGTCGAAGCGAATATCCAGTGACGACGATCCATGTTTTCCTCCATTTTTTCAACGGGCTGTTCACGGCCAATTGCCATGATATTGTTGTCTGGGAGGTCGCGGAGTCAACGATCGATCCGGAGAATTACGGGCGATGCGCACGGCACATCCCGGCAGCAGCCTTTGTGGCCTTCTGGACCAATTGGACTTGTGGCAAACAAGTGGCAACGGTGGCCAGAATCACTTCCCGGATTTCGGCCACCACGCCGCTTGCCCGCGTGGAGCCATGTTCAGGACCAGCCGACGTCCCGCCCCGCGCCCTGTCGGGCCACCACGCTGCTTGTCAGCGTGGAGCCATGTTCAGGACCAGCCGTCGTCCCGCGCCGCGACGCCTTCGGCCACCACGCTGCTTGCCAGTGTGGAGCCATGTTCAGGACCAGCCGACGTCGCGCCACGCGCCGTCCTCGGCCACCACGCTGCTCGCCAGCGTGGAGCCATGTTCAGGACCAGCCGTCGTCGCGCCACGCGCCCTGTCGGGCCACCACGCTGCTTGTCAGCGTGGAGCCATGTTCAGGACCAGCCGACGTCGCGACCCCGGGTCCAGCGTTTTGAACAC
>JAAYYU010000168.1 GCA_012515235.1 Candidatus Anammoximicrobium sp.
AGACCGTGCCGATACGGAATACTTTTTCGGGTGATCGGGACATACGACACCTCACATTCCAATTGGGATCAGGACCGGGCATGACGGGAACTCAAGCCATTCTCGCGACGCGAGGATGCGACGCCCTGCCGGCCGGTACGAAAACGTAAACGACGCAGACTGAAGCCGACGCGCCGAAAACGGGCGCTCGACCTTCGAAAACGACCGCCACTCTCGATCGATGATCGGCCGCTGGTTCGGGAACCCCCAACGCGGCGGCAGACCGCTGGATCTATTTCCGGGTAAAAGGCCCATCGCGGGAGCCGTCAGGGCTCGGCTCCCGCTCGGCCAGACTGTCCGCTGAAGCCAGGACGAGAATGATCGCTTCAGGCGGACGGCATCCGATCGTCGCACTTGGCAAGGAGCGCGAGTGCGGGATCGACTTCGTCGCGATGCAGGAAGCTGGTTGCACGCTCCTTGCCGCGCGGATCGCGGTACGTTCTCCAGACGACGATCCGGAAGACGCCCGACTTCTTGCCTCGGCCGAAGGGCGGCTTGCGCATGAACACGCCCGCAGATAACCTGCGGTCGTGGGCAACGGCGACCGCCTTCCAGCCTTTGAGAGACCGGGGGCAGGCCCTCCCCTCGAGGGCTGCCTGTCTGTCGAAACCGCAGACACCACGAAAGAGATCGGTGAATCTCGGCATGGGAAAAGGGGGAAAGAAACCGGAAACTGGGAACAGGAAACACCAATCGCTGTGCGGATTTGGTCTGGCCTGATGCCCTGAGGATCAGGCGGTCAGCACGCGATTGGACGGTCATCTTGATGGACGGTTCTTGTCGCATGGCTAGTCAAACGTCTTAGGAAGCAGTCGCTCTTGCCCCGTCGGGTTTCTTCTTCGGTTCGCCGTGCTGCGTGTGATGCACGCGGACGGCCTGCTGCAGACACTTCCAGCACAGACTTGAATCGCGCAGGAAGCCACTGTCGAAAGTCACGGTGACAGCTTCGGCATTCTTCTGACACCAAGTGCAGGTTTCCGATTCGTGCCACGCACTGATCGTGACGTTCATGGTGAAAGTCCTTTCTTCTGAGTGCAGTCACTGTCGTTGAACAAACGCCACGCCGCTGGGCCTCGCCGATGGCACAGCGCCCATGGACGCGGCGGTAAAACGCGAGGGCGGTGATGCGTGTGAAAGCGACACGTCACGCTTGATAAATGGGCGATCGAATACGATCGCGCTCGTCTGCCCGTGACTGGCGGCTGGCTCCTGAACTGAAACGCTGCCGCCGTCGCCGAGCGTCCCCTCGGGCTGCGAGAAGGGTGGGGGCCATCCAGGGCTGGCCCCCAAGGAGTTTCATTAGGCTTCCTTCGAAGCCCCTTTCTTCTTTTCTTCCTCCGTCTCCAGGACGAACGCCCACGCGTCAGCCAGGAGCTTCCCGGCTATGGGGAGGTCGTCCCGGGAGAAGCTGTCGGTCGTCTTGAATTCCTTTCCGTCGTGGTAGGTCCGCTGCAACGTGACCTTGTGGAAGGTATCGCCGGTCTTCGATTCGTTCTCGAAGATGCTCGCGGTAACGCCGCGAGCGCGGAAGACCTTGACAGGTCGGTTGCTCTTTGACTCGGCATCCATGGTAGAGTGGGGAACGGATATAGAGGATCCACACCGAACGACCATGCCGCTCGCACGTCCCTGGATGTGCAGCGGCAGTGGTCGAGGTTGGTGGTGTGGCAACATCGGGGTGTCCAGAGCATGTGATCGCTCCCGAAGAGCGCGCACGATGAAACGACACACGAGACGCAAGGGGAAACCGCGACAGCATCGCGAGAAAGGAAGGATAGGCATCCGGGCAACCAAGAGCGGTCGTCAGACCGGACGGAGCCAGCGGCTCTAGTAACTGCTGGTATTATCCCTATGTCCAACGCCTTGTCAACAGGTGCGGCGCAAGAATTTCAGATTTCCGTTATGGGCGTTGCCGCGCGACGGGAAATCGTCCACTGCAACTGCGTGCAAACGTACAGCGACTGGCACCATCAGCGTAGTTGGGAGGACGTCCCTGCTCGACAGTCGCACGCTGACGCGAAGGGGAAGCGGTGGCGGTCACGGCACCGCGCACGCGCAGCGACGGCGGGCGGCGTCGTGCTCTTGTTGCTCCGATGGCACGTGGTGTGTGGACGACTGCGAGCACGACGACGAAGAAAAGTGCGAACACGACTTCTGCAGCAGTCGGTTTCCCCCGTCATGAACGACGGTCCCTCGTCGGAATGCTCTCCGGCAAGTCCGCCGACATTCGTGTTCACGGACGTAGGAAAAGCGACGACTTTCCCCGCGGCGCCGGGAACGGATACCTGGACGGCTGCGGATTAGCCGCGCCGTAACGGTCTCCCATTCTGCTCTGAGGACGAGGTAACGGGGATGATCTCTGAACGGCGGCAAGCGTGACAGCAAATCCCCGACAGGCGACAGTTACACGCTCGACAGTCGCACGCTGACGCGAAGGGGTAGCGGTGGCGGTCACGGCACCGCGAACGCGCAGCGGCGGCGGGCCGCGTCGTGCAGATTGCTCCTCCGACGCCACGCGTTGCGTACATGACGGCGAGTATGGCGCCGAAGATAACGTCTCCAAACAGAACATCCCACACCCACAACAAACACGTTCGCAGCAGCTTCACTTGGCGATAGCCAAGTGCGAACCCGGCAGAATGCCATAAGTGGGTTCGCAGGGGTGCCGGGGGCGCAGCCCCTGGCTGGCCTAGTGGAAGCGCGGTGTGGACCGATTGACCAATGGAAGGCTGGTTTCGAGGGCGAGTAACGCGAGCACTCGAAACCAACCCCGTCACGCACTAGGCCAGCCAGGGGCCGAGGAGCCTTGCGACGAGAGCCCCTGGCACCCCGAAGCTGCTGCGAACAAACAACTTACAAAACATACACA
>JAAYYU010000169.1 GCA_012515235.1 Candidatus Anammoximicrobium sp.
TCCTTGTCGAAGCCTTCCATGACATCCTCCTTTGCGTCCAAGCTGAGGGCTCAAATTTGACCTCCGTGGTCTCGCAAAGTATGACGCCTGCCACGACTTACGTAAATCTCAGTTGTGGACAGCAGTGGTCCTAGAGCCCTTTCAACGCTCCGGATGTGTACGGCCCCGCCGCTGGCCGTAGACCGTTTGATCGGTTTGGCCCATGCGAGCAAGAACCTTGTGGCTCGCATGGAAGACGGCAAGCTCCCGATCAGGATGAACACCGCTGACTTGGATGCTGAGTTGAGCAAGCTGTGCCGCATCATCTCAAGACTGCTGGACCGCGACATCTTTCCGTGGCTGGACGGCCCGAAAGACCCGACTGATCACGAACGCGATCGGGCATCAACGATCGTAGCTGACCGCTTGTGCAGCGCCGTCGCAAAGGACACTGTACGCTCCGCGCGGAAGATTCATCAGTTGTCCGTCCTGAGGGTGTACCTCAATTCGCGAGGCTATCGCGAAATCGTGTCGCCTTGTCGTCGGCGTCATTCAAAGAACTGGCCTGGCACGTACGCGTTCTTCATGTCTGTTCCGGCCGCCCTGGGAAAGAACGCTCTCCTCCCGATTGACGCCCTCGTTCAGCCTATCAAGCCGCGTGTCGATGTGCTGCGGATCTTCATCCAAACCGAATCGTGGAGCAACTTCGCGGAGTCCATCCGACATACGTCATCACAGCGCAACACGGCATGGGCGCTACGAATGACCTACGGCGAGGATGTGCCCTTCGCGTTGATGCTCGGTGGCTACGTCGCTGCCGGTTATCTCGGGACGCAAGCTGCTGAAGGGATCGACTGGGTGTGGCAGCACCGGCTCGCCGACTTGCAGGTGTTAGGACTCTGACGCCAGCGGTTGAATTAGAACATGATGCTCCAACTGGGGTAGATTGCGCGGGCGCGGCCGAATACTTCCCGGAGGCTCAAGTCCAAAAACTCGCCACTGTGTATGTTGACGAACGCAAAGCGGTAGTTGTCACCCAAAGACTGTGCGACCAGTAGTTCCGCCGTAGAAAAGGAGAAGAAATAACTCGCAAAGCCCGGTTTCAGCGTCCGGTTGGACGACTTGACCTCATAGAGCCGAATCTCGCCGTGTGCCTCCTCGATCGCCGACTCATCGTTCAGATCCAGCGACGGATCGCAATAGATCAGATCGAACGCTTGGCCGTAAACGACGGTCCCTCGCTTCGCGAACGCCACTATGAGCCGCAGCTTTTGCGGACCGGTCAGCTTGCGAAAGTGAGGATCGTTGCGGCAGAGAAGGTCTTTCGCGGCCGCAGCCGTCAATTTGTTAATCGCTCGTTCTGCCATGGACGCTCCGATTGCCTCGCTATGCGGCATCATATTTGTCGACAAGCAGGTGCCCGATGCATGAGTCCGAGTGGTCTGGCCATCAGCAAATTGCAGCCGCCCAAGCTCGAGCATCGCCTTTCGGAATCAGGGAAATGTCCAGCTTATCATCGGGATCGTCTGGCTTTTCCCGTTTGCGGTCCATGTCTTGCTCGGTCAGATCACTAGGCGTAAACTCCGTGGCGAAGGACGGGCTTCCGCTGGCGGTTTGAACAAGATTGAGCCGTCCGAACTGGGGCGCATTTCCGCCGCCTCGTTTGTCGACCGCTGGCCCGAACTCCGAGCCGACCTTAAGCGGCAGGGAAGGCTTTTCGAGTAGAATGCGGAGTGGCATCATGCAACGTACTCGGTCCGTCGTGCTTCTAGGAATCCTCATGGCCGTGCCCTTCCCCGTTGTGGCTGCCGAAGTCGCGGGCGGTTACGGCGCGGAAGCCAACCCGACCGGCGATCCCATTGGCGGCGGCGATGGTTATCGGCGGATTGTCGAGCGGGGCGATTTCAACGTCGCTACCGCCGCGGAACTGCTGACGGCACTCAAAGAGGCTCGTGCCGGCCAGATTATTTACGTCGCCCAGGACGCGAGAATTGACCTGACCGGCCCAATAGGCCTGCAGCTGCCCGCGGGCGTGACGTTGGCGGGCAAGCGGGGCAGGCACGGTGCGGCCGGACCGCTGATCTATTGCGATACGTTGCCGGAACAGCGCGGGTTGTTCTCCGCCGGGCCGGACTCGCGGATCACCGGGTTGCGGATCCGCGGTCCCGAGCCGGCCATCGCCCAGATCGGCGAGTACCGGCGGACCTCGACGATGGGTATTTCCACGAACACGAACGTCGAAGTGGACAACTGCGAGATCTCCCACTTCAACCACTCGGGGGTGAACATCCGGGGCAAGAACGTGCGCGTGCATCACTGTTTCATCCACGACGTTCACGCCTATCCGATTGTCGTCGCACACAAGGCCGAATTGCCGACGCTGATCGAGGCGAACCTGATCCACTATGCGTGGCACGCCATCGCCGGCAGCGGCGATCCGGGCACGGGCTACGAAGCGCGGTACAACCGCATCGTGGCCCAGATGCCGCCGGCCAGTTGGAAGATGCCGGCCCCGGGTCACGCTTTCGACATGCATGCCCACCGGCCGCTGGAGAAGGAACGGAAAGGCCGCGTGGCGGGGGACTACATCAGCATCCACCATAACACGGCCCAGTTGCTGGACGCCGTCGGCGTGTTCATCCGAGGCGTCCCGCGCGATCGGGCCGAGGTGTTCCACAACTGGTTCAGTACGCCCGATCCGGCAACCGCGATCCGGCAAATCAAGCAGGACGGCAATCTGTGGGCCTATGACAACGTCTACGGTCCCGACAAGAAGCCGATCCCGCTGCCGCTGGAGTGCCGCCCGCGCATCCGCTTCCAGCAACCGCCGCTGCCGGCCGATCCGCCGCCGAAGGTCCGCGGCGAAGTGCGTCTGGAGATCGAAGTCAGCGTCTACGGCCCGCTCCAGCTTCAAAGCGTCGTGGTGCAGCTTGATCAGCAGCAAATCTGGTCCGGCCAGCAAGGGCCGCCGCCGGGCGAGATCACCCTGAAGACGCGCGAGTTGACCAACGGGGAACACAAACTCACGGTGACCGCGACCGACAACCGCGGCGTCAGCAGCCAGCACAGTGCCTACCTGGCCATCGAGAACTGAACGGGCGGATACCCTGCAGACCGGCAATCGTGTGATCGGACATCAAGGCCGTGTTCGTCGGAGCCGTTCCGCAATCGCATCTGGGTCGCGCCGGCAATCGAGGATAGCCACAACGTCGATCACCGACTTTTCAACTTGATAGTAAATCGCAAACGGGAACTTCTTCGACAGTTTCCGGTGCAGCCCGTACACCATCGCGTGGTTCCCCGCTTCGCCTTGAAGTCGCTCAAGGTCTTCAAAGAGACTGTCCGTGAAGTAGTCACCAAGCCCTTCACGCTGCGCCTCGTAAAACAGCGCGCCTTGAACTAGGTCATGTCGGGCTTCAACGCGTAGCTCGACGTGCATCAATCGCTTCCTTGATTTCCGCTTTGGCCTCCGGCAGCGGCAAGGCGCTTCCTGAGACGGGGCTTCGAAGCCGATCCGCGACAACCCTTTCATGCCATTTGGGGGACACGAACGTCTGCGAATCGGTGGCCAAATCCCGCCAGATAAGGTCCATCGCCATCAGTTTTTCGTCCCGACTCAGGCTCCCAACCATCGTTTCGACGGACATTGCATTCCTCCAAGGATCTGTTGTCGCTGCCTCGATTCTATCACGCGGCTGTAAGGAAGGGAATTACCGCGTTTGCCAGGCAATCTGGCGACCCGCGGGCCACTCCTGACAGGTCACGGTGATTGCTTCAAGATGTTCCCGAACAGGACTTCAGCCGGCGAGCGGTCACCCGCCGGGCGGTCGATCAAGGTCAGATCCTGGGCTCGGACGAGTTGTCGAATGAGGTCGCCTCGCGGGACGTTGATGTCCGGCGCAACGACCGACGGATGGACGACGACGCAATCCCATTCTTGATGGCCGAAGCTGAGCGACCAGTTCATAATCCACGAGTAGGAGCGGGCAAATTCTTCATCGATGGTTGCGGCGGCGTCGGCGGGCACTGCCAAAACGACCAAATCGGGCTTGGTGGCTCGCACGAGTTGTTGGGCCGCTCGCTCCAGTTCGGCCAGCGATTTGCCGTCCGTCGGCCACGGCGTGATCTCGACAACCGCTTGCGGATGGAACTGCTTGAGCACGGAAGCGACAACGGCGTCCCACGGCGGCATCGCGAGCACCTTGACCGGCTTGCCCTGCTTTAGTAGCTCCCTTGTTTTTGCGAGAAAATCCTGCGGCGGTCCGACCTTGGCCAGGCAGACTTCTCTGCCGGTGATGGTGTGGCAGAGTTCCTGAGCCATTCGCTTGTGGCCGTCCATATTCGGATGGATCTCGTCGCTCATGGTCAGCCGCCACGTCCAAGCGTCCTTTGCACGCAGCGACTCGCCGGCAGCGAACTGGTCGCACACGGGGACGTTCAAGGTGCGGCCCAACTCGCGGATCTTGTCACAGTAGCGGCTCACCTTCTCGACCGGCCGGCTGCTGGTCGTGATCACGGCATTGGGCGTACACAGCACAACTTGCGACTTGGCCTCACGGCAGCGTGCGACGAGCGCTGCCAGGTTGGCCACGAATTGCTCTTCCGGCACGCGGACCACGTCGTTCAGGCCGAAGCTGATCGTCACGAGGGCGGGTTTGTGCTGCAAGACATCGCGGTCCAGCCGCGCCAACCCCTGGACCGTCGTGTGACCGCTGATGCCCGCGTTGATCACTCTCACTTGGGCCTGCGGCACTGCCATGCGGATGGCGATCTCGAGCATCTCCGGATAGGCCCGCCGTCCGCCCGTGTGGTAGTAGACTCCGGTCACGCTGTCGCCCAGACACACAATCGTCGCGGGCGACGGGCCGAACGCCAGCAGCGACGGTGTCGCTTGTGGAGCGTCCCCCGATGCGGCGACAACCTTGGCTTGCTCGCCGGCGAGCAAGCCGGCCGCCAGCAACAGGGCGACAAACGGAACCCTCACCGTCCCACGAAGACCTCGCAGTGAAGCCTGCATTTCCATGACCCTTTCAGCAACGAAGAAACCGTTCATCCCACTTGCCATCAATTTCGCCGTGTCTCGCAATCGCTTCGGCTCGAAGCGGCTGACGGAACAGCCCGCTTGGCGCCAACTGACAGACTCGCCGTTTGCCGTTTGACAGCGGACGGATTCGCGCCGCCCGAGGGCGGAAAACCCGCAGCATCCGTGCGATTCCGCGTCTGCCGGCTGTCAATACTCCCGCTGTGTAATGATCCCTGGCTGTGGGACAGGGTAGCGGCCCTCGGCGTCGGCCTGGACCGGGGCTGGGGAATCGGCGGTGAACCGGTCGGCGTTGGGGGCGTACTCCTGGTCGTCCTGAAGCGTTTCGTCCAACGTGACGACCCTTCCCGTATGCGCCGCGCGGCGGCCCATGTTGCACACAACGCAAGCCTCGACGCCGCTCTTGACCTCGTTGTACGGTTTGTCGTTGCGGATGGCATCGACCAGGTCGTTCCACTCGTTGTTGTAAGGGCTCCGCTCGCCGGACGCGGTCTCCGAGCGCCAGATCAAGTCGGCAGGATCGAACGTCTGCTTCCGGTACGTGCTCGAAGGCGCCCCACAGTCGCCCGACCTGGAGATCACGGCTGCGCCCTTGGTTCCCTGCGCGCAACTGGAGTGGTCATTGTGGCAGCCGGGTATGCAGCGGCCGTCGAGCATCAGTTTGGCGCCGTCGGCGAACGTGTATTCCACGCCGTAGGTGTCGAAGTTCTGATCGACGTACCCCTGGCCGTCGGGGCTGGTGCGGTAGTGCCGGCCGCCGATCGCCTGGGCCTTCACCGGCCAGGCATTCTTCATCCAGCAGGCGTTGTCGATCACGTGGATGTAGAAGTCGTTGAAGCATCCGCCGCTGGCCCAGATAAAGCTGTGGAAACGCTGGATCTGCCACAGCAGTTCACTGGGCGTCCCCGGCCAACGAGGCGAGAAGGCCGTCGCCAGCGGCCCGATGAGCCGGTACGCGCGCAAGAGGAGGATCTCGCCGATCTCGCCGTCGCCGATGCGCCGGTGCAACTCTTGCATCGGGCGGCTGTGACGCGACATCAGGCCGACCCCCACCTTGAGGTTCTTCGCGATCGAGTCTTCTGCCTGTTTCAGCATGCGCCGCGACGTGGGGCCGTCGGACGTAAGCGGCTTCTCCATGAAAACGTTCAGGCCCTTCTGAATCGCGTAACCGAAATGCACCCAGCGAAACACGGGCGGCGTGGCCAGGATGGCGACGTCGCCCGGCCCCAGGCAGTCCATGGCTTGGCGATAGGCGTCAAAGCCGACGAAACGGCGCTCCGGCGGAACGTCGATGCTCGCCGCCAGTCCCTCCGTCGGCGTCCGATCCCAACTGGCCTTGATGCTGCCCTGCAGGTACTTGAGCCGGTTTTCGATCACCTCGGGAAACACGTCCGCCATCGCAACCAGTTTGACCGGCCCTTGATTGACCATCAGGGCATTGGCCACGGCTCCGGTGCCGCGGGCTCCGCAACCGATCAGCGCCAGACGGATCGTGTTGTTTTCGGCTGCATGAACTCGCGGAACAACAACGCTTGCCAGCGTAGACGCCGCGGCAAGGCCGCCGGTCTTCTTCAGAAAATCGCGTCGTGTCGGGGCGGGGCTTGTGTTGGTCGACATCGTGAAGGCTTTCTCTGCAGTGGGTCCGTAACCGGGTTTGAGGGGCCGCCGAGCCGCGCGCCCCGCAGGCGGCGCAGCGCCCTTCGACGGCACCGCACGTCATGGTCGCCATTGTAGCCCAGTGCGGCGATCTTGTCACAGCTCTTCAAGGTCGATCTTCTCTGACCAAGGTGCCAGAGCCGGAAGAGGCGTCAGGAGCCGTTCTTATGCTCCCTTCCGTCCCGCCCTCGCCTTGTGCGCCAAGAAATAAACCAGGGGCGAAACGGGCCGCAGCCGTGTTTCGCCCCTGTCGGTTCTTCTGGTTCTGTGACCGCGGGTACGCGGACTAGCGAGCGGCAACCTGGCCAATGACCGCCGAGCCGAAGTGTCCCGCCACATCTTGCACGTACTGCTGGTCGGCGTCGCTCAGGCGGTCCATGACGACCGTCGTCGTTTTGCCGGTGTCTTTCAGCAGGCGGACTTGGCCATCCAGGATCGCGACCAGCTTGGCCGTGACCTGGAACTTGCCCGTGTTATCGACCCAGGTTCGCATGGACAACTCGGCAGGCTCAAGAGGCACCGAGCTGAACGGATCGGCATTGGCCGCGGGCTTCGCCGGTGCCGCTTCCGGTTTCGCGGCAGGCGGGCCGAACAGATCGTCCAGGTTCGACTTGGGCGCGGCGGCCGGAGCTGCCTCGGGCTTTGCAGCAGGCGGGCCGAACA
>JAAYYU010000170.1 GCA_012515235.1 Candidatus Anammoximicrobium sp.
ACCAGATCGCCGTGGGTGGACTTCTGCAAGACCTTCTGCATCGCCGTGGCGACGGCCGACGGCTCGGCGAGCACGAGCTTCTCACCGATGGAGACGGCTGCGGAACCGGCCGCGGCCGTCAGGCTTGCCGTGTCAAGATACGATACCACCACGGCCAGCGCCTGCCGCGACGGGACGCGGCCCAACGCCTCCAGCACCAGGATGCGTTCCTCATCGCGATCGGCCAGTTCCATCGCCTCCCGGCACAGCGCCAGCCGGGAATCAGGAGGCACGTCCATCTGACGAAGAATCCGAATCGCACCTCGCAGCGCCCGAATCCGGAACTTTGCCTGCTGCGATATCCGTGCGATCTTCAGCAACGCCGGAGCGGCGTCCGGGCTCAACCACTGACCCAGCACACGCGTGGCGACGTCCTGAGTCGCCTCGTCATCATCCGCTGCAGCAACCGACACGGCCTCCAATGCCCGCGAGCCTCCCAGCGAACCGAGTAACTCGAACAGGAACAGCCGTGTCTGCCGAGGTGTCTGCGGGAGACAGCGCACCAAGGTTTCGGCACAAGCTTCCTTGTCGGTCGAGCGCCGGCAGGCAGCCTGCAACGCTTCTTGAACCACGGCCAGTTCTCGATCGTCGGTGGGCGCGACCAGCCGCCCGGTGAGCATGGATAGTTGCCGGAGACCGCCGGTTCTTCCCAACGCGGCGATCGCGGCGAGCCGTGTTCCTTCGTCAGGACTGCGGGTTGCCTTGAGCAGCGCCGGCACGGCCGCCGTAATCTGGCGACGGCCGGCAAGTTCCACCAGGATCCGCTGCGTCGTGCCGGCGGCCGTGTCGAGCATCTCGGCCACCGCGGCGTCGACATGCGGATCGGTCAGCTCGACGAGCGTCGTCCGTGCGGCCGTAGCGACCTCTGCGTCGGACTGGGCGGCAGCGTCCAGGAGCAGCGTTAGATGCGACGCATTCCCCAGCGTGGACAGCGCACGGATGGCCGCGATGCGAACCGCGGGCGCGGAACTCGCGGCGGCTTGCAAAACCCCCGGCCGAGCGGCCGCGTCGCCCCGATCGCCGAGCACCGCGATCAGCAACGCCTGGCGAGCCGGAGGAAGCCCCGTCAGGCGGCCGGTCAGGGCCTCGGTCACGCCCGACGCGGACAACTCTCGACTCGTACCGAGCGCCGCGGCAAACCGGGCGTCGTTCTCGGCGCCAAGCTCCGCAACCAGCAACGCAATCCCTTCCTCGCGCCGGGCAAGAATGGCGCCGCGTGTTGCCGCGGTGAGGATCGGTGCGGGCAAGTTCGCCTGACGGAGGTGGTCGTAAAGAGCCAGCGCCCGCGCGCGCTCGCCCTCACGCTCCAGGGCTTGGGCACAGGCCAAGCTGGCGCGAGCGATGGCCGGACGCACGGCAGGTGCGGCCGTGGCCAGCGCTTCGGTCAGAAGGTGCGGCGCCTCCGGGCCGGCAATCTTCCCCAACGCGGCCGCGGCTGCCGAAGCGATCGCGGGGGCGTTGTCGCCCAGCAATCGCCCCAAACCCGCCACCGCCTGCCGGTCGCGGCGAGCGCCAATCGAGTTGAGCACTCCGACCAGCAGGTCCCCTTTGACTTGGGTCAGCCCGCCACGCAGTGCTTCATCGGCGGCTGGATCGGGAATCGCTTCCAGGCCGAGCCGAGCGGCGTGCGAGAGTTCTGCGTCGGAGAGCAACGGAGCCAGGGCAGGGACTGAATCCGCATTTCCAATCAAAGCCAGCCGTTTACAGGCAGACAGCTTCTCTGCATCCGGACGGTCGGACGCGAGCACGGCGGCAAGCTGTTGCCGTTCCTTGGCGGCGGAGGTGGCGGCGGGCGTCGCGGGGGCCGACGCGCCCAGCGGCTTACAGGCAAGAAAGCCAACGGCGATGATCGCAACCGAGAATTGCGGACGGGGCATGGCGGGTTTCTCGCTTCACGAAGGGAAGATGCTCGGCCGGTTCACCCTCACACGCGCCACGGCTGTCGTAGCGCTCGCCGGCGCAGTCGATTGGCCTCCTCGTCTCCGAGGAACTGCTGGCCCGCGGGGTCCCACGTCAGGCTGCGTCCGGTCCAGCGAGCGATGCAGCCCAGGTGGGCGACGATCGTCGACTGGCAGCCGACGGCCACATCACAACTCGGCCGGCGCCGCGTGCGGATGGCTTCCAGCCAATCCCGCTGATGCCTTCTCAGGGCGACGAAACGGTCGTACGGGCCGGGGCCGTTGGCGACGAGTTCCGAGGGATTCGCGGTAAGGTAGCCGCTGCGGCCGACGTGCAGCCATCCTCGTTCGCCCACGAACACTCCCCCGAAGTTCTGGATCGACGTCAGTTCGTCCCAGCCGTTGGGGACGACATGCTTGCTCGGGTCCAGCCGTTGGTCGACGACGTGGACCAGCACGCCGCCGGGATACTTGAACGTCAGGTCCGGGTACAGACCGGTTTCGGGGGGCACAATTTCCACGGGGCCGGACTCGTCCATTCCCAGCGCCCACTGGACAACGTCGAAAGCATGGACCGTGTTGCTGGTGAGGCTGCCACCCCCGAAGTCCCGGCAGAAGCTCCACGGCACGACGCTCTTGGATTCGCCGTACTGGTGAAACCGCTTGTTGAACGGCCGCCACGGCGCCGGGCCGAGCCAGAGTTCCCAGTCCAATCCGTCGGGCACGGCTTCGGCCGGGAGTTCGACCTCGCTGCTGGTGCCCGACATGATGACGTAGATGCGCTCGATCTTTCCCAGGGCCCCCTCGCGAACCAATCGGCAGGCAAGCTGAAATTCTTCGGCCGAGCGTTGATAGAGGCCGGTTTGGCAGACTCGTCCGCAACGGCGAACCGCCTGGACCATGGCCAGCGATTCGTCGATGGTCAAGGAGGTGGGCTTTTCGACAAAGATGTCCTTGCCCGCCTCAGCCGCCAGCACCGTGGCCGGTCCATGCCAGCGTTCGCCCGTGGCAATCACCACGGCATCGATGTCCTCGCGGGCCAGCAGTTCGCGGAGATCGTTGCAGGCAGCGCAGGCCCGATACGTACCCGCGGTTCGCTGCGCGGCATAGGCTGTCTCGACAGTCGCTTGGGCGTGCTCCCGACGCCATCGATCCACGTCGCAGACTGCCAGCACCTGGGCCTCCGGATACTCGACGAACCGTGACAGGTGGTGCCGCTGGCCCATGAACCCGACGCCGATGAACCCCAGGGTGATGCGATTGCTCGGAGCCACATGCCCATCGCGCCCCAACGCGGCCGCCGGGACGACCCAGGGCGCCACCGCCAGGGCACCCAGTTCTCTCAGAAATGCGCGGCGGTTCGCGCCGCGCTGGTCGATGCGTGGCATGGCTCCTCCTTTGGACACCGAGTGGTTGTCCGATCATGGTGCCGGCAACTGCGGCACCGTGTCCTGTGCCGGGACAGCAGGCGTCAACGTGGCGCTGGGAGTGGTCGGGGCCGGCAGGTCGCCCAGGACGAACTGGATGGCCCCCAGATAGACCTGCAGCATCTGCGGATCGGAGAACACCTCCGCGTTGTGACCGATGGCCGAGTAGAAGACGCGTCCCTGACCGTAGCTCCGCACCCAGGCCAGCGCGTAATCGTTGTCTTGGCGTTCCGGCTTGCGTCCGCTCAAGTCCGTCTTGGCCGTGTCGATAGTCAACAGCACCCGCACCTGCTCCCGCGAGTAGGGGTCGTGAAACCGGAAGAACTCGCTGCAGTACTCGAATCCTGCGCCGCCGAAGACCTGCGTCAGCGGATGACCGGGATCTTCCACCTTGATGAAGATCCGCTCGCGGTAGTCGCGATGGTTGGCCCCGCGTGCGCCGAGCATCACCCCAAACTCCGGCCAGGTATCGCGACCGCCTTTCGACCAATCCGTAAAGGTCAATGACGCGCCGTGGATCCCCAGCAACCCGCCGCCGCCCCGCACGAATTCCAGCAGGCTTTGCCGCAACCGAGCGTCGTCGAACGGATTTCCGACCGTGTTGTTGAAGCAGACCGCATCGTACCGCTTCAGACTTTCCCATTGGAACACCGCCGGATCGCGGCTGACGACCGTTTCAAACGCTCCGGTTCGGCGGCCCATCTGCGTGAAGGCCACGTTGGCATGCCCGATCGAACGATGCCCGCGAGCATCCACATGCGACGGATACACTTGTCCCGGAAATCTGGTAGGCGGGCCGGGGTATCCGACATTGAGGTCGAACATGAGCAGCCTGCGGGGTTTGGCCGGCGCAACGAGCGCCCTCGTAGGCATCGCGGCTTCGATCTTGCGCAGTTCGTCGGGACTGCAGCGATCGTCCGTGATGTCGTCGGCCGTCGCCGGCGTCTGGCAGAGCGATCCAACTATAGCGAGCACCACCGCCGCCAACGATTTCCCAAGCTGTTTCATCTTGTCCTCGCCGATAAAACACGACACTTCAAACAAACCACCGTGCCCTCATTGCTCCGCCTTGTATTCCATCCTGACACGGGCGTAACAGATGGTCGAGGGCGGGCCATCGACCCGAACGCCGAATAGATCCAATAGGTTCGAAGGCGGCGAACCGCCGCGCGGGGTTGCCGTGAATGCCATTCGGAACGGATGCTCAAGTGGCACAACCACGGGAGTACCCGGCGTGCCGTCAGGCAGCAGTTCCACCAGCCGATTCTCCGACACGCGATTCGCCGCGCTGTTCGTGCCCGAAACGTAGTACAAGGCAAACAACCGATTCTCCGGCGTGATCTGGAACCGTGGCTGGATGCTCTGCGGTATTTCGTCGGCCAGCCCCTCGCCGCCTTCTATCAGCGTGCCTCGATGCACCACTCGCCCATCGCGCACAATGGCATGCTTGATGGCGTGCGTCAGCTTGATGTCGGGAAAACGCTCGTCGCGCAGCCGCCTTGGCATCGGCCCTTCGTACCAGAGAACGTGCGCCGCGCCGTCCGGCGCGACCCACAGGTCGCCGGGGAACAGCCAGCCGCCGTTGGCCATCGTGCTGCCCACCTCTACCCACTCGCGGAACGGCGCGGCCAAGATGTCTGGCGTCCAGGTGAACATCATGCGACGGCGGTTGGCCAGCGAGCCAAGCTGGACGCGTGCGGACTTTCCCTCAAGAATCTCTGCCAGTTCCTTCTCGCCGGCCCGGTCCCAGTTGGCATACGAAACGCACCCGGTCACGTAGGCGGCGCGGTCTTTGAGCACGACGCTGCCGTAGTTGGTTCGATGCAGATTGTAGGGGGGCCGGTAGGCGTGAATATCGCCCGGCCGGCTGGGCACGTTCATCAGCTTGCCGGCCGCCCACGTGCCGTCGCGTTTCAGCAGCGCCCATTCCTTGTGGCTGTAGCTGATCTGGTTGAGCATGAGGGCCTCGCCCGCGACCGCGTCCGCTCCAAAAAACCGGTAGGTATGCTCGGCAAACGGTGGATCACCGTCCCAGGCAGGCGAGAGCGTCTTTGGCGGCTGCTTCGCGTCGGCCGCGCTGAACTCAAGCAGTTCCGGCCGAGCCGGCCCGGCGTGTCGCTCCGGGTCGGTGACCAGCGTCGGGTTGACCGACATCAGCAGCCGCCCGTCGGGAAAACCCACCAGCGGGCACGGCTCCCGCGTTCGCTCCTTCGGATCGACTTGCTGGAGTTCCCACCCGGTCGCGTCGCGTTTCCAGAACGTCCATCGCACGTTGTGCAACGGCTTGAAGTCGGGCAGCGTTTCCAGGCCCGACGCGAAAAGTGTCTCGCCCATGCGCACCAGGGTCGGCGCCCCAGAGCACCAAGTAGGCCCCGCGCCATTGTCGGCCGGCACGAAGGTGTACACCTCCTCCTCGACCTCGACCACCGGCTTTACCACAACGAAGCGATGGTCCGCCAGGGCGGGTGCGATGATGAGCAAAGTCACCATGACTGCGGAAAATCGATGCATGTTTGATCTCTCCAGTTCTTGACAGTTCCCAAGTCGTCTTCCGCGACACTCCGATGATACCCGCGCATCGGCGATTGTCACACTCCATTGAAGAATCCGGGCGAGAGAATCCGCGACTTTGCCGAACAAGCTGCCGCCACCGTCACCACGGCAGCAGCTTCACCTGGGACGTGGTCTGGCCTCATTGGCTCAGCAAGTGTTTTGCCCAAATCAAGGCGGGGCGGAGTTTGATCGCTTCTTCAAACCAGCGCCGGGCTTACCGCGATTGGTTGTCCGCCAGCGCCGCCAGACCCTTGAGGTAGGCGGCCCCTGCGGCGCGGGATTCCACGCGTTCGTTGGGCGTGCTTTCGCCCCCGAACCTGGCGTAGGCGGAGGGGATCAGCGAAGTGCCACAAAAACTCATGGCGCAAATCAAAGCGCCGTACGCATCGTCAGCGGGCCGATATTCTACAGCCCCCCGAGTCTGAATCCAAGAGGCCGCGTTCTCGTGGACCGCGAGGCCGCCGCGGATGGTCGCTTCCGGGAAGACAATTCGTGGGCACCTCTTTGGGCGTCTTGCGTCTCCCGGCCGCTGGTTTGGCCGGCCGTCCTCGTTATTTCCCAGGCGACATGATATCATGGCAGAAACTGGTTCGGCCCTTGATGCCTGCAGTGACGCGAGCACCAGGCACCACCACGACCCTGGATTGTCTTCAGGCTCACCACATCCCGGAGAATCCCCGTGAACAAGGCCATCGCCCTTGTCGGCCCCCTGGTATTGGCTGTCGGCGTTTCGGATCTGAAATCGGCCCCGCCCGAGCGTTTCATGGGCTTCAATACCTACGCTCCGAATGCGGAAACGCTCCGGCATTTCGCCGCAGCCGGCGTGAATACCGTGGTGTGTTTTCCAGCCAACGTCTTGGCATCCACGGGCGAGCCCTACAACAACGTCTATCCTCCCATCTGGAACGGTCCGGGGATTTATGACTTCGAGTGTCTGGACCGGCAGGTGACCGACAAGTTGGCGGTCAATCCCAAGGCGAAGTTCATTTTCTTCATCGACTTAAACACGCCGACCTGGTGGTGTCGGATACGGGGCTGTCCCGACAGCTTTAACGACCTGGGCCGAGTCGCAGCCAATCCCGTGTGGCGGCGCGACACGCGCGAGTACCTGCAGGCGGTGCTACGGCATTTGGAATCGAAGCATCGGGACGTGATCGTTGGCTACTTCCTGGCCTGCGGCAAGACCATCGAATGGCAGGACCTCAACAGGGGCGAGGCGAGCGAGATTCGCCGCGCGGCGTGGCGGCGTTGGATGATCGAACGGGGGCAGCCCGACCCCATCGATATTCCGCCGGCGTCGGTACGGGACCACGTTTCCCACGGTCCCTTCCGAGACCCGGTCGAGGACGGTCTGGCAATCCACTACTGGCGGTTCTCGCACGGACTGATCAGCGACACGATCCTGTACTTTGCGGCGGCGGCGCAAGAGGTGATCAAGCATCGTGCACCGCTGGGCCTGTGCTACGGCTACATCATGGAACATGGCAAGAACCGGTTGCTGTATGAGGGGCACTTGGATTTCGACCGCGTGTTTGCCTCGCCCAACTTGGACATCTTCTACTCGCCCGGCTCGTACCATGATCGACAGATCGGCGGGGCCAGCGGGTTCATGGTTCCCATCAGTTCGATCGAGCACCACGGCAAGGGATTCCAGATGAGCATGGATCATCGCACGCCGACGGCCCGGAGCGTGTCGGTCTTGGGCCGCGCGATCCCGGGCCACGAGAGCGGTTTCACCGACGAGGCCGCCTGTCTGGCCGGATTGCGGCGCGAGTTCTCGCTACGTCTGATCAGCGGAATCTCGACGTATTGGTTCGATTTGTTCGGACGCTGGTTCGAGGGCGAGGCTGTCTTCGACTCGATTGCCCAGATGCGCAAGTTATGGGACCGGTTGGCCCGGCCGCGTGAAGAATCCGTGGCCGAAGTGGCCGTGCTGGTGGACGCCGAGAGCATGTATTACCTGGACGGCAAGGCCGATTTCTATAACGACCTGCTGTACAAGCAACGGTACGGCCTGTACCGCATGGGGACGCCTTTCGACTTGTTTTCCTTCGGCGATCTGGCCACGCTGGACCTCTCACGCTACAAACTGGTCTTTCTCCCAAACCTGTTCGTGACCGACGCCAAGCGGCGCGCGCTGTTGCGGGACAAGGTGTGCACCGGCGGCAAAACCGTGCTCTGGGGCTACTCGCCGGGGATCATCGCCGACGGGAAATACGATCCCCGTCAGGTGGAAGCCTTGACCGGGATCCCGTGGGAGGCCGGGGAGCTAGCCTCGCGCGAGATGGACGGTTGGCGCTCCGTCTATTCACCGCGGCCGAACGTGCCGGCCGACGTGCTGCGCAAACTGGCCCGCGAGGCAGGCGTGCACATCTACTGTGAGGCCGAGGAGCCCCTGTACGCAAATGACCGGCTGATCGCCCTGCACACGATCACGGGTGGCCCCCGCACGATCGTGTTGCCCAAGAAGTGCCGCCGCGTCACCGAAGTGTTCAGCGGACGGGTGGTGGCCGAAAACAGCGACCGCTTCGAGGATCGGCTCGCGCCGCCTTGCACGGTCTTGTACGAAGTGGAGCAGTGAGACGCGGCCATGCGGGAGTCGGTTCAAAGGTCTCCGATAGTGCCGTCGGCCTTCATTCCCGACACGCCTTGGGCGTTCCCCGCTCGTCCCCGAGATAGCCACCGCCACAGCAGTAACGCACGTCCTGAACCTGCAGGAGGATGCCGTCCGGATCGGTGAAGTAGAGTTCCGGCGTACCACCCGGCGCACCGCCTCGATCCGGCATTCGCATCGTCACATACGACTTGAGCGGCGCAGGGCGGCGGCTTTCGTCGGCGCGGGGCGAAACCCCGTAGTCTGCGAGTGTCGCGAGAATCCGGTCCGGTTTGAAATCGTCGACCGCAAAGCAGACGTGATCGATGAATGCGGGGGCGTGACGGTCGTCAGCGCCAACAAACGCAAGGGATTGGTTGCCCGTCCCCACACGAAGAATCGGCAGGGGGCCTTGATAGGTATCGATGGGCATTCGGAACAACTTCTGGTAGAACCCGACAGTACGCCGTTGGTCGGGTACGAAGGATGTGACATGGTTGTAGTCTCTGACTGGCAACAACCCGGCGGCCGGCGCCGACTCTGGCGCCTTGGAAGGCATGTCTCCGAGCGGGCCAGTGCGTCCGTTGTATGAACTGTCCTGAAGTTGGACGGCGATTCCATCCGGATCGCCGACGTACACCTCAGTCGTACCGCCGGCCGGTTGCCCGCCGATTCGCACATGCGCTTTCATGGGAGCCGGCTTCTGCGCCAAAGCGATTCCGTGCGCCTTCAGAATTCCGACGACACGATCCGGGTTGAAGTTGTCGACGGAGAGACCAAAGTGAGCGATTCCGGGCTTGGCGTCGGCCCCGCTGGTCATCTCGAGGAATTGCGGCCCGTTGCCGACCCGCAAAATGACCGTCTCTCCCTGACGGGCCACGACCGGCATGCCAAACAACCTCTGGTACCAATCCAGCGAGCGTCCCAGGTCCGTGACACGGATCATCACATGGTTGATGGCGGTTACCGGAATAGCGTCCGATGCGGGCTCACTGCCAAACAGTCGCGGAGCCAGTGTCAAGGCGCCCAGCGAACCGAGAAAGCCGCGGCGCGAGAGAACGTGCTGTGGAACTGAAATCTCCAAGTGGTTCAGATGGGAACGCATCAATCAGACTCCCTATAACGTTGGCCAACTTTGAGTTCCGGGCCACCCGTACCGAATCATGGGTCGCAGAACCGACCTCATATCTCGGAAGGTCAACCGGCAAATTTATCACTCATCCCTGGGGCGAGCAAGCGTGTTCACAACTCGTGCTATGACGAGTTAAACGCTTGCCAACCTTCAATCCGTCGACGCGTTCGGCTGCACCTCGATTTCGTAAAGCATCCTCGCTTTGCCATCGGCAGAGACCGATAGCGGAACGGACATTACACCTTCGGCGACGCTCGTTTGGACCTCACCCGTCCGTTTGCCATTGACCGCCAACGAATAGACTTTCGCCCGCTCGGCGTGTTCGATTCGCAGCGCAACGGTGGCGCGCCCGGCGCGGGCCAGGTGCGGCAGCCGTCCCCAATCGAGCAACAATTGACGATTCGGGTCGCCGTAGCGAGTCCCGGTGTTTTGCAGATCGGTGAGGTGAGTGATGAGCAGCCGCTTGCTGCGCGTGATCGGCTCGCCATCCAGGCTGCTGACCCAGACCGTGGCGTAGGTGTCCAGGATGTCGATCGTGGCGGCGCGTGCTTCAATGCGTTTTCCGGCGGGCGCGAAACCTCCGGCCGTGCATATCGTGTCTACCGTCAGGGTGCTCGCGGGGGCGTCGATGGTCACTTCACCGCTCTCACTCTGGATACGATTCCTGTTCAAGTCGGTCCGATTGGCCGCGGGCAACCAGCCCGACTGGGCAAAGCGGTCGAGAATCGTCTTCTCATTGCTGGCCGCCAGCGGATCGGTCCCGCCGGAAAACAGAAGCGGCAGTTCGTGTTCCGTGGTCGGAGAGGGATCGCCGATCCTCCAGCCCACGCGAGTCAGCCACGCCAGCCGGTTCCAGGCTGGCGCTCGGTCGCGCGACACGGTGGCCGACGCGAGCAACGCGTCGGGCGTGGACGTGATGGCGACCGCGTGCTTGGCCGGCTGCAGATCGCCGCGCAGGAACAGGCACAGACCGGCGCGTTCGGCGGCTTGCGTCAGCGGATCGGCAGCCACATCGAAGTAGTACATGGCCGCGGGCCGCGTGATGTTCTCGCGGTTGTAGCTGTAGACGTGACGCCAGAGTCCGTCCCAATCCTGCAGCGCGGCCAGCGCGCCGGTCATCAGGCCACCCACGCCGCGGTATTGGCCGGGGCCGCAATAATTGAATTCGGTAATCGTGAACGGCTTGTCGAGCAACCGCGAGAAGGCACTGTCTCGCCAACCGAGGCCGCCGCCGGCCACTGCGTTGGCGTTTCCGGAGCGCGACGGCGGCAACCGCACATGCGACAGGTAATGCGGATGATCCACATAGAAATGATCGTCCACAAAGTCGAACCGGCTGCGGACGGCCTGCACCTGCACAGGATGGGTCCACCCGTTGCAGTCGGTGAGGAGCGTCTGGCAACGCATCTCGTCGCGGAGGAACGTCCGCGTGCGATCGAAAAAACGCCACTGGACGTCGGCGACAAACGCATTGAACGTGATGACGCCCGGCCCCTGGCCGCGGATGCTCTGCAGCGGCACCGTGCCTCGCGCCGGGTCTTGCTTGTCCGCGAGATTTCCCAACGCGGCGGCCAGGGAGTGACGGTCCGGGTAGCGCGCGGCCAGCCAGCGATTCCACGCGAGTTGCCAATCGTCCCGCAGCCTGCCCTGGAGGCCGTCGATGAAGTTGCCCGGACAATCCTCGTTCATCAGGCTCAGCGACGCGAGAGCAGGATCGTCGGCATAGCGGAGTCTCGTGTAGGGGTTCGTGTGGTCGAGCAGCGCGCGGGCGAACGCCTGGAAATTCTCGTAGGCCCGGTCGTTGACATATACGGCCATCTTGAAGTCCTGGACGCCAAAATCGGCCGCACCGACGTTGTAGTAGTTCTCGAACGTCCAGTTCTCGACACGATCGGCCGTCTTGGCCTGGCCGGTGCCCGCGTTGCGAGAGCGGTCTTCGTAAACGTCCGCCAGCGCGATGAGCCGCGAGACATACAGATCGGTGGTCACGTAGATGCCGCGCTGCTTGAAGGCCGCGAAGAGGTAATCGAATTGGTCCAGCGTGTCGCTCCGCAACCGCATCTCGCCCGGTACGCGCTCCACCAACCACCGCTCGTAGTGATGGATGCGCACCGCGTTGTAGCCCAGCCGCACCAGGCGTTCAGCGAGCCGGTCGGCCAGCTCGCGCGACAGGTACTGTGCGGTGCAACACAGGTCGACACCGTAGAACCGCATCGGCACCGCGCAATTCTCGAATGCGAACTTGCCCTGTTTGGTGGCGATGAGGCGACCGAACTTGCCGGCGGGCGCATGCCGCGGCAGGACGTTGCTGAAATCCAGGGCCGACCCGGGCTCGATATCGAGGTCCACGTCCAGCGGCACCCAGTCGGGGCCGGCGTTGATCGTCACGGGGACGCCCTCCGCACGCGGCGGTTTGCCTTCCGCGGCGAGCAACAAGGCCGCTGTCGCGACCCAGGCGGCCAGCGTCCCAGCGACGACCAAGGGTCGCACGGCGTGCGAGAAAACGGCCACAGCATGACTCGGAAACGACGCGATCGCGGCAGGCACGGGAACAGTTTGTCTGGCCATCACGGAAAACCCCATCGTGAAAGACAATTCATCACGGAGAAATGGGTTGGAGCTAGATCGTCAGTCGCGTTGTTCCAAGACACGTGCGGGCTTGGGTGCTTCTTGGGCACGGTCGACACTGGGCAGCCAGACCAGAGGGACCAGGCAATCGACGTCGCTTGCCGAACCGTGCGCCCCACCCGTCGTCCCATTCGCGCGCGTGATCTCATGCTGACCGTGATCCGCCGTGATGATGAGCGCATAGCCGCGGGCACGCAGCCATGGAACAATCTCTGCCAGCCAGGCATCGGCCCTGGCACACGCCTCCGCCGCTTCCTTGGAGAACGGTCCGTGGCGATGGAAGACATCGTCGGTCTCTCCATACTGCACGATCACAAATTCCGGCTTCTGGTCTTCGACGACTTTCATAAGTCCGGCCAGCACGTCGGCGTCGTCAATCCTGTTCGGCACCGAGAAGTCTGCATAGCGTCCCAACAAGCGGTCACCCGTCCAGTCCTTCCTGCCGAATCCGCCGCTTTTCTTGCCGTTTGCCCGCAGCACGCTGCAAAGATCTTCGCAGGCGATCTTCGAGTCAAACGTGGTAATGCCGGTCGTCTTTTGGGAGCCGCCGGTGATCATGCAGCCGAAGTTGACGCATGTCACGCTCGGCAGAACAGAGCGAAGTTGAACCTGGTTGTTGCTGAGCGCCAGGCTATTCAGATAAGGCGTCTTGTCCCGCATCTTGTTCCAGATCGCGGCGCCGAAGGCGTCAATGCCGAGAATCGCCACTCGTTGTGATCCGCGCAGGTTCTGGACGATCGACTCGATCGGTGGTGCTTCCGCCTCCTTGGGAGCCGGCACACCCAGGATGGCAGCCACCGTCGGAGCAATGGCTTGCATGCCGTAAGTTGGAAGGGCCGCACCGCCGGACGCCACTTCGGCGGCTGCTAAGGGCGAGACCGCGCATGCCAAAACGACGAGCACAATCGAAGATAGGCTGAATGCGTTCATCACAACTCCTTCGGAAAGTGGCCTTCTGACTCCGGGTATTCGAGGGCGGCATCGCCGATGCGCGCCCGCGCTTGGCACTGATGTGTCTTCCGCTGCCTGTTGTGGTTCTCGTCTCCGCTCGCTTCGCCTCACCGATCTTGCCCAGCCGCGAAAGCCGTTCGGACGGCGGGGGGCTGGTACCACAGCGATCGCCAGTAGGCCCGGTCCGTCTCATACGGGTCGATTTGGTCCGTGGCCAGATCGAAGCTATCGGGCAAGACGCCGAAACGCTGCATCCAACGGACGTAGTAATCGCCGGGGCGGAAACCGCGGAGGTCAGGACGTCCGTACTCCTCCTGACGCACCTTGGCCGCGCGGATGGCCTGCAGGATGGCTTGGTAATCGGGGTCGTTCGTGTTGCGGAAGGCGGCGGGCTGACCGTCCTTGGCCCGGCACCACTCGTAGCCGCCCGCTTTTTTGGGCAACGACGCCCGGAGAATCATCGACTTCTCCGGCGACGACAGGTTGTAGAGGTTCCAGCAGTACAAGGGATAGTTGAGCAAATTTGGCGGCTTGCCGTTGGACCATTGGTCGTCCCGCTGATGCTTACTCCGCCGCCCCAAGTTGGCGACCGAACCATGACACGCCAGGCAACGTCGTTGGACGATCGGAGCCACCGGGTTTCCCAGTTCGGGCTTCGAGACCACCAAGGGCGTGGCGACCGCGTTCTCCGGGTGGTTAAACACCGCGTACGTCCCGGTGAAACCCGCACCGGTTTCGATCCACAGCCGCACCTTGTCGTATTCCTGCTGTGTGAGTTTCACGTCGTAATGGCTGCCGGCGATCTTCTGCATCAGCGGGCTGGCTCCGGTGCCGAAGCCGTAAGGCGGATGGTTGCCGTCTTCGCCCCAACTACAGCACTGGCTGACCTGGTCGTACGCTCGCAGGGCGGCATAGCTCTGCGTGAACCACTCGGTGTTGTCGCCGGTCAGCACCACGCGCCCCTCGGGCTTTTCGGAGTTGTGGCAGGCCACGCAGTGCCGGTCCCAAATCGGCTGAATGTCGCGTGGGTAGTCGAATACATCGGGCACGCCGGCCATGGGTGCAATCTGGCTTGGAGGACGTCTCAACGCCATCAGGCCGGTGTTGTTTGGGCGGTTATCGGGGGTTCCCGTGCGCGGTTCGTGACAGCCCACGCATCCTTGGGTCTCGCCGGGTATGACCATCGTGAAGTTCTGCATCCGCTTGACCGCCACGCCGCGTTCGTCGAGCGCGACGAAATAGACCGCGCGCAGAGCCGGAACTTCGAACGAAGCCGACCCGTCGGCCTCGACCGGAACGGTCCCCAGGACCCGGCGCAACGTGATGTATCCGCCGTGATAACCGGGCAGTCCGTGTTTGCTGCCCGGCTTGGGCAGGTCTTCCAGCACCAGCAGCTTCTTGATCGCGCCCGGCTTGACCCCGGCCATGTTGCGGCCACGGTAGACGTCGGTCAGCACCAGTTGTCCCGTGGTCTTTTGCAGATCGGTACGAGTGGGAAGCACCCGTTCGCGAAGCCGTGGCCGGATCACCCGTGGATCGTGAACCATCTTCTCGGCCCGATAGAATTCCTCGGTCTTGCCGGTGTCGTCCAGAACCAGAAGGCTCTTGTCGCTCGCCACCAAGAAACAGTCCGCGGACAACGGGTAGGGATCGCGAAATCCCTCGCGTCCTTGCCCCGAGCCGATACTCCACCCCAAACCAGGCGCCTCGGGGCTGATCTGCCTGGCGGCGGACCACTCGCCCGGTCCGGCTTTGACATCGACCAGCATCACGTTTCCGGCATTCTCGCGACGCCCGAAGGCCGGCGAAAAGACGCACACGATCTTGCCGGCCGCGCCGGGGACCGGCAGCGCATCACACTTGGCGAAAAACGCCGGGTACGGCCGCCCCACGCCGCCAAACAGGACCATCTGTCCGGTCCCGTCGGGGTTCATCACCCACAGGTCGCGGAACTTCTCCGGGTCGCGGTCCGTGTAATCCCACCGCGTGTAGACGATGCGTCCGTCCGGCAGAACCGCCGGACGGTCTTCCGAAATCGTGTTGGCCGACAGACACCGGATGCTGCCGCCATCCGCGTCCATCCGGTAGATGATGGCCGCCGGCACGCGATTGCAGGCCACAAAACGGTTGCAGCGGCTCGATGCGAAGACGATGCCGCCGTCAGGCAGATAGGCCGGATCGACGTCGTCGCAGTCCCCGGAGGTCAGTTGCCGAAACCCGGTTCCATCGACGTTGATCTCGCACAGATGGTAATGATGCGTGCCGCCTGGACGATAGGCGAAGAGGATCTTCCCGCCATCGTAATGGACACGCGGATCGCGGAATCCGCCCTGGGGATCGTCCAACAGCACAGTCACCTGCCGCGTCCGCAGGTTGAGCTTACAGAGTTGCGACCCGTCGGGGGCATGGATGAACTTCGCTTCGTCGGCATATTCACCAAACGTGGCGTACCATTGGTAGGCCGAAGACAACTCTCGGACGACGAACACGATCTCCTCCGCGCCGCCCATTGCCTGCAGGGCCTTGTCCACGAGTGTGCCTGCACTGCCTGAGTCGGGACTGACCGAGCGACGCTTGGCTGTATCCGCGGCCGAGGCCGGGTTGTCCAGCACGGTCGCCACCTGTAGATGGTGACTCATCGTCGCAAGAAGCAGAGCCGTCGTTGCCACAAAAATCCTTCGTTGCGTCATCGCCTATTCCTTTCGGGGCGTCGCTGTCATCGAAACCAATTCGCGGGAGGCAAAGGTCTGCCATTGCTGGTCCAGTCTCTGAGCATCCGGCACGGCGGGATGCATCCACAGCCCGTAGCGCAGACGCACGGGCTTGTCCGGCGTGATCGTGACCGGAGCGTCGAGCGTCAGGCAGACGCCCATCCAACCGTTGTCGCGCACGTGGAACGGCGCGGGATAGTTCGGATTGGCCGGGTGATCCATCAGCGTGATGCCGGCAGTCTGCTCGCTGGTGATCGGGCCGCTATAGTCGACCCAGCGGGCGGGCTTGCGAAATGCCTCGGCTTCGTTGCGCTGGCCTGTGCTGTTCAGGATCCGGCCGCCCCCGTCGGTCACGCCGATCGTCTTGGCCATCCGCACGCCGATCGGGCCAAAGGGGGTTTTTCCGAGCGTCACCTGGCCGCCCGTTGGGGCCTCGAATTGCAGATCGATGGTCATCCACCACGAGCCGCCCTCGTCCGGTGCGACGGTCGTCCGGCGGCGCTCAACCATCAACGTCTTGCCGCCGGGATCGTTCCAGTGGTTCAGCGAAAGGAGCGAGGCCGCCGCAGGGCCATCCTGGTACTCGAGTCCTTCCCGGCGCGTCTGGTGGACGATCTGTCCGGCGAGCGGCCCGCCGTCGCGCCAGAAGTCGATGCCGCCCACGTCCTTGTGCGAGATCCACACGGACGTCTGATGGCTGTGGCCGAGCGGATCCTCGGGCTTGTTCGGATCCTCAGGTTGCGCCGACCGTGTCATCGAGCGGCCCGGATCGCCGGACATGTTCATCCGCGTGAGTGACCGGCCAGCCGGACCCACGATCGGATACCAGAACGGCCGGCGCAACTGCGGGCCGAAATGATAGCGGGTGAGTTCCCGTCCCAAGTGCTCGAACGACGCCTGGTCGTAAGGCTGAGGCAGCACCTGCACGTCGGGCACCGGGTTGACGTCGGGCAGCGGTGTCTGGGCACCACGAACGCTCGGCGACGCAACTGCGCCCGCCACGATCGCACCCAATAGAACGAGCAAGAAGCAGTGTCGGGTCACGGGATTCTCCTCGGGTGATCGAAGGTTAGCCGGGCGCTCGGACCCGGACAGAAACCAAATCCCTGCAAAGGTGAAACAAACGTGCGGAGCGTTTGGCTTCTGCGATTTCGACGTATGCACATTCGGGGACCTTTATACTAAACCTGTTCCGGCACCATGAAAGGTTCGCGGCACGGACGCGTGAGCAATCGATCCGCCTCCGGATCGCCGATGAACCGTTCCGCTTCGGAATCGAAACGAAGCAGACGGCCGAGATCGTACGTGTGGTCCTTCAACCGCAGATGCGCAGCTTCGCCCAGGTGTTGCTTCATGTCCTCGAACGCTTCGCAGGCTGGTTTGTCCCCCTCGAAGGCATTCGTTTGCGTGTCGAAGGGAACGTCCTTGCCCAAGCGGTACGAGATGTTGCCCAGGTGGGCCAGCAGCGCGGACCGGTGTCCCTCGATGATCTCGGCGTTCAGTTCCTCCCGCTTGCGGCTGCGGATGCAGTCGATGAAGTTGCGGAAGTGGAGTCGCCCGAGATCGGCGAAACCGCCGACCGGAGCGTCGGCGATCGGCTCGCCCTGCTGTCGGCCCTGCGGAAAGAACTTGCCTTCCTTGAGGACGCCCTCGGTCGTGTGGAAGTCCACGGTCACCTTGACCTCCTTCTTGGCGACTAGTCCTCGCTGCTCGCACAGCAGCTTGACGTCGCCGCAGTCGAAGAGCGTCAGTTGAGTGTTGGGCGTTTGGCCCTGGTCCTGGTAGCCGAAGCGACCGCCCAGGCTGAGGACGCTTTGCGGCGCGGCGCCGGCGGGCATGGCCCAGCGCGCCAGGTCCAGTTGATGCGTGCCCAGGTTCCCGATCTCGCCGTTGCCGAAATCCCAGATCCAATGCCAGTCGTAAGGCACGAGATTCGTGCGGTACGGATGCACGGGCGCCGGGCCGTTCCAGAGGTTGTAGTCCAGCTCCGCGGGCGGTTGCTCCGGATGGCGGATGCCGATGCTCTCGCGGGGCCGGTGGATGTTGATGCAGGCGAGCCGCAGTTGGCCGTATTTCCCGTTGCGGACGTCGGACGTTACCTTGATCCATTTCGGATCGGAGCGGCGCTGCGTGCCGTGCTGCACGATGCGGTCGTACTTGCGGGCTGCCTCAACGAGTCGGCGGCCTTCGACGATGTTGTGGCTGCACGGCTTCTCGACGAGGACGTCCTTGCCCGCTTGGCAAGCCCAAATGGTCAACAACGCGTGCCAATGATTTGGCGTCACGATGGAGACGGCGTCGAGCGTCTTGTCGTCGAGCACGCGGCGGAAGTCCTGGACGCACTGCGGCGTGTTGCCGGCCAGCTTTTGCACGGCCGCGCTGCGGGCGGCGAACAGGCGGCTGTCGGGATCGACCAGCCAGGCGATCTCGACATCCCGCATCTCGCCGTAGGCCGTGATGTGCTGCTGCCCCCGGCCGTTGATGCCGGCCACGGCGACGCGCACCCGATCGTTGGCTCCCAAGACGCGGCCCGAAGCCTTCGTGCCGGAGATCGCAAACGGGGCGACGAGGCCGCCCGCGGCGGCACGCTTGAGAAAATCACGGCGATGATATCGAAACACAGGCGGTCTCCTTGATCGAGCTGGCAGGTATTCTCTGTCCGGCGGCGTTTACAGTCCAGCCCAATGCCCTTCGCGATAGGTGCGCCCAATCAAGGCGTCGGCGTCCGGGGCATCGACGAAGCGTTCCGTCTTGGGATCGAAGACCAATTGTCCGTGGCCGGTTCGCGCCAGGATGTTGGTCAGGTGTGGCAGTGCGGCCGAGAAATGTCCGATCTCGATGTCGGCGCTCGGCCGCCGGTCGTTACGAATGGCGTCGAGGAAATCGGCGCAGTGCTCGCCGGTGTCGAAGTATTGCTTGACCTCTTTGCGCAACGTGTTCTTCGGGCCGTAGAGCTTCCATCCCTGGTGCATGTCGACGGTCAGGTAGCCCTCGTCGCCGTAGAACGTGCAGCCGTCCTCGCAGTCGACCTGTCCCCAATAGGGCGACCAGAGCCGCTGCTCGTAGACGATCAGACGTTTTGCCTTTTCGGAACCGTCGCCGGGGTACTCGAACGTCACGTAGTGCGTATCGGGATACTGCTTGTCGTCGTCGAAATAGAGTTTCTCGCCGAATCCGGTGATCCGCGTGGGATGCGTTTTGATGTCCAGGCCCCACAGGGCGATATCCAACTGATGCACGCCGCGGCTGCCCGCGTCGCCATTGCCGAAGTTGTACCACCAGTGCCAGTTGTAGTGCAGCAGGTTTTTCTGGTAAGGGATGATGGGTGCCGGGCCGACCCACAAGTCGTAGTCCAAGCCGGCTGGCGGCGGAGATGGCAGGCAATGACCGATGTTCGGACGTTTGCGGCTGACCCAGGTCTTGGCGACGAGCACCTTGCCGACAGCCCCTTCGCGGACCATGGCGATGCCCTCTTGAAAGGCCTTGGTGCCGCGGATTTGGGAGCCGACTTGCATCACCTTGCCCGTGCGTCTTGCGGCCTCGATCATGCGACGGCCTTCGGCGATGTTGTGCGAGCACGGTTTCTCGACGTACACGTGTTTGCCGGCCTGACAGGCGAGGATTGCCGCTGGCGCATGCCAATGGTTCGGCGCCGCAATCGCCACGGCGTCGACGGTGCGGTCGTCGAGAATTCTCCGCAGATCGGCCACTGCCTGATCCGCCTCCAGACGCTTTTGTGCGTTCTCCGCCCGACGTTGATCGGGATCGCAAGCGTACGCAATTCGCACGCCCAGCTTCCGCAGTGCCTCGCCGATTGCGATTCCCCTGTCGGAACAGCCGATCGAGCCGACCGTGAATCGCTCATTGGCACCGCGAGCCTGGATCGCCGGGGCGGTCAAGGCACCCAGGGTGGCAACGGCCGTCCCGCGGCTCAATTGCCTCAAGAAACTCCTGCGAGTGGGTTGCGGCATGGGAGGCTCCTTCACTGGGTTGAGTTAACGCGCGGGTGATCGATGGCGGCGAGCAGCGTTTCCTGAACCATCAGCTCGTGGGCCAACGGGTATGGATTGGCGATCTCGCCCCGGACAATCCGGGCCAGTTCCAGCAGTTGCTCATCGTATCGTCCCGGCATCGGCGGAAAGACGACTTCCTGGTAGCCCTTCTTGTACGAGTCGCGCGGCTTGGACAGGGCCAGCCGGAGCTTGAGGGGCTGGGCGGGACCGGTGTCGAACGTCTCCAGCGGCCGAATGTCGATGGTCCCCTCGTCTCCGCAAACCACCAATTGCCGCCGCCGATAGCCTTCGACCTCCAATG
This sequence comes from Candidatus Anammoximicrobium sp., assembly GCA_012515235.1. Lineage (GTDB taxonomy): Bacteria > Planctomycetota > Planctomycetia > Pirellulales > Pirellulaceae > Anammoximicrobium. The sequence continues at coordinate 20,247 of JAAYYU010000170.1, forward strand.
CCGCGGTGCGGATCGTCGCCGTAGCCTGGGGATACTCGAGCACCGCCAACCCGTTATCGTACACCTTCACTTCCGGCTGAGTCTGGCGTTGGAAGGGCGCGACCCGGTCGGGCTTGCCGAGCATGCGTACGACCAGGTCGATCAAGTGGCAGCCGAAGATGTACATCGTTCCGCCGCGGAATTGCGCCAGCCACTGTCGGTAGGCCAACGGCTGCTGTAGGCTCATCACACTGTGAACTTCGAAGACCTGCCCCAGCCAACCTTCGCTCACGGCGCGGAGGCAGAATTGGACCGCCGGGTTGTTGCGGTACATGTAGCCCATCTGCACGGCCAAGTTCCGCCGGCCGGCCTCGTCGAGCAACTGCTTGAACGGGGCGAGCGATTCCCCGCCCGGCTTGTCCAAGTGCAGATGCATTCCGGCAGCGATACAGCGTGCGGCCGTGGGCACCAAATCGCGGACGTCGGTCTCCACGGCCACGACCGTCAGGCCCTTGGTGTTGAGCAACTGCTCCTCGGTCATCCAGGACAGGTCGCGATAGGCTGGATCGTGGCCCCGTTTCTTGCGCCCCTCAGAATCCGGCTCGACGACGCCGACGACCTCGTACTGGTCGGCCAGTTTGCGGAACGTGGCCATCTTGGCGGAGGCATGATTGTGTCCGATGCCAATCTGACCCACCTTGATCCGTTGCCGGGCCTGACCAGCGGCGGTCGCGCGCGGCTGCAGCCAGGGTACCGCCACGGAGAAGGCGCTTGCGCTGATGGCGCTGGTCAGGAAATGTCGTCGATCGTAGCCGTTCATTTCGCCTGTTGCTCGGTGTAAGAACCAACAAGCCGTGGCGCAGCGCTGCCGTCAAGAGCTGTCTGGCGCAGGCTAAATCATGCCAAGCACGATTGCCAGAATGACCTGCAGCACGCACAGCGGCAATAGGAGCTTCTTTCCCCGCGTCAATGCATCGGTTGCGCCTCCAGGACAAGGACTTCCCACGGCGAGAGCCGGAATTCCACCGGTTTCCCGGCCTCCGCCCGACGCTCGCTCAGCGGTTCGCGTTGCTTCCATGGGGTGCGGAGCACGTAGCGCCGGGCTGCGGTGGCTGGTAGATCGAAGGCCTGCTCGACATCGACAGCAAAGGGGACCGCTTGCCCGGTAGGGTTGCGGAACGCCACGATTCCCATCCGCGGCGTCCACGAGGCGAACCCGTACGCCTCGCCCTTGCCTGGGTCGCCGCCGGTGCCGTGGCTGTCGGCCAGCACGTCGGCGTTGCGTTGGACCCAGCCGATCGCCTCCGCGGCCACGTCCCAGGCCTCCGAGGTCATCATCGCAGGCGTGACGAAGAACTCCTGGAGTTGGGTGCCGGAGGCGGCGGCCATGCGGATGTCGTCGGTCAAGTCATGCAGGTCGGCGCCGAGTTCCGCCGCCAGGCTCAGTCGGGCGCACATCACGCTTTGGAACTTGAGCGAATTAAAAGGGAAGAGCGGTCCCCGGCGAGTGCGGATGCCGTAGCCCATCCAATCGCGGTAGGTGATCCACTGCTGGCGCCGCGAGCCTTCGCCGCGATAGCCGGTGTCCCCGCCGCCGCGCCACACCGTGTCGCTGTGAAAAAGCCAGTACGGAGAAGGCCAGGTCCCCGTGGTGGCGTTGATGAATAAGTCGGGGCGGACTTTTCGCAACCGGTCGAACAAGTGGACCAGGGCCTGGATGTCGCCGCCGTACTCCGCCCCGGGGCCGTCGTCCGAACCTCCGCCGATGCCGTCGAACTTCAAATAGCCTATCCCATACCGCCGAATCATCTCCTCGCAAACCTTGCCGAAGGCCTCGAAGTACTTCGGCCCGCTTAGGGCAAAACCGCCTCGGTTGGTTTCGTAGCCGCGGCTTCGGCCGAATGCCAGCCGCTCCTGTTTATGTTCGCCGTAGCCGCCGAAGGGCGAAATCCAGGTTCCGAGCATCGCGTTATAGCGCGCAGCCCTTTCGCCCAGCGGAGTGAAGCCGCGCGGGAACCCGGCGTGAAAGTTCCGCAACGATTGATTGTCGTCCCAGCCGTCGTCGAACACGAAGGCATCGAGCTTGACGCCGCGTTTCCGTGCCAGCTCGCTGCCAAAGGTCTCGATCACCTCCACGCACTGCGACTGGTTCATCTTCAGCCCGGGAGCAGCGATGTCGAACCAGGAGATGTAGTACGTGAAGGGGCGATAAGGCCGGGCACGCTCGCGATCCAGGTAATAGAGAAACCCGCGGCGGAGTTGCCCCGCGGGGGCGACGCCGACCGCGGCCGACGCCTCGGCCATCCCAGCCGCCGGCGTATCGTAAAGCGGCAGTCGGCACGCCGCACGCCCGGCGCCAACCTGGTTCTTCGCCAAGGGATGCTCACATCCCAGGAAGAAGTTGCCCGATACCAACGGCGAGCCGACTACGGCGCCGCAGGACCGGGCATCGCCCGCGGGCAGGTCGAGCAGGCCGAATGCAACCGGCCGGGGGCCCGCGTGGGCCAGCAAGGCGACCTCCTGGCGGACATAATTCGAGCCGTCGCGGAGGGCGGCTTGCCAGCGGAAGCGCGTTCGTCCGTCGGCGGTCGCCAACTCGAGGGTGGCCCGCCAACCGGCCGATCGCTCGGCCAGGCGAGTCGCCGTCGGTCGCGGGGTGATGCACTCCAAGGTGGCCTGGCCCGCGGGACAGAGCGCGGCGGAGGCCAACTCCGAGCTGTCGGCCAGTTTCACGCTAAAGAGGCTTGCGTCGCAGACCAATCTCGCATCGGCCACACGATCGATCACCTCGACGAGTCGGCGGCTGCCGGGCGAGAGGTCCCAGCGGGCCTGAAGCACCAAGTTCTCCATGGTGAGTCGTGGACCGTCCAGCGTCGCCTTCGCCGGGCGGGGCGCGACGCCTGGAAGTTCGATCGCCGGGGCAGTTGCGGCCGCAACCGCGGTGAGCGTCAAAGCAAGCAGCAGTCGAGGAAACATTGCAGGTCCTTCGTTTTCCTGGGGCGAGTCCGCCGATCGCTTTTCAGACTACGTCGCCGGCGTGTCAGCAGCACCGTTCTCACACGCTTTGCTCCCGCTTGCTACCTCGGTCCGCCCGTGGCTTCCGCCAGCAGCGTGATCGATTCGCGGATGGCCTGCGCGGGAGCCACCGTCGGCCACATCTCCAGGCCGAGGAAGCCGGTGTAACCTTTGGCGGCAATGGCGCGGAACACGTTCAGGTAGTTGATCTCGCCAGTGCCCGGCTGGTGGCGGCCGGGAACGTCGGCCACGTGGAAGTGGGAGATCTTCTCGATGTTGGCGGTGATGTTGGCGATCAGGTTGCCCTCGGTAATCTGCTGGTGGTAGATGTCGAACAGCAGGCGGACGCGGGGACTGGCCACCGCATCGACCATGCGAAAGCCCTCTTCGGATGTGGCCAGGTAGTAGCCCTTGTGATTGACCAGCACGTTGAGCGTTTCGATACTCAAGGTCACGCCGGCGTCCTCGCACAAGGGGGCGGCGGCGCGGAAGGCCGCCACGCAATTCGCGTGCTGTTCCGCGCGAGGAATGTCCTTCAATTCTTTGCCCACCTGCGCGATGATCTGGCGGCAGCCGACCTTTTGCGCCGCCGCCAGCGTGTCCTTCAGCGGTGCGATGATCCGCTGGGCGCCGCCTGGGGCGACCAGCGGACCGCCGGTGTCGCAGGCGAAGCCAATCACCTGCATGCCGAGTTCCTCGCCAATCCGGGCGAGGCGTTCCATATTGCGCCCCCGCCAACCCCAGAACTCGAAGGCATCCACACCCGCCGCCTTGACTTTGGCGGGGCGATCCTCGAAGGGCACGTCCGTAAACAGGGCGTCGATGCAGACCGCCAGACGCGGCTTTGCCGCCGCGGCCGGCACGTCGGCGCCAAGGGCGACGTGTCGCTGGATCGCGGCGCCGGCGGAGGCCGCCGCGGCCAAGTCAAGCAATTGGCGACGAGACATGGAAGCGCTCATGGTGTGGTCTCCTCAACTCGGTAAAGGTACTTTTCCGTTCGAATGACAAACGCATCGCCGGCAACCGCCGGGCTCGCCATCAGGGGTTGCTCGTTGAGCCGGTTGACCGCGAGGACTTCGAACTTCCGTCCCGGCCTGATGACCGTGCAGACGGCGCGTTCATTGAAGAAGTAGATGCGGCCGCCGGCGTGGATCGGGGAAGCCGAATACCTGCCTTCCAGTCGATCCTTCCAGACAACCGCCCCTGTTCTCGCTTCGAGACAGGAGAGAACGCCTTGACGACTGGTGACGTACAACAGGTCCTCGACGAGCAACGGGGATGACCGTGAAGGAATTCCACTGGTCTCCTTCCACGCCACGTGGGTGTCCGTCACGTCGTCAATTCCATCGGGACGGACCGCCCAAAGCTGCGGATGATCATGGTCTGTCACAACGAAAACCAGTCCGTGACCGAAGACCGGCCGGGGGACGAGCGAGAAGCCGCCGTGCCGAACTTTCCAGAGTTCCTTCCCCGTTGCGGGGTCGTACCCGTAGACGGCCTGCCCTCCCGGACTCACCAACTGCTGCCCGGACCCGCGGGGAACCAACAGCGGCATGGTGAACGCTTTCCGCACATGAACGGGGACCGTCGAGTAATCGAACGAGCGGTTTGTTTTCCAGACGGTCTTTCCGCTTGATGGATCGAGTGCGATCAGATACTGAACGTCGCGGCCGTCGACGTTCACGATCAACATGTCTCGCGACAAGAACGGGGAACTGCACGGTCCGGCCCCGGACTCATGGTCGCAGTTCAGATCGCGCCTCGTCCAGACGACGGCTCCCGTGGCGGTGTTCAAACAGGCGGTGCCGTAGGTGCCGTAATGCACGTAGACGCGGCCCGGCTGGATCGCCGGCGTCGGTGTGGCGTAGGTATTCTCCGCGGAGATCGGCTGTGGCCGCGCGACATCAAAGACGTGGACATCGTGAACGATCTTCCCGGTTTGCCGATCCACGCAGACGGCGAACAGTTTGTGACCATCCGCCGTCGCAGACGTCATCCAGACCTGCTTTTCGCAAACGACCGGAGAGGACCACCCGTGATCGTGGATGGCTGTCTTCCAGACAACCTTGTGGTTCTCGTCCCAGTTCAGAGGGAGACGATTCGCGCTGGAATGTCCCTCTCCGGTCGGACCACGAAACTGCCGCCAATCCTCCTCCGCCGATAACGAACCGGCGACATTCAGTGCCAGGACGATCCACAACGCGGTTCTCATGGGATTCTCCTCCTCCTATGATCTCCTTGGCGTCCAGCGACGCGCCGGCATGACCCGGCAAAACCAGGCGTCCTCGGGATGCACGGGAAATTCGCATGGCGCCTAAAACAGAATCTCCATGTCCGCCTTGCCGTTCGGCTTGACGACGAAATCAACGTACTGGCTTTTGCCTACCGTGGAGCGGGCGAACGTCTGTTCCTGCCCGTTGACCAAAGCTCTTTTGCAGCCCTTGCCCGCCGGCAGAAGAATATGCGCGTGCAGCTCTTTGGCCGGCGACAGAACCCGGTATCGCATTCCGACGTCCGTCAGGATATATCGAACGTCGACAACCCTGCCCGTCTTCTCGTAGCCGGTAAAGTACCGCAGTTCCGTATAGGCGGTAACCGGGAATCGGGGCGCGAACTCCATGACATCATATCCAACGCCCAGATCGCGGATTCCGGCCAGCCCTTCGTCAATCGCCGAAAGCAACGCCGCCGCTCCCCATGCGCTTGGTCCGCCGCCCTGTGACTTGCCATCGTCCGGCGAGTACAGGAAATAGATGGCGTTATCGCGCTTGATCATTTGCTGAAACCGGCAGATGATACCCCAGCCGTACGATTCGTAGCCGTTGCGGAACGCCGCCTTCGCCAGTTCCCCGGCCGCAAAGGGAGAAATCGCGCCGTTGACGTATCTTCCGGGCGGGTAGCTTCCAAACTTTTCGTACGGCGGGTCGATGGAAAACCATTCGGCGAACGCTTGGGTTGTCTTGCGCCGTGCCATGTACTCTTCGATCACCGAACGCGATTGCTCGACGGTCGTCACGCCGCGGTTCATGGCGTAGGTGTTCGACAACGACAGCCGGACGTTTTCCTTGTCGTCCAGCCCGGCCCCGTCCAACGGAAGTTGATGGATGAAGAACTTCCCGTTCCAGAGGTGCTTGAACATGTTGGCTTTCAGGTCGTTTGCCCGCTTGCGCCATGCGGTCGCCTTTTGGGAAACGCCCAGGCGGTCGTTCATCCATGCCAGTTGATTCATGGCCTGGAAGACGCCGGAGTTGTCGCCATGCATTATTCCCATCGGGGTCTCCGCGTTGATGCGGCGATTGGTTCCCGCGTCCGGCTTGTACGTGAAATCCCACGTGTCGATCGTGAAACCCCGCTTGACCAGTCCGTGCGCCCGGTGCCAGCGTTTGGAGTCCGAAGTCGCGTAATCGATGCTCTTCTCGAGCTTCGGCAATATGCGCTTGAGCCATTCGTCGTCGCCGGTCGCCTGATAATAATGCGTCGCGCCTTCGACGACCAGGTATTCAACGTCCGCCTCAATGTCCAGCCGGACCAGCGACTGGTTGTCCTCCGGATACAGAATCCGGCAATCCTCATCGACCATCGCCCAATGCCGGTCGTCCATCTGCTTGACCAGTTCGTAGAAACAGCCGTCTGCTCGCTGTGTATCGATGATAAAATCCAGGAAGGAACGCAGGTCGTATTCCCAATGGCGGAACCCTTTCATGTTGTGGACGTGGTCCCGAATCCAATTGTTGTTGCACATCAGAACCCGGCCGTCGACAAGGACGAGCCGGCGTTCGTTGTTGATCGTCTGGCGCAGCTTGAGAATCATCTCGCCCAGCGCGGAATCTCGGGTCGTCAGGATCCCCGGCAGCCCGATTTCCGGGTTGTTATACAAGCCGCTCGGTCTTCCGTTGACCCGCATGGCGGGCAGCGGATGTTGAAAGCAGATTTCC
>JAAYYU010000171.1 GCA_012515235.1 Candidatus Anammoximicrobium sp.
ATGGACGGGACGCGCAACCGCCATGCGAGCCATTGCGCGCCAATGCCCAACACCACGATTCCTGCCAGCGCCGTCAGCAGTCGCTCGGTCATAGAGTTCCTTGGTTCCTGTGACGCCCATGATACACGGAGCGTCCCGGCCCGTGTCAGGTGGGCAGCCCGAATTACTGTCTCGCCAGCGCGGCCCGCCTCGTCGTCCACCGGGCACCTGCGGCGATCTGACCGTTGTGGGCCGCGGAAACCGGCGTGGCCGTTGTGGTCGCCGCTGACAGACAGTATAACGAAGCGTCCCGATCATGGCTTGTCGCGATCCCAGGGCATTGCGGCCCGCGATGGTTCGCGGCGATGGCGGCCGAGCCTTAGCCGCCGGGCGGCGACCGCCTCCAACTGCCGAAATCCAGCTGAGTCGCATGAATTCCGTCAATCACTTCCTGCACGACTGGCTCGTCCTGTTCTCGATGGTCAACGCGGTGGGCAATCTGCCGGTCTTTGCCGACTTGACATCCGAGATGGACGCGCAGCAACGGTCGCGGGCGTTTCGCACCGCCATCCTGACCGCCGCCATGGTGGTGCTGACGTTTGCGTTCTTCGGTTCGTGGATGCTGAAGGTGGCGTTCGAGGTGGACACCGAGGCCTTCAAGATCGCGGGCGGGATCCTGGTCTTCATCGTTGCGGCGCGCGGCATGTTGGTGGGGCATCCACGGGTCGGCGCCGCGCCGCACGCGCCCACGGAGAACGTCGCCGTTTTTCCGATGGGCTTTCCCTTCCTGGCCGGTCCGGGGACGATCGTCACCACCATTTTGCTCTTGCAGTCCGAGGGAACGTGGCTGACGGCGCTGGCGGCGGTTCTGGTGTATGCCGCCATCCTGCCGTTGCTGTACTTGTCGCCGTTGTTGCATCTTGCCATCGGCCGCGTCGGCGTGCTGGTCGTGGCACGGATTCTGTACATTTTTGTGGCGAGCAAGGCCGTCGCCTTCGTGCTCAGTGGTTTGGCTGCGTACTTTGGCAATCGCGGGTCCCCCTGAGGCCGTGCCGTTTGTTTTTGCGGATGTGGCGCGCTGCGACCCGACGCCGTTCCTGGTATCATCAAACTCATCCGGACATGATCCGGTTTATGGGAGAAGGGAAGGTAGAGCATGGCAGGCATCGCTGGCATCGCAGACTCGCACGGCCGCGCGGCGGTCCAACGGATGCTGGATCGAATTCAGCATCGGGGGCCGGCGGGTCGGGAGATCATCGAGGCGCCGGGCGCGACCTTGGGAGTCGTCTGGCCCCGGCTGCAAGAGCGTGCCGGGACGCTGCTCCGCGAGCGGCAAACCGCCAGGGACGGCGACAGCGAATGGCATCGGGCGGAAGCCCGGCTCGAGGAGGGACGCCTGATTCTGGCCCGAGACAACCTGGGGCTCGCGCCGCTTTACTATGGCCGGACCCCGGAGGGCCAACGTTGCTTTGCTTCGGAGGTCAAGGCGCTGCTCGAAGTCACCCGCGAGATCCGCGAGTTTCCTCCCGGTTCGCAGGACGACGTCGGCGGCGCGAGCCGGAAGTTCGTGCTCGGCCAGCAGACGCCGCTGGGCGATCCGCCCGACGAAATCGCCAGGGAACTCAAACGCCGGCTGGAGACTTCGATCCAGCGTCGTCTTTCCGGCGAGGTCGCAGGCTGTTGGCTGTCCGGAGGGTTGGATTCCAGCGCCATCGCCGCCCTGGCCCGTCCGCACGTCAAGCAGTTGCACACCTTCGCGGTCGGGTTGCGGGACGCCGCCGACCTCCCCTTCGCGGACGAGACCACAGCCTTTCTCGGCGCTACGCACCATGCGCTGATCGTGGACGTCGCTCAATTGCGGGCGCTTCTGCCGACGGTCATCTGCAACCTCGAATCGTTCGACGCGCTGCTGGTGCGGTCGAGCCTGACGAACTACCTGGTCGGCGAATTGTCGTCGCAGTACGTCCCGGCCGTGTTTTCCGGCGAAGCGAGCGACGAACTGTTCGCGGGATACGAGTATCTGAAATCGTTGCCTGCGGAGGCCCTGAGCGGCGAGTTGCTCGACATCGCCAGTCGCCTGCACAACACGGCTTTCCAGCGCGTCGACCGCAGCGCCTCAGCCCACGGCTTGGTCGCCTACGTGCCCTTTGCCGACGGCCCGGTTGTGGAATATGCCGTACGCATCCCGGTCGCCTACAAGCTGCGCGACGGTGTGGAGAAGTGGATTCTGCGCCGGGCCCTGGACGGCCTGCTTCCAGACTCCGTGCTCCGCAGGACGAAGTCCAAATTCTGGGAAGGCGCGGGCCTGGGCGACCTGCTGGCCCGGCAGGCGGAAGAGCAAATCACGGACGACGAGTTTCGCCGGGAACGCATGCTGGCCGACGGTTCGACGATCAACAGCAAGGAAGAACTGCTGTATTACCGTGTCTTTCGCGAGCAGTTCGGCGACCTGCCCGACCTGTCCTGGGTGGGCCGCACGAAAGGGACTCCGCGGGTTCGTTGGGAGGGTCGCGCGACGGTCGAGGAGGCCGGATCATGAAGACGCGAGACCTGATCGTCGACGCGTGTGCCCTGCTGGACCTGCAAGCGTCGGACCCGGCGGCGGCGATCGGCGAAATGGTGGCCGCGATGGAGGCCGCGGGGCGACTCAAGGATTCCGCGCGGTGCCTCGCTGATGCGCTGGCGCGCCATCGGCAACATCGCGTGGGGATCGGCGGCGGGATCGCGATACCCCACGCCTTGACGGCGGGCGTATCGCAGCCCTTGCTGGCCATTGGCCGCCGTCCGTCCGGCCTCGATTACCAGGCGACTGACAACCAGCGGGTGACATTGATCTTTCTCCTGCTGGTGCCCCAGTCGGCAGCCGGTTTGCACCTGAAGATCCTCGGGCGGCTGGCACACATCTTGAAGATGAAGGGGGCCGCCGACCTCCTCTTGCAGGCCGAGACGCCTGCCGAATCGCTCGCGTTCTTCGAGAGGTGCGGCCAGGAATTGGGCGAAATGGAGTCGCCCGACGACCTGCCTCGCGTTTGCGTGGCGGGCGCCGGGGCAGGCGGCCTGGCCATGGCGGCCCACCTGTCCCTCCTGGGCTGCCAGGTCAATCTCTTCAATCGTAGCCCGGACCGCATCCAGTGCATTCAGGATTTGGGAGGCATTCGAGTCAGCGGCGAAGTGACCGGGTTCGCGCGGATTTCCGTCGTCAGCACGGACCCTGTCGAAGCCCTGCGAGACACGGACCTGGTCATGGTCGTCGTGCCCGCGGTAGGCCATCGAGAGATAGCCATGCGGCTTGGCCCGCACCTGCAGGACGGGCAGGTTGTGGTTCTGAATCCCGGGCGGACGGGAGGCGCGTTGGAGTTCGCCGCGGTCTTGCGGGAGACCGGAGCGCCGGCCTGGCCCGCGTTGGCGGAGGCCCAGACGTTGCTGTACGCCTGCCGCGACATCGCTCCGGCCAGCGTTCGCGTTTTCTGCGTCAAGAATGCCGTGCCGGTGGCCGCCCTGCCCGCGCACATGACCCCCGACGTCCTGGCGGTGACCAGCAAGTGTCTGCCGCATTTTGTGGCCGGCGACAATGTGCTCAAGACGGGCCTGGGGAACATTGGGGCCATCTTCCATCCCGCGCTGGCGATCCTGAACGCGGCCTGGATCGAAGAGCGGCATGGCGACTTTGATTACTACCTGGAAGGCGTCAGCCCCTCCGTCGCACAGGTCCTGGAGGCGCTCGACGGCGAGCGGGTCGCGGTGGCCGCGGCGCTGGGCATCGGCGTCCCCACGGCGCGCCAGTGGCTGTACCTTTCCTATGGGGCCTCCGGCAGAAATCTGCACGACGCCATCCAGGCGAACCCAGGTTACATTGGAATCCGAGCCCCGAACCGATTGGAGCACCGCTACCTGACCGAGGACGTGCCCATGAGTCTTGTCCCCATGGCGTCGTTGGGGGAACATCTGGGCGTGCCGGTTCCGGGGCTCAAGGCATTCATTCATCTGGCCTCCCTCCTCCATCAGCGAGACTACTGGGCGGAAGGACGGACCGTGGACAAACTGGGCCTGAACGGCATGACCGTGGCCCAAATCCGGCGGGTGGTGGAGGAAGGGCCTCTCTAGCAGCCTGTTGAAAAAGGAGGACAGGCACCTCGCGGCGGTCGTTCTTCCTCGGGCTTCTCCGGCGCAGCAAGGAGCCAGTCCTCCTTTTTCAACAGGCTGCGGGACCGGGACAAGGGACGAAATCGAAATGAAGGAAAGACCCACGAGAGCAGACCGCTTTGGGTTAGTGCATCCGGCAGTGGACGCCCACACGCTGGGCTTGAGTTCCGTGGCCCAACTCCTGCAGGATTGCGGCTATCAATCCGTGATGGCGGACGCGGCGGCCTGTGCCGCGTTCGGCTCTCCGGAAGACCCGCAATCCGTGGAAATCGTGGAACGTTGGATCCGCGAGCATCGCATCACGTATCTGGGGCTCAGCTATCGGCTGGACCCTGCGGAGGGCGCACACCTCTTTGGCCGGCTTGTTTATCAACTCAAGAACCGGTGCTTGCTCCAGGAGCAAGGCGGGCCGCTCAAGGGCCTGTTCTTTGCCGGGTTGCCGGAAACCTGCCAGCGAGTCCGTCGGCAGCACCCGGAGGCAGCCGGCGTGTTCCTGGGGAGTGAGACGCCGGCACAGACGCTCGCCATCCTGGGCATCGACCCGGTGCGGTTGCCCCACGACCTGGCGGCGGGCATGGCCTACGACGAGGCGCGGTTGGCGTTCGGCAAAGACCTGATCGCGCGCGCGGGGCACCTGGGCGTCAAGCCCATTCCGCGCGGCGGTTACGAGACGTTCGGCACGCGCACGGATTCCCTCGTGTCGCGACTCCGTCACGTCGGCATGCGGGGCCAACTGCCGCTATTCCGAGCCCACGTAGGACCGTACCTGCCCGATCGGCTCCAGGCCATGCACCTCTTTCAGGACTGGGCCCGTGAACTCGCCAGCGACGGCCTGCTGGACGTCCTCTCCATCGGGACGTCGCAGCTGACGCAAGCCAGTTTCGGCGAGGACTGGGGCGGACGCCCTAACGGCGGCGGAGTTCCGCTGAACTCGCCGGACGAGTTCGCCGCCGTCTGGCAAGCGGCTCGACCGCTGCTCGTGCGTACCTATGCAGGCACGACGAGGATCCCAGAACTGGCGAGAATGTACGAGGCCCGCATCAATATGGCCTGGCACGCGCTGTCGCTGTGGTGGTTCTGCCAAAGCGATGGTCGGGGCCCGTATCCCGTCCGTGAGAATCTCCGGCAGCACCTTCAGACCCTGCGCTACATTGCCACGACCGGCAAGCCGTTCGAGGCCAACGTCTCGCACCACTTTGCCTTCCGCGGCGGGGATGATGTGACGTACGTTGTGTCGGCCGTGTTGGCCGCCCGCGCTGCTAAATCAGCAGGGATCCGTTACTTCATTCTGCAGAATATGCTCAATACGCCCAAGTACACCTGGGGCGTTCAGGATTTGGCCAAGTCGCGGGCCGTACTCGGCTTGGTGCGGGAACTCCAGGACGACCGCTTCCAAGTCATCCTGCAGCCGCGGGCCGGACTGGACTACTTCTCGCCCGACGGGGAGACCGCCAAAGCGCAACTCGCCGCGGCGACCGCCCTGATGGACGACATCGAACCTCGGAACCCCGCCAGTCCTCCCGTGATCCACGTCGTCAGCTACAGCGAAGCGACCCGCCTGGCGGACCCGCCGACGGTCAAGGAGAGCATCCAGATCACCCGATACGCGCTCGATCAGTACCGGCGACTGCGGGCGCGGGGCGAAGTGGATGACATGACGGCTTATCCCGAAGTAGCCCGCCGGACGCAAGCGTTGCTGGCCGAGGCGCACGCCGTGATCCAAGCCATCGACGCGGCGATCCCCGATCCTGCGACCGCCGATGGACTGTATGAGGTGCTGGCTCGAGGCTTCCTGGTCGTTCCCTATCTGTGGGAATGCCGGGAGGAATTCCGCGCCGCGGTGCAGTGGCAAACACGTTTGCTGCGGGGATCGGTGACGGTCGTAGACGAACGGGGACGACCGTGGCGGGTCAGCGAACGGCTCGCCTGCGTGGCCCGTCAGTAAGCGGCGCCAGGCGAACCGCCAACCGCCGGTCCCCTTTTTCAACAGGCCGCGAACGCTATGCCGCTCGCTCGTCGTCCAAGCGGTAGAAAACCCGGTTCTCCTCCGCCCGGACCAGGTGCGGGTCCACGTCTTCCCGCTCACGACTGCTCACAAATCACGCCGCACACCGGCTGCAGCCCAGAGATTCTCTGCGGCGATCCGCAAAGCATCCGGCCACCGCCGGTTGGCAAATGCGAGCGGGTCTGGTATTCTGGGGGCCACAGGAGAACTACGGCGAGAAAGCCGGCGAAAAAGTCCGGCGAAAAAGTCCGGCGATTCAAGGAGCGGCGAGGCGGCCGCGGCAGGCAATCATGACGCAGACAATCGAAGCCTTCATCAACCAGTTGCAAACCGACGGCGTCGAGGCGGGGCGGCAAGCCGCCGAGAAGATCC
>JAAYYU010000172.1 GCA_012515235.1 Candidatus Anammoximicrobium sp.
CGTGGTTGTCATCGCGACGGGAATCGAGATTCCGGCCTCGCGGACCATCGCGGGGATCCAGTCGTCCGTCGTGTTGCTCAGGTCCACCAGCAGCCCGTCCTCGATCGCTTGCTGTCGCGTGTAACGGTACAGCACGGGGGCCGCCATAGCTGCCCTTGGACCGATCCGAGCCCAGCGAAGCCGAGCCGCTGGACGGCCGGCAGAATGGCCAGCGGAATGGCCAGCGGAATGGCCGACTTGGGGCGGGGTGCGTGGGGTCCCCCCGCCTTCCTCCAGGTTCTTGCCCAGCGCCCCACCCCGGAAACCGCCGGAGGGACGACGTTAACCCTTTTCTTTACCTGACCGGATAGCGGATTTCCCAGGGAATACGCATGTTTTTCCGAATTCACATCCGCTTACTATGCGTTCCGGCCGTTTTCATGTCATTTTTTCGCCGTTAGAGGGGTTTTCGGGGTCGGTTCCTGTGATATGGAGTTCCGTGTCAGGAATCGTGGAAAGCGAGAAAAGGGATGCGAGAATGGGGTTCTGACCACCGGCAACTGACCACTGACAACGGACCACTGACGACTGACCACTGACGACTGACCACTGACGACTGACCACTGACGACTGCCCCCGATTCCGATCGCGCGTACCGAGGGCCAGATGACCGGTTATCGGAATCGGCGGGCTAGACGCTGACTTGCGGTTCTGGTTTCCCTGGAATGGTTGTTCCAGGTCAGCGGCTGCTGAGGGGGACCGTCACTGGTTTCCGTCCCCTGACCCCGTGCCGTTCTCGCCGTGGATGACGGCCTACCGGCACGTTGCCGATTCGCGTGTCGCCCGGCGTGTGTGGGTTGGTGGCCGGTGGCCGATAACCGGGCGACGAAGCGGTATCTGTATTGTGGGGAGGATTGGAGGGCGGGGTCAATGTCGCGGCCTGTTTCGTCGGTAGCCGTTTCTGTGCAGCCGGGCCCCCACTGCACTCACAGACTCTTGCCCGCAGCGATGATTGAAGGCCCAACTCCACCGTGTTAGACTTCCACACTCGAGTGCCGGGTGGCCTAGCTAGCTGCGCGGCTCAAATCGGGCCGAGGGCGTCGGCGGTTCTGCCTGCCTTTCCGCTGGCGTCCATTGGTCGTGCCCGATCAAAGGGAGGTTGGCGTCGATCATGCGACTGATCAAGAACAGCGGCGGCGATCGGGTAGTCGATGAACTGCGGCAGTGTCTTGCACCGCAGGGCACCCTGGATGTCGTGACGGCGGCCTTCTCGCTGTTCGCCTTTGCCGAAGTCCAGGAACTGCTGTCCAAGCTGGCCAAGTGCCGGCTCGTGGTTCCTGACGGCGATGCGAACGAGCTGACGCTGCTGGGCGGGGCATCCGACCGCGCGTACCGGAATCGGTTGCTGGGGCGCTGGTTGGCCAAGCAGTGTGCCGCTTGGGTGGAAGCCAAGGCAGAGGTAAAGAACGCGCCGGCGGGACTGCCGCAGGCCACGCTGATCGTTGGCAACGCGGACGGGTCGCCGATCCGTGTCATCACGGGCAACTGCCCGTTCACGACCGAAGGGCTGGGAATCACCCCTGGCAACCAGTTCAGCCTGATCCAGTCGGCGGAAAGCCCGGAGGAATGCGCTGTGCTGGGCGCATGGTTCACCGGGCTTTGGAATAGCCTGCCCGCGTCGCCGGAGCCGAAACGAGCCCTGCTGGCCCGCCTCAAGTCGCTGACGGACCACTGCGAGCCGGCGCTGATCTACTTCCTGGTGCTGTACCACCTGTTCAAGGACTTGGGCGACGAACTGGACGAGGAACGGATCGTCAAGTCGGCCACGGGCATCCGCAACACGACGGTCTGGAAGAAGCTGTTCAAGTTCCAGCGCGACGGCGTGATTGGGGCCATCGACAAGCTGGAACGGTTCGGCGGCGTGATCATCGCCGACAGCGTGGGGCTCGGCAAAACCTTCGAGGCGCTGGCCATCATCAAGTACTGCGAGCTGCGGAATGATCGCGTGCTGGTACTCGTCCCGAAACGCCTGCGCGACAACTGGACGCTGTACAAGGCCAACGACCGCCGCAACTTCCTGACGGCCGACCGGTTCAACTACGACGTGCTGAACCACACGGACCTGTCCCGCGACGGGGGCCGGTCCGGCGACATCGACCTGGCGCACGTCAACTGGGGCAACTACGACCTGGTGGTCATCGACGAGTCGCACAACTTCCGCAACAAGGCCACGCACAAAGAACGCGAGACCCGCTACGACCGGCTGATGCGGCGGATCATCAAGGAGGGCGTCAAGACCCGCGTTCTGATGCTGTCCGCCACGCCGGTGAACAACCGCTTGGCCGACTTGAAAAACCAGATCGCCTTCGTCACTGAAGCGGACGACACGGCCCTGGACGCCCACGGCATCCCCAGCATCGAGGCGACGGTCCGCCAAGCCCAGCTTCAATTCAACCGCTGGCTGACGCTGGAAGACGCCGACCGCCGCCCAGCACGGCTGATGGACATGCTGGGCTTCGATTACTTCAAGCTGCTCGACCTGCTGACCATCGCCCGTTCGCGGAAGCACATCGAGCGCTACTACGGCACCCACGAAATGGGCCGGTTCCCGGAACGTCTGAAGCCGATCAACATCAAGCCCGACGTGGACCGAGCCGGCCAGTTCCGTTCGATCCGCGAGATCAACAACGAAATCCGCCGCTTGACGCTGGCCGCCTACGCCCCGCTGCGCTACGTCCTGCCGCACAAGCAACCCGCCTACGATCAGAAGTACAGCACACGGATTCGCGGCGGCGAGAGCTTCTTCCGGCAAGTGGACCGCGAAGAAAGCCTCGTCCACCTACTGCGGGTGAACGTCTTGAAACGCATGGAAAGCGCCGTCCCCTCGTTCGCCTTGACGGTAGGGCGTCAACTGGCCGATGTCGAAGCCACGCTGGCCAAGATCGAATCCCACGCGGATTCGGTGGAGGAAATCGACATCGAGGACGTGGACGTAGACGATCCGGCCTTCGAGAGCCTGCTGGTCGGCCGCAAGGTCAAGGTCTTGCTCCAGGACGTGGACCGCATCCGCTGGCGACAAGACCTGATCGAGGACCGCAACCGGCTGGCCACGCTGCTGTCGGCGGCCGAACAGGTGGGCGCGGCCCGCGACGCCAAGCTGGCCGCCCTGCGCGAAGTGATCGAGGCCAAGTGCCGAGACCCGCTCAATCCCGGCAACCGCAAGGTCATCGTCTTCACGGCGTTCGCCGACACGGCTTTGTATCTGTACGACGAGGTTGCCCCCTGGGCGCTCAAAACGCTGGGGCTGCACGCGGCCTTGGTCACCGGCGCGGGCCAGAACCGGACCACACTGCCCAAGCTGCGCAAGGACCTGGGCAGCATCCTCACCGCCTTCTCGCCCCGGTCCAAGGAACGGCCGGAAGAATTTGCCGGCGAAGGCGAACTCGACCTGTTGATCGCCACCGACTGCATCAGCGAAGGCCAGAACCTCCAGGACTGCGATTACCTGATCAACTACGACATCCACTGGAATCCCGTCCGCATCATTCAGCGGTTCGGCCGGATCGACCGCATCGGCTCGCCCAACCAGCGCATCCAACTGGTCAACTTCTGGCCAAACATGGAGTTGGAAGAGTACATCAACCTGGAGCAGCGCGTCAGCGGCAAGATGGTCCTGCTGGACATCTCCGCCACGGGCGAAGAGAACCTGATCGAGCAGCAGTCCGGCAACCAGATGAACGACCTGGAATACCGCCGTCGCCAGCTTTTGAAACTCCAGGACGCCGTGATCGACCTGGAAGACTTGAGCAGCGGCGTGTCCATCGCCGATCTGACGCTGAACGATTTCCGCATCGACCTGGCCGGCTATCTACGAGAACACCCCGGCCGCCTCGATTCGTTGCCCTTGGGCGCGTTTGCCGTGACCACGGCTTGGGACAGCGGCGAATCGGCCATCCCGCCCGGCATCGTCTTTTGCCTGCGTGCCGTAGGCGAAGGCGCTCTGAAAGCCGCCGACCCCAGCTACCCGCTCGCCCCGCACTACATGGTCCACGTAGGCGACGACGGCACCGTGCTGCTGCCGTTCACCCAAGCCAAGCAGGCCCTGGACCGCCTGAAGCGGCTGTGCATCGGCCGCGACCTGCCAGACGCCGGGGCCTGCGCCCGGTTCGACCGGGCCACCAAGGACGGCCGAGACATGGCCGCCGTCCAGAACCTGCTGGGCAAAGCCGTGGCATCCATCATCGGCAAGAAGGAAGAGCGGGCCGTCGCCAGCCTGTTCACACCCGGCGGCACCCACGCGATGAAGGGCGAGTTCCAGGGCATCAACGATTTCGAGGTCGTAGCTTTTCTGGTCGTGCTGCCGGACAATGGGGAAGAGGCGACGGCATGACCGACAAGCGACGCGTCTTCATCAGCTCCGTGCAAAAGGAACTGGCCGCCGAGCGGCGGGCGCTGAAGGATTTCGTTCAGGCCGATCCGCTGCTGCGTCCCTTCTTTGACGTCTTCCTGTTCGAAGACCTGCCGGCGTCCGGCCGCCGCGCCGACGAAGTTTATCTGGACGAGGTGGACCGCTGCGACATCTACCTTGGCATTTTCGGTAGCGACTACGGCTACGAAGACGCCGCCGGCGTCTCGCCCACGGAACGCGAGTTCGACCGGGCCACTGCTGCTGCCAAGGAGCGTCTGGTCTTCGTCAAGGGGGATGACTCCGGCCGCCACGCGAAAATGCAGGGCTTGGTACGCAAAGCGGGGAACCAGGTTGTCCGGCGCCGTTTCGTGAGCATGCCCGAACTGACGTCGCTGGTCTACGCCAGCCTCGTGGAATACCTCGTCCGCACCGGAACCATCCGCACCCGGCCCTTCGATGCAGCGGCCTGTCCCGACGCCAAGATCGACGACCTTTCCCGTAACAAGGTCCGGGAGTTCCTGGCCCGTGCCCAAGCCGAACGAAATTACCCTCTTGGCCCCCGGACGCCCACGCTCAAGGCCCTGGCCCATCTGAACTTGCTCGATGCGGGCCAGCCGAGCCATGCAGCCGTTCTGCTCTTCGGCAAGCAACCCCAGCGTTTTCTGATCACTTCGGAGGTCAAGTGCCTTCAGTTCCACGGCACGACCGTCGCCAAGCCGATCCCGGACTACCAAATCTACAAGGGCACCGTTTTCGAGCTGGTGGACCAGTCCGTGGGTTTCGTCATGTCCAGAATCGCGGCGGCAGTCGGCACGCGCGCCGAGAGCAACCGGGCGCCCGTGACCTACGAACTCCCGCGGCTGGCGGTCGCCGAGGCCATCGTCAACGCCGTCGCCCACCGTGACTATGCCTCGAACGCCTCCGTCCAAATCATGCTCTTCGCCGACCGGCTGGAGATTTGGAACCCCGGCCAATTGCCACCGTCGCTCACGCTCGAGGCGCTGCGGGCTCCCCATGCTTCCATTCCCCGCAACCCGCTCATTGCCGAGCCGCTCTTCCTCGCCCGATATATCGAGAAGGCGGGCACCGGCATCCTCGACATGATCGCGCTGTGCGAGGCCGCCGGACTGCCGACGCCGCAGTTCCGCCAAGATGGCGGCCAGTTCATCCAGACCTTGTGGCGGCCGAAGGGAGCTAAGGCGGAGCCAAGTGCGGCCAAAGTCGGCACCAAGTCGGCACTAAGTCGGCACCAAGTTGAAATCCTCGGAAGATGCCGCGAAGAAACGCTTCTTGTTGATCTGATGGCCATTGTTGGGCGCACCAACCGGACTAAGTTCCGGCACCAAGTCCTCGATCCCTTGCTCGCCGAGGGTCTGGTTGAAATGACCATTCCCGATAAGCCCCGGAGCGGGAACCAGAAATATCGACTGACCGCCGAGGGCCTTGCTCGGCTGGCGGCCAATGAGAAGGGGGGAGCTGCGGAATGAGCACCGCTGCCCTCACCAACGCCCTGGCCTGCCGCCCGCCGCCGCCCTGGGAATTGAGACATTTGTTCGGCAACTGCGGCATCGCCGGGCCGCTTGGGACCAAGTTGGGACCAAGTTGGGACCAAGTTGGCGAGCCAACACCGACCCAGTCGCCGACCCAGTTGGCGGCCCAGTCGGGCGACCCAGTTGCCAAAATGCCCCCGCAATGCCTCAAATGCCTCACCGGCGACCGCGCAAGTCAACGCGCAAGTGACCGCGCAAGTCGCCGCGCAGGTGGGCACCACGTTGGCACTAAGTGGGCACCAAGCCGCGCTGCCCAACGGCTCACAAAGGTCCGAAACGCCTCAGCCGAGGCAAACGGCTCACAGAGGGCTCAAAGGCACTGCTGTCCACAACTGAGATTTACGTAAGTCGTGGCAGGCGTCATACTTTGCGAGACCACGGAGGTCAAATTTGAGCCCTCAGCTTGGACGCAAAGGAGGATGTCATGGAAGGCTTCGACAAGGA
>JAAYYU010000173.1 GCA_012515235.1 Candidatus Anammoximicrobium sp.
CCGTATGGTTGCCGAACCCGTTGAAGTCATACCGCCCCGGCGCGGTCAGCGTGATGTCGTTGCTGGCCGCGTCGCCGCGGTCGGCGTCGCTGGCAAAGTACGAGATGTTCATCAGCGCCCCGCCCACATCCAAGAACGCCCCTTCCGGCCGCCCGACGAAGCGACTGTCCCAGTCTCCGGCCGGCAGCTTGCTGACAATCACGAACTCCGCCCCCACCGGAATCGGCCAACCGGGTTGGACGACCAGGCTGGCTCCGTTCGCTCCGTCCAGTTCGGCGCCGTGCAGCTCGCCTCCGCCGCGAAGCAGCAGTTGATCGTACTGCGTCGAGGAAGCAAGCCCGTTCAGCTGAACACGGAAGATACCGCGGGCCGTGGCGGGCAGCGGGGGAATGGGCGAAACATCGGGAGTCAGCGGATTCGGACCCGCGAGGTCCACGTCTCCGTTCACCGCCAAAACGCCCGGCAAGGGCGTGCAGTCGTTCAGGCTGCAGTCGCCCGGATCGAGAATCCCGTCGATCAGCACATTGATGTTGCCGTTGATGACGCCCGTGGTCGCATCCGTTGCCGGAGGCGTTCCGTTCCCGTTCCCGCCCAGCACGCCGCCGGCTTGCACCTCCACAACCGGGCCGGACAGCACGCCGTTGACGATCAACGTCCCTTCGACGACGGTCGTCATCCCCGTGAACGTGTTGTTGTCGTTGGCGCCGGTCCCGGCCCGCAGCCGCAGCACGCCTTCTGTCCGGCCATCGATCCCCATCACGATATTCCCTGCCGTGACCCGGCCATCGGCGCCGCCCGCCGTGGCTCCGATCCAGCCGTCGCAGTCCGCCAGGCTGAACGTCACCGAGCCGTCCCCGGCAGCGATGTTGCCCGCTAGTTGGATCGTGCCGGCACCGTTCGGACTTCCGACTCCGTCCGCGTCGGTCGTGATCGTGATGTTTCCGTCGCTGCCGGCGCCATCCGACGAGATGTCGCCGTCGGCGTCCCCCGTGACATGGCGGTGCGAACGGATCTCGATATCGCCGCCCGCACTCGTCGTGACGGGAGCATTCACGACCACGTCGGCCCCCAGGCCGCCGCCGTCCTTGACGCCTTCGATCAGGATCTTGCCCGCGGCCGCACTGATCGGTCCGCCGGCGTAAACGGCGACCGAGTCGTTAGCGCCACCCGTACCCGTGACGGTGACCGTCGCGGCACCGACGCCCGAGATCGCACCGGCGTCGGTCACATTCACCCCGACCTTGTCCGAACTGGCGCCGCCCGAACCACCGCCCGTTCCGGTGACCGTGATGTCGCCACCGCCCGACGTGATCGTCGCGCCGCGTACATGCACTCCGACGTTGTCGCTCCCCGTGCCGGAGCCGCCGGTGCCGACGACGGTGTTTGTGCCCGCCGTACCGCCCACGATGTCGCCGCCGTTGTGAACGTACACGCCGTACTGGCTGCCGCCGCTGTCATCGCCGCCTGTGCCTTGGACCGTGACGATGCCCGTGCCGGTGCTCTGCAGCAGGCCGCCGTCGACCTCCACGCCCACGTAGTTCCCGGCCGTCGGCGTGGCCTGCTGGTTGGCTTCCACCGTCAGGTTGCCGTCAACCACCACGACGCTCGAACTGCCGGCCAGCGCGACGTTCCGACTGGCCTTCAACGTTGCCGTGCCAGTGCCGGAGAGAATCAGGTTGGCGCCGGTCCCGACGTTGATCACGTCCGTTCCGGGCGTACCGCTGTCGTCTTGCAGATCGACGTCCAGGTTGTTGCCGTCGGCGAAGGTGATGTCGCCGTTCAGGTTGACCGCATCGTTGCCGCCGTTGCCGTTGACGATCAGCGACGCGCCGTAGCCCGTATCGACGGAGATGACCGCGATCGTATCGTCATCGTCCGCGTCGCCGTTGATCGTCAGGCTGTTGCTCGGCATCGGGAAGATCATGTCTTCGAACGCTCCAGGGGCGTCCAGGAACAGGACGTTGTCCGTCGCGTTCCCGTCATCCGTGATCTGCGTCGCCAACGCCTCGTTCGGCGTGCCATTACCGTCGTCGATGTTGATCGTCACGTCGGTCACCACCGGAAAGCCGGTCTGGGTGATCGTCACCGGTTCGATATTGCGGAACGTCACGTCAGCGGCCGCGTGTCCGTTGAAGAACAACTGCCCGGCTCCGGGGCCCGTCATGTCATAGCGGATCTGGGCGATCTCCGTCCCGCCGGTCACCTCCAGGTCGTCGCCCGGAGCCGCCCCGTTGGTCCCGCCGTCGTAGACGATCGGCACGGTGACGAAGCCTCCGGTCTGATCGACAATCAGCTTGTCGTTGCCCGCCGCCCCCAGGATCTCCAATCCGCCGGTCAATCCCGCCAGGGCCGTGTCGAGCACCACGAGGCCGTCCACCGTCACGACCACGTTGTCCCCTTCGCGCCGCACGATGATCGCGTTGTCCTCGTTCGGCCCGAACTTCTCGGCGTCGATCACCACGCTGGTGGCGGTGTCGATCTGGAACGAATGGCTGGCCGCCGAACCAGTGCCGCCGTCCTTGTCCGTCGCCGTGACCGTGATGCTGTAGTTGCCGAAGTCCGCGTAGACGTGGCTGCACGTCGTGCCGCCCGCCGGGCCGGAGACCGTCGTCGTCTGGCCGTCGCCCCAGTTGACGGCGTACGCGAACGGAGCCGCCATGTCGGCCGGCGAAGGATCGGTGGCCGAGAACGTGAAGTCATACGGCGTAGCCACCAGCCCGCCCGCTGGCCCCGAAATGCCGGCGGTGGGGACGACGTTGGTCACGTCGATCGTAGCCGTGTCCGTGGTCGCCGCGCCGAAGTCATCCGTGACGCGGAGACCGACCGTCACCGTGAACGGCCCGTCGATCAGCGCTGCCGAGAACGTGGCAGTCGGTCCCGTGGCATCGTCGTACACGGTGTCCCCATCGAGGTCCCACTCGTAAATCAACGTCGCCGCCGCTTGGTCTGGGTCGCTTGATCCGGAAGCGTCGAGCACCACCGCAGCCCCCTCCGCGACGTCGTACGGCCCGCCGGCTTCAGCGGTGGGCGGCGTGTTGATCACCGTTGTCGCCGTGTCGAACCCTTCGTTGCCCGCAAGGTCAGTCACGCGGGCCCGCAGCAGATGCGGGCCGACGCTCAACGCCGAAACGACGTCGAAGGTCGCCGTGCCGGCGGTAAGCGCCGCCACTGTGTGATCCACTTCGCCCGCGTCATCGAAATCACCGTCGTTGTTCAGGTCGACATCGATCGTCACCGCCGTCCCGTCGGGAAGCCCGTTGGCGTCGCTCGCCGTGACCGTGACGCTGGGCGTCGGATCGTCCGTCATCGCCGGAGCCTCCAACTCCACTTGCGGCGGCGTAGCGTCTTGCGTCGAGAACTCGACGTTCGACCAACCGCTCTCGACGTACGTGCTCGGCTCCTGCCAGGTGACCGTCCAGTCGCTGAGTGCCGGCGTGACGCTGGTGTTGGCCGTGGACAGATTCGCCCGCAGTTTGATCGTCCCGTCCGTGATCCCCAAGCCCGCGAGTTCCATCCCCGAGGCCACATTGCTGGTCAGCACGCCGCCCGCGCTGTTCAGCACGTCGACGGTCAAGGCGGTGCCGCCCGGAGTCGTCTTGCCGAATGTGAGTTCACCCCAGTGATCCAACGGAGACGCGACGATCGGCGTCGACACGATAGTCCCGAAAGCGGCGTATCCGGTGGAACCGTACGTTCGAAAGTCGTCAAAAGCGACCCAGGCACTAATCCCGGAGTGCGAACTGCGCACCTTTTCCTGAATCGTCAACGTGTGAGTACCGCTCAAACTGCTTACGTCGATGGGCACGTTATAGAGCGTGCCGGACGACTGATGCGAGTACCTTGTCGTACCATCGATCAACACATCGGCGGAAACGTAGGACGCGTCACGGTTCCACACGTCGAATCGAATCGTGTCGATCCCGGTCAGATCGACGCTTTGGGATAATCGCTGAAAGTCGCCCGTGCTGTAAGTCTCCCGCCAGGATGTGTGGAAGCGGAGTCCGGCCGTGCCATCGGTTACGAAGTAATCAGCGCGCGCAACGGTGTACCTGTCGAATGCACCGGAATTGCTCAAAGTCCAACCTGTGGCAGAGAACGAGTCTCCTGATTCAAAGCTCGGATTATAAATGCGCCCCGCGACCTCGCCGCCGCTCCCCCCGTCCGCGAGGACAACATCTCCGGGGCTGTTTGTGACGCTGACGTTGCTCAGCACGTCCGTCTGGAAATCCGCTTGCGTGGTCTGCGTCCACGAGCTCGTGCCGCCTGCCGCACCGTTCCGCGTCTTGACACGGTAGTGGTACGTGGTGCCATCCGTCAGGCCGGTAAACGTATGCTGCAGGCCGGCGATCCAGCCGCTGCCGCCTTCGGGCGAGCTGAAATCGGGATTGTCGTCGTATTGGACGAAGTACTCGTCGGCCCCCGGCACGGCGGGCCAATAAACTGTGTTCTCCGTGCCCGGCGTCGCGGGCGGCTCCGCGTCCAAGACCGGCGGCGCCAATTCAATCGCCACCGCATAGTCCTCGACCTCCCCGTCGGAGGCCGCTTCCGTAAAGGACAAACCGCCCGCGCCGCTCAAGCGGAAACGGGCAAATGTCTGGGGACTGAGCGTAGCCGTCGCGGGCACGGCCACGGTCAGCGTGTTCGGGCCCGCGGTCAGGCTTACGTTGTCGCAGACCTTCTCGTCGGCGTCGGCCCAATCCCCGTCGTCGTTCCAGTCGATCCAGGCGTCGAGTTGTCCCGCGGCCGACGCGGTCACCTCGATCGTGGCGTCGCGGCCCAGATATAACGGCGTCGAGAACAGCACTCCGTCTTCGTCGTCAGGCGTGCCCGTCGTGTCATCGAGCGTCGCACCGGCGCTCGGCTGTCCGTCGCCTTCAGGATCGACCTCACCGCCCAGGCGCAATCCGGAAACGAGCGCGTGCCGGGCGCCGTTGTTGGCGGCCAACGTCGGATACGGGGACGGCGCGTCGCCGAAATCGAACGGGGTGGCGGCGACGTCGAATGTGTTGCTGTCGGCTACGTGGCCGGCGCCGTCGTCGGCCCGCAGGTACATGGCCGTGGCCGTTTGCAGGACCGTGACGTTGCCCGTCCACACGCCATTGGCCAACACGGCCGACGTCGGCGTGATCGTCACGGGAGAGCTGTTGGTGGTCAGCCGCACGTTGGGCACGTACGTACTGCCGTACGCCGTCGGAGACGTGGTTCCCGACCAAGACAATGGGTTGCCGTAGCCGCTGTCCGTATAGGTGTACGTGGCCCTGGTGCCGCCCGGGATGCTGGACCGTATGCGCCCGCTGCTCGTCCACGAGCTGTTGTTGTGGCTGAAATCAACCAACAGGTTGCTCGTACCGTTGTAGACAAACGGCGTCGAGAACGCAAAGTTGACCCAACCGGTGGAGGAAATCGTCCTGGTGCCTTGATACACCGTCGTCCAGCCACTGGCATCGAACGACGGCGTCGCGTAGCTGCTCAACGACGTGTGCTTCATGCGGAGCGTCCAGTTGTACAGCGTCTGCCCGGGGATGCTACTGACATCCAACGCCAGTCCCGTGATGATCGAGGAGCCGCCCAACTCGCTTTGCAGGTAGATCACCTGGGTCCGGCTGTCGTGATAGTAGGTGTGCAGGGGGTAATCCCACGTGGACGTGCCGGTCCCGATCGTGACTTGGCCGGTACCACCCTTTCGGCCGCTCAGGGTCACCGCGCCGTTGTAGTCGGTCACCGTGTAGCCGCGGGCGTCCTGGGCCGTCAGCGTCGCCGCAAACGGCAGGTCCTCGTACTGCGGCGAAGCGACCGTGCTCCAGGCGAAGTGATCCAGGGGCCCGGAAACCACGTTGAAAACGTTGCTGAGGCCCGTGTTGCCGCTGCCGTCGTCCGCCGTCAGCACGACGTTCGTCGCCACCGCGTTGACTGTTACGTTGCCGCTCCACGCACCGGCTGTGAAGGCGGTCGTCGCGCCCGGCGTCACGTTCACCGCCCCGTCCGTGCCGGCGCCGCTCAGGCCCGCCGTCCCCGTAAACGGCGCAATCTTCTCGTCATCCACGTTCCGCGCCTCCAGCGTCGCCGTGAAAGCCACGCCGGCCGTCTGCGGACTGCCGATCGTGCCCCACGTGAAGTGATGCACCTCGTCGTCGCGGATCAACATCGACTGGCCGCCGCCCGTCAGCCCCGGCGCATTGGCCGTCACCGTCGCCGTCTGCACGCCGTCTTGTTCCGTGTCGTCCACCACCGTCACGTCGAACGTCGCCGTGGTCTGGCCCGCCAACACGGTGACCGTCGCCGGTACGGACAGTTCGCTAGCGTCGTCCACATCCAGCGTGACGACCAGATTCGAAGTCAAGGTGCCGCCCAGAGTCACACTGCCGGCGCCGGTCAGCGTTGCCGCGTTCTCCCAAGCCCCGGCCGGCAATTGCACCGTCAGCCAGCCGTCGTTGTCGAGCACGTCCATGCTGTCCGACCCGTCGGTCCAATTCTGGACGTGCGCCGTGACCGTCGCCGCCTGCGTCCCGTCGATCAGCGTGTCGTTGACGATCGTCACGTCGAACGTGGCCGACGTCTGACCGGCCAGGATCGTCACCGTGGCGGGGACGGTCACCTCGCTGGGATCGTTGGAAGTCAACTGCACCGCGACGTCCACCGCCGGTGCCTCGCTGACCGTCACCGTGCCCGCGCCGGCCAGCGTCCCGTCGCCCTCCGCGGCGCTGCCCGGCAAGGTGACCGACAGCACCGCCGTTTCATTGTCGTGGACGGTGATTGTGTCTGTCCCAGGCAAACAGGCGATTGCCGAGGCCGTGATGGTCGCGCTTTGGGCGGGATCCAATTCTGCATCATCTTCAATGGTGATGTCGAACGTCGCAGATGTGCTGCCCGCCAGGATGGTGACCGTGCTCGGCACCACAGCTTCCGTAGCGTCGTCCGATTGCAGCGTCACGACGATGTCGAATCCCACCGCAGAAGGAATGCTGACCGTTCCTTGATCCGCCAGCGTCCCATCGCCTTCCGTGGCCTGTTCGGGAACCGTCACGGTCAGCGGCATAGCCGGTTCCACATCGAACGTGTTGCTGTCCGCCACGTGCCCGCTGCCGTCGTCCGCGCGCAGGTACATGTCCGTTGCTTCTTCCAGCACCGTGACGTCGCCCGTCCAGACTCCGTTGGTGAAGCCGGCCGACGTGGGCGCGATCGCCACAGGGGTCGCACTGCTCTGGGCCCACTGAACCGCATTGGCAATCACGCGGTCCATTCCCGTGCCGAGCGTGTAGTAGTCCGTGCCAATCATGACCACGTGTCCGGCCCCCACGTCGCGGCTGAGCACCACCGGATACGCGCCGCTGACGGCTCGCAAAGAGACCTGCCCGTTGGTCGAGGTGGAGTACTCGTGGATGTATGAGCCGTTGAAAGGGACCGACACTCCGGCATTGAGCACCGTCTCCGTGGTCTTCGTGAGACTCAAGGAAGTCGACGTCGTATAGGCACTCACGGTCATTAGTCCGGCGTTCTGCAGGATGAGATGTTCGTCCTGGTAGTGCGAACACGCGATGACAATTCCGCCGCTGGAGACGAAGTTGTTCAGAACGGAGGCCCAGGCGGTGCCTAACGAGCCCATCGTCCCTGCGGTCGTATTCTCCTGTTCCGGGATCAGGAACACATTCTTAGCCACCAGCGCCGTCTGCAGCGCTGCCGCACTCGTCGCCGTCGTGCTGGTTTCGTGGTAGCTGGTGAAGTAGGTGGAGACGGCTTGCAGCGTGTGCTTGTATTCGCCCGTGCTGCTGGTGTCCGCGTACGCGATGAAGGAGAGAATCTCGACCGTGCCGCTCCCGCTGCCTACCCAGCCGCTGAGGTCGACGGTGCCGCTGTAATCCGTCACGGTGTAGCCCAGAGCGTCCTGGGCCGTCAGCGTTGCCGCAAACGGCACGTCCTGGTACTGCGGCGAAGCGATCGTGCTCCAGGCGAAGTGATCCAACGGGCCGGAGACGACGTTAAACGCATTGCTGACGCCCGTGTTACCGCTGCCGTCGTCCGCCGTCAGCACCACGCTCGTCGCCAACGCCGACACGATGACCGAGCCGCTCCAGGCGCCCCCGGCAAACGTGCCCGTGGCCGTCGGTGTCACCGGCACGGCTCCGCCCGTGCCGGCACCGCTCAATGCGGCCGTTCCAATAAACGGCACGATCTTCTCGTCGTCCACGTTCCGCGCCTCCAGCGTCGCCGCGAAGGCCACTCCGGCCGTCTGCGGACTGCCGATCGTGCCCCATGCGAAATGGTGCAGCTCGTCGTCGCGGATCGGCATCTGCTCGCTGTCGCCGGTCAAACCCGCGGCGCCGGCCGTCACGGTGACCGTCTGCGTCCCGTCCTGGTCCGCATCGTCCACCACGGTCAGGTCGAACGCGACCGTGGTCTGCCCCGCCGTGACCGTGACCGTGGCCGGCACCTGCAGTTCGCTCTCATCCGACGAGGCCAGCGTCACCACCAAATCCGTCCCAAGCGTGCCGCCGATCGTCACACTGCCCGCGCCGCTGAGCGTTCCCGCGTTCTCCCATGCCTCGGGCGGCAGCTGCACGGTCAGCCAGCCGTCGTTGTCCGGCACGTCCATGCTGTCCGAACCGTCGGTCCAGTTCTGGACGTGCGCCGTGACCGTCGCTGCCTGCGTCCCGTCGATCAGCGTGTCGTTGACGATCGTCACGTCGAACGTGGCCGAAGTCTGGCCGGCCAGGATCGTGACGGCGGCGGGGACCGTCACCTCGCCGGGGTCGTTCGAACTCAACTGCACCACCACGTCCACTGCCGGAGCCTGGCTAACCGTGACGGTCCCCGCCCCGCTAAGCACGCCGTCCCCTTCAGTGGCGCTGGCTGGCACACTCACCGTCAACACCGCGGCCTCGTTGTCATGCACACTCAGCGTGTCGCCGCCGGCGATGCAGTCGGTCGCCGTGGCCGTGATCGTGGTAGACTGCGAGCCGTCCAAGTCCGCATCGTCCTGGACCGTGATGTCGAACGTCGCCGACATCTGCCCGGCCAGGATGGTGACGGTGGCGGGCACGGTCGCCTCGCTGGTGTCGCTGGACTGCAAATCGACGACCAAATCCGCGTCCAACGCCACCGGGATCGACACGCTCCCCTGGTCCGCCAGCGTCCCGTCGCCTTCGCTAACCGCAGCGGGCAGGGCGACCGTGAACGGCATCAACTGTTGAGTCGACGACTCGACGATGGACCACGCGCTCTCGACATATGTACTCGCCTCTTGCCAAGTGACCGTCCAGTCGCTGAGTGCGGGTGTGACGGCGGTGTTGCCCGTGGACAGATTCGCCCTCAACTTGATTGCGGTGGCCGTGAGGCCCAGTCCTGCCAAGTTGGTTCCCGAAGCCACGTTGGATGCCAACAGGCTGCCGGCACTGTTGAGTACGTCGACGGTAAGTGCGGTACCCGAGGGTGTGCTCTTGCCGTAACTGAGCGTTCCCCAGTGGTCGAAGCTGGCGGGGATGATGGTGGTGGACGTCATCGTCCCAGAGGAGGCGTAGCCCGACGTGCCGTACGTACGCACATTGTCGAACAGGAGGCATCGAAACTCGGCAACTGTCGCCGTGAAGTAAAGACGAAACTCCAGCGTGTGAGATCCCGAGTACGACGATACGTCGATCGCCTGATCGAGAGCCGTCCCTGCCGTGCTCTTGGTCCAAAGCACCGTCGAATCGATGCGCACCTCTGCTCGCGCTCCCGTGACGGTGGAGGAATACCAACTCGCATCGAATTTGATCGTCGAGATCCCGGTCAAGTCGATGGTTTGCCGCGCCCATGCATTGTCGCCGCTGTACTTCGTAACGTCGCCCCAACTTGCGAAGGCAAGACTCGAGCTTCCCGCCGTGTGCCAGAGGCTGCTGGACCAGATCGACCAGTCGGGACTGGTGTACCCGGTAGTCCACGAGTTCAGGCTCGATTCAAAACTCGGATTCGCAACACGCCCCGTGATTTCGGTTCCGCTGCCACCGCCCGCCAGAACGACGCTACCAGGACTGCTGGTCGTGCTTACGCTCACGCGGACATTCCCGGACGATTCAAAATCGGCCTGCGTCGTCTGGGTCCACGAGTCCATGTCCCCCGCCACCGATTTTCGCGCCTTCACGTGGTAGTAGTATGTTTGCCCGCTGGTCAGGCCGGTGAACGTGTACTGGGTGTCGGTGATCCAGCCGCTGTTGCCGTCGGGCGAGCTGAAACTGGACGAGGTGTCGTACTCGACTAAGTACTGATCTGCCCCGGGCACCGCGGTCCAGCTGACGGTATTCGTCGTGCCGAGCGTCGTGGCCGGTTCGGCGTTCAACACGGGCGCCGCCAGTCCGCCGAGGCTGACGGAGTAGCTCCACGTCAGATTGGCCAAATCGTTGCCGGCCAAGTCCTCAATGTCGTTCGCATCGGGCGCCAGGCTCACGTTCAGCGTGCCGCTGACCAGGCCAGAGACAGGGAACTGCCACGTGTTGCCGCTGGTGTTCGTTGGTGTGCCCACCGTCGCCCCTGTCGCCGCCGTGCCCGTCAGTACCAGGTCGGACGCATCCACTCCCCCTACGCCCGACGCCTTCACCGCCTCCGAAAACGTCACGTCGATGTTCACGCTCGCCGTAGTGATCGTCGAACTCGGCGTCGGCGCGCGGTCGGTCACCGTCGGTGGCGTCGTGTCGGCCTGGCCCGCCATTCCCGCGATCTCTGCGGCCGACAGCACGCTGCCGTACACACGAAAGTCATCGATATTGCCCGTGAAATGCCACCACATGAGCGTGCCCGGCGCGCCGATGTACATGGCCTGGTTGTCTGTGAAGTTCTGGATGAACTCGCTTCCCGTACCGGTTTTTTGCAGCGTGCCGTCCACATAGATCTGGATCGTGTCGGCTGGCCGGTTGATGGTCAGCGCGAGGTGGTGCCAGACGTTGGTTTGGACGACACCATCCGGCGTCAAGGCTTTCTGATAAGTGCTCGTGTCGCCGCTCTCGAATACGACCGCGCGGTTCTGCGTGTTCCAATTATTCACGTACCAGAGTGCGCCGCTAGGCGAATCGGTCGCGGAACGTGTGGAGAAGACCGTGTTCATCCCGTCGCGGGCGAGGATTTCGATGGGCCCCGTGAAATCGCCTTTGACCCACGTCGTCACCGTCGCCGTGTTGCCAAACGCAAACGCCGGCACCCTGACATAGCCATCCGTTCCCATGTTGACGGAGTACTGTCCCCGAATCGCGTCCGTCGAGTAGCTCGCGTCCCCGTAGGTCGTGCCGTTATGGCTGGTGCCCAGCGTCCCGCAATTGACGTTGTTGCTTTCGAACTCGAAGTGCAGAATCGGCTCGCTGCCGACGACCTCCACGATATAGGACCAGGAGGTCGGACGGGGATCCAAGTCGTTTCCCGCCGCATCCTCAATGTCGTCGGCATCCGGCGCCAAGCTGACGTTCAGCGTGCCGCTGACCAATCCCGACACCGGGAACTGCCACGTGTTCCCGGCCGTGTTCGTGGGCGTGCCCACCGTCGCGCCGCCTGACGCCGTGCCCGTCAGAACCAGGTCGGTCGCATCCGGACTGCCCGCGCCGGACGACTTGACCGCCTCGGAAAACGTGACGTCGATGTTGACGCTCGCCGTCGTGATCGTTGAACTCGGAGCCGGCACGCGATCCGTCACCGTCGGGGGCGTCATGTCGCCCTCGGATTGCGTCAGCTTGGAGAGGAACATGTCGCCCCCGCCGGCGCTGGTGAGGTTGAAGATGCTGATGCCGGGATCGAAGTCCGCCGTGCCCTGGAACCACCCCGTGGTGTAGACGTTGCCATCGCCGTCCACTGCGACATCCTCACCAAGGTTGTAGCTGTTGCCACCCCATTGGTAGGCCCAAACGTAGTTGCCGGCGCTGTCCAGCTTACTCACGAACACGTCCCGCAGGCTGCCGCTGGTGAGGTTGGCGGTGCCTGGGCCTGGGTCGAAATCTGCCGCACCCGAGAAGAAGCCGGTGCTGTAGACGTTGCCCCCGCCATCCACTGCGATGCCAAAGCCATAGTCGTAGGTGCTGCCGCCCATCTGGCGGGTCCAGAGGAAATTGCCGGCGGTGTCCAACTTGATCACAAAGATGTCATACGCGCCGGCACCGGAGTCGAAGACGCCCGTGGTGTAGAGATTTCCGGTTCCGTCCAACGCGATGTCATGGCCACCATCACTGGCAGTGCCGCCCCATTGGCGGGCCCAGACGAAGTTGCCCGCACTGTCCAGCTTGCTCACAAACACATCGCTGTTGGCGGCGGTGAGGTTATGGCTGCCCGAGCCCGGGTCGAAGTCGACCGTGGCCTGGAAGGTCCCCGCGGTGTAGACGTTGCCGCTCCCGTCCACAACGATACTTTCGCATTCTTCGCCACTGGTGCCACCCAGCCCACGGGCCCAGAGGAAGTTACCGGCGCTGTCCAGCTTGCTCACAAACACGTCGTTGTAGCCGGCGCTGGTGAGGGAGTAGGTGCCGACACCAGGGTCGAAGTCGGCCGTGCCCTGGAAGGTTCCCGTGGTGTAGACGTTTCCGCTGCCATCGAACGTGATGCCTCTACCAAGATCATACCAGTCGCTGCCACCCAGCTTACGGGCCCAGAGGAAGTTGCCGGCGCTGTCTAGCTTGCTTATGAACACGTCCGAGTAGCCGGCGCTGGTGAGGGTGTAGGTTCCGATACCAGGGTCGAAGTCCACTGTGCCCTCGAAACAGCCCGTGGTGTAAACGTTGCCGGCCCCGTCGACGGCGATGCCATAGCCCTCGTCATTGCCGCTGGCACCCAATTGGCGGACCCAACCCAGAGCCCCGGCCGCCGTGTACTGGGCGACAAAGACATCTTCTCCGCCAGCGCTACTCGTGAGATTGACGACTCCCGCTCCGGGGTCGAAATCGACCGTACCTTGGAAGATCCCCGTGACGTACACGTTACCCGCGGCGTCCGTGGCCACACCTTTTCCCCAATCGTTCGAGGTACTTCCGGCCCTGAGGGCGAAGCCGAACTCCGCCGTTGTGGGTCCTCCCAAGCTGACCGAATAGCCCCACGTGACGTTGACCAGATCGTTGCCGCCCAAATCTTCGAGATCGTTGGCATCGGGCGCCAGGCTCACGTTCAACGTGCCGCTGGTCAACCCCGACACCGGGAACCGCCACGTGTTCCCGCCCGTGTTCGTGGGCGTGCCCACCGCCGCGCCGCCAGCCGCCGAGCCCGTGAGGACCAAGTCGGTCGCATCCGGACTACCCGGCCCGGACGACTTGACCGCCTCCGAAAACGTCACGTCGATGTTCACGCTCGCCGTAGTAATCGTCGAACTCGGCGTCGGAACACGCCCCGTCACCGTCGGCGGCGTCGTGTCCGTCTGGAACGCCATTCCCGCGATCTCCGAGGCCGACAGCACGCTGCCGTACACCCGAAAATCATCGATGTTGCCGCGGAAGTGCCACCACATCAGCGTGCCCGGGGCGCCGATGTACAGGGCCTGGTTGTCGGTGAAAGTTTGGAAGAACTCGGCTCCCGTGCCCGTTTTCTGCAGCGAGCCGTCCACATAGATCTGGACCGTGTCCGCCGGCCGATTGATGGTCAAGGCCAAGTGGTGCCAGGCATTGCTCTCCACCACGCCCGCTGGTGTCTCTGCCCCTTGATACGTCGACGTGTCTCCGCTCTCGAATGCGACCGCCCGATTCTGCGTGGCCCAGTGATTGACGAACAGCAGCGCGCCGCTGGGCGAACTGGTCGTCGAGCGCGTCGAGAAGACCGTGTTCATTCCGTCGCGTTCGATGATTTCGACGGGCCCCGTGAAGTCTCCTTTGACCCAGGTCGTCACCGTCGCCGTGTTGCCGAACGCAAAGGCCGGGACCTTGACGTAACCGTCCGTACCCATGTTGACGGAGTACTGTCCCCGAATCGCGTCCGTCGAATAGCTCGCGTTCCCGTAGGTCGTGCCGTTGTGACCAGCGCCGAGTGTCCCGGAATTGACGTTGTTGCTTTCGAAGTCGAAGTGCAGAAACGGTTCGCTGCCGAACTCGTAGGCGCCCATGTCGACGATGGGGGGTGTTCCACTGCCGGTGTTGGTAGTGGCCGGGTCATCGATGAATCGAGGATTCCCGTCCCGATCCGTTGTCGCACCGGAGGGCACCGCGCTATTGTCGGCGGCGTCGATGGCGGGCGAACCGCCGGAGATTCGCAAGTTGTCGTCGGCGGTACCGACCGTGTTGTCGACACCGTCGGCATCGACGAAGAGCGGGTTGCTGCCGATGTTCCCGGTCCCGCCCCAGGAACCGGTCCAGCCTTGGATGGAACTGTGGTTCACGGTAACGGTCGTACTACTGGGATTGATCTGTCCCGTTTGGTCGCTGCCTCCCGCATCGCTATTTGCCCAGAACACGTCGTTGTTCAGGGTGATCGAGGTGCCGTACTGGTAGATGGCGCCCCCCGCCACCGTCGCCGTGTTACCGGCAAACGTGGAATTGATCACTACAGGGTTCGTCCAGCCGTCACTGTGCATCGCCCCGCCGCTGTTGCCGATCGCCTTGTTCCCCGAGAAGACGCAGTTGGTGATGGTCAGATTCACCTGCTGGTTAGTCATGGCGCCTCCCTGGAATGACCAGTTCCCCAGAAAGCTGCAGTCGACGAAGTCCGCCGTGATATGATCGGGGTAGATACCCACGTTGCGGAGGGCGCCGCCTCGGCCCTCCTGAGAAGGCGTGGTGTTCGTTGCCGCGTTCGCGATGAACGCGCAGCCGCGGAGCGTGAGAGCACCATAGTTGTCAATCGCGCCACCGCCGCGATCCGCCTCGTTACCGGAGAAGGTGGACGAAACGACCGTCAGTTCACCATTGTTCACGATGGCCCCACCAAAGACGGCCCAGTTTTTCACGAATGTGCAATTGCCAATCGTAAGAGAGCTGCCTTCGTAGGTGAGCATGCCGCCGCCAGCGTTGTCCGGGTAGCCGAGTGGAACGTTGCTGTTGCCGCCCGTTACCGTGAATCCATCGAGAGAGGCCGTGGCTACGGTTCCCCCTGCGGTGAGCACCGAGTAGCTGTTCTCTCCATAGTTGGTGAAGTTGGCTCCATCGTTGCCGTTCAAGTCGCCGCTGAGAACGGTCGCGTGGGTCACCCAGTCCCGCTGGCTCAGACTCGTCTCACCCCCGGCAAACCCGCCGTACAGATTGACGTTGTTCTTGAGCTGGAAGGTTGCACTACGGTCGCCGGGCGTGACTCCGCTTCCTTGGTCCGGATTGTACGTTCCCTCAGCCACCCAGATCTCGTCGCCAGCCTGCGCAGCACCCAAGGCGTCCTGAAGGGAACGGTAGGCGTGCGTCCAAGTCGAGCCATCGTTGTTTCCGGTGGCGTCGAAATCGACGTATATGGCCAGCATGCGACGATCTTCCATGTGCTCGAACAACAGCTTGCGGGCGAACTGGTGGCGTCGGTTGGGCCGGTGGCACCGCGGAGACTTGATGTTGGCGGAACGTCGGTTGGCGCGGGGGGAAGCGGCGAGGGGCATGGTGGGGCCTCCGAGAAATGAGGGCTTGTGTTTACGCGTTCGGGGCTATCGAGGCGCGAAGAACGGCGGCGAGGCGGCGCTCAGCTTGGCGATCCTCGCGGCGCATAAGGCCACCGGCAGTGGCGATCCTGACGCGGCGGGAAGGGGTCTTGATGAGGCAACCAACGGCTGAGCGCCCGAACGGACGGCTCGCAAGGGTCTGTCCGGCTGCCGCCCGCAGGCGGGCTGCCGCCGCGAGTTCCATCAGCGCCGGGCCGATCGTCAGCGGACGCACTTGGCCCGGGTGGGGACGAAGGAATCTCATCACACCGGCTCCCTGCGGCGAGTGAACGGAGGCGAAAGGCTGCCGGCGACGGTACGTTCGCTTGGGGAGCAGCTTTCGTCCCGTCCAAATCCCGCTACCCAGACTATCAGTGGGCGAAGATCCCGAGTCAAGGGGGTTCTGGGTTGTTTCCATCTTTTTTCCGGGTGTCTTCTTCCCCGGCGTGGACTTGGTTGGCAATTCCAGCCGCCAGGAAGTGGTCCGCTCTGACCCACCCTACGTCAGTCGGCCCGTCCATGTGTAGGGTGGGTCAGAGCGGACCATCCGCATTACCGCCCGCACCGCGCCCGAAGTCACCACCACCGCCGAGCCGGTATCGTCGATTGCGCAGCGCCGGCCCACCAGAACACGGCCTCCATCCCCCGGACGCCGCATCCATCCGACGCAGTTACCATCCGTGCCCCGATGCGGCTGGGTTGCCGGTGGTGACCGTGTCCCGGTGGGCCCGTGCAGGTGTAGGGTGGGCCAGAGCGGACCATCGGCACGGTCGCGCGCACCGCGCCCGCAGTCACCACCACCGCCGAGCCGGAATGACGCATTCGCAGCGCCGGCCCACCAGAACACGGCCACCATCTTCCCGACGCCGCATCCAACCCACGCCGCCGCCATCCGTGCCCCGATGCG
>JAAYYU010000174.1 GCA_012515235.1 Candidatus Anammoximicrobium sp.
AGCTGGAAATCGTCTACCACGACGGGAAGACGATCAAGCACGTGGCGAAACGGATGAAGGTGTTGCGGCAGTATCTCGGCAAGGTACTGGGGGGCAAGTTGGTGGTGTACTTGCCCAGCTCCGGCTGGAACCACAACTGGAACCGGCCGTCCGGCATCGCCAGCCACCGCGGCTTGAAGTCGTCGGTCGTAAAGCTCAACTCGCCCCGGACCACCGGCGGCTTGGCCGTGTCCCGCAGCAGCCGATCGACCAGAGAGTCCGGGAAGTACCGCGCCGTGTCCCCCGTAAAGGACATGTCCAGCTCCTGGGCGATCGACACGGGGTTCGCGCCCGGCCGCAGACACTCGTTGTCGTACCACGGCGACCGGTAGCCCTTGCTCAGATCGAACCCGCGGTCCTCCAGCCGCCGCTTCAAGTCGCCCCACCAGAGAGGATCCAGGTACTGCTTCGGCAGCTTGCCGTACTTGCCGGCCTCCACCGCCATCGGCCGGCCGTGCATCACGTGGTACATCGCCCGGTTCTGAGTCGGGTTGTCCATCCAGGACAGCTTCTGGATCGGGTCGCGGGCGGTCGGATCGTGCATCAGCCGGAAGTACGCCCCGTCGGCGCCGTAGGGCGAGCTGCAGAAGATCCGGCAGCGGGTGATCTGCTGAGTGGCCGTGACCGCGTCGCCGTCGTACGCGCGAGGGAACTTGGCGATCTCGTCCATAAAGAACACCGCCGCCCGGCCGCCGCTGCCCACGTTGGCGGTGCAGGCGTAAGCCCGAATCACGGACCCGTTCCGCTTGTTGCTCAGCGTGTGGTCGGTCACGCTGCGCACCCAGCCCGCGGCCAATCCGCAACCTTGGCGTTCTACTTGGCGACGGGCACATAGTGTAACCAATCCCAGCCCGCGGCCAATCCGCAACAATGCCGGCGGCCTTCAGATCCTGGTCCGTAGTGTAACCAATCCCAGCCCGCGGCCAATCCGCAACCACATGGAGCGCTGCAACGCGCTCTACGAGAGTGTAACCAATCCCAGCCCGCGGCCAATCCGCAACACTGGCGTGCAGTTTCGGCTGTATTCCATCAGTGTAACCAATCCCAGCCCGCGGCCAATCCGCAACGGCGTGGTCCAGTAGGTGTCGTCGAGGGTCAGTGTAACCGTAACCGTTCACGGCCCGCGCACGATGTAGACCACGGATTTGGCTGGAAAACCGGATGTTCGCGGCATCAAGGGCATGGCGCGAAGCGATGTCACAGGTCGATCGTTCAGGACGCGGGCAGGAGTGAAGGCGCTGGTTGTTTGCTGAGGTGGGCTTTGACGGCGAGGGTCAGATACTCGAAGACGCTACGCTTTTGCAGGCGACAGGTTTCGATTGTGGTGAGCATCCGCTCCACGAAGCGACTGCCGCGAGCGCTTTGGGTTCCAAAGGACAGCTTGCGCCAGATGACGGCATGGCGAAGGACACGCTCAGCGGTGTTGTTGGTGGGTTCAACGCCACTGCTGTCCACAACTGAGATTTACGTAAGTCGTGGCAGGCGTCATACTTTGCGAGACCACGGAGGTCAAATTTGAGCCCTCAGCTTGGACGCAAAGGAGGATGTCATGGAAGGCTTCGACAAG
>JAAYYU010000175.1 GCA_012515235.1 Candidatus Anammoximicrobium sp.
CCAAGCTGCGGCGACTGGACCTTCGTCGGCTGGCCGTCAGCGGGCCGGGGTTGATCCATCTGAAAGACATGGCGAATCTGGAGTCGCTGGACTTGGGCGGCACTCCCGTCAGCGACGAAGGCCTAGTGCATTTGAAGGCCTTGCCGCGACTGGCGTCCTTGAACCTGATGGCGACGCCGCTGAGCGACGCGGGCCTGGCGACGCTGGGCGAACTGGGCGACCTGCGGACGCTGATTCTCCGCGACGTAAAGATCTCCGACGCCGGCCTGTCGCCGTTGGCAGCGCTCGCCAACCTGGGGCGTCTGGAACTTCGCGGCGTGCCGCTCACCGACGCCTGTGTGCCGCACCTGGCACGTCTCAGGCAGCTCAAGGAGTTGGACATTTCGGGGACCGGCATTTCGGCCGCAGGACTGGCTGAACTGAAAA
The DNA here is from genome assembly GCA_012515235.1 of Candidatus Anammoximicrobium sp. Classification (GTDB taxonomy): domain Bacteria; phylum Planctomycetota; class Planctomycetia; order Pirellulales; family Pirellulaceae; genus Anammoximicrobium. Next base: position 427 of record JAAYYU010000175.1, read on the forward strand.
AGGCGCTGCCCCGCGCCAAGATCGTCCACTGACAACGGCGGTTGCCGCCGTTGCCAGGCCCGTGGCTTCTCGACCCGATTTCGCTCGACCGAGCCATCAGGAACGGCGTCTTTCCGTGTCCGTTTTCCGTTTGGCGTCAGCGGTCGAACCAGCGTTTCAGCGAGTGGATCGTGGCGGCCCGTCCAGCCATGCCGATGGACGTCGTCAGGGGGATTTCCTTGGGACAGACGGCCACGCAGTTTTGGGCATTGCCGCAGTTTTGAATGCCGCCTTCCGCAATCAGGGCCTCCAGTCGTTCCAGGCCCGTGTGCCGGCCGGTGGGGTGCGTGTTGAACAGCACAACCTGGCTGACGGCAAACGCGCCGATGAAATTCCGGTCGAATTCGGCATCCCGCCGCGTCTGGTACTCCGCGTCCGTCTCGCCCGCCCGCCGAGGCACGTCGATCTTGTTGTACTGCGGGCAGGCATCCACACAACAGCCGCACGTCATGCACATGGACAGCGGGTAGGCGATTTCCTGCTCCTCGCGGGAAACCAGCGGCCCGCGTCCCATGTCGTAGTAGCCGTCGACCGGCAGCCAGGCGCGGATTTTCTGCAGGGCGCGGAACATCCGCGAGCGGTCCACGACCAGGTCGCGGAAGACGGGGAACTTGGTCATCGGCGCCAATTCGATGCCTTCCGGCCGGTCCTCCAGCAAGCGATCGACCAGGGCCGTGCAAGCCTGGCGGACACGCCCGTTGATGACCATCGTACAGGAGCCGCAGACTTCCTCCAGGCAATTGCACTCCCAAGCGACCGGGGCGACGGAGCGGCCATCGACGGTCTGCGCCTGGGCGGCGATCTTCTGCAGCACGCTGACCACATTCATCTCCGGTTCGTAGGGCACGCGGTACGTTTCCCAGTAGCTCTGCTGGCCGGGACCATCCTGTCGCAGAACGCGAACGGTGATCGTGCGGGGCGGGCTGCTCTTGGGGGTCGAGGTGGCGTCCATAGGATTCGGCTTCGAGAAAACGGGATTGGGAAAGTCTGTCCAGTGACGGTGCATCGGGCACTCGGACCACATCACGCCCCGGCCGCTTGTTTCGCGGCCGCGCGTTCGTTCCAAACTCGTTCGATTTCCTCCGCCCCCGCCAGGCCGTACAGTCGCGGGCGGGGCGGGAGGACCGACGTATCGATCGCCTCGTACGCCAGGTCGGGTTGTTGGCGGTCATGGTTCCAGGTGGCGATTGTCGACTTGAGCCATTTCCGGTTGTTGGCCTCGAAGTCGTCGCACCACTGCTCGGCCTGCAGGCGGCGTTCGGCGGGCTGTGAGGCGGTCAGATGGGCCGGTTCGAATTCCGGCTTGTAATGCGCTCCGCGGCATTCGTCCCGCTGCAGGGCGCCCCGTAGAATCGACTTGGCGACGGGGAACATATCCAGCAGGGCGCGGGTGAACACGACATTCTGGTTCGTCCAGTGGCCCGTATCCGAGAGCGAGCAGCGTTTGGCCCGTTCGTGCAGTTCGTCGACCGTGGCGAGGGCTTCCCGCAACTGGTCGTTGCGGCGGACGACCGTAGCCGCTTTGGTCATCACTTCGCCCAATTCCAGATGGAGCAGATAAGGATTCTCGCCTCCGCCGCGTTGCAACAGGGCCTCAAAGGCCTGCTGATGCTCCCGGCGCGCGCCGTCGAACAATCCCGCCGGCAACTCGGCCGCCGCTTTTCCCTTCTCGTCCTGGAGCAGCGTCTGGATGCCGGGGGCGGCGAACAGGCCGGAAAAGATGCAGCTGAGCAGCGAGTTCGCGCCCAGGCGGTTGGCGCCGTGGTATTGATAATCGCACTCGCCGATCGCATACAGTCGAGGAATATTCGTGACTTGATTCTTGGGCGAACCCGGCTGCAAACCGCCTGCGGCCGTGCGTTCGTAATCGACCCACAGGCCGCCCATCGAATAGTGGACGGCCGGAAAGATCTTCATGGGCACCAATCGCGGGTCCACGCCCTGGAACTTTTCGTAGATGTCCAGAATGCCTCCCAGCTTGCGGGTCAGTTCGTCGGCGTCGATGTGCGTCAAGTCCAGGTACACGCACTGGCGGTCTTTCTCCACGCTCAAGCCTTCGTTCACGCAGATATCGAAGATCTCGCGGGTGGCGATGTCGCGGGGGACCAAGTTGCCGTACTTCGGATAGCGTTGCTCCAGGAAGTAGTACCGTTCCGATTCCGGGATCGTGCGCGGATCGCGGCGGTCCTGAGGTTGGCGGGGCACCCACACGCGGCCGCCTTCGCCACGGGCCGATTCGCTCATCAGCCGCAACTTGTCGGCGGCCGGGATCGCCGTGGGATGGACTTGGATAAACTCCGGGTTGCCGTACTTGGCGCCGGCCTGAAACGCCCGGCTGACGGCGCTGCCCGTGCAGGCCATGGAGTTCGTCGATTTGCCGAAAATCAGCCCGCAGCCGCCGCTGGCGATCACGACCGCGTCTGCCGGAAACGCGCGGATTTCCATGCTGACAAGGTCTTGCCCGACGGCGCCGCGGCACACCCCCTGGTCGTCCAAGACCGGTCCCAAGAAGTCCCATGACTCGAATTTCCGGACGTGTCCCTCGGCCTCCCAGCGGCGGACCTGTTCGTCCAGCACGTACAGCAATTGCTGGCCAGTCGTCGCCCCGGAGAACGCCGTGCGTTTGTACAGTGTGCCGCCGAAACGCCGCCGGTCCAGGTAGCCTTCCTGCGTCCGGTTGAAGGGAACGCCCAAGCGGTCCATCAAGTGGATGATCTTCGGCCCCCAGTCCGCCATCTCCTTGACGGGCGGTTGATGCTGCAGAAAGTCACCGCCGTAGACCGTGTCGTCGAAGTGCTTCCATTCGCTGTCCCCGGACTGACGAGTCAGGTCGTTGCACGAGTTGATGCCGCCCTGCGCGCAGACGCTGTGCGAACGTTTGACCGGCGCCAGACTCATCAGGTCGACGTCGAGCCCCATTTCGGCCAACCGCATCGCGGCGGCCAGTCCCGCCAACCCCCCCCCCACGATCATGACGCGTTTCTTTGCCATGTTGCGTAATCCTGCTCGACAATAGCGTTCGACCTCGTTCGACCGGATCGCGGAACTTGCGTTATTCAGCAGCCCCGCGGGCCAAGCCCGCAGCCTCGGCGGTGCGGCGTTGCCCGCCGACCTCCGTTTCCTGCGACCGCTTGTCCGGGTTCGGCTGAATCTCTTTCGAATTCACCATCGACTCGTACATGCGGTCTTCCGTGTCCTTCGCGGCCTGGATGTTCACGGTGTAGGTTCCGTACAGCACGCCCACCGCGAGCAGACCCAGCGCGACGCCGAACCCGCCGCACAACTGCAAGGCCCGCTGCTGGGCTCCCACCGACGTCCACAAGCCCCACGTCATGCCCATCGTCCAGAGACCGTTCGCAAAATGATACACGCAGGCCGTCACGCCCACCGCGTACAGGGCCAGCACGAGCGGGTTCTGCATCGCCAGACCCAACGTCGAGGCGGCGTTGAAGGGCCTGAACCGGGCGCCGTGCAAGGGCCCCGAAACGTGCTCCGCCCAGAAGTCGAAGTGGAACCAGCCGTGCATGTGGAACACGTGCCAGACAATGAACGCAAAGGCAATCATGCCGGAGGCCCGCTGCAGCGTGTAGCGGATGTTCGCTGCAAACGGGTACATGCTCGTATTGGCCTGGCCACTGCGGATGATCATTACGCCGATCACGCCGTGGAACAGAATCGGCAGCAGGATGAATAACCACTCGACAATCGGCAACAGGCTTTCCAGGCTGTGGATCTGGTACAGGTTCTTCTGGAACGTCGACGGAGCGCTGAGCAGGCTGGCGTTGATCGTCAGGTGCATAAGCAGGAACGCGCCGACTGGAAAGACGCCGGTAATCGAGTGCAGACGCCGAAGGAAGAACTCGTGGCGGGCGTAGAAAGACTGGGCGGCCATCTTGTTCTCCGAATCTCCGAAAAGACCGTGTTGACCGATGGAGGTTTGTTAGTAGTATAAAACGGCGGATGCTGGAGGCAATCGGGCGAGGTCGAACATGCAGCTGGAAATCCCCTCCCTGCTGATCACCGACGACGACGAGGACTTGCGTGAAACACTCCGCGAGGGCCTGGAGCGACGCGGTTTTTCCACGCTGGCGGCCGGCGACGGCGAGCAGGCCCTGGAAATCCTGCAAAGCGAGCAGGTGCATCTGCTCCTGCTGGATATGTACATGCCGAGGTTGAGCGGCCTGGAGACCATCCGCCGCGTCAAACAGGCGTTTGCCGATCTGCCCTGCATTCTGATGACGGCCAGTCTGGATGAGCGACTGGCGGAGGAGGCTCGGCGGGCTCGCGCGTTCCGCGTGTTCTCCAAGCCGGTTCCCTTGGCCGATCTGGCCGGGAGCGTGCGTTTGGCCCTGCAGCAGACCTACGGCTGGCCTGGTCCCGCCCGGCATACCTGATCGGGGGGCCTTTTCTTTTGAGCCCGCCGGCGTAGGATAAGCGGCCGTCGTGGCGCCGAGCGGCGCCGATTCATCCCCGTTCATCCCGCCCTCTCAGGAGATTCCATGGCCCTGTTTCGATTCACCCGCAAGACGGACCGCGGCGCGCAACGCACCGCCTGCTTAGCCGACGCAATGGGCCCGCCAGCGATCGCGGATCAAACGTGGCTGTTCGTCAGCCCCCACGACGACGACGTGTGCATCGGGGCGGGATTGTTCATGCAGGCGGCGATGCAAGAGGGCGTCAACGTCGAAGTGCTCATCGTCACGGACGGCTGCATGGGATATTGCCAATTGGAGGACCGCGACCAAATCGTCGAGATTCGCCACCGGGAGGCGTATCGTTCGTACCAGGTGCTGGGGATTCCGCGCGACCGCGTGAGGTACATCGGCTATCCCGACGGTGGTTTGATCCCGCTGATCGGCCGGCGGCGGGCGCGGGCGGACGAGGAATCCATCGCGGGTTATGTCGGACTCCAGAACGCCTTGACCTACCACCTGCGGACGATTCGTCCCGCGCGCGTCTATGTCCCGACGCGCACCGACCTGCATCCCGACCATCGGATCACGCACAGCGAGTTGATGATCAGCGTGTTTCACGCCGCGGGCGCGATTTGGCCGGAATTGGGAGAACCGCTCGCGGAACCGCCCCGCGTGGGCGAACTCGCCGTGTACTGCGACTTTGAAGATCTGCCTAACCTGGAGATCATCGGTGACGACGCGGCGTTCCAGGCCAAGCTGGACAGCATCCTCGCGTTCCAGTCGCAAGTCCAGATCGACCGGTTGGTGGAAAGCGTCCGCCACGCCGGACCGTACGAATACGTGCGCGAAAGCGAATTCCGGCTGTTCACGCCGGACACGTACAAGCTGCTCTTCGCCTCCTACGCGGCCGGCAACGGCAACGGCAACGGGCCAGGCGACAGCTAGGGCGTGTGTCGAGCCGGATGCTGGAATCCGCCGACGGGGCGCTGGCACCAAACGGGAAACGGACACCGGCAAGACGCCGTCCACGATGGCACCGTCGAGCGACATGGGGTCAAGCTGACGGAATTCAGTTTTGGCCGAGCAGGGTCGTCGCATACGGCTGCCGCCACGATCGGCCAAAACTGAGTTCTGTACGCCTGACCCCGGCACCGAAACCGGGACTGACGCCCTCCGGCTGATAGGCTCAACCTCAAGCTCTGGTGATCACGACGCATCGCTTGCCATGCCGCACCTCCGCATCGCGAACCTCCGAGTCGACGTCACCGAGCCCGAAGCCGAAACGCTTCGAATCGCGACACAGGAACTGGGCATCCGCGCCACGGACGTCGCACGCTGGCGGATCCTGCGCAAGAGCCTCGACGCGCGATCGCGGTACCATCTGCGGTTTGTGTACACGATTCTGGTGGAGTGCCCGGACGAAGACCTGGTGCAGCGGCTTCTCGCGCGTCAGCCGCCAGAAGTGGGTCTTTTCGTGCCGCCGCCGTTTGAGAATCCCCAGCCCGGCCGCGAGCCGCTGGAGCACCGGCCGGTCGTGATCGGTTCCGGTCCGGCTGGGTTGCTCGCAGCGTACTTCCTGGCGCAACGAGGATATCGGCCGTTAATCCTCGAACGCGGCCAGCCGATCAAACAACGCGTGCCGGCAATTCGAGCCTTTGACGCGGGCGGCGAGCACGATCCGGAGAACAACTACCTGTTCGGAGAGGGCGGAGCCGGCACGTTCAGCGACGGCAAGTTGACCTGCCGGTCCAGCGGGCCGGACGTCGAGTGGGTGCTGGAGCGGTTCGTCGAGTGCGGCGGCAAACCGTCGCTGGTCTACGAACAACGTCCGCATCTGGGCAGCAATCGGCTGCCTCTGATCGTCCGCAACTTCCGCCGCCAGATCGAAGCCTTCGGCGGCGAATATCGGTTCGGCTGCCGGTTGGAAGGCCTGGACATCGCCGACGGCCGCCTGCGAGGCCTGCACACCTCGACGGGTTACATCGCCGCCACGCAGGCGATCCTGGGCATCGGGCACAGCGCCCGCGACACGTATCGCGTGCTGTTGGCCGCCGGCATCCCGCTGGGGCAAAAAGCCTTTCAACTGGGTCTGCGGATCGAGCAGCCACAGGAACAAATCAACCGGCACAAGTACGGCCGGCCTGAGTATCTGGAACTGCTGGGAGCCGCCGATTATACGCTGGCGGCTCGCGGCCAACGGGACGTCTATACCTTCTGCATGTGCGCCGGCGGCGTGACGATTCCCAGCGTCTCCGAGCCAGGCTGTCTGGCGACCAACGGCATGAGCACTTCGCGGCACGAAACGCCGTTTGCGAACAGCGGCATCATGGTGACGCTCCAACCGCACGAGTTTGGCAGCGAGCACGCGCTGGCCGGCATCGAACTGCAACGCCGCTTCGAGCAGATCTCCTTCGCTCTGGCCGGCGGCAACTACTCTGCTCCCATTCAAACCGTGGCGGATTTCCTGGCCGGCCGCACGCCGCCGCCGGGACAACGGCTGGAAAGCTCTTATGCCCGCGGCACGACGGCTTTGAATCTGAACGAGATCCTACCGGCCGCGGTCAGCGACGCAATCCGCTCCGGGTTGCCGATCATGGACCGCAAATGGCACGGTGATTTCCTGACCCATGCCAATCTGCTGGGGCCCGAGATGCGCGGCAGTTCCCCGGTGCGCATCGAGCGTAAGGAGACCTCGCGGCAATCTCCCGACTGCCTGGGCCTGTACCCCGTCGGCGAGGGGGCCGGTTTCGCAGGCGGCATCGTCAGCGCCGGCGTCGACGGACTGCTGAGCGCCAAACAGATCGTCCGCCAATTCGCCTGCGGCTGAGGCCGCTAACAGCCTGTTGAAAAAAGGGAACTGACTCCGAGTTGCGACGGAAAAAAAACCAGGAAATCGCTCGCCGCGAGGTGCCTGTCCCCCTTGTTCACCAGGCACGAGAAGATCCGCCCGCAAAAAAGTGCGAAGACATTTTGGCTCTTCACGGGGCGATTCCAAGGGAGTCAAGGTCGTTTTGTACGTTCGTCCGCACTCGGCAGTCAGCCTTCTGGAGTTCGGATTGAAAAGGCCAAACGTCCGGGACCGGGTTTCTGGGCGGTCGGGGGGCAGAATTGCGGCGTTCACGCCCGGCTCGCTTGCGATGTTCCACTAATACCCATATAATCCACAAATAGAATCCTACTGCGACACCGCCGGAACGGGGCCGGAAGTCGTCTTCGAATCGCCAGTCCACTCCTGAAAACTCAGGGCCTGAGACGGCTCCCGTCCCGATGCGTCAGCCTCGCTGGGAGCCGATCATGACCAGAACGCTACGTCCTACCGTGCAAGTGCGTGACTCCGGGGTCCAGACGCCGGCCCTCGATCGGGCCCTGGCTCTGTTGGAATTCGTCAGTGCCCACTCCGAGGGCGTGACCCAGGCCGATATCCGCAAGGGGTTGGAGTTCAGCGCCAATCTGGTGTTTCGCCTGACCAAGGCCCTGGTGACGCACGGGTACGTCGACCGCGAGGAGCCCGGCCCCCGGTTTGTGCTCAGCCGCAAGCTGCTGACGCTGGCGCAGCCGAAGCGGGAAGAACGAAGTCTCGTCCAGCTGGCCTGGGAACCGATGCGGTGGCTACGCGACGCCACGCAAGAATCGGCCCATGTCGGCGTACGTTCCGGCTTCGAGTGCATTGTGCTGGACCGCGTCGTCGGCCCCCATCCGTTCAAGTGCTACGTCGAAGCCGGGGCGCATGGGCCCCTGCACGCCGGGGCGCCGGGCAAGGTGATGCTGGCCTTTCTCCCGCCGGATGAACTGCAGGCGACGCTCCGCCGCCTGCCGCTGGAGGCGCTCACGCCGCACACGATCACGTCCCGTGCCGAGTTTGCCAAGCACCTTGCCGAGGTCCGCCGGCAGGGGTACGCGCTGGACTTGGGCGAAACGGTCGAAGGTCATCATTGCCTGGGAGCGCCGGTCTTTGACGCGGACGAACGCCCTCTGGCGGCGATCTGGATCACTGCTCCGACGCCGCGGTTGAGCGCCGCAGATGGCAAGCGGCTGGCCCCTCACGTGATCAAGGCGGCCCACCTGCTTACCCAAGCATTGCGATAAGGCGCATGAAGGAGAACATCCATGCCTCGTTCTCGCCAAGGGTCCGTCGTGTTGCTCCTTGCGGCGAGTGCCGCCGTAGCGCTGGGAGGCACGGCCCCGGCTGCGTCTCCCGTCGCACGGTGGCAAGTGACGCCGACCGCGCTCGTTGCGCGCACTCAACCGCCGCTCCAAAAGATCGACCTGGCGGTCGAGAGCAAGGAAGCGTTGGAGGCCGCCGTGCTGCAAGTCTGGTCGGCCGATCAGCGATTGGCCGAGAAGTCCTTGGGCTCCCTCCGCAAGGGCACCAACGGCGTTTCGGTACTGCTCAGGGAACCGGAGCGATCCGTCGAGACGCGCTGGGTGCTTTCGCAGGGCTCGAAATCTCTGGCGGAGCAGACTCTGATTTGGAACCCGCCGCGCCACTGGACGCTCTATGTCATCAAGTCGGCGCACGTCGACATCGGGTTGCACGACTCTCAATACAAGCAACGGTTCATGGCTGTCGACTTCATCGATCAGGCACGCCAGTTGGCCGATCAGACAAGCGACTGGCCGGAGGCGTCTCGCTTCCGCTACGTGGTCGAGGGGCTCTGGTGGTGGCGGAACTATCCACAGGATCGCCCGGAGCGGCGTGCCGACGAAACCGTGCGGAAGTACGTCAAGGCGGGCATCTTGGACATCGGTGCGTCGCACTCGGGTAACCACACCCAGGTGTTCGGCACGGAGCAGTTGTGCCGTAGCGCCTACTACCTTCGGGAGCTGCGCGAGCGCTGGGATGTTCCTGCTGAGACCATGCTGATGGTCGACAACAACGGGATCACCTGGCCGCTGGTCACGGCCTACGCCGACGCGGGGATCAAGTATCTGGCGTTCCTTCCCAACGCCTGGAACCCGGATGCCCGGAAGGAGTTTCTCGGCTGGGGCGCGGACGCTTCGCGTGACCGTATGGGCGAGGTCGCGGCGGGCGGAGGCAGCCGGATTGACGTGGGTTGGGACTCGGCGTTGCCGCACCTTTTCTATTGGCGCGGGCCTGACACCAAGAGCCGCCTCCTGGTGTGGACCAGTCCGACGTACACCTGTGCGGGCCATGACTTCGGCATCCAGGCAGGATTGCCTGGAATCGCCGAATCGAAGATGGCCCGGCAACTCGCCAAGCTCGAAACGCGCTATCCTTACGACGTCTGGCTCATCTCTTTCTATCAGGACAACGAAGCGCCGGGCCTCGGGTTTGCTTCGTTCGCGAAACAGTGGAACGCGCGCTGGCGATGGCCCGAAATCCGGACGCTCGGCGATCTGTCCAAGCCGTTTCGGGACGTCGAGAAACGTTTCGGCGACCGGATCCCGACGCTCAGCGGCATGATCACGGGAGGCTGGGCACAGCACCCGATGTCGACCCCGAGCCTGCTGGCCAAGAAACTCGCCGCCGACCGGTTGCTGCCGGTGGCCGAGAAGCTGGCGACCTTGGCCCGGTTGGCCGATCCCGATTTCATCTATCCGGCGGTCACCTTCCGTCGAGCGTGGGACGCGCTGACGTGCAACGACGAACACGGCTACGGCGTCAGCTACTACAAGGGACGCCCGGTTTATGACACGTGGATGCAGAAACGAGACTGGATCGAGCGGGCGCTGTCCACGGCCCAGGCAGAATCCGACAGCGCTCTGCACAGCCTGGCCGCGTTGGTGCCCGCCGCGGGTCCGTCGGTATTCGTCTTCAACCCGACGCTCCAGCCACGTGCCGAGACAGTCGAGGTCGAACTGCCGGAGTCGTGCGCCGAACTGCGCACGGCCTGCGGTCCGGACGGAACGTCCGCGGCCTCCACAGCGGAGGGAAGCAGACGGTGTTTTCGGACAGCGGAGATTCCGTCCCTGGGATACGCGGTGTTTCCGCTTGTCAAAGGCGAAGCCGGGACGGTCGCCAGACTTCCGTGCGCCGAACCGCCGTCGCTGGAGAACGCCTTCTACCGTGTGACGTTTGGCGCGAACGGCACGATTGCCGGGATCTTCGACAAGCAACTCCAGCGGCAGTTGGTTGACGCCTCAGCGCCGTACCGGTGCAACCAGTTCGTCTACACGAGGGACGCGCACAACAGCTTTTCCTCGCCGACGGACGCGCGCTTCGAAGTCGAGACCTGCTCCTGGCGGCAGACGGTGATCGCCCGCATGGACGATCCGGTCAGCGGCGCGGCGATCGAACAGCGAGTGACCTTGCCGGCGCACGAAAGACGCATCGACATCGACAACCGGCTCGATCACGTGCGTGATTTGGGCCGCGAAGACCGTTGGCATCGGTTCGGGTACTACGCCTTCCCGTTCGAGGTGCCGGAAGGTGAATTTCGGATCGGGTTGAACGGATGCTCCGCCGATCCTTTCGAACATCAGACGGGACACGCCACCGACGTCTATCATGCGGCCAGGGACTGGTCGCATGTCGGCAACGGACAATTCGGCGTCACGTTGGTGCAGGTCGACAGTCAATTGGTCGAGTGTGGCAAGATCCACTCGCAGAAGAACACCTTGGGCGAGCGCCCGAGTTCCTCCCACCTTTACTGCTACCTCTTCAATGATTGGCTGTACGCCCACGCCTATGTGACGGGACCTTCCTACATCGATTTGCGTTATCGCTATGTGATCGCCACCCACCAGGGCCGCTTCCAAGACGCGGGTGTGGCGCGATTCGCCGAGCGGGTAGTTGCGCCGGCCCTGGCGACGGTGATTCCCCAGGCACAGCAGGGAAAACTGCCGGCGGCCCCTTACAGCTTCCTGTCGGTTGAGGCCCCGAACGTCAGCCTGTTGACGCTCAAGTTGAGCGAGACGCCGGGACGTGGCGTCATTGCGCGGTTCCACGAGACGGACGGCCGTCCGGCCGAGACGGTGGGCGTCAAGCCGGGTTGGGGTAACGACCTGCGTCTGACGCGCTGCTCGATCTTGGAGAAGGACCACGAGGCGCTCAAGCGTCCGGCCCTGCGACTGGACCCCTTCGGCTACGCCACGGTGCGAATGGAGCCACAGGGCCCGCTGCCGCCGGCGCCGGAACTCGCCGTGGAGGCATGCTCAGACAAGAGCGTCGCGCTGCAATGGGCGCCCGTTGCCGGGGCACGGCAGTACCACGTCTACCGCGGCGAACACGCCGACTTCGCACCGGATGCGTACCATCTGCTGGCTACCACGCGGCAGGCGGGGCATACGGACGACTGGCTGAGCCCCGGCGCAGCGTACCATTACCGCGTGGCCGCGGTGACGGCCGACGCGCGGCAGGGCGCCGTTTCGCAACAGGTCCGCGCAATGACTTTGGCCGCCGGGGATTCGCCGCCGGCCAAGGTTGGTTCTGTCTACACGGGGCTGATTGGCGATCCGAAGGCCTGGCGCGGCGACGAGCCGGACACGCTCTACCTGCAGTGGGGGCAGAACACGGAATCGGACTTGTCGCACTACGAACTGTATCGCGGCGACACCCCTGATTTCGAACTGGGCGAAAGGACCTTCGTGGCCAAGGTCGAGCCCGGCCCCTACGTGGTCGTTCCCTTCCAGGACAAGAAGCTCAAACCGCACACCACGTACTACTACCGCGTGCGCGCGGTGGACCGCGACGGGCACAAGGGTGCTCCGAGCAAGGTCTGTGAGGGCGTTACGCGCGAGCCGCTGAACCGAAGTGAACGGACCAACCACGAAGGAGAATCGACATGAGTCACGCAAAGCAAGTGCTCGTCAGTATGACTCGCCGCGAGGCGCTGCGAATCGGCATCGGAAGCACCGTCAGCGCCGCAGTCGCGGCGACCGGCGCGTGGGCGGCAGAACCGGTCGCTCAGACCTTGGTGATGCCCGGCTCGCCCTGGTCGCAGGTTCGCGGCTTCAACTACCAGCCCAGCTACGGTTCCACGGGGTTCGAATTGTGGCAGAAGTTTGATGCCAAGACAATCGAAACCGAACTGGCACGGGGCAAGCGGTTCTTCCCCAAGATGAACGCGCTGCGCTGGTGGCAGTCGTGGGACTCGTTTCTACGCGACCCGCAGCGTTACACCCGCAACTTCGACATGACGCTGGAACTGGCGACCAAAGTCGGCTGCCAGGTCATGCCCTGCCTGTTCAACCGCTGGCACGATGCGACTCTGGACTACGGCGGAATCTACGTGGACCACTTCCTGCCCCAAGCCAGTTGGGTGCAGAAGCCGAAGATGTTCGATGTGTTCCTGCAAGCCCTCATCGGCCAGCACAAGGACGACCCGCGGATCCTGGCCTGGGACCTGTGCAATGAGCCTTACGCCTACGGCCTGCCGCGGGAGAAGATGCTGCCGCAGATCGTCGAGTCGGAAACAGCGTGGCTCAAGATGTTGCACGATCGCTGCAAGGAACTCGGTGCGCGGGCGCCGATCACGGTCGGCATCCATCCCGGTGTGCCGCTGGAATTGGTGGAGCCGATCAGCGACGTGTTGAGCATTCATCCGTATTTCGTCCACAACAATCCCAAGGCCAGCAAGCCGGACTACGAAAAGAGCCTCGACCGCGACGTGGCGTTCGCCAAGAAGGTCGGCAAACCACTGGTGTCCACCGAGTGCTGCTGGGGTGCGCTCGACGACCCGGTGCGGGTCGAGTCCGTCCGCTACACGCTCACGCAACTCAAAACGCGGGGCATCGGCTGGCTCGTGTACCTCCTGCACCACAGCCTGATCGCCGATGCCCATGGGCCGGAGTTCGGCCCCTTGAGTATGCCCGGCAACCTGGCCTTCATCGAAGCCGACGGTTCGCTGCGGCCAGGGCACGAAGTGTTCAACGAGTTCTGATCCCATGATCCAGAGAAGAGAGACCGGCGGCTGTCCCGATCCGCGGCCCAGAGCAAGAGGGGAAAGAGATGAAGCCACCACAAGCAGCAGTGGACATCAACCGCCGCGAGGTTCTCAGAAGCCGGGCGGGGACAGTCGTTTGGGGATGCTGTGCCTGCCTGCTGCTGGCCGGTTCATGCGCCGGGGCGGAAACGCTGGCTCGGCAGCCAAGTGCCCCGCCGGATTCCGGGATCCAAGTCGGGTCGGTACGGCCCAGCGAGGATTGGGCCAGCGCCATGGCCGGCGTGCCCTCGGATCCCGCCCAATGGCCTTCGGCCATGCCGCCGGGCGCAGCTCCGCAGCAGAAGCCCGATCCGACGGGCCTGGTCCTGACGCCGATCGCCGCCCGCTTTCCGCTCGAGTGCGACTGGTTCCTGCAGGATTGGGCTCCGCGATCACCGGCCGATTGGTGGCTGGCCTCCGACCGGCGAGCGGCGAGCTTGACCTTGTTCGAACGGGCCGTGCGGGAGTTGCCAGACGACCGCGCAGCGGCCTTTCGCCAGACGCTCCGTTCGGCGGGCGAAACGACGGCGGAGAGTGTGCTTCGGCTGTATCAGCAGGTCGGCCACGAACGTCGGCAGCAGCGTCTGGCGGCTCTCTTTGCACGCGGTCCACGGATTGTGTTCACCAAATTCCGGGACGAAGGACAGGGCTATGCGCCTCGCCCGGCGGTTTCCGACGGCCGGGGCGGCGGCTTTGCGCCCGGCGGCGCGCTGTGCCTCCTCGAATTCGACGGCAGCCAACTCCACACGCGGACACTGGTCGACTCGCCCCAAGGGATGATTCGAGATGCCGATGTGTCGTTTGACGGGCAGCGGATTCTCTTTGCGTGGAGGAAGGACGCCCGCGACGACTTCCACCTCTATCAGTATGAGGTCGCCGACGGGCAAATCCGCCAACTGACTGCCGGGAAGGGGTTTGCCGACTACCAGGGCAAGTATTTGCCCGACGGCGGGATCGTGTTCAGTTCGACGCGCTGCGTTCAGACCAGTGACTGCATCGACATCGACGTCAGCAATCTCTACCGCTGCAACGCCGATGGCAGCGGCATCCGCCGGTTGGGATTCGACCAGGTGAGCACGTGCTTCCCCTCCGTGCTGAACGACGGCCGGATCTTGTATACGCGCTGGGAATACCAGGACCGTGGGCAGATCTTTCCCCAGCCCCTGTTTGCCATGAACCCTGATGGCACGGCTCAGGTCGGCTACTACGGGAACAACTCGTGGTTCCCTACCGCGATCCATCACGCCCGGGGCGTCCCGGGCACACAAAAGGTCTTGGCGATCCTCACCGGTCACCACACGCCGCAGATGGGCGAACTGGCGCTGATTGATACGAGCCTGGGACGTGAGGAAGCGACTGGCATCCTCTGTATGGCTCCGCCGCGCCGACCGGCGCCGGTCCGCGTGGATCATTACGGTCAGCAAGCAGACCGGTTCCAATACCCTTATCCGCTCGACGAGACCGAGTATCTGGCCGGCTTGTGGCCGCGGCACGTCCCGCGATTGGGCGTCTATTACGTCCGGCAAGACGGAGGGCGAGAACTCCTGGCGGCCGATCCGCGTTTGCCATGCACGCAGCCCGTGCCTCTGGCGGCTCGTCAGCGGCCGCCCGCCCTTCCCAGCCGCGTCGACGATCAGCAGCGCACCGGATTGGTTCACCTTCAGGACGTCTATTATGGGCCGGGCTTGGCCGGCGTTCGCCGCGGTGCCATCAAGTGGTTGCGGGTCGTGGCGCTGGATTACCGCGCAGCCGCGATCGGCATGGGCCAGACCAACGGACCGGCCGGAGGTGTGTGGAACGTACGAACGCCGGTGGCCATCAACGGCACGTGGGATGTGAAACGCGTGCTGGGCGAGGTCCCGGTGGCCGCGGATGGGTCGGCCTGTTTCGAGGTGCCGGCGCGCACCCCGGTCTATTTCCAGGCGCTGGACGAACGGGGCTTCATGGTCCAGAGCATGCGGAGTTGGACCGTGCTGCAACCGGGCGAGACCGTCTCCTGTGTGGGATGCCACAAGGGCAAGAACGAAGCACCGAGATTGGCGACCGTGCCGGGCGGACGAACAGGCCGGACGGCCGAGATTCGTTTGCCGCCGGCCGAATCCGTCCCGGGTTTCAGTTTCATCCGGGACGTCCAGCCGATTCTCGATCGACACTGCATTTCCTGTCACCGCGGGCGGCGCTATGCCGGGCCGGAAGATGACGTCAAGCCCACGGTCGCGTTGGCCAAGGGTGAGCCGTCGTGGAGTCTCCTGGGCCGGGTGGAGACCGAGACGACGACCGGCCGGCAGTGGAGCGACGCCTACGTGGGTTTGATTCGCGCCCATCGCTCCCACTCCATCCGCGTCGGCCAAACCATCGTCCTCATGGCTTGGCCCGGCCCGCTGGTGAATTGGATCAGTCCCCAGTCGGTACCGGAGCAACTTCCGTCGTATTCCGCCGGAGCCGCCCGCAGCGGCCTGATCGATCTGCTGCAGAAAGGTCACGAAGAGGTAAGCCTGGACGACGCACTAAAAGCACTTGCTCCCTGCCGACATTCCTGAAACCCATTCAGCGAATGCCACACCCCCTCACTCTCAATGACCTGACGAGGAAATCACAGATGAGATGGCTTGTCTTGGTACTTGCATTCCCCGCCGCGGCTGCGGCGGATAACGCGCAGGCGGGCGGGTTTGCCGACTGCGGCAGTCCGGCGACGCTGCGGGCGGCGATACACGATCTGATGGGCGACTTCGGGCCGGAGTATCCGGCGGGCGAGGAGTATCTCCGGCGGCTGGATGCAATCGAGCAGCAAATGGCGTCAGGGTCGGACGCCGCGCGTGCGGCGTTCGAACAACTGCAACGCTCGGCGTTGCTCGCCAACCCGTTGATCCGGGCGCAGCCGATCCTGTTCGTGGTGCGAGAGCAATACCTGCCGGACCATCACAACACGGAGACGATCTTCCACACCGGCGAACCGAACTGCGGCAAGTACCGACCCGGCGGCCCTCTGAAAATCCTGGACCCGGTTACGGGGCAGACCTCCGTGCTGCTCGATCCTGGTCCCGAAGGACTGGTGCGCGACCCGGAAGTGCATTTCGACGGGCGCAAGATCGTCTTTTCGATGCGCAAGGCGCGGGACCAGAACTACTCGATTTACGAGTTGGAGGTGGATCCGCAGGACGGCTGGGCGGCCGTGCCGGGCAGTCTGCGGCGGCTGACGAACGAGCGGGACGCCACCGACATTGATCCGGTCTATCTACCCGACGGGACGATCATCTTCTCAAGCACGCGCGAGCCGAAGTATTGCCACTGCAACATGCACATCATGGCCAACCTCCACCGCATGCACGGCGACGGCGCGAACATCCACCAGATCGGCAAGAGCACGCTGTTCGAGGGCCACGCCAGCCTGTTGCTGGACGGGCGCATCCTTTACTACCGCTGGGAATACGTGGACCGTAATTTCGGCGATGCGCAGGGGCTGTGGACGGTGAACCCGGACGGGACCGGTCACGCGCTCTTCTGGAAGAACAACATGGCCAGTCCGCCGGCGGTGTTCGACGGCCGGGCGATCCCCGGCACAAACCAGGTCGTCTGCACCTTCGGCTCGTGCCATGACCGCGCGTGGGGCGCGATGGCGGTCATCGACCGGAGCAAAGGCCTGGACAGCGAGGAAGCGGTGGTGCGGATCTGGCCCGCAAGCGCCCGGGCGCTGGTCCAGAATGTGGAGGCGTTCATCTGCGATCACTTCGTGCCGCTGAGAGCGCGCTACGAAGACCCGTTTCCGCTGGCGGACCCGCGCACCGGGAAGGGCGGGAAGTACTTTCTGGTGTCGCGCAGCCTCGAACCTGCGCCTCCCGACAAGCCGATTCGGCACTCGCCCGATCTGAAGGAACTGGTGATGGGCCTGTATCTGGTCGACGTGTTCGGCAACGAGGTCCTGCTGCACAGCGAGAAGCCGGGATGTTTCGACCCGCTGCCGCTGGCCGCGCATCCCCGTCCGCCCGTCATTCCAGAGCGGCGCGATCACACCAGCGACATGGGCCGAATGTACGTCTCCGACGTGTATCAGGGCACGCACATGCAGGGCGTGCAGCGCGGCGACGTGGCCAGCTTGCGCGTGGTGGAATCGGTCGAGAAGCGAGTCTGGACCGGCCCGCTCTGGCGCTGTGCCCAGTTCGCGCAGGGAGCGCACATCGGCGATACGCTCAACCGCCCGGCGATTTCGTGGGCCGGATTCGAGGTGAAGCGGATTCTGGGAACCGTGCCGGTCGAGGCGGATGGCTCGGCGAGTTTCGAGGTCCCAGCGGATCGGTTCGTCTATTTCCAATTGCTCGACCGCGACGGGATGACGATCTCCACCATGCGTTCCGGCACCCAGGTTCAGCCGGGCGAGACGCAAGCCTGCATCGGCTGTCACGATCACCGGTTGACGATGCAGGCCCCGCCGGGAAGTTCGCTGGCGCTGCGGCGACCGCCCAGCCAACTGACCGGCTGGCACGGCCCGGTTCGTTCTTTCGGCTACTTGCAGGAGATCCAGCCCATCTGGAACCAGCATTGCGTGCGCTGCCACGATTTCGGCCAGGAGGCAAAGGCGAAGCTGGTGCTGGCAGGCGACAAGGAATTGGTGTTCAACGCCTCGTACGTCGAGCTGTTCCAGAACTGGGGGCGGGAGAACGCCTGGCTCAACACGGTCGGGCTGGGGCTGGCTCCGATCAAGCCCGCGTACGCCACGGGGGCGCATCGCAGCCGGCTGGTCGAACTGCTCCGGCGCGGCCACTACGACGTCCGCCTGTCGCCGGAGGAGATGGACCGGATCGTGACGTGGATCGACCTCGGCGGGCCTTACTACCCGGACTATGCCTGCGCGCATCCGGCGAACGCGGCCGGCCGCGCGCCGCTGTCGATCACTCAATTGAACCGGCTGGCCGCGTTGACCGGCCTGCCCCTTAATGAGGGCCAGGGAAATCCCGGCTTCGCGGGTCATCGGCTGTGGCTCTCGTTTGACCGCCCGGAAGTGAGTCCGTGTCTGCGGAAACTCGACCCAGCCGGCGACGCGTATCGCGAGGCGTTGGCGATCATCCAGGCCGGACAGGCCGAGTTGCGGAAGAACCCGGAAGCCGACACGCCGGGTTTTCGTCCCTGCGACGAGCATCAAGTACGGGAAGCGAAGTATCAGGCCCTGCGCGAGCGCGAAGCCGGCCGCCGCCAAGCCCTGTCGGATGCGCGGAAGGTTTTTGATCCCGACATTGGAGTTGACAGATGAAGAACATGAAACACACCCTCACTCTCCTCACCGCCCTGCTGCTCGCGCCGCTGGCCGCGCCGGCTCAACAAGCGCCAACCGTGCCTACAGCCGGCCTCGTTGGCGATGGCACACACGATGACACGGCGGCCATCCAGGCATTGCTCGACTCACGACGCGCGCTGGTTTACCTGCCAGCGCCCCCCAAGCACTATCTCATCAGCAAGCCGCTACGGATTCGCTCGAACCAGACGCTTCAACTGGATCGCTTCACCGTGATCCGCCTCAAAGACGGCAGCGACTGCCTGATGATCACCAACGACGACCACGAACTTGGCAACGAGAACATCGCGCTGATCGGCGGCGTGTGGGACATGCACAATGAAGGGCAATCGCTCGCCGAGTATCAGAAGACCCGCAACTGGAAGTATCTGAGTTTGAGTCAGGTGAATATGGAGGCGTCCGAAGGCCCCGTTCGCGGTGCGGTTGTCCGCAACAGCGGCCAGATCGGCAGTCGGAACTTTCAGCAAGTATCGGTCGTCAACGCGGCAATGGAAATGCCGGAAGGAGCAGCCCAATGACGAATCTTAGGCCTTTCATTTTTCTCACCGCCCTGCTGCTCGCGCCGCTGGCGGCGCTGAACGCGGCGGAATTTTACGTCGCACCCAACGGCAATGACGCCCATCCGGGCACGATGGCACAGCCGTTCCGCACGCCCGGACGGGCTGTCCGCGCCGTCCGGGACCTGAGGCCGCGGGAGACCGAACCTGGACCAGTCACGGTCAGGTTCCGGGGCGGGGTGTATCCGCTGGAGGAGAAACTGGTGTTTGAGCCGGAGGACTCCGGAACGGCTTCCTCGCCCGTGACCTACACCGCCTTTCCCGGCGAAAGGGTTGTCATCAGCGGGGGGCGGCGGATAACCGGACACTGGCATCGAGTCGAGGGTCGCCCGTATCTGCGGACGCAAGTGCCGGGCGCCGGGAAGGACGGCTGGATGTTCCGCACCATGTCGGTGGGGGGCGAGTCGCGCGTGCGCGCGCGCAAGCCGAACTGGGGCGCCAAGGTCCTGCGGGCCGATGGGCGGGCGCCGGGGGAGGATGAGCGTCAGGCCTTCCGTTACCGTCCGGGCGACATCAACCCCGCCTGGGCCGATCCGGGGGCGGTTGACATTGTCCTGCTCCAGTCCTGGACGCCCACAGTCCACCGGATCCGGGAAATCCTGCCGGACCGGAGAGTCGTCAGGTTTCGCAGCATGCATGGTCGGGCGGTCGATTTCTGGGAACGCAACTTCCGCTACTATCTCTCGAATGTCCTGGAGGAACTTGATGAGCCGGGCGAGTGGTATCTCGACCGTCGCGACGGCACGCTGTATTACTACCCGATGCCGGGCGAGGCCATGGACGCGGTCGAGGTGGTGGCGCCGGTTATCAAGTCCCGGATCGTTGAGTTCGCGGGGGACGTGGAAGGGCGGCGCTGGATCGAGCACCTGCACTTCACCCATCTCGAGTTGCGGGATGTTGATGCCGACCTCGACAAGTATGACGGGATGTATCGCCAGGGACACATGTTCCTCGATGCGGCCATTTATGCCGAGGGATTGCGCTCGTCATCGTTCCGGGACTGCGTCATCGCGCAGGTGGGGGAATACGCGATCGAACTTGACCGGGGGTGCCGGGACAACCGGATCGAGCGTTGCCACATCTGGGACATCGGGGCGGGGGCTGTCCAGTTGGGGGTGACTGACCTTGGCGGCCTTCTGGCGGCCCGGCCCAAGGACCTTCCGGCGGACGAGCGCTCGGAAGCCGAGGTGTTGTCCAATGCCATTGACAACAACTGCATCCACCGGCTCGGCACGGTCTGGCATGGTTGCTACGGGATCGTCAACCGGTTCGCTTCCCTGACAACCATCACCCACAACGAAATCTTCGACACCCACTGGGATCCGGTCGGGCTGGATGCCCGCTGGAATTGGCAGGGCGAGAAACACTCGCACGGCAACGTGGTGGCTTACAACCACATCCACCATTACGGATTGCGCTACCACACCGACAGCGCGGCCATCTACCAGTTCGGCCCCCTGGACACCCACATCCACCACAACCTCATCCACCACGGCCGCGCCTACCCTTATATTTGCGGCACGGCAGGCATTTACCTGGACGAGCAGTCCCGGAACGCGCTGGTGGAGAACAACATCGTCCATCATGTCGAGTGGTCCGCCTTCTTCCAGAACTGGGGCGTGGACAACACCTTCCGCAACAACATCGGCGCCTTCGCCCGTGACGGATTCATCGGCAGGGGCGGCCTGGGCAAGGGGCGAGCCTTCAACAATTTCCGCGCCGAAGGCAACATCTATGTGGCGGGCGACGGCGTGGGCATCGGTCGGCGGTGGGATCCGGGGAATCCGCCGCCCGTCTTGCGCCGCAACATGTATCATTCCCTCGGAGGCGACGGGGGTCTGCGGTTCTGGGGATTGCCTTTCGCCGAATGGCAGGCCGCCGGGATGGACGAGGGATCGGCGGTCGGCGATCCCGGATTCGCCAACCCCGCCCAAGGCGATTTCTCGTTCCGCCCCGGCGCCGCGGCCCCGCAGTCCATCGGGTTCGCTCCCTTCACGGAAGCCATCGCGAAGGCCGGGCTTTGCGGTTCGGACGAATGGAAATCCCTGCCAGCCCGACAGAAAATGCGCCAGCCCACGGAGATCTGGAGTCCGGGCGAACTGGCCCTGTTGATCGCATTTGACCTGGATTTCGAGGACATGCCGGACGGGTTTGAGTTGTCCGAGTTCCGGTTGGCCAAGGAGCGTGACGCCACCTTCGCGGTGACCGGCGAGGCGGCTGCGGGCGGGCTGAAATCCTACCGCTGCACGGACCGGAAGGGATTGGCCAAGGGATTCTATCCCTACATCCACATGGCGCCGCGGGCGTTGTCCGATGTCCGAATCAATTTCGCCTTCGAGGCCATGCTGCATCGCTCCGAACCGGCGGCCTTCCATGTGGAGTTCCGCGGCGGGGGGGAGAAGCCGGTCACCGGACCATCGATCCGCTTTGCGCGTGACGGGCGGGTGATGGCCAACGGCAGGGAGGTTGGAATCCTGGCGCCTGGCGAATGGGGGCGCGTCTCCCTGTCATTCGATGTGGGTCCGGGTGCGGCGGCGCAATACGCGCTCGCCATGCGTCTGGCGAAAGAGGAAAGGAACCACACGATTCCGCTCGGCCATGAGGGCTTGGGCGAAGTCTCGTGGTTTGGCATCACCGCGTGCGAGGACCGGGATGGCGTGTTCTATCTCG
>JAAYYU010000176.1 GCA_012515235.1 Candidatus Anammoximicrobium sp.
CTTGTCGAAGCCTTCCATGACATCCTCCTTTGCGTCCAAGCTGAGGGCTCAAATTTGACCTCCGTGGTCTCGCAAAGTATGACGCCTGCCACGACTTACGTAAATCTCAGTTGTGGACAGCAGTGGCCCTTGACACCTATCCTGCCCCCCGCCAGACCCGTCCCGGCCGGCGGCGTCGCACCGCGCGCTGGCTCGGCGTCGGCGCCACCTTTGACAGCCTGCCTCCCTATCCATGTTCGTCGCGACCCATACAATGGTCTTGTCTCCGAGATCGAACGGCTTTCGAGCAAAGGATCAAGCCAGCATGTCCGAGTCCACACAGGAAACTCTTATCGTCCGTGACCGGGACGGAATGTGGGAGCTGCGCTCCGCGGAGGCGTGGACGACGATCACCCTGATGGGCGCGCTGTCGGCCGATCCGCGCACGTTTGACGAATTGGCGCGGGCCTGGTTGCGATACCAGCCGGACGAGGCCTGGGACAGCTTGCCCTGGGCACCGTGCCACGACGTGCCGGCGGAAGGACCCTGGTTGTTGTTGGACCTGGCTTGCTTGCGGATGGTTGCCGGCGGCGGGGCGGAATTGCCCGAAAATCCCGCGGCTTTCCAGCGGGATGAAGGGCCGTGGAACCCGGAAATTCCGGTCGTGTGGCTCAACTTGCCTCCCGATTGGCAGTGTGTGACTGCCGGCGCGGGACAACCCGCGGTCTTGCCGCTGCCGGTGCCTTGCGAACCGCTTGACGTGCGCGGCGTGTTGTTTGGACGCGCCTTGGCCGACGGCATCGCACAGCGGACGCTGGACCTCGCCCGCCGCGAACCGTTGCCTGCCCAGGTTCTCTGCTGGGACGATTTGCCCTGGGACGGCTCGCCGCCGGAGACCCAACGCGAGACCGTGGAACGTTGGCGCGCCTTGACCCTCCGCGTTCACGCCGATTGGCTGATGACTCCGCGCGAGGACCTGGAAGGCCAACCGCCGCGTGACTTCTTGCACCGCGGCCGCGATTGGGTCGAACGCGAGGTTTTCAACCGCGAGCTGCAGTGGTCACACGAGGGCCGCTGTCCGCGCCCGCTGGATCGAGACACCTTTGCGTATCGCTACGGACCGCTGGGGCGTCACGAGGTCGTGATGTATTTCGATCTTTGCCGCGTTCTGATCCGTAAGGCCTGGGAGCGGATCGTCGCGGAACCCGACATCGGCGAAGAGGCTCTGGCCAGTGCCCTGTACGGATACGCGCAGTGGTGGTTGATGGAAAGCGAGGTCGAGGGCGATCCCACACCGCCCGTCCAGATCATCGAACGCGAACGGCGACGGGAGCCCTTGGTCGGAAACGGAACACCGATCGATCCCGATTGCCCGCTTTGCCGGATGCAGGCCGACGGCGAACTGGGTCCCGGACCGACGTTTCGCGGTTTTGACGGACACCATCTCGAACTGGACGAGGAATTTGCGTTCTCGTTGTGCGCGACCCGCGAGGAATGGGAGAAAGAACAGGAGGAATACCGCCGGTTCGACGAGGAGCTGGCGGCCAAAGAGCGGGAACGCGAGGAGGCGGGCGAGGACCCGTTTGGCAGTGTCTGGCAGACCTCGTACATCAATGAAGAAGCGCTCCACGAGGCGGGCGTGGCATCGCCGCTGTCGATGATGGCCTTGGCGATGCGGATGGCCGAATTGGTGGGCGACTTACAAAACGCCGACGGCGACCGGTTCCTGATCGAATCACTCAACGATGCCTTCGACGCCTACCGGGCCGCCGACGACGACCTGCCGCTGTCGGCCGCTGCGGCAACGCAGCTTGCCGAAGCCCTGGAGCAGATCGCCATCGCCTGCCCGTCCCTGACCCCCAAGGCGGCCGATCTTCAAAGCCAGCTTGCGGAGCGCCAACGGCAGTTGGAATGGGACCCTCCGTTCTGATTGCGTTCGCTCCGCCCCCCTCGTTCGCACGCCGCCTCGTTCGCGAGCCCCTGGCTCGCACGCCCACGGCGCTCACGATGCGCCGTCGCTCACACGCTCTCACGCTGTCGGCGTCCCGAATCGGTGCGCCGCGTTTGGCCAGCGGGTCAACCCACTCAGTCCTGCCCGTGCGGGTGCTTGTACGGCGGGCGATACAGTCGCTTGAGCAACTTGGCCGCCTGGAGGTTATCGACGATCTGCTCCGTCGCTTCGTCCCAGCGGACGACCGAGTTGGACTCGTAGGCGATCATGCCCAGCTGGACTGTCGCGGTCGACTTGTAGCCCTCCTCGACGGGGCACGCCGGCTGTCGGCGGGTGCGGACGCACTGCAGAAAGTCGGCCATGTGCAGCGGGCCGAGGTCGCTCTGGACGATGTGCTCCTGGCGTTGGGCCGGCTGGTCCTTGGGGATCACCACCCACCGCTGATCGGAGGCAAACACCGTGGCCTCGTCGCCGTAGAGGAAGATGCCGTTGTTGACCGACGGGTCCCATTCGGTCGCTCCCCACAGCCGGTGACGCCAGACGACGGAAACTTGGTCGAACTCGAAATGCACCGTCAACGTGTCCGGCGTGGTGATCTTGCCTTGCAGGTAGTACAGCCCACCGGCGGCCGTAATCTGTTTGGGCATCGACAGGCCCAGCATCATCCGCGTGGCGTCGATGTTATGGATGCCCCAATCCACCAGGTGGCCGTGGCCGCTGGTCTTTTCCAGCCGCCAGTTTTTGTGACCGACTTGAGGGCTGTACGGGATCTTCGGTCCGGGTCCGCACCACAATTCCCAATCGAGCGACGCCGGCGGATCTTGCGGCGTCGGGTCGAGCGTGCCGGTGCGGTAATGGATCTGCACGTCGGCCTGGACGATCTTCCCCGCCTTTCCCGCCTTGACGAATTCGGCCGCGTCGCGACAGGCCTGGCTTTGCCGCCGCTGGAAGCCGACCTGGACGATGCGGTCCGAGTGCTTCTTGACCGCCTCGACCAGCGCCCGGCCTTCGCGGACATCGTACGCCAACGGCTTCTCGGCATACACGTCCAGGCCGCGCTCCAGACAGGCGATCAGCTGCAGCGCGTGCCAGTGCGGCGGCGTGGCGATGACCACGACGTCCAGGTCCGCCCGTTCCAGCATCTCCGTGTACAGATTGAACGTCTGCGGCTTCTTGCCTTGCAGCTTGTCCAGTTCGGCGACGCTCTGGTCCAGGTGCTCGCGGTCCACGTCGCAGACCGCACTCACCTCGACGCCGCCGACCTTCAGCGCCGCTTTGGCGTCCACCATCCCGTACCAGCCGACGCCGATCACGCCCAGCTTCAGCGTCTTGTCGGCGTCGGCCCGAGTGCTGCTGTGCATGGGGCGCGCCAGGGCAAGCGTCCCGGCAACTGCCGTGGCGCCCAGGAACGTTCGACGATTGGTTGCATCCATCGCTAACTACTCCCCGTTTGCCACTCAGAAATCCGCTGAGCCGTTGCTCATCATCTTGCGACGCGAGTTCCGGCGAGGTAGGCCTTTACCGGCCGCTGGTCGTACGTGCTCTCAACACCGTGCGCTCGGTTGTGCAGGTATTTCTCGAACGCCGCGCACGCCAGATCCGTCTTCCCACGACGCTGAAAGTATCGTCCCAGCCGATACTGCACGTCGTTGATCAGACGCAAAGCCCAGTCCATGCCTTCGCCGCAGTCACCATGCGCGACTTGTTTGATGTCCATCTCCAGCAGCACGGTCCAGATCGCCACGGCCGCTTCTTCCCTGCCGGTCATCGAGAGGGCACCCGCATAATGCCACAGCGCAAGCGGACAGTCCGGCTGCAACTGGACGGCCCGCTTGCTGCATTCCAGGGCCTGCTCGTACTGTTTCTGCTCGTAGTACGTCAGGCTGAGCGTGAACCAGACCCAATGGTCGGTCGGCGAGGAAAGCAATTCGCGCTGTAGCAAAGCCTGCGCCCGCTTCCACTTCTGCTGAGCGACAAGCGTCTCGATCTCGCTCATCGGATCACCTTTGAAACCAATCCGGCTGCTTCCGTTTCTTGTCTTTGCCTCTTTTCATCAGCAACCGCCTTTGCCCACGCTGGTGTTGCTCCCGCTTGCTGGGCTGAGCGTTGCTGTCGTGCTCGGACCGCTGCTTTGAACTGCGTTGGCGGATCATGGCCAGCGATCGTCTCAGCGTGTCAACTGCCCATCAAGTGTTCCAGCACCAGCATTTCCAGCGCCTCGTAATCGCGGGCGGCGATGCAGTCCTGGGCGATCTCGTTGGGGAACGTGCGGACCTTTTCCAGCAACCGCAGGAACACGGCGCGGCTGTTGGCCAAGTGCTTGTGAGCTACATCGGCCTTTTGCGTCCGCATGGCCTTAACGTCCAGACCCACGAAGCGGCCGGTGGACGGGTAGTCGGCCAGTTCCAGGACGCGCACCTGGTTGAAGGCTCCGCGCAGGTTCGCCGCGCCAAAGGACTTGTCCTGGTCGAACTTCAGGCCGTTCTGATCGTTCAGGTGGACGCTGAACAACTTGCCCATCGACAGGGCGAACGCCATTTCGTCCGACGGGTCCAGTCCGGCCAGCAGGGCGTGTGCCGTTTCGATCAGGCCGCCGACGCGTTTCGGATCGACGCTGTGTTGAGCCATCGCGAGCGCGTGCCCGATCGTGGGCACGTAGGCCATGTCGGTCGGTTCGTTCGGCTTGGGCTCGATGGCGATCTCGATCTTGTCGTCGTATTCCAGCATGGCGTTGATGGATTCCAACAGCCAGCGGTACGCCTCGATGGCGTTCTTCGATTCGCGAATGTAGGTGCCTTCGCGGGCCAGCCAGAGAACGATCAGCCTGGTGTCCAAAGCGTTGGCGATATCGATGCACCGCTTGGCTCGCTCGTTGGCCCACTTGCGGCAAGCGGGATCGTTGGCGGTGAATCCGCCGTCGATGCCCTGGGGATGTTCCCACAGTCGCGGAGCCACGAATTCCGCCACCAGGCCCTCGGACGCGATCATCTTTTTCATCGCCGCCGCTTCCTTGCGGATTTTGGCCGGCGTCAGCTTCTCCATGTCCGGCACGGCGTCGTCGTCGTGAAACTGGACCGCGTCGAAACCGAGCTTCTTGTACATCTTCAGCTTGCGGGCAAACGAAATCGAAGGCCGCACCGTCGGACCGAACGGATCGGCGCCCTCGTGAATGTTCCAAGGACCGAATGAGAAACGATAGTCACCTGCCATGGTTCTTCTCCTGGGTTGAGTTGTTGAGCTTGGGGTCCCGCACTTCAAACTTCAATCTTCGCTGCAAAAAGCCCCGCGACGTGGTTCGTCGGCAAAGATTGAAGTCTGAAGTGCCTGCCCCCGACTTGAAGTTGGTTGAGAATCAATTCACGCCCTCGAGCCCGGCCAGTTGCGCCGTTTCAGCAAAGCCCTTCAGTCCCGCTGTCGCCCCGTAGCCGGTCACGCAGCACGCACCGGTCGCCGCCGCCAGTCGCCCGGCTTGTGCGACGGTCATGCCGCGCAGCAGTCCCGTCAACAGGCCCGCGTAGTAGGCGTCTCCCGCGCCGGTCGTATCCACCACCGGTCCCGGCGGGGACACGACGGGGACGTCAATGTACTGTCCGGGGGCGGGACTGAGCAACGCTCCGGCGCTGCCGAGCTTGACTCCCAGCAAGCCCGGCGCCCCGCACGCGCGGAACGCGTCGACAATCCGCCGCGGATCCGTTTCGCCCGTCTGATGCTCCGCCTCCGCACGGCTGGGCACGTAGACGTCCAGGTGCGGCAGGATCCGGTCCAGCGGCTGCAGCGCCCCGCCGCTGCCGGCGGCGTCCAGCGCCGTCTGGCAGCCCGTCTCGCGGATGGCCTGCAGGATCTCCGGCAAGTCCGGTTCCAGCCGCGGCATGAGGGAGTAATAACCGATCAGCGTCGAGCGGCTTTGGGCGAACACGTCCAAGTGCTTGAGGAAGTGCGCTTTGTCCATCAGTCGCGGCGCACCGACGCAATGCGCGAAACTCCGCTCGCCGCTGGGGTCGATCAGCACCGCCGTCGTGCTCGTCGCACCCGTCGGATGCGGCACCAACCAGCGCGTGTCCACGCCTTCCCGTTCCAGGTTCCGGCGGATCACCGTGGCCCACTCGTCCATGCCCGTAAAGCTGAACGCGGCGACCTGCAGGCCCAGTCGAGCCATGGCGATGCCCGAATTGGATACGATCCCGCCCGTGGTCACGTCGATCGGCTGGGCCTCGAACAGTTTGCCGCCGCCGATCGGCACTTCCAACGGCACCGGCCGGACGAGAATATCCACCACACACGATCCGCACAGCACGCAATCGAGGGTTTTCGTTGTGTTCATGCCAAAAAGTGTAGCAAAAGCGCCCGGGATGCAACACCGGGCACAGCAATTCGAACCGGGTAAAACATTCTCTGCATAACTCGAAAAGACGCCCCGCCTCGCCCCCCCCCTTTTTTTGAAGGGCGGTACCTTGTCACCGCCTTGGACAGCGGCCTGCCGCTTCGCAGATGCCTGGGTTCAGGGGAAACCGAACACCGCAGCGGAACCCGAACTGCAGTCGGGGGGCCGTGACACGTGCGAAAACGGCGACAAGTCGCCGCACTCCAAAAATTCACACCGCGCGCAACGGCGGCGGGATGCCGTTGACCACCGGCAGCGGGCCTTGGCCCAGGAGCATGCGGCGCAGGTGGCCCGCCATCAGCTTCGGGCTGCCGCGGAAGGCATCCAGCGAGCTGCCGCCGATGTGCGGAACGATTGTCACGTTGTCCAAATGGACCAGGGGATGATCGGGCGGCAACGGTTCGACGTCGAACACGTCCAACGCCGCACCCATGATGCGCCGCTCCTGCAGTACGCGGATCAGGGCCGGCTCGTCGACCAAACCGCTGCGGGCCGTGTTGATCAGCACCGCCGTGGGCTTCATCAGCCGCAAGAGCCGTTCGCTCACCAGATGCTGGGTCTCGGCCGTCAAGCGGGCGTGAACGGAGACCACGTCCGATTCGCGCATTAGCGTTTCCAGATCGACCATCTGCGCCGGCGCCGTGTCCCCGCTGACGAACGGATCGTAGGCGATGACGCGGCTGCCCATCGCGCGCAGGTATCCCGCCAGCAGCCGAGCGACGGCGCCGTAGCCGACCAGCCCCACGGTCTTTTCGTTCAGTTCGGGAATCGTGTCGCGGTTGGGAAAGTCGCGTGTCCAGCGGCCGGCCTTCAGCGCCGCATGGCCGCGGGCGATGTTGCGGACTTCGCTCAGGATCAGGCCCAGCGCGCACTCGGCCACCGCGCGGGCGTTCCGGCCCGGCGTGTTCAGCACGCTGATGCCCCGCCGCGTCGCGACGTCCACCGCCACATTCTCCGTTCCGCCCCGCAAAACGCCGACCACTTTCAACGCGGCCGCCGCTTCGATCAAGCGGCTGCCCAGCGGCGCGAATTGGACGCAGATGATGTCGAAGGCGTCGACGCCTTCCGTCACGTGCGCCGGCAGCGGCACGGCGTCCGGCCCGCCCTGTTCGATCGCCAGATTGGCCTGCTGCAGATCCACCAGCGTCGGATGCTCCCACCGCCGCACTTCGACCTCCACGCCCAGTTCCGCCAGCGGCGCGAACCCTCGAGGCATGAACTCGGCAGGAATATACACGTCGCTGATCGCCAACAACTTCACGGCGCTGGCCTTTCCACAGGGATGCCGGAAATACCTTGCTCGTCGGACAAACGCGGGCCGAGCGGCCCCAGCCGTCAATCTAGTACATCGTCCGAAACAAAGGTAGGCCCGGTCCGGGCCAATCAACTCTCGTTCGCAACCGGGCCAAGGTGCGGAGCCTGACGGCCGATGGCGGCGCAGTCGCCACGGCTCGGAAAACGCGGCTCCGGCGAAGGGCCGGTCGCGGCGCGTGACCTCTTGGTGTCGGGATTGCGGACCGCGCACTTGCATCCCTTCCCGCGCGGCGCGACAATGTGCCGCATTCAGTGCCCGAAGACTCAGGCGGTCTTGCCAGGAGAAGAAGTGCCATGCTGTTGCCGAAGCTCCGAAACGCGGTTCCGCTGCTGATCGCGGTGTTGCTCGTTTGTGCCGGAGGATGGGCCCGTGCGGCCGATCAACCGCAGTGGGGCGAAGCGGACACCCGAAACATGGTTTCGGCCGAGTCGGGACTGCCGAGCGACTTTGCGCCGGGCGAGCGGGACCTGGCGACCGGCGGCGTCGATCTGTCCACGGCCAGGCAGGTGAAGTGGGTCGCCCGCCTAGGCCAGACGACCTACGGCACGCCCGTGGTCGCCGCTGGCCGAGTGTTCGTGGGCACCAACAACGGCTCGCCGCGCGATCCGCAGATCGCAGGCGACCGCGGCGTGCTGATGTGTTTCGAAGAGGCCAGCGGCCGGTTTCTCTGGCAGCTGAACCTGCCCAAGTTGGAACGGATCAAGTGGGCCGATTGGGCGCAGATCGGCATCACTTCGTCGCCGACGGTCGAGGGCGACCGGGCGTACCTGGTGACCAACCGCGGCGAAGTGGTCTGTCTGGACGTGAACGGCCAGGCGGACGGGAACGACGGCCCGTTTCTGGACGAGGGCCGACTGATGGCCGGGGAAGGAGAGTCGCCGCGGCAGGTCGGCGCGCAAGACGCCGACATCCTGTGGCTGTTCGACATGCCGCGCCAGTTGCAGGCGGAGGCGCACAATGCGTACAACTGCTCGGTGCTGCTACGCGGCGATTTGCTGTATGTCAACACCAGCAACGGCGTCGAATGGACGCACACCTTCGTGGTCCACCCGGAAGCCCCCAGCTTGATCGTGCTGGACAAACGCACCGGCCAGTTGGTGGCCCGCGACGACTTCGGCATCGGGCCGGACATTACGCACGGCCAGTGGAGTTCGGTCGCCGTCGGCCGCGTGGGGGACCGGACGTTGGGCTTTTTCGGAGCCGGCAACGGCGTGCTGTACGCTTTTGAATTGCTGCCTCCGGGAGCGAGCCGGGAGACGGTCCAACGGCTGCGGCCGGCGTGGAAGTTTCACGGCCACCCGCTGGCCCAGACCCAAGACCGCGTGCCGGCCGACCACCAGCACGACAGCACTTCCTACCAGGTGACGGGGATGCCGGTGTGCTACCGGAACCGGGTGTATGTGATTTTCACCCAAGAGCCCTATCACCGGATGAAATTGGGCTGGCTCGTCTGTTTGGACGCCGGCGGCGCGGGCGACGTCACGCGGACGGCCAAACGCTGGTCGTACGACGGAATCGGGGCCTCGCCGTCGACCGTCGCGATCGCCGAGGGCCTGGTCTACGCCACGGGATTCGATGGTCGCCTGCACTGTCTGGACGCAGAGACCGGACAGGTGTACTGGGTTCAGGACCTGGACGGTCCGCTAGCCGCCTCGCCGCTGGTCGCCGACGGCAAGATCTACGTGGGCACCGACCGCCAGCGGTTTCACATCCTGGCGGCCGGCAAGCAACCCAAGCTGCTCAGCACCATCAAAATGGACGGGCGAATTTCCGCGACCGCCGTGGCCGCCAACGGCGTGCTGTATGTGACGACTTGGAAGAACCTGTACGCGGTCCAGGCGAGTCCCGCCGCGGGGCCATGACGCTCCGCGGCAGGTCTTCGCACGTCCGGCAGGCCGGCGGCGGGAGCCAGACGCCGGTTCCCGAACCCTAGCCTCCGGCCATCCGCAGCGCGACTTCGGCGACGCGGCGGCCGAGATTGTCGGTGGCCTTCAGGCCGATCTCGTCCTTGCTGATATCGTCGCCCTGGTTCCACAGGACGGGGCCGAAATGGGCGGTGGGGCGGCCGTCGCCGATGACCAGCATCTCCTGAGCCATCAGCGAAGCTTGCACCGACTGGATGGTCAGCTCCTGTCCGCCGTCCCGAGCGCCGCCCGTGGCCAGCACGCCGCCGACCTTGTTCGACAGCGTAAAACCGTCCTTGCGGAACACCATCCAGCGTTCCAGGAACGCTTTGCACAGCGACGACATGTTGGCAAAGTAGGTGGGCGTGCCGACGATGATCCCCGCCACCTCGGGCGCCGCCAGCTTCTCGGCAATCGGGGGAAAATCGTCCTGCTCGCCCGGCGCCAGCGGCTCGTTCACGAGCATCCCCACGGGGAACTTCAAGCCGGCCAGATCGATCAACTCGATTTCGATCCGCTCCGGCGCGACGGCCTGCGCGGCTTCCAAAGCCCGCTGCACCGCGGCGGCAGTGGTCTTGCCCTTCCGCAAACTGGTCGAGATGCCGATGATCTTGATCTTGGCCCTCGGCTCGGCCGCTTGCACAGACGCCGTCGCGGCGGTCGCGACCGCGGCGGCCGCTGCCGTCCCGATGCTGACTTGATTCAGAAATCCTCGCCGCGTCACTTCATGGCTTGACATGGATTCGGTCCTTTCCTGTTTGGAGGTGACGAAAACGGCACGCCTGCGAGCGACGGGAAACGCACGCTTTCCGCCAGATCGCGATTGGCGGGAACGGTCGCAGAACGTGTCTGTTGAGCATGACCATAAAGCCCGGCCCGCGACAAGTCAACTATCGGCCGGATCCGGCGGCACATCGGCATAGCGTCCGGCCGCGGCGCGGATCATGCGGGCCATGGCGCGGCGGCAACTGGCGGGGGACAGAACTTCAGCTTCGTTGCCCAGACTGAGCACGCGGGGGATGATTTCCAACTCGTGGGCCGCCTTGACGGTCAACACCACGCTGCCGTCTGCGGCGCGTTCGATCTGCTGGTCCGGATGCCAGGGATCCTCGATCACCCAGGGGGCCGCGCGGGCGCTGACGTAGATGCGGAAGTCGCGCGCTTTGCCCGCCGCGGCAAAGATCCCCAGACTCTGCCCCAGGTGTTTTTCCAGATCGAAATCGGCGGGCCGCTTGAACCATTCGTCCAGCGCCGTTGCGCGAAGGAAGCGGTCCAGCTTCCAATGGCGAATGCGGTCGGGACGGCCCGCGGCAATCTCACTTGCTGCCGCCAGGATGTACAGGCTGGACTGATAGAACACCACGGCATACGGCTCAATCCTGCGGCGGCGAGGGTCTTTGCCGATTGGCTGGTATTCGATCTCGGCCACCCGGTGCTCCTGGATACAGCGGTGCAGCGTCTGCAACGTGCCGTGCTGCTGCTTGTACGACTTGGCCGGCGTCCCCCGCACGAACAACACCTCGCGATACGCCTCGTAGTGGTCCCAGACGGCGTCCGGCAATTGGTCGCGCAGCTTGCTCCAGAACGATTCAATCCCCAGCCAGAACGGCGTGCCGGCCAAGGGGTACAGCAGGTCGCGGCTGAGCGACAGGGCGATCAACTCGGTCGCCGAGGCCGTCACCTTGTGCGCTCCCCGGACGCCAGGTCCCAGTTTCCAGACCTTGCCCCGTGCCGAATCTTCGTCGTCCACATCGATCCCCGCGGCCTGCAGCGCTTCCAAATCGCGGCGCACGGTCCGTTGATGCAGGGAGGTCAATCCCAGTTCCTCCACCAACTCCCGTCGGATTTCGTCCAGTGTGCGGCCGAACCGGTACCGCTCCAGGATCTGCAGGACCTTGTGCTGACGGATCAGTTGTTCATTGCGGGCCATGGCTCACCTCGGTTTTTGATCGGGCGCATTGTAGCCGGAGTCGGCGTCTTTTACCAAGCCAGCGTCCGCACCGTGGATTGACAGCATTTGCCCTAACCCGCAGAATCTAGCCTGTTTGCCTGATTCAGCCCGATGCCCAAAAGGAGCCCCCGTTGATTCCGCGACGTTTTCTGACCACGTTGGTTTTTGCCTTGCCCCTGATGGTGTTCGCGTTTGCGGTGTTGATGGGGGCAGCTGCGCTGACGCAAGCCATGCAGGACGCCGTTGGGGCGCGAGTGCTGCGCTGGGTCGCCGGCGGCGTGTTGGTGCTGGCGGTCACCGATATGCTGCTGTTGCTGTGCGTCCTGGGCCTGAAAGCCTTGAACGACAACGACCACACCGATGCCGGCGACGGGTGATGGGGGCCGGCGACGGGTGATGGGGGCGAGTGGCGGTGCGACCCAAGCCGAACCCACAAAGGTCCACGAGGCCTTTCGCGAAACCGCGGCTCGCCGCCGGTTGAGAACAGGGGACCGGCTCGGAGTTGCGTGAGAAAAACCCAAAGAAAAACGACCACCGCAAGATGCCTGTCCCCTTTGGTCAACAGGCGGCTAGTCGACGAATATGCCAATCAAGTTTGCCTGCGAGCACTGTGGAGCGCGACTGAGCGTCAGTTCGCGCAAGGCCGGTGCGCGAGCGAAATGCCCGAAGTGCCAGCAGATGCTGACGGTGCCGGTGCCTCCGGGTACGAAGACCGACAAGCCGGTCCCAGCGGCGGAAACGCCCGCGGAGGCGGGGGCTTTGCCGAAAGCCGCGGCCGAGCCTGCTGATGCCGCGGTGGAATCCCCGTCGAGGTCGTCGCCCGCGCCGCAGACACCGGACGATCCGTTGGCGGAGTTCCTGGTGTACGATTCGGAGGCCGAACTGGTTTACGCGGCGGACGACGAGGCGAGTTCGTCGCTGGCCGGATTCCAAGCCTCGTTGGACCCGAACAAGATCGCCGTTTCACGCCGCATTCTGTACATGCAGGGAGCCTTGCTCGGCTTGGTGGCTTTGATGAGTCTGCTCGTGGGCATTCTGCTTGGGCGAGGATGTTCTCCGGATGCCGAACGGGAAGACGCGGCACCGCAGGCCTGCGTGATCTCCGGCGTGGTGGTGGTGGAAGACGCGACGGGACAGACAAAGCCCGACGACGGGGCCACGGTGCTGGTGGTGCCGCGCGACATGCATCCGGAACAGAAGGTGGAAATCGTCGGGCTACGGCCCCAGGACCCGCCGCCGGACGAGAACCACGCGGGGTTGCAGGCCATCCATCGCCTCGGCGGCGACTGTGTCCGAACCGGTCCGGAGGGCCGGTTCCAGCTGCGCGTGCCCGATCGAGGCAGCTATTTCCTGCTGGTGATTTCAGCGCACGTCAGTCAGGACGAGAAGGAACTGGCCAAGAGCACGCTGGCCCAGATCGGGCGTTTCTTCCGCCTGACGCCGAAAATGTTCGAGGGGCATGCGGTTCGTTGGCAGGAAGAGGAGGTCCGCCGCGACCGGCAACTGAACATCGTGTTTGCGGCCGCCCAGCCTTAGATTCCGGGCAACCGGAGGTGCTGAGGCCCGACGAGACCGGCTGAAACTGGCCGTCTCAGGACAGACTTTGGCCATGCGAATCATCCCGGTGATGGATCTCATGAACGGTCAAGTGGTTCGCGGCGTGGCGGGCGACCGCAGCCGTTATCGGCCGGTCGTCAGCACGCTGGCGTCAGACGCGGCGCCGCGCAGCATGGCCCAGGCGTTCGTGGAGCGGTGGGGCGCCCGCGAAGTGTACGTCGCCGATCTGGACGCGATCGCCGGCCGCGAGCCCGATTGGGAAGCGTACCGGCAGATTGCCGCGGCGGGTCTGCGACTGCTGGTGGATGCGGGGATCGGCGATGTCCAGCGGGCGCAGCGCATGGCCGATGGGGCCGCCGCCGCCTCGTGCTGGGCGGGGCTGGTCGTGGGCCTGGAGTCCGTGCGCGATCCCGGACTGCTGTCCGCAATCCACTCCGTCGTGGCCCCGTACCAGTGCGTATTCAGCCTGGATCTGCGGGACGGCAAGCCGATGACTGTCTCCGCGGCTTGGCAATCCGCCGCGTCCGGACCGGTATCCCGGTTCGCAGACAAGTTGTCGGCGGAGAACCAGCCGCCTTCGGCTGCCCGGCGGATCGCGGAGTTGGCCTTGGGCATCGGATTCCGGCGACTGCTCGTGCTGGACGTTGCAGCGGTAGGCGTGAACCTGGGTCCGACGACTGTGCCGCTGTGCCGCCAGTTGCGGGACGCCCATCCGGAGATCGAACTCATTACCGGCGGCGGCGTGCGGGGCGTCGAAGACCTGCAGCGTCTGGCGGCTTGCGGTTGCGACGCGGCCCTGGTCGCCGCCGCCCTGCACGACGGCCGGCTGACGGCGGCTCAAATCCAAGCAGCCAGGCTCTGAGCGACGTTCGAAAAACAACGGTCCGGTGTTTGCTGCCGATCAGCCCACAGAGTGTGCTGGCGACGGTGACGAGGCGACCGTGATTTTCCGAACGATGCGAGATGGCCTTTCGCGGCCCACGGGGTCTGTCTGGATTTCTGGGACTGCGAAGAATTCGAGGCTTGTACTCACGCGAACACGCCAGCGTCCGACGTCCGCCGTCCACGTTTGTTTGCGCGGAACACAGGCGACGATTGATCGGCGACGATTGACATTGCCCCGTCGAGCCATGAAACTCAGACCGACTGGGCGGCCAGCGTGGAGTCCGAAAGACCCTTTGGGAGGTAGCAGCAATGACCCACGATTCGTCTCGCAGGGCGTTCCTCAAGGTTTTGGCGGCGGGCGGCGCCATGTGCGGCGCGGCGTCTGGTTGGACTGCAAGCTGCGGCTCGCCGTGTCACGCGGCGGACGGCGCGGCGGACGGCTCTGGGAGCGGCCTGGACCGGAGGGCTGTGGAGGCGGAATTGCGACGGCGCGCTGACGGATTCAAACCGCAGCGGCGACTGGTGGTGGACTACTACCGCATCGGCCGCAAACTGGCCTATCCGTTGCCGCGGACAAGCCTGGAGGTTCCGGACGTTCTGGTTCCGGGTATTCCCAGCTATCCCTGGTCCACCTGGCTGTCGTGGGCCCTCGAAGAGCGAATCCTGGCTCTGGGCTGGGCTGCGGAGTGGTTCCAGGAAGACGGGCTGCGGGCTGCCGCCGCGGCGGATCTGACCGCCTTGACCGCCTGGCCGCATTACGGAAAGAGCCTCGATTCGGCCCACCTGGGACGCATCCTCTGGACGGCGGTGACCCGCTGGAAATGGGTCGCCGACGAGTTGCGGCGGAAGCTCCGCGAGGCGTGCCGCCGCCACGTGGAAGCTCGCCGGCCGGCCGCAGACAGGCTCCCCAACACGGCGCTGTCCAAGGAAAACCTCCTCCGCCGAAAGACTCCTCATGCCGGGTTGCACAACATCGGCCTGATCAACACGGTCGGCGACGCGCTCCTGGCCGTCGCCGCCCAGCACCCGGCTGCCCCGGCGCTCGACGCGCAACTGACCGCCCTGTTCGGCGCGGTGCTCGAACTGCGGGCCACGGGATTCAGCGAGGGCGTGGCCTACGACGGCTACGTGCTGGACTTCATCGCCGACTGGCTCAGCACGCTGCCGGCAACGGACCGCTCGCGCATCCTGGAACACCCCAGCCTGGAACACTTTCTGGACCAGTCGTCCATGCTGTCCGCGCCGGGAGCGGCGGAGCAAGTGGCAGAGATCGGCGACGTGGAGCCTCGTGAGATGCCTTTTCATCTTTCGGCCCAAGCGAAGCTCTTGAGTCTGTGCGGCGGCGCCCCGCGCGTGTGGCATCTGGCGCGTTGTCGCCTGGACTGGTTCCGCGCCGACGGCTTGGCCGCGCTGCGTTCTGCGCAAGGCGAGTTGTCCGGGCAAGCCCCGCCGGCAGGCGCTCTGGACGCCCATTACGCAACGGTCCTTCGCACGGGCTGGGAACAGGACGACCTTGCCGTGGCCGTCTCGTGTACCAACTCGCCCATGGGCCACTTGCCCAGCGACAATGGCACGCTGGTCCTGGGTACGCGAGGCAAGTGGCTGATTGCGGACCCGGGCTACCAGCAGTATGCCAAAGGAGACGAACGCGAATTCACCGTCGGGCCCGCTGCGCACAACGCCCCACTGGTCAACGGCACGGCCCAGAACCAGAAGCAGCCTCGCCGACTGGTCCTGGAAGAGATAGGGACCCGTCTCTGGCGCGTCGCCATCGACCTGACCGCGTGCTACCCGCCTGCGGCGTCGCTGACACAGCTCGTGCGACACGTTTGGCTGTCGGACAAGAACCTGGTCGTCGTCGCCGACCAGATGGCAGGCAAGTCCCCGTTGCAGGCCACGTACCATTGGCACGGACACGCGGGCTGCGCGTGGTGGATCGAGGCCAACTGGGCGCTGCTGGCGGTTGACGGCGTGCCGCTTTGGCTGGCCAGCCCCCAGGCCCCGCTGTCCGGCGCAAACCTGCACCGGTTGCCCGGATCGCGCGGCCAGCTGTCGCTTGTTTGCCCGCTGGCCAACGCCGGACCGGTGGTCTGGTGGGTGTTCGTCTTGGGCGAGCGACGCCCCGATTTGCAGGCGGACGCCGACGGTCGGCAGATCCGCATCCTGGACCGGACGTTTGCGGTGTGATACCGTTTTGTTGGGAAGCCCACGACGGTTGGAAAGCCCGTGGACGGAAACACGTTCGGGAAACACGTTCGGGAGTCACAAAGATGTTCCATGCGAGACTGACTCGGCGCGGCACGATCCGCGGCACGATCCGCGCTACGATTCGCGGCACGGTTCGCGGCACGGCCGGACTAGCCGCGCTGGCCATGTCCGCACTCTTCAGCGGATGGGCCGCTGCGGCCGCACCCGCAGTCCAGATCGACGCCCAGGCCCAGACCGTCACGATCCGCACGCCGCGTCTGGCGGCCACTTTCCGCGACGGCCTGATCGTGGCGGTCACGAACCTGGTCACGGGCGAGGTGCATGCGGACGCAGCCGTGGCGGAGGAAGCGGAGGTTCCGGCCGGGCTGGGGCACGTCACAGGCATGCCGGAGGCGGTCGCCAAACTGCACGGTTCGTGGAGCACGCACCCGATCTATGCGCAAACCGACTTTCGCACGAAATATCCAACCATGCACCGGCCCCACGCCGACTCGGCCTGGACGACCGCACCGATCGAGGGCGGCGTGCAGATGAGTTGGACGGGGCTGAGCAACGGCGGGCAGACGTTTCCCGAGGAAACCCTGACCGTTTCGGCATGGGTGGACGCGGCCTCCGGCGCCCTGTTGTTTCGCGCTACGGGAACGAGCCCGGCGGGAGGCGTGTACGGCGTTCAGACGCCGCTTGCCAACCTGCACTCCGAGCACCGCATGTACGTCGCCAGTTTCGGGGGCACGCTGTACGACAGCAATCGCAAGCCGGCGCTGACCACGCTGGGCGGAACGCCGTTCTGGGAGGCGCCGGTCGTCGCCCTCGAAGGCCGGCAGGGCAGTCTTGGATTGTGGGTCGAGGCGCCCGAGTGTCCCCCGAACTTCTTCTTCCTGAACTGGAGCGGCAAGAGTTTCTCCGTCGCCATCGAGCATTTGAATTTGATGCCCTTCGAGCCGCACACGCGCGTCGAATCGGTCACCTGGCGGCTGGATGCTTCCGATGGCGGCTGGGTCGCGGCCCTGACGCCGTATCGGGACTGGTACGCGCGGGCGTTCGCCGAGGAACTGCGCGCGCGGGCCGCCGTCCAATGGGCTGACCGGATCAAGGTCATCATCGACGACTACGAGAAGGGGAACCCCGCCGGACTGCGGGCCTTGGCAACTGTCTTCGACCCCGAAACCGTGCTGTTGCACGAATGGAACGCCCGGGCTCCGGAGTTCGACCACGAATTGCCCGACTGGACGCCGCGGGCCGGGTACGCCCAACGCGTCCAGGCCGCCCAGGCGCTCGGCTTCCACACCATGGCCTATGTCAACACGTACTGCGTCAACTACCAGTCGCCCGTCTTTGTCCGCGACCGGATCGGCGACTTTGGACTCGCACGCCGCATGTCCCTGACGAACTATGCCCAGAGCAGCCGGGACCCCATGACGTTCGACAAGGCCAAGGAGAACCAGTTGCTGTACCTGGATCCGTTGTCCGCCCGCTGGCGGCAGTATCACACCGACATGATGATCCGCTGGCGGGAGGAGACCGGCACGGATGCAAACTACGAGGACGTCGGCGGTTGCGCCGGCGATTTCGGCAACGGCGTCGTTGAGGGGAAGGCGGCGGCACAGGGCAGCGTCGAGCAGTTCCGCGAGCTGCTCCGCCGCAACCCGACGGTGCCGATGGCCGCGGAGTACGCACCGCACAGCATCGCCTTTGCCGTGCGCTGGCCGTTGCGCTACCAGCAGGTGTGGGGCGGCGAGGCGACGCGGATCCACTGGATGACCCACCAGCGGCCGGTGTCGGCGTTCCTTCACGGCCCGCAGCACGGGGCCTGGGTGCCGACGATCCAAGCCGAATCCAACTTTCTGCGGCACGTCGTCGTGGCCTGTTCCGACGCCCTGGGCGGCCCGGCCCAGTTCCCCGGCTCGCTCCGGAATCTGCAGGCTAACCAAGGCGTCCTGGTACACATGCTCTGGCGCGCCCAACTGTTCTCGCGCAAGCAGCTCGAACCGTGCTTTGCGCCGGAGCGGTGGGAGCCGGACCTGGCCTGCATGTACCAGGACCGCGACGGACAAGTTTACAAGTACTTTGCCGACGAGCAGACGCAACGCATGATCGGCCCCGACGGCTGCGAACGATACGCCCGCGTCACGGGGCTGAACCGCCACCCGACCGGCTTGAACCTGCCGGGCTGGCCCGCCATCCGCGACGGCGTCATCTTGGGCCTCAATCCCAAAGTCCGCTATGCCCTGGTCCCCGGCGTGCCGGACCGGACGGAGATCGAGGTGACTCGCATCCCGGACGGCGTCTGCCTCACCCGTTTCTATGAAACCGATGTCTTTACCGTCCTTGCGTTGGACGCGGTCCAGCCGGGCCAGCCGGGCGAAGGCGAAGTCGCGTTCCGCACGGCGGCGGACTTTGCCGAAATCCTCGTCAATGACCAGCCCGTCACGGCGACGAAGCCTGCCGAGCGAGGCGCGCCGTCCGAGTTGACATTCCCCGTGACGTTCCCCGCCAACTTGGTGTTCGTCAAGCGCGGCGTGCAGACGGTCGAGCACGGCCAGTACTTCGGCGACGGCCACGAGAACGCCCGCTATCTCCTGATCGACTCCGGACTGGACCGCGGCGGCGAGTACGCGCCTCCGCACCGGCCCGGCTTCCCCGTGCCCGGCGAGAAACAGACGGTCCCGTTCACGTTCCTCAACTACGGCAACGACGCGGAAGTGGCCCTCGACTATCTCGTGCGGGTCCCCGCCAAGGACTCGACGCTGCGCGTGTACACCCGCAACTCGCAGGCCAAGTACGGCAACGGTACAATCGCCCGACTGTACGTCAACGGCCGCCTGCGGCACGAGCACGACTTCGGCCCGCAACCGAATCCCGACTGGAAAGACGGCATGCCTGCCGGCGAGAAGACCCTCTGGGACACCGCCTATCACTGCTGGTCCGTGCCCTTGGGCTCCGCCGCCGGCCGCACCGTGCTGGTCACGCTGGCCACGGATTCCAAGGCCAGCAACAACGCCGACAGCCAGTGGTGGTCGCGGCCCAAATTCATCCAAGACGCGGAGCAAGCGGAAAGTTACTTGAAGCTGACCAAGGAAAAGGCGGTGCCGGAATCTTGACCGGTTCACGACGCCGCTCCGGCAATCCCGCCTGTTCCGCGACTGGGGCACCCGGTCAGTTTTCGACCGGCGGCGGAACCGGCCACAACCGCTCTGCGAATGAACAAGGAACACACGATGCGAATCCGGACACGGCGATGTTGGCTCACGCTGGCGACGTTTTGGCTTGCGCTGGCGGCGTTCGGCGGCTGGACGCCCGGGCTGGACGCGGGGGAACCGGTGCAGACCAGGCGGGTGCTGCTGCCCAGCGACGCGTTCCGCCAGGAACTCGGCTTCTGCTACATCGCCAGCCTGGATTTCGGCGAGGACGGCGACCGCGAGAGCGGCAACCAATCCGGACTGCTGGTCTATGAGGACGGCCGCCCGCTCGGCCCAGCCCGATCGCTCCATGCGGACATTCGCACCAAGGGCACCGGCCGCTACTCGC
Organism: Candidatus Anammoximicrobium sp.; assembly: GCA_012515235.1. Lineage (GTDB taxonomy): Bacteria > Planctomycetota > Planctomycetia > Pirellulales > Pirellulaceae > Anammoximicrobium. The sequence goes on from JAAYYU010000176.1 coordinate 19,660, forward strand.
ACTGGACCCGCAACGGCTTGTACCTGTCGGCTTCGGACAACTCCGATCCCCGCACGAACGGCCGCAAGTACGAGGTCGGATCGACGAACCCCGACAGTACGCTCGGCGGCTTGGAACAATTCGCCGGACCGCCCCGGAAGCGCGTCGAGGTCGTGCGGGCCTCGCGTCACGAGTACACGATCCCGCTGGGCGGCACGCTGGATTTCGAGAACTCGCACACGCGGCTGAACGACGGATTCCAGATCGCCTTCCAGCCCAACCTGTCACTCACAATCGAAAACAGCGGCGAAACCACCGTCGCCTGGCCGAAAATCATTGCCAACGACCGGGCGAACTGGGGCACCTTCGACGATTTGCTCGCCGAGTTCACGCGCGGCGCGAGCGACGATCAGGAGAAGGCATTGTTCATCTGGCAGACGGCGCGCGACAACCGCTACCACTGCAGTCCGCTGTTCGCCGACAACGAGTTCCACGATCCGGTCAAACTGTTTAACTCGTACGGCCTGAACCTGTGCGACGACATGGGCTACTGCGGCTGCGCGCTGTTCAAGTACGCGGGGCTGGGCAAGCCGAAATACTCGATCGATCCCAAAGTCCGGGAGTTGCACGGCCACGTCCAGGCGGAAGCCGTGGTCGATCACCGCCACCAGTTCCTGGACATCGACGAAAGCGTGTTTCACCTGGACCGCGAGAACGAGGCCCTCGTCAGCGGCGACGAATGCGCGCGGGACCATGACCTGGTCCGGCGCGAAGTCCACTACGGCCCGGTTTTTCCCGGCTGGCAGGCCAGCGAATCCAACGCCGCCCTGTTCGGCGCGGACGACCGCGCAGGCTTCCTGGCCCTCCGCGGACACGAAATGCGATACTCGCTGCGGCCGCGCGAGCGGGTGGTGTTCCGCTGGGACAACGTGGGCAAGTGGGCTTGTCAGAGCCAGGAGTGGAATCGCCGGCCGCCCGTGTTCGGCAACTCCAAGTTCATTTACACCCCGCGACTGACCGCCGAACACTACAGGGAGGGCCTTGCCGACGAACAAGGCGTCGTGCCGGCCGCGGCCCCGGACGCCGGCCTGGCCGCGGCTTCGACCGACGCGGAACTGGTGTACGCCGTGGACATCCCGTGGGCCATCTGCGGCGGCACGCTCCGCGCGGAGTTTCACGGCCGGGACGCCAAGGACCGGTTCGCGCTGGACGTCAGCTTGGATGACAAGGCACGGACCTGTGTCTGGGAGGGCGCGGGGCCCGGCAAGGTCGTGGCCGCCGTGCCGATCGACGAGGCCCTGCAACCCCACGTCAGCCCGGCCAAGTACCATTACGCCGTGATCGTCCGCCTCGCCTCGGCCGACGGGCGGCAGGACGCGGTGCTCAAGTCGCTGGAGATCGAGACCGACGTGATGGCCGCGCCGCTATCGCTGCCGCGTCTGCGCCGCGGCGAGAACCGGCTGGTCTATACCGACCTGACGCCGACGCCCCACGAAATCACCGTCACGCACCAATGGCAGGAGTGCCATTCGGTCCAGCCCCCCGAACCGCCGGCCGGGCCGCTGTACCCCGAACCCGGCGCGACGATCCGCGACTCGATTGTGACCTTCCGGTGGCCGCCGGCTGCCGGCTGCCGGCACTATCACTTGCAGGTCAGCCAGCGAGCCGATTTCCGCGTCCCCTACCGGCCGTCCTACGACGTGATCGTCCCCGCGACGCAGTGGCACGTTCCGTACACCGGCATGTTCGCGCCGGACACGACGTACTACTTTCGCCTCCGCGCCAGAACGCCAGCGGGCGTATGGAGCGAATGGAGTCCGGCATGGACGTTCCGCTGGGAAGGGCCGCGCGTGCCGCTGCAGTTGCGGACGGAAACCGTGCCCGAAGGCATCCGGCTGCGTTGGGAACCCAACCCGCGCGGGACCAGGCCGGTCGCCTACGAGGTGTACGGGTCGGATGAGCAAGGGTTCTCCGTCCACAAGACGGAGCACGAAGCCTATACGCGCGGCAAAGTGCCGGGCAATTTCCTTGCCCGCACCGAGCAGACGTCAATGCTGGTCGTGTCCCCGCAGCCGTCGCATCCGAACATGAACCGCTGCTTCTACCGCGTCGTCGCGATGGACGACCACGGGGCCGAGAGCATCTGTTCCGACTTCGTGGAAATGCCTCATCCACACTTCTGGTCCACCCCGCCCAACACGGCCCGGACGGGACAACCGTTCTCGTACCAACCGCAGTTGATCGCCTCGTTGGGCGACGTCCAGCACCGTTACGAAGCCCCCCACGACCAGCTCTGGGACGCCGAAAAACTGCTGTTCGCGCTGGCCGAAGCCCCCTCGTGGCTCTCGCTCAATCCGCAGACCGGCCGCCTGACCGGCACCCCGACCGCCCCCGGCACCGTGTCGGTCGTGCTGGAAGCGGTCAACCAGTTCAAGGCCAAGGCGACCCAGCGCTTCGAACTGCGGGTCGAGTGAGCATCGCTGGGCGGAATGGGGTCAGGCTTCCAGAATTCAGTTTTGGTCGAGTGTGGCGCCAGCCAGATGGTCCGACCCTGCTCGACCAAAACTGAATTCTGTAAGCCTGACCCCAACACCGAAAACGCCAAGTTCTGTACGTGGGAAAAGCTCCGCCGTGAGGCCGTCGAAGAAACTGCCCGTTTCTCACCCCCCGGTGGCCCGCCGCGGCGGGCCTTGGCATAATGTCGGCGTCACGATGGCCATCGAAGAATTCTCCACGAGGCACCCACAATGAAATGTCTTACGCCCCTGGCGATTTGCTTTTTTTGCTTGGCTTTGTCGCCCGCGTCGGCAGCCGATTGGCGGCCTGCGGAGAACACGCTCACGACACCTTGGACCCAAGACGTCTCGCCGACCAACGCGCATCCCCAGCATCCAGAACCGCAGCTGGTCCGGGACAGCTGGACGAACTTGAATGGACTCTGGGACTACGCGATCCAACCGAAGGACGCGCCCCGACCGGGTTCCTATGACGGCAAGATTCTCGTGCCGTATCCCGTCGAATCCGCCCTGTCGGGCGTCAAGAGGGCGGTCCGGCCCGAGGACCGGCTGTGGTACCGCCGCACGTTTTCCCGACCCGCGGATGCCGAGAACAAGCGACTGTTGTTGCATTTCCAGGCGGTGGATTGGGAGGCTCAGGTGTGGCTGAACGGCAAGCCGCTCGGCGAGCATCGAGGCGGCTACGACCCGTTCACGTTCGACATCACCGACGCCCTGGCGGGCGCGGACCCCCAGGAACTGATCGTCTCGGTCTGGGACCCGACGGACAAAGGCCCCCAACCCCGCGGCAAACAAGTCCTGAATCCGGGCGGCATTTTCTACACGGCCGTGACCGGCATCTGGCAGACCGTGTGGCTGGAGGCGGTGCCGCAGAACTACATTCAGACGCTGCAGCTGGTGCCGGACGTGGATGCCGGCCAGTTGCAGGTAACCGTCGCCGCCCAGGGTCCGGCCAAGGTCTGGGCGCGGGCGTCGGACGGCGGCCGGGAAGTCGCCCGAGCCGAAGGCCAAACGGGCCAGACGCTGAAACTGAACATCGACCGTCCGAAACTCTGGTCGCCGGATGCGCCCTTCCTGTACGACCTGCGCGTGGGCCTCGACGGCGGCGACGAAGTGTCCAGCTATTTCGGCATGCGGAAGATCGAAGTCAAGAAGGACGAGGCCGGGGTCAACCGGTTGTTTTTGAACAACCAAGCGCTCTTCCAGATCGGCCCGCTGGACCAGGGCTGGTGGCCGGACGGCCTGTACACGGCCGCGACCGATGACGCCCTGCGGTTCGACGTCGAAATGACGCGCAAACTGGGCTACAATCTGGCCCGCAAACACGTCAAAGTCGAGCCGCCGCGGTGGTACTACCACTGCGACCGGCTCGGCCTGCTGGTCTGGCAGGATATGCCCAGCGGCGGCGGCTCCGGCGAAAAACTCAGCCCCGGAACCCAATTCCCGCGATCGCAATTCGAGTTGGAATTGCAACGTGTGATCGACGCCAACCGGAACCATCCTTGCGTTGTCATGTGGGTGCCGTTCAACGAAGGCTGGGGTCAACACGACACGCCGGAAATCGTCGCTGCGGTCCAGCAGTACGACCCCACCCGGCCGGTCAACGAAGCCAGCGGCTGGACGGATAAGGGCAGCGGCGACGTGAAGGACGTCCACAAGTACCCCGGCCCCGGCATGCCGCCGCTGGAGGAACAACGCGTCGCCGTCCTGGGCGAGTTCGGCGGACTGGGAATTCCGCTGAGCGGACATCTGTGGTGGGACAAGAAGAATTGGGGCTATCGCAACTTTCAGGATCTGCAGGAAATCCAATCGGCCTACGACGGCCTGATCCGCCGACTCCGCCCGCTGATCGCCAAAGGACTCGCCGCCGCCGTCTATACGCAGACTTCGGACTGCGAAGGCGAAGTGAACGGCCTGATGACCTACGACCGAAAAGTCGTCAAGTTCGACGTGGAACACATGGCCCAGTTGCACGCCCCGCTGTTCCTCCCGCCGCCGGTGACGATCACCACCGTGCTTGTGCCGACCAGCCAACAGCAGCCGCAGACCTGGCGATACACCACGGAAAAACCCGCGGACGGCTGGGAACAGCCGGGCTTCGACGACGCGGGCTGGAAAACCGGTCCCGGCGGCTTCGGCACCCGCAACACGCCGGGCGCGGTCGTCGGCACCGAATGGCGCAGCAGCGATCTGTGGCTGCGCCGCTCGATCGAACTGTCCCGCCCCGTCACCGCCGGACTGTGCGTCCGCATCCACCACGACGAGGACGCCACGGTGTACCTGAACGGCAAGCGAGTGCTCCAACTGACCGGCTACGAAACGGACTACGGGGACATCGACTTGGGCCCGGAAGCGGCTGCCGCGCTCCGTCCCGGCCAGAACGTGATCGCCGTCCACTGCCACCAGACCGCCGGCGGCCAGTTCATCGACGTGGGGCTGGTGGAGGTCGTCGAAAAACGATAAGCGCCGCACGCCGTTGCTCTTCAGAGACGCCGCCGCCGCAAGCAGCGTGGTGGCCGAGGGAAGATTCTCGGGGTCCCGCCGTCTGGTGCGGAACATGGCTCGACGGAGGCAAGCTCCGCCGTGGCCACACCCAGCCCGCCATGTCCGCCCCCGGCACGCTCGCCACCACGCCGCTTGCCGGCGTGGAGCGGTGTTCAGCACCAGACGCCGGACGCCGCCCCGCGTCTTTCGCCACCACGCCGCTTGCCGGCGTGGAGCGGTGTTCAGCACCAGACGCCGCGCCGCCTCGCCACGGCTCGAAAATCCGCGGCTGCGCACGCTTCGACCCGATGAACCGGATTCGGTCCGGTCGGATCAAACGAACTTCGTCACGCCGGGGATCGGAATGTCGTAGTCGCCCTTTTCGTTCGGCTTGAGTGGCGGCTGGACGTCGAACCCGTACTTTTCCAACTCGACGGAGTACTCCGACGTCAGAGCCTTTTCCCAAGTCAGCTCCTGGCCCGTGTTGCAGACGAACTGGGCGAGCAGCGCCAGCATGGTGCTGCCGAACATATAGTCGACGTTGTTGATCGGCTTGCCGTTGCGGATCGAGTCGAACAGCGCCACGTGCTCCTGGTCCGTCATCACGCAGTTGGGGCCCTCATAACGCCAGGGGTTCTTGCCCTCGATGCGGTAATGATTGGCCAGGTGCGCGACGCCCTGGGTGCCGAAAACGGTGTCGGACAGTTCGCTGTAGCAGCCGATGTGGTTGCGGCACAAGCCGTACATCCGCACTCCGTTGGGGTACTCGAACACGATCGACTGGTGATCGAACAGATCGCCGTAGCTCGGACCGAAGCAATTCGAGCGGCCGCCCATCCCCCAGGCTTTGACCGGCGGCTGGTCGCGCATGACCCAAGCGCCCTTGTCGATGCTGTGGATCAGCTGCTGCAGGATCTGGTCGCCGGCCAGCCAGTTGAAGTGGTACCAGTTCTGCAACTGCCACTCCATTTCCGACCATTGCGGCTCGCGTTTGAAATCCGCGCGGTACGGACCGCAGACGTACGTCTCCTGGATCGCCACGATCTCGCCGATCTGGCCGTCGTGGATGCGTTTGATGGTTTCCTGCACGCCCAGATGGTACCGCCAGCACAGTCCGGAGACGATGGACAATCCCTTCTTCTTCGCTTCTTCGCACGTGGCTTTGACGCGTTTCAGTCCGGGGACGTCCAGCGAATGCGGTTTCTCGCAGAAGACGTGCTTGTTGGCCGCCACCGCTGCCTGGAGGTACCGCGGATGGAAGTGGGACGTGCACGCGATGATCACCACATCGACGCCGCTGTCGATCACTTTTTGATAGGCGTCGAAGCCCACGAAGCAGTGGTCGTCGTCGACGGCCACCTGGTCGGGCTTCACTTTCTTGAGCCGTTCGCGGCTGGCCTTGAGCTTGGTCTCAAAGATGTCGCCCATCGCCACGAGTTGGATGTCCTTGCCCGCGTTCATGGCGTTGACGGCGGCTCCGGAGCCGCGTCCGCCGCAGCCGATCAGTCCGACTTTGAACGTATCGGAACCCGCGGCGTGGGCGCTTCTGGCCAGGGACAGTCCGGCCATGGTCGTCGCCCCAACCAGGGCGCCCGAACGGGCCAGAAACTCGCGTCGCGAAGCGCGTCGGCTGGGGGCAGAGTCGGATGGTTTGCTCATGATCACTCCTTCAGCAATGGATGGTAACGGGTGCGGGCCGCCCAGCATCGAACCGGTGCGGCGGGACAACTTACGTCGTCGCCGGGTTCCATCATAGCAACGCGGCGTGTCAAGTCCAACTGGCGCAAGCTCCCGGACGCCGCCAGTTTGTCGAGAGAGCGTCTGCAAACGAACAGGCGGCACACGGGGGACGCGCGGCGAAAGGCGGCGGCCCACTGGGTTGCAGCGGCCACGACACGCCGCCATAATCCGATCCTGACGAAGGAAGCGCCGCACAGGTTGCCCGCAGCGGGCCTTGGAGGAGACAGCACAGATGATGTCAAAAACATGGCTGGGGTGGGGATTGCTTGTCTGGGCCTGGGCCTCGGCGGGCGCGGCCGAGGGACCGATCGCAGCGGTCACCTACCGGAGCGGGCAGCCGGTCAGGCCGGCTCCGGACGGGACCATCTTGTGCGAAGCCGAGGAGTTTGCAGTGGACCAGCCCGGTTGGCAGGCGCGGCCGTGGGGCGAGAATTACTTCGCCGGCACGTTTGCCAACACGTTCCTCTCGCGCAAGGCCTTCCTCGGCGCGCCGGAAGACGGCGCCGAGACGACGGCCACGCTCGCGGTACAGGTCGCCGAGCCGGGCCGGTACCTGGTCCTGGTCCGCTACGAGGCGACGCACCGCTTCCAGACGCAGTTTCGCGTGAAGATCGAACAGGCCGGACGAGTCCGGATGGACCGCCTGTACGGCGCGACGGACAACGTGAAGATCTGGCCGTTTGGCGAGCGTTTGAAAACGCACGTTGCCTGGTCCTGGGGCGCCGTCGAAAACGTGGTCTGGGAGGGACACGACGCGGCGGCCGATCTGGACCGCGGGCTGGCGAAGATCACGCTGGTCGCCGGCCCGCAACCGGCTCCCCAGGCGCGGCGCCACGTGGATCTGGTGATGCTCACCCGCGACGAAGCCCAGGTCCGTCAACGGATCGAAAAGGAGAACTATTTGCCCCTGGATGGAATGCTCACTCAGGCGGGCGACGTTTGGGCGCGGCTGATCAACCAGCCCGACGGCTCGGCCATGAGGCTCACCTTGCCGAACGGGACCGAACACTCGCCGTACTGGGTTCACCTGCGGACATGGAAGCCGGTGGTCATGACCGCCGAACCCGGCCAGACGGTCGATTGGACCGAGGTAGGCAGCCTGCTGGACACGCTGAACGACGGACAGTGGAACCTGAAAGCGGCGTCTGTGGAGCCGGACCGGCCGCTGCACTACCGGCTGGAATTGGGCGTGCGGACCGCGGCCGGCGCGATCGACAAGATCGCCGAATTCGAGAGCCGCCAGCCGGCCCTGCGCCTGACGTACCAGGCCGACACGCGGTACGCGCGCCGCTTCGGCGTCCAGGAACAGGTGCTGTTCGACCTGCTGGCGTACCTCAAGAAGATCCCGATGCGCGGCCGGACACCCACGCAAACGCCGATCTACGGGTACACCTTCACGCCCGGACTGAGTCCGCGTTACGACGCGGCGGTGCGCGAGTTTCGGGAACTGTTCAGCCTGCGTTTGACCTCGCCCGAACCGGTCGCCGGGACCTACGTCGATTGGCGCGGCCAGAGCCCGGAGAAGTTGCAGGAAACGTGCAAGAAACTGAGCGAGACCGAGCGGCGGAACATCGCCGTGGTCAGCCTGGGGGACGAGATTGGACTGCCGGCTCCGGACGCCCAGGCGGCGACGGAAGGCTTTGTCGCGTTTCTGAAGGCCCAGCGAGTCGCCGCCAGCGAGGTGGACCCTGCCAGCGGCGGCGACTGGTCCAAGGTCGCGTTCTCGCCCGATCTTCAGCTCAAGAAATCCAAGCCCGCGTTGTACTACTGGTCGCTCCGCTACCGGCACCACTTCGGCATCCAGGCGATCAAGCGCCAGACCGACGTCCTTCGCCGTTGGCTGCCCAACGCCGGCATCGGAGCCAATTTCTCGCCCCAACACGGCAGTCCCGGACAATTCTACCTGGGCCAGGTGTTTCAATGGGTCAACTGCTTCCGGCAGGACGGACTGACGCTGCCTTGGGCGGAGGACTATGCCTGGGGAATTCCGCTGGGCACCCAGCAGATGAACGCCTGCAACCTGGACTTGTTCCGCGCCGCGCTGCGCGGCAAGCCGGACCGCAAGATCCTGTACTACGTCATGCCCCACTGGCCCGGCAACACGCCCAACTCCTGGCGGCGGATGTTCCACAATGCGCTGGGGCACGGCATGAAGATCGTGGACTTGTTCGAGTTCCGCCCCGTACAGGCTGCTTACACGGAAAACCACGTCTCGAATCCGGAGACCTACGCTGCGGTCCTGCGCACGTTCCGCGAGTTGGGCCTGTATGAGGACCTCGTGCAAGCCGGCCAGCGGCGGCCTGCCGAGGCGGGACTCTGGTTCAGCGAGACGTCCGACATCTGGGCCGACTACGAAGGCTCCTTCGGCACGGCCAAGCGGGCTCTGTACATCGCGATCCTGCACCAGCAACTGCCGCTGGACTTCCTGGTCGAACAGGACGCCCTGGACGGCACGCTGGCGCGGTATCGAGTGCTGTACCTGACCGACCGCCACGTGAGCCGGGCCGCTGCGGCCAAGATCGCGGCGTGGGTGCAGGGCGGTGGTCGGCTGTTCGCGACGGCCGGCGCAGGCATGTTTGACGAATACCATCAGCCGAACCAGACGCTCCGCGAGTTGCTGGGAGTGGAGCTGACCTCGCTGGCGGAACCGGCAGACGCTCAAGTGGCCTTCATCAAGCAGGACTTGCCGTTCGCCCGCGCGCTCGACGCGGTGACCTGGTCCGGCCACTGGCTGGGCGTGACGGGGGCCGTCGCGAGGCTGAAAGCCGGCTCCGGAGCGACCGTCGAGGGCACGTACCTGGACGGCTCGCCAGCCGTCGTCGCGCGGCATGCCGGCAAGGGCGAAGTCCGAACTTGCGGTTTCCTGCCCGGCCTGACCTATTTCCATCCGGCCATCCCGCGCCGGCCCGTGGACCGCGGCGCGACGGATGATTCCATGACGCACTTTGTGCCCACGCAGTTCGATCCAGCCGCCGCGCGGCTGATCGGCTCGATCGCCGAGCCCCTCGTCCGCCCCGTGACGTGCAGCCAACCGCTCGTCGAAGCGAGCGTGATCGAGTCACCGTCCGGGGCGGTCATCGTGCTGGCCAACTGGAGCGGCGGACCGGTGCGCGACCTGGCCGTCACCGCCCACATTCCGCTGCCCAGCCGCCAGGCGGCCTTGGCCAGCGGCGCCAAGCTGAAGGTCAGCACCGACGGCGCCCGAACCACGTTCTGCTTTGATCTCGACGTCGCCGACGTGCTGATGCTGCGCTGATCGGCGGCACGGACGACGCGACGTTTCCATTTCGGAGAGTGACCATGACGCGGAAGGACCGGATCGTGTTGCTCGTCTTGTTCGCGGCGTTCTGTCCGGCGGTGGGATCGGCGGCATCCGCCGCTGTCGACGAGGCGAAGTCGGCAGAGGCGAAGTCGCCGAGCATCCACTGCCAGACGGATGCCGTCACGCGGCTGATCCATGTCGTGTACGACGTCCCCCAGGACGCTCCGGACCGCATTCTGGTGCGGAGTTTTTGGTCGCCGCGGGGACGGAACCAGTGGCAGCCCGCCCGCGTCCGGCCGCTGCTCTCGGAGACCGCCGGGGCGCTGTTGCGCGAGGAGGACGGGTTGCCGTGGCTCCAAGGCGAGGTCGTCGAACGGCGAGCCGCCGGGCTGAAACGGACCCTCGTCTTCAACCCGTATCCGGAGGCCCAGGCCGGCGGCACGGTGGACATCGACTTCCGCGTCGAACTGGATGCCGGCGAGGACCGGCGACTCACCCGGCTCGAAGCCCCCGCCACGGCGGACAACCGCGACGTCGTGTACCTGGACGACTGGAGCGGCGTCATCCAGAAGGAATTTGTGGCCGCTGAGGAAAAGCCCGGCTGCTGGCGGCTGGAAAGCGACGCGGCTGTCGGCGCCAACCCGTACGCCACCGGCGGCACGCGACTGTCCGGCGCGGCCGCCGATCTGCCGCAACTGACCATGCCGCTAGCCCTCCGGGGGCCTTACGCCGTCTTCGTCTATTCGTTTGGAGGCGTGCGGTTGCGGCTGTCGGGCGATCTCCGCACCGACCGACTCGGCTCGCGTCTTCCCTATGACGAGCAATTGTGGCGCTGGACGCGGCTGGACGGCCAGCACCTAGTTGTGCGCCAGTCGTACGCTTTCACCGGGCCGGCCGCGTCGTCGCTGGACTACGTCAAGCTGGTGCCGCTCAGCGACGAGTTGGTGGCCCGCTTGGAGAGCGCTTTTGGGAAGCCGGACCGGTTCGTCGCCAGCTACTGGGAACCCTACAGCTATGCCTTTTCCGACAACGTCCAGGACATGGCCTGGCACCTGCAGTACCTGGATGCGTACCGGGACGCCGAGGTCTCGCTGGTCGACACGCAACTGGGGCGGTTCGGCATGAAGGCCGTGTATGAAACCCGCGTCTCCGATCAACTGCTCCACGTGACGCAGGGCGACCCGATCGGCGCGATCGCGCACCCACAGACGACGAACGTCGGCCGCATGCAGCAGTACACCAACACGCTGCAGGCGACGCTGACCTTCTGCCGCGCGCTCGGATTAAACGCCCATGCCAATTTTGGGGCCACCAACTGTTACCCCGGTTCGCCGTTGCAGGGCGACTTTTCCAAACAGCATCCCGAGTGGATCCGCGGCCATGCGCTGCGTTACGAAGTTCCGGAAGTGCGGCGTTTCATTCTGGACGTCTACCGCGAGGCGCTGGAGATCGGCGCGACGGGGCTCTCGATCGACTTTTGCCGTTACCCCGAGGGGATTGACGCAGCCGCGACGGCCGACGGTTTCTTTCGCGAACTCCGCGGCCTGGCGGACGAATACGGCCGGCGGCGCGGCGGGCGGATTCCGATTCTGGTGCGTTTTCCCGCCGAGGGCGTGCGGTTGTCCGAGCGGTTCGACTATGCCACGTGGGTGCGCGAAGGCCTGGTGGATTACCTCTGTCCGAGCAGCATTCAGGGCCGATTCCACTACTTCGACATCACGCCCTACGTCAAGGCCACCGACGGCACGGCGTGTATTCTGTTGCCCCAGATCGACGCGCTCTCGTGGGGACTGCCCAAGCCCGGACTGTTTCTGTGGCGAGTCCGGCAGTTGTATGACCAGGGAGTCCAGGGCCTGTACGTCTACCAAGGCGACAGCCTGGTGTTGGGCAGCCCCCTTGAGCGGCGCTGCATGAAGCAGCTGCGCAGCACCGAATCGGTGCGGCGCTTCTGGGAAGAGGACGCCCGGCTCCGCCCGGCGCGCAGCAAGGGCATCTACCTGTCGCACGCCAGCCAACTGCCCGGCTATCACTCCTGGGAGCGGCTGCACGTCTGGCTGGAGGGCATCCCGCTGGGCGAAGTGGAACTGTATCTGGACGACCAACTCGTCAACCACTTCAGCGCTCCGCCCTATCTGCTGGGCCACCAGGACCGCAGCGGCGATGCGGCGTTGCCTCGCGGCGAACACTCCCTGCGTGTCCGAGCACGCGACGGGGACGGGTGGCTGGAACAGACCTTCAAGATCGTCAGCGCGGGATGAGAATCGCGGGATGAGAACCGCGGGACGAGAACCGCGGCCAGCCTGGGGCCTGTCGCGACCTTGTCGGGCAGGGCCACGGAGGCGGTCCAGGGATTGCCGAAACCGCCGCCCGCGCCGCAACCGGCGCGGCCGTTTTCCAGCCGCAAGAGAATGTCAGTTGCACGGCTTTTGTCGATGCGATAGTCTATCCTTGATGGAGACGCCCCGTTTTCCGTCTTTCACCCAGTTCCGATCTGCGATTGCGAAAGGACCGAGCAATGGACACTCCGCGTTGGAATCGACGGCAGTTTGTGGCGGCAACTTCTCTGGGGTCCCTGGCCGCAGTGGGCGGAGCCGCCGTTTCGGCACGCGCCGCGGCGAGTTCGGCGGCGGGCAAGCTCGCGATCCGGGGCGGAACGCCGGTGCGGACCGCCAGCTTTCCCGGCTGGCCCATCTGGGACAAGGAACGCGACGAGGAGTTGGTCCTGTCGGTGCTCCGCAGCGGTGTCTGGTCGCGTGCGAAGGTCGTGGCCGAGTTTGAAAAGAAGTACGCGGAACTGATCGGAGCCAAGCGGTGCCTGGCCACCACCAGCGGCACCGCGGCCCTGCTGACCGCGCTCAATGCGCTCGACATCGGCGTCGGCGACGAGGTGCTCGTCGGCCCGTATACGTTCTGTGCGTCCATCCAGGTGATCCTCCTGTCCGGGGCTCTTCCGATCATGGTCGATACGGATCGGGAAACGTTCCTGGTGAACCCGGAGAAGATGGAAGCGAAGATCACGCCCAACACCAAAGCCATTCTCCCTGTTCACATCTACGGACTGCCCGCCGACATGGACCGGATCAACGCGATCGCCAAGAAGCACAAGCTGGTGGTTGTGGAAGACGCCTGCCAGGCGTGGCTGGCCGAGTATCGCGGCAAGAAGTGCGGCACGCTCGGCAACCTGGGCTGCTTCAGCTTCCAGAACTCCAAGCACCTGACCTGCGGCGAAGGCGGCGCGGTGCTGGGCGACGACGACGAGGTGATGGACCGGGCGTTTGCCTATCACAACTTCGGCCGCGGCGGAGGACTCCTGGGCACCAAGTTCCGCACGACGGAGTTCCAGGCGGCCATCCTGCTGGCCCAGATGCAGCGGCTCGAGGAACAAACGCAACGGCGCTGGGACAACGCCCAGTACCTGACGACGAAGCTGCGGGCGATCCCCGGCGTGCTGCCGCAGCGGCTGTACGACGGCGTGACGCGAGCGGCCTATCATCTGTATCCGTTCCGGATCGACGAGCAGGTGTTCCAGGGCGTGACGCGGAACAAGTTCATGGGCGCCTTGCGGGCGGAAGGCATCCCGTGCTCCGGCGGCTACGGCCGTTTGAACGAGGCGGCGTTCATCGAGAACACGTTGAGTTCCCGCAATTTCAAGCGGATGTACTCCGCGGAACAACTCGACTACTGCCGCTCGCAGCTCGAATGCCCCGACAACAACCGGCTGGTGGACGAGGCCATCTGCTTCAGTCAGCGAGTGCTGCTGGGAACCAGAGCCGACATGGACGACATCGCCAACGCGATCGGCAAGATCTACGAGAACCGCAGCCAGTTGGTCTAGCGATCGTGAAACCGCGGACAGGACGACGGGGCGTTGGTCAGCCCCGTCGTCCCCGCAGTCTGCGGACCGGCAACCGAGACCGGACCGCACTTTCTCGAATGCTGCTCAGCACGTGTCCAGGAGCAACTTCGTAGGGCGGAATTCCTTCCGCTCGAGCCGACTGAAGTCCGCTCAACGAACCGCTTGCGGAGTCGAACTCCAACGGTGCTTACCGCTTGGAAAAGACCTCGTTCACCCTCGCCGCTGCGGCGTCGGTCTGGCGAAGCCGCACGTGGTAGCCTGGGCACCGTCAGGTCTGCAAACAGGTTTTCCGCATCCGGAGCCGAACCATGAACCGTTGGCTGACATTCGTCCGCGCCGCCGCGTTGATTACGCTGGCGGCTGTCACCGGGACGGCGGTTGCCGCCGAGGCGCCGCAATCGCCGGTCCAGATCGTGGTGGGATTTGACGGCAGCTGTCCGCACGACCCGGCAGGCGTGAACCAGGAAGGCCCCCAGCGGTACCGCATCCGGCCGTCCTGGCGGGCGAGCGTCGGGGTGGACGAGGAGGCCGTGGGCCGCAGCACGCGACTGGGATTCCAGGTCGTCAATGCGAGCCCGGCGGCGGCCGCGGTGGACCTGCACATCGACTGGCAATACGACGACGCGCCTCCCAAAGACCGGCCGAGTTTTGCCAGCGTCGAGCAGTACATGTCCTACCGTGATTTCGTCGTGGTGCGTTGGCCAGGAAGCGATGCCTGGCAGACCGTGATGGCCGACGTCGAGGGCTCGGTCGCCCGCGTGCGACTGAAGGCCCCGCCGGGCACCACGGAGGTCCATTGGCATCCGCCCTACAACTACGCCCAGAGCGAACGGTTCGTCGAGTCGCTCCGCAGCCACCCGCTGGTCCAGGTCGAGCGGATCGGCCACAGCCCGGAGAAGCGGAACCTGTGGCTGCTGCGGATCACCGACGCCTCGCCGCGCGTCAAGAAGCACTTTTTGATCCGCGCCCGGGTTCATGCGTATGAGAGCGCCAGCAGCTATGTCATGGAAGGCATGGTGCGGTGGCTGCTGTCCGACGACGCCTATGCCGCGGCCGCGGTGCGGCAATACGCGTTCTACGTCATTCCGATGGCGAATCCCGACGGCGTCTGCAACGGGCTGGGCTCGCTCACGGCTCCGCAGGGCGTGAATCTGTCTTCGATCCCGTACCAGCCGGATGCCGCCAGTTTGCCTTTGAAACAGGCCATCGACCGGGTCCGTCCGGCGGTGGCCATCGACCTGCACAACTGGCAGAACAAGCACACCGACGGGCTCCTGGGCCTGGACCCAACGATCCGGGAACGGTTCGTGCGGTTCATGCCGGACCAGTTGCAGTTCGGCAAAGAGTGGACGATCCGCGATCCCAAGCCCCTGCCTGAAAAGGTACCCGACAAGGAACTGCTGCGGCACTACTGCGAGCGCCATTTCCAGGCGACGGTCGTGACCTTCGAGTTTCCCTGGTTTGCCCGGACGCCGGAAGACATGCGGGCCACCGGCCGCCAAGCGCTGTGGGCGCTGCTGCGGGCTTTGGATCCGCCGCCGCCCGAACTGCGGTGACCGCCAGCGTGCGAGTCAGCGTCCGGAGTTGTCCGCGCGTGGAAAACTCACCGGGCGGCTAGTGGCTCTTGGTCCGCGGGGCAGGCTTGGCGGCGAACCAGGCGGGCGGTCCCTTGGGCCAGAGCGTTCCCAGCGGTCCGTTCTCGCTCGGGTCGAGCGGCTCGCCTAACTGCGGATACGTTCCGCGGTTCTGTGCCAACAGCCGGTCCAAGTCGGCGCGCGCGGCATCTGCGACGGCGCCGGCGGAGTCATGCCCGGCGGCTCGAGCGGCGGCGAGCGCGCCATCGACGGCCTCCGTGGCGACCCGGCTCGCATACAGGGCGTGGTCGTAAACGGCGCTCTGGGGGATGTCGAAGGCATAGGCGGCCGCGCGGGCCGCCGCCGCCGCCGCCCGCGCGGCGTCCTGGGCCTCGGCGGCGTGCGCCGCGTCTCGGGCCGTGTACGCTGCCCCGTAGGCCGCGCCGCTCACCTCGTGACTGAGACAGAATTTCTGCGCCAGGCAGATCGCCTCGTCGATGGCCGCTTCGTGCCTCGCCAACTCGGCCGTCCCCGCACTGCGGCCGTACAGCGGTTGCACCCGTCTGGCGCACCGCACCGCATAGGCCACGATGGCCCCCAGCGGCAACTGCTTCAGGTCTTCTTCGGTGGGCAGCACGGACCGATCTGTCATCATGGTTCTCACTGGGTGTTTCGGCCGCGAAGGCAAGACGCGGAAGGGAAGCCGAGTCAGACGCTCCGCCCGAAGGTCATGATCGTGATGTCGTCGCTCTGCGGGTAACCTCGCGCGTGGCGGCGGACGTCGGCCAACAGGCGCTTGCCCAACTGCTCCGCGTCGGCCGGCCCCTGCTTGACGACCTCCAGCACGCGGTCGATCCCGTACAGTTCTCCGTCCGGGTTCATCGCCTCGTCGACGCCGTCCGTGTACATCAGGATCAGGTCGCCCGGCTCCAGCTGGCAGCTTTGGGCCTCGTAAGGATACCCGTCCACCACGCAGATCGGCGGGCCGGACAGCTCCTCGTCGAACCGCTCGATCGTCCCGTTGGCGCGTCGAATGATCGGCGGCATGTGTCCCGCGTTGGCCAGCACCACCTCGTGATTCTTGGTGTCTACGATACACAGGACGTAGGTCACAAAGCGGCCTTCGACTCCGCTGTCGCACATGTGATCGTTGATCGCGCCGATGGCTTCCACGACGTCGTGGACGTGCCGTAGCGTGCTTTGGACACAGCTGTCCATGCGGGACATGATCAGCGCTCCCGGAACTCCCTTGCCGGCCACGTCGCCAAACGACAGGCAGATTTTTCCATCCGGCAAGTCGTACCAATCGTAGATGTCGCCGCCCACGGCCCGCGCCGAGTCGTAGGAGGCGAAGAACTGATAGCCTTCCACCTTGGGCATCGTGGTGGGCAACAACCCGCGCTGGACCGTCTTGGCGATGTCCAGTTCGGCGTCCTGCTTCTGCTTTTCCGCATAGACTTGAACCAGCCGCGCGTTCTCATACGACAGCGCCGCCTGGCCCGCCACCGTCATCAGGATGTCCAGATCGTCGCGGCTGAACTGTCCCAGCGTGTTCTGAGAGTCGATGCTCAGGATTCCCAAAACATCGTCGTCCAAGCCCAGCAGCGGCACGCACATCATCGAGCGGATATTGATGTCGGTGATCGACTGACTGCCGCCAAACGCCGCATCCATGCTGGCGTCGGCCGAGAGAATGCCGGTCTTTTCCGCCAACACCTTGTCGACGATCGTGCGACTGAGCCGCACCGTGCTGTCCTCATTCTGACGCCGATGCCGCATGGCGCGGGGCACCATCTTGCCCGTTGACTCGTCCTTCAACAGGATGCAACCACGGTCCGCATACCGGAAGATAGTGAAGAGCGTATCCAGGATCTTGGGCAGCAGCGTGTTCAGATCGACCGTGCCGGCCAGATTCTTGCTGATTTCGAGAACGGCCTTGAGTTTGGCTTCGGGGTTGACGTCCAAGCCGCCGAAACGGCCGATCAACCCGACTTTTTCCGTAATGTTCGCTTCGCCAGCCTCGTCGATGTCCACTTGGCCGGGGCTCAGCTCCAGGGTGGCCTGGACGCTCTTGGCAGGCTTCGGCGACGGAGGCAGGACGGGGGCTGCTGGTACCGCGGCAGGATCGTGGAACCGGGCGACTGCATCGCCAAATCGAAGGGCGTCGTCGTGGCGCAATTTGACGCGTCCTTCGATCCGTTTCTGATTCACAAAGGTCCCGTTGCGGCTGCCCACATCCTCCAGCCAGAAGTCGCCACCCTCCTCGTGAATTGCGGCGTGTCGTCCGGATACGCTGGGCTGACTGACCACAAGGCCACAGTCCGGATGGCGTCCGATCAACGTTTGTCCCTGGATCAGCCCGTGCTCGATCTCTTGACCGTCGATGACGACAATGAGTGCTGCCATGACGCTTCCCAACCTGATGACGAAGGAAACAGTCCGTTTGCCCGAAACAGTGCGTTTGCCCGATCGGGAACGGCGTAAGTCTACGAGATTGACGGATTTCCCGCAAGGAAGCCGTCCCGGTCGGTCGCCGGATCGGCGTCGAAAGGCCCGGTGGGGATCGGTTTCTCACTTCGAGACGGGCCGGCCGATGCGGCGATCGAACGAGGGGGCCGGCATGCGACTTCCGCCCTTTCGCAGAATTCGCAAACTTGCTAATCTCTCTGCTTGGTAGTGTCCAGGCGGATCGGCTGTCGGGCTTTGACAGCGGTTGCCTTCCGGGGCAGATGCTGCCGAAGAGGTTTGGTACGGGGAGTGATGGCTTGAATCGCCGATTGTATTGGCTGGCTGCCTTGTTCCTCGTCGCCGCCGCGGCGGCTCTGGCCGTCGACGTGCCGCTTGCGACGTTCTGCCAAAAGGTCGGAGTTTTCGCGTTTGTCGACGACTTGCTGGAACTGGCCGAGGTCTTCGGGCATGGCCTAGGTGCGGCGTGCATTCTCCTGACGGCTTACATGATCGATGCCGGTCGTCGCCGCCGTCTGGCCCGGATCGTCGTCAGCGTAGTCGGCGCCGGACTCGTGGCCGACCTGCTGAAGTTGATCGTCGGTCGTGTGCGGCCTCGGGTGCTGATCGTCGATCGCATTGGGGACAGCTTCATCGGCTGGTTGCCTCGATTTCTGCAGGACCCGCCGCCGGGTGGCAGCGTCAGCGGTTACGAGTCCTTTCCGTCGGGCCATGCGATGGTGGCCACCGCGTTGGCGATCGGGTTTTCGACGCTGTATCCCCGCGGCCGGTGGCTTTTTGCGTGGTTCGCCGTGTTGGCCGCGTTGCAGCGTGTGGAGTCGCTGGCCCATTACCTGAGCGACACGCTGGCGGGAGCGGCAATCGCCTGCTTCTTTTGCGGTCTTTGTTTTGACAGCCGGGTGATGGGCCGTTGGTTTGATCGCTGGGAAGGCAACGGCGTCGGGGACGCCCTCGGCAACCGTTGCGATTTCCCGGACGAGCCGCTAGGATAAACGTGGGGGCGGGGCAGGCGTCTGAGATCCACGGGAGTCGCGTTCATGAGCATCCGGACAATCGCACTGGGGCTGGCCTTGGCGGCGCTTGCGGGCGGGCCGCTGGCAGGCGACGACACCACGGCGGCGTCGGCTGGCGCACCGCGGCGCTATCACCAGATCGAGAACGACCTCACCGCGGCGCTGCGTGCGGAAACGCACGCCAAGACGCCGGAGGCGCGCGTGGCGGCCGTGCGCCGGATGTGCGGCTTGTACGGCGAACTCACGGCCGATCCGCGGTTGGAGTCGAGCGACGTCTTGAAGCGTTACCGGGCGAAGCTCTGGAGCCGCATGACGCGGATCAAACGTGAACTGGAGCAGCGTCTGGCCCGCCAGTCCGGCGACGCGTCGGGCCGCACGCCCGGCGAGTCCAAGCGGCAGGCCAGCCAAGAGGCGGCGGCCAGTCTGGCAGCCCAAATGAGCTATTCCAACGCCACGCTGGGCGGGCCGAGCTACGTGCTGTCGCACAGCGGCGCCGCCTGCGGAGGCGGAACGGCCGGCGACCACGCCCAGGAACTGATCGACCTGATCCAACGCACCATCAGTCCTCAGTCCTGGGACGTCAACGGCGGCCAGGGCTCGATGTTCTACTACCGCCCCTTGATGGCGCTGGTCGTGCGGACCACCTCCGAGGTCCACGGCGACGTGGGCGGGCTGTTGCAGGCCCTGCGCCGCGCCGGATTCTGAACGCGGGGAACGTGGCAACTGCGTTCCTGGCCCGAAACACTCTTCGTACAGACGACAAAATGCTTGCCAGGACGAGACTCCGGCCGTGCGGTTCGGCCCGGTTCGGCTTCGCCTTTCGGCATGGGGAGCGATGATCTTGACGACGGAAACATCGAGGGAAGACCTCTATCGTTCTGCCACGGGCGCCGCCCTGCTGGGCCTGATCGTGAACTCTGCGCTGGGCGTAGTGAAGCTGGTCGGCGGTCTCCTCGGCAACTCCATCGCCCTGCTGTCGGACGCCGTCAACTCGCTGGGCGATTCCCTGACGTCGATCGTCGTGCTGTACGCGCTCCGCTATGCCCAGCGACCGCCCGACGTGGAACACCCGTACGGGCATACGCGAGCCGAAGCCATTGCGGCCACCAACGTGGCGGTCGTGATCATCCTTTCGGCGCTGACCATCGGCTGGGAGGCGGTGCAGCGGATCGGCGGCATCCCGGAACTGCCGCCGGTGTGGACGCTTTGGATCGCCGGCGCGAATGTGCTGATCAAGGAATCGTTGTACCAGTACAAGATTCGCGTCGCCCGGCGGGTCCGGTCGGCGGCGGTGATGGCCAACGCCTGGGACCACCGCAGCGATGCGCTTTGCTCGGCCGCCGTGCTGGCCGGCCTGGCCGCGGTGCGCTGGGGCGGCCCGGCCTTGGCCTGGGCGGACAACGTGGCCGCGCTGTTCGTGGTTTCCGCGATCACGTGGACAGGCGCCCGACTGTTCCGCGCCAGCGCCAGCGAAGCGATGGATCCCCAGGCGGACCCGCAGACCGTCGGCCAGATCCGCGGCTTGGCGGAACAAGTGCCCGGCGTTTGTGCCGTCGAAAAACTGTGGGTCCGCAAGACCGGGCTGGAATACCTGGCCGATATCCACATCGAGGTGGACGGTTCGCTGTCCGTGGTCGAAGGTCACGACATCGGACATCGAGTGAAAGACAAACTGCTGGAAAACTGTCCGGCCCTGCGCGACGTCCTGGTCCACCTGGAACCGTATCTCGACCCGGTCGGAACGGAGTCGCCAGAGAAGTCAGAATAGAGAAGTGAGCAGTGAGCAGGTGCAAGTGATGCCGGTGCCGACCTTGCCGGCGTCCGCAGAAGCCCGGCTGTTCGGAGATAGCCGGGCTTTGGCAACCGCGAGGGGCTCGGAGGCCGACAGGGCGGCTTGAATTCCGCCCTCGGAAATGGGTTCTGGACGAGGGTTTACCACCCCAGCTCGCGTTGCTCGCCGAACTCGACGCGGACCGGGCCGAGCAGGCCGGAGGTGACCAGCGGATCGCGGGGCGTAAAGCCTTGAAACGCGCGCAGCTTGCGGTCGTCGGGGTACAAGGCCACGTTCGACCTGGTCAATCGCTTTTCCGGCGGCAAGACGGCGTCGCCGATCAAGCGGTTGACCCAGGTATTGGTGACCTCGATTTCCAACTCGTTGTCGCCGGCGCGAGCGACCCCGGTCAGGTCGACGGTCCAGGGATCGGTCCAGACGACGCCCAGATCCCGGCCGTTCAGCCGCACGCGGGCGATGTGGTGGACCGCGCCCAGTTGGAGCCGGACCAGCTTTGCGGCGTGCGCGTCGCTCAGTCGGAATGTCTGCCGGTAAGTCGCCGAGCCGGAGAAGTGCTTGATCCCGGCGTCGGGGTGCTTGTCCCAGGCGGTCAAGTCCTTGAAGACCGCGGATTCCGGAGCGCCCCAGCCCGGCGCAAACCGCACTTGCCAGGGCCCGGCCAAAGTCAGGGCGGCCGGCAGTTGCGACACGGCGACGTCGATCTTCTTGTCGGACGCTGCGGTCAGCCCGAACGATCCGTTTTGCCACACGTTGACCCGCATGCCGGCCTGAGTTCGGCCGGCGATTTCGAGACCGCGGTCCGCAGGCGCCGCCGCGGTCAGGCGCTGGCGCTGCGCCGGGCGGCGAAAGACCACGAACACCGACCCGTTTTTGGCCAGTTGGATCGGGACCGCCGTCCGCCCGTCGCCGGTTGCCTGCCAGCACACGGCGTCGCGGATTTGGCCGGTCACCGGATCCCAGAATTCTGGCTCGCGGCCCTGCACGCGGAACACGCCTTCCGCGGAACCCGTGCCGGCGATGAAGTAGATGTCGCCGTCCTCGGTGCGACGATGAATGTAGTCGTGCGGCCCGACATAGTCCGGCAGAATGCCCGCCGCGGCCAGCACTTCGTCCAGCGGCGTGCCGCTGATCACGGTCCCGCGTCCGAGCGCGCGGCGGGAAGGCGACGCAGGCTCCGTCTGGCTTTGGACCGCCGACCGGCCGTCGGCCGCGGACGCGCCGTCCCAGAGTTGGGTCGCCAAGGACCGGATTTCGCCGTCGCTGGCGGGGTAGTCCTTTAGTCCGGGCACCCGCTGCGGACGCTGCCGGCCCAGCACGACAGTCGCGCCGGCTTCGGCCAGTGCGATGATCTTCTGCAACGCTGCGGGCGTCGCCGTCTCGTCGGCCAGATCGACGGCCAGCAGCCGGTATCGCATCCCGTCGGGCAGCACCAAATCGCCGCCCTCGACCCGGACGCGTTCCAGCAGCACCTCGGTGTTGATCAGGTCGTACGTGCAGCCGCGGCCCAAGGTCAAGCTCGGCTTGGCGATCCACTTTTCGCCGCGGCCCCAGTGCAAGTACGGATTGTCGCCGGTATAGCAGCACACGTCGGCTACGAACCGCCCTTGCCGCAGCAGAAGTTGGCAGCGCGCCAGATAGGCCAGAATGCCGCCGGCCTGTTCCCACCAGGTGACGTTGGGGTTCACGTGCGTGCCGGCGAAATACTCAATGCCCGGCTTGCCGAACTCGACCGGCGATGCGGAAAACGTGTGCCAGATGAAATGATTGACGCCGTCGCAGAAGGCCGAGTCGGCGAAGGGTTTCAGCGCTGCCGGGTAGGCCGACCAGTGCTTGATCATGTGCGTAAAGGCTTCCGTCGCGGCCAGCGGAAGTCCGTAGATGTGCGCGGCCATCGCCGGGGGGCGGTTCATGGCTCGGCCCGAATACCAGAATTCGCCCTGGGGCATGTCGTTCCGCGCCAGGAAGGCCAGTTGATCGGCGTGCTGGAACTGAGGCAGCGCCCGAGTCCACGGCCCTCCGGACTCCGAATGCCATTTCAGGCCGGCCGCGTTGCACAGCTGGCGGAGTCGGCCGTAGAAGTTGTTCATGAAACAGTCGCCCAGCGTCTTGCGATAATCCCGCTCGAAACGCTCGGAGACTTCGGCACTGGTCACCGTCCAGCCGGCCAGGACCGGCAAATACGTCAGCGGCGCGTAGCCGCGGTACTGGGCGAACTCGCGATCCAACCCCAGGCTCCACGTCGGCGCAGCACCCTCCCAGCTGACGCTGTAAAAGTGCGTCAACGTGCGGCCCGCGCGCTGGCCGGCGTCCTGCAACAGGACCTTTCCCATCCGTTCGTAGTGGCCCGCGACGGCGGTGGGATCCAGGATGTCCACGTCGTACTCGTGCCCTGCCATCGTGGTGCAGCCCAAACGCAACAGGGTCCAAACGCCGGGCGGAGCGTCCCAGCGCAGCCGGCCTTGCGGATCGATCTTGTCCGCCAGCGAGACGACCTCGACCAACGTCGGCCCGCCGTCTTTCCGCGGCTGCGCTTCCTGCCAGTTGCCGGACAGGGCGGCGGCAGGATCGGAGGACGCCGCCGGCTCCGCGGCATCCGCAGGCGCGGCGTGGCGGGCCGCCAGCAGCGCGATGTCCCAGAACCGGATTCCCTCCGGCCGCTGCAAAACGACCTCGACTCGCTTCGGTCCGCGCACCTCGGCCGCCGTCCAGATCAGCTTCTTCGGCGCATCGTCGCCGACTTCCCAGGGCCCCTTCAGAGCGCCGGCGCAACTGCTCAAATTGACGCTCATCTTTAGCCCCTGCCGCTCCGCTTCGTCCAAGGCAAAGCGGAACATCCTTCGCCACTGGTCGCTCATGAACTCCATCTTCGCCGGCGGCGGGGGCACGTGGTCTTCGTGATAACCGCGGGCGTCGAACAACAGCAGACCGGCAAAGCCCTGGCGTTTCATCTCCGCCAGATCGCGGCGGATGGACGCTTCGGTGACGTTGCCTTTCAGCCACCACCAGTAGGCCCACGGTTTGTCCGCGTCCCGCGGCTGGCGGAACTGCCCCTCGAGAACAGCGTCCGGCCCGTCGGCCGCCCGCGCCGGCAAACACAGTGCGGCCCCTGAGGCGAGGACCGCCAGGACCAGCGCAGCGCTCAGCGGTAACGGATGAAAGCAAAGATGGCGGGTCATTGGCAATCTCCTCAACTCCTGATCGCTCGAAACGTGCAGGATGCCAGCCACTCGGCGGTCCTGCCTGATCGTGGATTCGGCGTCAACTGCCAGGCGGTCCACTCCGTCGCCCCCGACGGGAAGCGCGCGGCGACAGCCTGTCCTCTTGCGGCCGGAAGACGCTATTCTGCGCTTCGCGGACCTGCGTGAAAATAGCCCGAGCGCCATTTCTGCACCGCGACACGGTAGTTGACAGGGCTTTGGTCAAGTAAACTGGCGGCGAGCCGGCGAGGGCTTCCACCAACCGGATGCCCCATCCCGGCCAGGACCTCGGAGACGAAACCATGATCCGCGCCCCCAGAGCCCTGGTGTTGTCGATTGCCCTGATCGCTGTCTGCCAAACCGAGTCCGGCCGCGCCGCGGACGCCGTGGAGGAGCGCCTCGCAGCGGCGATCCAGACCGCCCAGAACTGGCAGGACACCGATTCGGCGGAGGCGTTGGATTTCCTCGCGAGCGAAGTGGTCAAGGCGGCTGCCGCGCCGGCGGCGCGGGCGGACATGGAACAGCGGATGATCGCCGGCTTGGCCGGAGCGAAGACCCGCGGCGGCCGCAGTTTCTTCTGCCGTCAGCTGGTGATGCTCGGCACCGAGGCCGCCGTGCCGGCCTTGGCCCGTCTGCTGACCGACGCCGAATCATCGCACGTCGCCCGCTATGCGCTCGCCCGGATTCCGGGACCGCGGGCGGATGCGGCGTTGCGCGAGGCGCTGGGCCAGGCGGACGACGGGTTGAAGATCGGCTTGGTGAATTCGCTGGGCGACCGGGGATGCCGTGCGGCGGTGGACCAGATCGCCGCGCTGGTCGGTCACGCGCACGAAGAACTGGCCAACGCGGCGCTGGCGGCGCTTGGCCGCATCGACTCCGAAGCCGCGGTGGCGGCGATCGCGAAGGCACGCCGCAGCTTGCCTGCCAAGCGCCGACTTGCCGCTACGGACGCCTATCTCGAGGCCGCGGCACGAATGCTGAAGCAAGGCCAGCGCGAGGCCGCCCTGACGATCTACCGGCAGTTGTACGCCCCGGACGAACCGGCGCTGTGCCGCGTCGCAGCGTTGAACGGCCTGGTCGCGGCGGAGAAGGACCAGGCGATGCCGCTGGTCCTCGCCGCCTTGGCAGACCAGCAAGCCGAAGTCCGTCGCGCCGCCGTGCCGGCGCTGCGGAACGTTCCCGGCGAGCGGACGACGCAAGCCGTCGTGGCCGAATTGCCGCGTCAGGACGAAGCGACACAAGCCCGGTTGCTGGGCGTCCTGGCCGACCGTGGCGACGCGACGGCGCTGCCCGCCGTGGTCCAAGCGGCCGACGCCAATGCGCCCACAGTCCGCGTCGCAGCCCTGGAAGCGCTGGCCGCCCTGGGCGATCCGTCCGTCGTGCCGCTGTTGACGCAACGGGCCGCCGAGGCACAGCCACCCGACGAACAACAGGCTGCCCGGAACAGCCTGAACTCGCTCCGCGCCGACGGCACCAACGCGGCGATTGCCAAACAGCTCTCGACGGACAAGCCCGGCGTGCGGGCCGAAGCGGCCAAGGCGCTGGCCGCCCGCGGTGCGGCGGACCAGCTCGCCGCCCTGCTGAAGGCGGCCGAGGATTCCGAGCCGGCCGTGGCGGCGGAGGCCTTCCAAGCGATCCGCGCGATCGCCACTGCGCAACATCTGCCGGCGCTGGTCACGCTGTTGGTCACCGCCCAGCACGGCGTGGTGCGCAGCGAAGCGGAAAACGCCGTGGTCGCCGCCGCAGCGACGGCCGCAGCGGGCGACAATCCGGCGGCGCCGATCCTGGCGCCGCTGTCCGCCCCTGCCTCGCCGCAGGTCCGCGCGTCGCTGTTGCGCGTGCTGGGCCGGATCGCGCACGCCTCCGCCTTGCCCGTCCTGTACACCTCGGCTCAGGACACCCAAGCGGACGTCAAGGACGCGGCGATCCGCGCGCTGGCCGAATGGCCGACCGGCGAGCCCGCGCGCCTGCTGTGGGAAATCGCTTCCGACGCCTCCGCGGCTCAAGTGCACCGCGTCCTGGCCCTGCGCGGGTACGTCGTAATGATTCCCAAGCAAGCGGACGCCACCGACGACCAGATCCTGGACAACTATGCCGCGGCGCTCCAGATGGCCAGCCGCCGGGAAGAGAAGCAGTTGGTCCTGTCCAAGCTGAGTTTGGTGCGGCACCGCCGGGCGCTGGACATGGCCCGACAGCAGGCAGTCGATCCGGCCCTCCGGAAGTCTGCGGAAGCGGCCTCGCAAAAGATCGAAAAACTGTTAGCCGCACCGGCCCGCGTGACAGCCTCGCACAACCCCGAAAAGGCCAACAACGCCATCGACAAAGACCCTCAGACGCGCTGGGATACGGGCGCCATCCAGCAGGGCGGCGAGTGGTTCCGCCTCGAACTGGACGAGGAATGCTGGATCAAGGGGCTGGTGCTGGACAGCCAGGGATCCGGCGGCGATTACCCGCGGGGCTACGAGATCTACGTCTCGCCCAGCAGCCTGGGCGACGGGCAACTGGTCTTGAAAGGCAAAGGCACGCAGGCGGTCACCAGGATTGAGTTTTCTCAACCCGTCCGCGGCCGGGCTGTCAAGATCATCCAAACCGGACGCGCTCCGGGGCTGTACTGGTCGATTCACGAACTGGCCATCGAATCGCAGCCCTGCGCGGATGCGGGCCGGAATTGAGACGGAGCCATGTCCAGTTGGCGTTTCATTGTCCTCAGCCTCACTTACCACTGGCGGATCAACCTGGCGGTGGCGCTCGGCGTGGCCGCGGCCACCGCCGTGTTGACCGGCGCGCTGCTGGTGGGCGATTCGGTGCGCGGCAGTCTGCGCCGGCTGACGTTGGATCGGCTGGGGCGGATCGACAACGTGCTGGTCACCGACCGTTTTTTCGCCGCGGGCCTGGCCGCCGAATTGCGAGCCGATCCCGGCTTTGCCCGGCATTTCACCGCCGCCGTTCCGGCGATCCTGTTTCCCCGCGGGACGTTGGAAAAGTCCGGGTTTGAACGGTCCGGGCGGGCGGCCCAAGTGTTGGTGGTCGGGTGTGGAGCGGAATTCTGGGAACTGGGCGACGCCCAGTTCCGGCCGCTGCGGGCGCCGGGACGCGACGAGATTGTGCTCAACGCGCCGCTGGCGGCCGAGTTGCAGGCCGGCGTGGGCGACGAAGTGCTGCTCCGCTTGCCCAAGGCCAACCAGGTGCCCGCCGACAGTCCCTTGGGCCGCAGGTCGGATCGGATTCGCACGCTGGCTGGGCTGCGCGTGATCGAAATCGTCCCGGCTGAAAGCCTGGGGCGATTCAGCCTGAGCGCCACTCAGGCGACGCCGCGAAACGCCTATGTGGCCAGCCAGACCCTGCAGGATGCGCTGGGCCAGCAAGACCGGGTGAACGCCGTGCTGGTCGCCGGCCGCTCGCCGCACTCGCCGCCCGCTGCCGACGCCGAAGCGGCGCTGGCCGCCGCGTTCCAGCCGCAACTGGCCGACTACGGGTTGTCGATCCAGCGCGTGCGTTGCACGTTCCGGCCCGGCGAGGCCGCCGCACAAGACGACGCTCGCGACGAGGTCGTCTTCGATTACTTCAGTCTCACGACGGACCGGATGCTGTTCTCTGCGCCCGCAGAACAGGCCGCACGGCAGGCCTGGCAGCACGCCGCCGCTCAGCCCCTGCTGACCTATCTGGCCAACTCGATCGAGCGGGCCGGCGCCGGTCGCACTTCGCCGGTCATCCCGTATTCGCTGATCACGGCCGTCGATTCCGATCCGGGACTGGGTCCGCTGTGGGCCCCCGATGGCCGGACGCCGGTTTTGCTGGAAGCCGATGAAATCGTCTTGAACAGCTGGGCGGCCGCCGACTTGAACGCGCAGCCGGGCGACCCGATTCGAGTGACCTTCTACAAGCCGGAAACGGCGCACGACCGGTTGGAGGAAGAGACGGCGGAGTTTGTCCTGAAGGCGATCGTACCGCTCACCGAACCACGGCGTCCCTATCGGCGAAACCGCCCGGCCCAGTACGCGGACCGGCCGACGCCGGCCAACGACCCGGATTTGACGCCGGTGGTGGAGGGCGTGACGGACCAAGAATCGATCAGCCGCTGGGAAGCGCCGTTCCCCGTCGATCATCGCCGCATCCGCCCGCAAGACGACGACTACTGGGCGAACCACCGCACGACGCCGAAAGCCTTCGTTTCGCTGGCGGCCGGCCGAAGGCTGTGGGGCAGCCGGTTTGGCGAGATCACCTCGGTGCGCGTCCCGGCGCCGCCGGGCCTGGCCGCCGGCGGCGAACAAGAGCAGGCGTTTCGGGCGCAACTGGAACAGCGGCTGTTGGCCGAACTGCATTCGCGCCGCGCGAATTTTGGTTTCGACTTTTTGCCCGTCAAGCAGCGCGGACTGGCGGCCTCGAAGGGCGCGACGCCGTTCGATGTGTTGTTCTTGTTCCTGAGCTTCTTCATCATCATCGCAGCCCTGATGCTGGTCGCCCTGCTGTTCCGCTTGGGCGTCGAGCGGCGGGCGCGCGAAGTGGGCACGCTGCTGGCGCTCGGATTTCCTCGGCGCCTGACGATGCGGTTGCTGTGCGTCGAGGGCGCGCTCGTGGCCGCGGCCGGCGGCCTTCTCGGCGTCGGCGTCGGTGTCGGCTATGCCTGGCTGATGGTGATCGGGTTAAGGACCTGGTGGATCGGAGCGATTTCGACGCCGTTTTTGCGACTTTTCGTTGAGCCGCGGAGTCTGGCGGGCGGCTATCTCAGCGGCGTGGCGATCTGCGTGGTGACGGTTTTGTGGAGCGTGCGGCGCACGAAGGAGATCTCGGTGCGGAGATTGTTGGCCGGCCAGGCAGGCATGGCGGACGCCGCGGTGTACGCCGCAGCGGGAAACGGGAGCCTGGCCGCAGCGCTCCTGTCGCTGGCCGTCGCGATGGCGTTGGCGTTCGCGGCGCCGCGTCTGGGCGGCGACGCGCAGGCCGGCGCGTTTGTCGGTTCGGGAACCTTGGTACTGGTCGCGCTGCTGATCCTGCTGCGGCGTTCCTTGAAGACCGGCGGGCGGATCGGGGCGGGGCACGGCGGCTGGAGCTTGGGGTGGCTGGCCGCGCGCAACGTCGCGCGACATCCGGGCCGCAGCACGCTGACGGTAGGCCTGATGGCCGTGGCCAGTTTCTTGATCGTGGCCATGAGTTCCTTTCGGCTCGCCCCCACGGAATCCGGGACCGGCGGTTTCGACTTGATGGCGGAAAGCGCCCAGCCCGTGTTTGGCGACTGGAGTACGCCGCGGGGCCGGGAAACCCTGTTGGCCGATCGGGCCTCCGTCCTGGCCGGCGGCACCGTGTTGCCGCTGCGTCTGCAAGCCGGAGACGATGCCAGCTGCAGCAACCTGTACCAGGCCTCTCGGCCCCGTGTCATCGGCGTCAGCGACGCCTTCGTCCGGCATTTCGACGATCCCGCGGTCCCCCGCTTTGCCTGGGCCGGCAGCGCCGCGGAATCTCCTGCGGAACAGGCCAACCCCTGGCGCTTGCTCGCCGACGGACGACACGCTTCCCGGCCCGCCATTCCCGTCATGCTGGACAAGAACATGGCCGTGTACAGCCTGCATTTGTATCGGGGCATCGGCGAGGAGTTTGAGCTGACCTATCCGGAAGCGGGCGTCGTCCGCTTCCGCGTCGCGGGCCTGTTGAGCAACTGCGTCCTGCAAGGCAGTTTGCTGATTGGCGAGTCCGATTTTGTCCGGCTGTTTGCCGGCGTCAGCGGTTACCGCTTCTTCCTGATCAGGTCGCCGGCCGGCAAGACGCTGCAAGTCGCCGAAGCACTGGAAGACCGCCTGGGCGATCAGGGCTTCGACGCCGCCTCGACCCGCCAGCGGCTGGAGGATCAGTTCGCCATCCAGAACACGTACTTGAGCACCTTCCAGAGTCTGGGCGCGTTGGGGTTGCTGCTGGGCACGTTCGGCTTGGCGACGGTGCAAGTGCGGAACGTGATCGAGCGCCGCGGCGAACTGGCGCTGTTGCGGGCGGCTGGCTTCCGCCGCCGCCGACTGGCCGGGCTCGTCATGCTGGAAAACGTCGCCTTGCTCCTCGGTGGACTGCTGACGGGTTTCGCCGCCGCCCTGGTCACCACGCTGCCGCACATGCTCGCGGGCGGGGCCTCGATTCCGCTTGTGGACCTCACGCTGCTGCTGGCGGTCGTCCTGCTCGTCGGCTGCCTGTCCAGCCTTGCCTCCGTTCGCGCGACCCTGCAGGCCCCGATTCTGGCGGCGCTGCGGGAAGAGTGAGTCTTTCCTGCGGGGACGAGCCTGATAGAATGAACCGCGATCGTTCGTTACGCTGCCGACGTCCGAAGACTCGATGACGAGGCCTCGGACCGTTCACCCTTGTTCCCCCTGGAGAAGGAAAGTCATGACCAAGCTTTACATCCTGTTGGCCGTTGCGGCCAGTTGCGTCGCCACGGCACTGGCGGCGGAATCCTCGGCCGCCGCTTTGTCGCTCCGTGCCGGTGCGTTTGCCATCGACATCACGCCCACCAAGTTCCCGGTCCCGGTCAGCGGTGGAATCCTGCCGCAGTTTGCGTCCAAGGTCAACGATCCGCTGCACGCCCGCTGCCTGGTTTTGGACGACGGACGCGTGCAGATTGCCATCGCCATCGTCGACAGCCTGCTGATCTCGCGCGAACAGGCGGACCAGGCGAAAGAACTGGCCACGCAGACGACGGGCATTCCGGCCAGCCGCATCTTGATCGCGGCCACCCACACGCACACCGCACCGGCGGTGATGGCCGCCCATGCGACCGATCCGGACCTGGATTACGCGGAGTTCATGGTCGCGCAGATCGCCAAGGGGATCGCCCAAGCGCAGCAGAACCTCCGGCCGGCGCGGATCGGCTGGGCCATGGGCAAGGATGAAAAGAACGTCTTCTGCCGGCGGTATCTGATGAAGCCCGGCACGGCGGCGACCAATCCGTTCAGCGGCAGGGAGAACGATCAGGCCCAGATGAACCCCGGCCACAACAACCCCAACAAGATCCGCCGCACGGGGACGGCCGACCCCGAAGTGGCCGTGTTGTCCGTCCAATCGCGGGACGGTCACCCCCTGGCGCTGCTGTCCAATTACTCGACGCACTACGTCGGATCGCAGCCCATTTCCGCAGACTACTTCGCCGTGTTCTGCGCCAAGATCGCCGAAAAAATCGGCGCTCAAAACGTCTCGCCGCCCTTCGTCGCCATGCTCTCCAACGGGACCAGCGGGGATGCCAACTGCCTGGACTTCGACTCCCCCGACCGCCGCAAGTTCGACCGGTTCACCGTCGCCGAAGACGTGGCCCAAGCCGCCTTGGAGGCTTACCGGACGATCCGCTACTACGACTGGGTGCCGTTGGTCATCCAGGAGCGGACGCTGACGCTGGGCGTGCGCATGCCCAGCCAGGAAGAGGTGGCCAAGGCCCAGGCGGTTGTGGATGGACTGCCGAACGGCCGGCCGCGGAACATGGTCGAGTCGTATGCCCGCGAGACGGTGTTGCTGAGCCAGATGCCGCCGACGCGGGAATTGAAACTGCAAGCCCTGCGCATCGGCGAGCTGGGCATCACGGCTTTGCCCCTGGAGGCGTTCAGCTGTACGGGCCTGGAACTGAAGAAGCGCAGTCCGCTCAAGCCGACGTTCAACATCGATCTGGCCAACGGCTACTTCGGGTACCTGCCGCCGCCAGACCAGCACAAGCTGGGCGGCTACACGACGTGGCGCGCCCGGACCAGCATGCTGGAAGTGGACGCCGAGCCCAAGGTGGTGGCCACGGTGCTGGAACTCCTGGAAAACGTCGCCCAGCAGCGCACCGGCGAGCCGCTGCGGGCGTCCCAGGGAGGCTGACGCCGTTCGAGAAGCCCCTGTCGATGACGGCACGGTCGCGCGAAAAGGGGTCAGGCCTACAGAATTCAATTTTGGCCGAGTTTGGTGCCAGCCACGTCGTACGACTCTGCTCGGCCAGAATTGAAGTCTGTAAGCCTGACCCCAGCACCGAAACCGTGACTTTATAACCGGCGCGGAAGAGTGCCGAAATCCCGTTTGGCGCTCGCCGCCGTTCTGGCGGACGAACCGGAACCGCTCCCTTGTTTCTCGTATCATGCGGAATGCTCTCGTTGCGTTACCGAGAGCGAATTCGACGACGTACGACACGGAGTGCCAGCCATGCGTTCCACGTTGCTTTGGGTGATTCTGCTGATCGGCGCGAGCCTGGCCTGGGCGGGCCGCGCCGAATCGGCCGAGGATGCGACCGGCGGGACGCGGGACGGCACTCGCGCCGGCCAGCAGAAACCGTTGGCGTTCCTGACCGCGACGGCGGTGGACGGCAAGGTCCGGCTCACCTGTTTCAAGAGCACTCCGTTTTTCGAGGCGACCAGGCAGCACGCGCCCGACTCGGTCAAGCTGCGGATCTGGCGTCGGGATCTGCCGGAGTTCCGCTTCGGCCGCGACTACGGCGAGTACTTCGACGGCCTCTCGCGGCACGACGCCCGCGTGGTTTTCGAGGGGACGATTTCTGCGGTGAACAACCGGAAGTACGAATTCCTCGACGAGTCGGTCCGTTGCGGACAGACCTACGCCTATTGGGTCGGCGTTGACGGCGACGGACTGCCCACCGGGCCCGTAGCCGTGAAGGTGCGCGATCCGCGCGTGTGGTGGTCTGGGGAGGAAACGCAGCGGCGTTTGGAAACGCTGGCAGCTCAGTTCTCCGGGGTCGTGGAGTCGCGAGAGGTCGGCCAGACCGTACACGGCCGCCGACTGCGAGCGTTGTTGGCGGGCCGGCGCGACCGGATGCTCGTTTTGATCGGCTCGCTGCACGCGGGCGAGTCCGGTCCCGAACTGATCGTCCCCGCGTTTGAGACGGTGGTGCGCGACCATCCGGACTTGCTCAAGCGGGCCGGCCTGGCGATTCTGCCGCGAGTCAATTCGGACGAGCGCGAGCGGATGGTCCGCGGCTATCCGCCCTACGTGCGGACCAACAGCAACGGCGTGGACCTAAACCGCAATTTCGCCGCCGACTGGGAGACCATCGATTCCAGCTACGGCTTGATTACGACCGACCCGGACGGCATGACCTACCGCGGACCGTCCCCCGCCTCCGAACCGGAGACGCTGGCGGTGGTCCGGTTGTTCCAAGGACTCAAACCCGCCGCGGTGCTCTCGTATCACCATCTGGCGTCGATCACGGGCTCGGCGTTCTTGTATCCCAAGCTGGCCGCCAAGGACTCCGCGTACGCCGCCCGCTGTACGGAGTTGAACCGCGTGTACCGAGCCGCGATCTCGCCGCCGGACATCGAAACAACTCCGACAGTCGCTCGCGCCGGCACCACCGGCGGCAGTCTGCCGGCCTGGGTCTACGCCCAATTCGGCGTGCCGGCGATGGATGTCGAGGGAGACCGTTCGCCGTGGTGCGTCAAAGCCACGTTGGACACTGCCACCTGGGAAGACGTGCAAGAGGCTCAGCAGCGTCACACGCGGGCCGTTGTGGCTGTCCTGTCCGCGCTCGCCGCGGCTCCCTGACCTCGCGGGGAATGTGATTACGGAAGGCCTTCGACGATGGCGGCACGGAGATTTGTGCACTCATGAAACTGACGCCCACCCAGATCGAATCCGCTCGTCGTCATCTCCGGGCCGCCGATCCGGTGATGAAGGCCATGATCGACGAGGTGGGGCCGTACACGCTGCGGTTCGAGCGTGACCGGTTCGCCATGCTGGTGCGATCCATCGTGTCCCAGCAGATTTCCACCACCGCAGCCCGTGCGATCCGCCGGCGGTTGCAGGAACTTGCCGGGGCGGAGGGCCTGACAGCAGCCAACCTGATGCGGTTCAGCCTGGACGAGTTTCGAGCCGTGGGTCTGTCGCCGCAAAAGGCCGCTTACCTGGCCGACCTGTCGGCCAAGGTGAACGACGGCGCCGTGGACTTGCGGCGGATCGGACGGTTGTCCGACGAGCAGGTTGTGGAGCAGCTGACCCAGGTCAAGGGAATCGGCCGCTGGACGGCCCAGATGTTTCTGATCTTCTCGCTGGGCCGCCCCGACGTGTTTCCGCACGACGACTTGGGCGTGCGGACGGCGATCCGCGACCACTACGGCTTGGCCGGCCTTCCGGACAAAGCCACCAGCCACGCCATCGCCGCCCCGTGGCGCCCGTGGGCCTCGGTGGCAAGCTGGTACTGTTGGCGGTCGCTGGATTTGGCCCGCCATACCGAAACCGTGGCCAAGGGCTACCCGTCGTAAACCGTTTGGAACTGACAAGAACGAGCACGGCCATACCGGGACTGCTGAATTTCGCTGGCGAGCTCGTCGTCGTAATGCATGAATCCCGCTGGCTCGCCCAGCGGATCGTTCGGTTTTTCGCTACACGCGGATGCACCCCCGCCTCTTCCCGCCTCTCCCGCGGCGGCGAGCACGGCGGACTGCTGGGCAAGCTGTCGGAGAGCCTGGTCCAGGCCGACCCGGCGATGCTGCCCGTCTCCCACCGATACGGACAGGACACGCCGCTGGCCGAGACGGTGCGATTTCGGTTCCGCATCCTTGTACGCGTTGTCCGACGAGGATACGATCCCGGACCTGTCGCGTCCGACCCTGGACAAAGTCGGCGCTCGGTTGCTGTCCGCGTCCCTGACGCTGCTCCGGCCGTAGTCGTCCGCAGGTCGCGTGGCCACAGGTGGAGCGTTGCCTGGCCGCAAGTCAGCCCCACGTTGCAGAAGATCCGGCGAACGACGACTCGCAGCCCGCCGGTTCTGTGACTGGTCAAATTGCCGAGCCGCCAGCGTCCTGGGGCCGGTCCGGGCGATTGCCAGCCGTCGCCCCGCAGTCTAGGCTGATGGCCATCGAGTCACTGGCGCAACGAAGGAGGGAGTGATGAAACGAAGCCGTCTGTGCGGAATCCTCGGTCTTTTGGCTCTGGCGACGGTAGAGTTCGTGCCCCCCGCGTTTGCGGATTTCGTCATCCAGGCTCGCACAGCGGCTGTCCGCACCGAAGGCAGCGCCCAGGCGGGCGGCGGCTGGAATCTCTGGAGCAACGGCCGGGTCGGGGAGCCGTTGCGGTTCAAAGATGCCGGCACCTACCGCGTCGTCGTCCTGGCCTGGGGCAGTCCGGCGGGGGGCATCTGGCCGGAGATGGCTCTGCTGGTCGATCGCAGGGCGGTCAAGACCGTCACGGTGGGGCGTTCCGAGCCGCAAGAGTACCGCTTCGACGTGTACCTGGCTGCGGGTGTCCACGAGATCGCCGCCGCCTTTCTGAACGACGCCTTGGTCGGCCGGGAAGACCGCAACCTGTATCTGGAACGCATCGTGCTCAGCCCGCCAGCGGGAGTCGCAGACCCGGTGCCCGTGGACAAGCAGGAACTGGCCCAAGCCGCACAGCAGCGCGAAGCGGAGATTGTCGCGGCCACCCGGCAGGCCATCGACCAGCATCGCAAAGCGGACGCGACGATCCGCGTGCTGGACGCGGCCGGCTGGCCGGTGCCCGGTGTGGCGATCTCCGTCGAACAGACTTCCCACGACTTCCTGTTCGGCTGCAACATCTACATGTTCGACCGCCATCGGGACGACGCTTGGAACGTCGTCTACAAACAGCGGTTTGCGGAGCTGTTCAACTACGCCACGGTCGGGTTCTACTGGCGCGGATACGAGCCGCAGCGTGGGAAACCGAACTACGAGTACACCGACAAAGTGGTTGCCTGGTGCCGGGACCACGGGATTCGCATGAAGGGGCATCCGCTGCTGTGGGGCGAGCAGGCAGGCGTGCCGACGTGGTCTTCGGGGCAGCCGTCGCCGGAGGCGCAGCGCCGGCGAGTCACCGAAATCATGCAGCGGTACCGTGGCCAAATCACGTTTTGGGAGGTGGTCAACGAACCGTCGCACCTGGCCGAACCGCAGATCGCCGAGCCGTATCGCTGGGCGCGCGACACCAATCCCGAAGATTGCCTGATCGTCAACGATTACCACGTGCTGGCCGACGGATGTCCCGGATTCTTCCAGTTGCTGACGGCGGCCAAGAACAAGGGCGTGCCCTTCGACGGGATTGGGATCCAGGCTCATGAGCCGCGGACGATGCGTTTCCCGCTGGATCGGGTTCAGAAGATCCTCGACCAGTACGCCACGTTCGGAAAAGGCTTGCACCTCACCGAATTCACGCCGGCTTCGTCCGGACTGAAGATCACGGACTCGTTCTGCGGCGGCGTCTGGGACGAGGCGGCGCAAGCCGATTACGCCGCGAAGTTCTATCGGGTCTGCTTTGCGCATCCCGCGGTCCAGGCCATTACCTGGTGGGACCTGTGCGACCGGGGCTCGTGGCTGCCGGGCGGCGGAATGCTGCGGGCTGACCTGTCGCCCAAACCGGTGTATGACCAGCTCCGGCGGCTGATTCACAAAGAGTGGAAGACGCGCGCGGCGGGAACCACGGATGGCGAAGGGCGTTTCGCCTGTCGCGGCTTTTTCGGCAAGTACCGGCTTGTGATCCAGACGCCGGGCGGGAAAGTGGAACGCGAAGTCCGGCTGACGAAAGACGGGCCGCTGGCGATCGTCGTGCGGTTGCCGGCCGCCCCGGCTCGCTGAGGCAAATGATCCGGATCGCGGGCACGGGCGGATGTCCGGAGTGGCGTATGATCCTGCACGTGGATATGGACGCTTTCTACGCCTCCGTCGAGGAGCGGGACCGGCCCGGACTGGCCGGCCAGCCGGTCATTGTCGGCGGCACGCCGGAAGGCCGCGGCGTCGTGGCGGCGGCCAACTACCTTGCCCGCAAATTCGGCGTCCACAGCGCCATGCCCGCGGTGACCGCGCATCGGCTGTGCCCCCACGGCGTCTTTCTGCGGCCGCGCATGGAGTATTACGCCGAGGTTTCGGACCAGATCCGGGCCATCTTCGAGGAATACACCCCGCTGGTCGAGCCGCTGTCGTTGGACGAAGCCTTCCTGGACGTGACCGGCAGCGAACCGCTGTTCGGACCGGCGGTGACCATCGGCCGAAGGATCAAGCAGCAGATTCGCCAACGGCTCCGCCTGGTCGCCTCGGTTGGCGTCGCCCCCAACAAGTTCCTGGCCAAGATCGCCAGCGACTTGGAAAAGCCCGACGGGTTCGTCGTCGTCGAGCCAACGCGGGTCCAGGAGTTTCTGGATCCGCTCCCGGTGGGGCGGCTGTGGGGGGTCGGCAAAGTCACGGGCGGCGAGTTGGACAAGCTGGGGATCCGCCGGATCGGTCAACTGAGGCAGATGCCGGTGGAACTGCTGCGGCATTACTTCGGCAGCAGCGGCGATCACTTGGGGGAGCTGTCACGGGGCCTCGACAACAGGCCCGTGGTGCCGGAACAGGAGGCGAAATCCATCTCGCACGAAACGACCTTTGCCAGAGACCTGGAGGATCCCGAAGTCATGCAGGCGTGGCTGCTGGAACTGAGCGAGCAAGTCGGGTGTCGCTTACGGCGGCACGGTTTGCGGGGACGCACCGTGCATTTGAAGGTCCGGTTCGGCGACTTCCACACCGTAACGCGCGCCCAGACGCTGCCCCAGCCGACGGACGTTACGCAGGAGATCTGGCAGACGGCGGCCCGGATGTTCGCCCAGCGTTTGCCCGCGCGGCAGTTGCGCATCCGCTTGCTGGGCGTGGGGCTCAGCGGCTTTGAGCATCCCGCGCTGGTTCAACGGAGTCTGTTTCCCGAATTTGAAAACGAGCGGCAGGCCCGCCTGGATGAAGTCGCGGACCAGATCAAGGACAAGTTTGGCCAGGCCGGACTGCAGCGGGCCCTGGGGATGCTGCACGATGTAGAGCACCGGGCAAGGCGACCGGGGGCGGATCGGGACCAGTACGGCAAGTAGCCGCGCCCAGGCAACCGGCGGGCGATCGCCCACCGCTGGTCGGAACCGAGAAGTCTCCCGTGGGCGTCTGGTCAGGCAGCGCTCGACGGGCAGGGCGGGATTCACTCCGCCCGACGAGCCTTCAACTCACAGTGCATCGGGCACTACCGCTTTGCCGCGGTCAGTTTGTCGATCAGATAGTCTTCGACCTTGGGGTGCTTCACGTCGGGAGCGCCGGGGTAGACCAGTTCGCATTCAACGCCGACTTCGCGCAGCCGCTCCTGTAGTTTCACGCCGTAGTTCGCCGTGTGCGTCGGGTCCTTCTGTTCCCGGCCCAGCGCGGGCGGACTCGAATAGATCAGATAGATCGGCGGATCATCGGCGCTGACGTGCTCGATGGGCGAATACTGCTTGATCCACGGCAGCACCGATTCGCGGGCGGCGAGGAACTGTGCAAACTGGGTGTCGCGAGTCTTGTTGTCGCGTGGATCGGGCATAAAGCCGAAGGCGTGCCCGCCGTAGCGGCTGTTGGGCGTCCATTCCTTGAGCTGCTTCGGATCGAGCGAGGTTTGCGCCCCGATCACGGCGGCGCACCACAGGCGGGTCGATTCGCGGGCCACCGGATCGCTGCTCTGCGGGTCGGCCAGATCGTCGCGCAGCGCCAGCCACAGACTGGAACACGCGCCCGCCGAACCGCCCGTAGCCCCGATCCGCTGCTTGTCGATGTTCCACTCGGCCGCCTTGCTGCGCACGAACTGCAGCGCCCGCGCGGCGTCGCTCAACGGCCACTGGACCGGCGGCTTGACGCCCGCCAGCATGGCCTGCGTGGAGTAGCGGTAGTTGATCGAGACGACCGAGACGCCGGCCGCGAGGTACTTGTCCAGGTTGGCGACCCGCGCCTTGTCGCCGGCCACCCAGCCGCCGCCGTGGATCTGGAACAGGACCGGCGTCGGCCGCGACGATTCGGCTTTCCAGAAATCGAGCACTTGCCGCTCGTGCGTGCCGTAGGCCACGTTGGCCCGCGTGGGCGTTTTCTGGGCCGGCGCAGCGGGCTTGGCAACAGCAGGAGCCGCCGCGCGGATCGACGCTCCGGGGTTGACCGTCGCATCGGCGGCCAGGACCTGGCTGCACAGGAGGCACACGCCTGTCAAAACAAAGCTGCATCGTTTCATGGCTGGTTCGCATTTCTACTCGGACAGCGCCGAGGGCTGGAGCTTAAACGGATCGGGGTGATTTGCTTACTGGGCGTCGCGTGCGGCGAGCCGTGACTTGAGCCAGGCGTAGATGCTTGCGCCGACTTGCCGGTACCCGTTGACGTTCGGGTGGACGGCGTTGTTGTCCGGATAGCCGCCGACGATGTCCAGGTTCAGTTGCGTCGGCACGAGGAAGATGTTCTCGGCTTCACGCTGGCCGAAATGTTCCAACTGCCGCTCGACCAGCCGATGCTGCACCTGGCGCCAATTCCAGCGCGGATAGGCGGTCTTGTAGTTCGCGACGAAGGCCTCGTCGCGGATGTTCGCAGGCGTGGTCAGGCACACGCCGAGTTCCGCGCGCGGGGCGGCTTCCCGGAACGCGGCCAGCAGCTTGTCGGCTTCCTGGAACACCTTGGCAATCCCGGCGTCCAACGCAACCGGGTCATCGGCTTTCAGTCCAAAGCAATCGTTGATGCCCAGCATAAAGGTCACGTAATCCGGCGTCCGGCCCCCGCAGCGTTCGGCCAGGTAGCGCGCGACGTCGAGCGTGGGAGCCGGCGGATCGCCGACGGCGAACACGAACGGACTGCTGGGCGGCGTGGATTGGGGCGGCCCGTTCGGGTTGAAGCGCGCGTTGAACGCCCGCCAGGTCCAGCCGCCGTAACCCTCATGCGCCACGTTGGCGGCGGCGGAGGCCGGCTTGTGCGTTCCCAGCATCTGCCACGGGGGATTGCCCGGCAGCGAGAGCAGGCGGGCAATCTCGTTCGGGTAATGCGAGGCGTGCGTGAGACTGTCGCCCACGATCAGCAGCCTGATTTCCCGGCCGCGTCCGGCCTCGGCGGGCACGACGCGCACCTGGGTCGTACCCTGCGCGAGCAGTTGCTGGGAACGGTCGCTCACCTTCAGCGTCAGCGGGTACGCGCCGACTTGTTGCGCCGTCGCGTTCAGCTTCCAGCGGTCCGCGTCCGTTTCCCCGATCTCGCAGGCGACCGCGAACGACAACTCGTCCGTCGCCGGCGCGAGGACGGCATTGGCAAAATACAGATTCATCTCGACCCCCGGCACGGCGTAGAGCGTCGGCGGCAAGGTCAAACGCAGCGCAGCGGGCGTCGCAGGTTCCGCTGCCGCGTCCGTCTCCGCTGCGGGCAGTGGCGTCAGCAACGCCGCCCCCAGCAGGGCGAGGGCAGCAAGGGCATGTCTTGTGGTCCGGTTCATGGGAAGGTGTCCTTTGGGGTGCAGATCGACGGGCAGCTGTCCGCGCGCGGTTCCCCGCCACGGACCTTCGCGCCAAGCAATCCTCGGCGTTCGCCATCAGTTGAACCGCCCGTCCCAGAGAAGTCAAGATCGCCGACGGATGGCCAGCGGGTGGCAAAGCCAGTCGGCGCCGGGCCTTGTCAAGCCGATTTCCGCACGGGACGGACGGCGGAGCGACCGGAACGGCGGCCACAAAAAAACTGGGTTTGACTCCGCACTTCGTTGGCGCAGGGGTTGACGCCGGCCCCAGTGTTTTCTTAGGCTGCCCGATATGGATTGGGACAGTTGCTTCCCTGATCCCCACCACCGAAGGTATCCGGCGTGCGTCCGTGAAAGGGCAAGTCTGGCTGTCTTACGAACCGAAGGAAAGATCATGGTTGTCACGAAAGCCAAGTCCGTAGTCTCTTTTTCCCGCAACGCGCGGCGACGCGCTTTCACGTTGGTGGAACTGCTGGTGGTCATCGCCATCATCGGCATTCTGGTCGCCCTGTTGTTGCCGGCGATCCAAGCGGCACGCGAAGCGGCGCGGCGGTCGCAATGCATGAACAACCTCAAACAGATCGGCATTGGACTCCACCTGCACCACGACGAAAAGAAGTTCTTTCCGCCCGCGGGAGTCACGCAGTCCATGGCCGCGGGCAGTCGCCCGA
Source organism: Candidatus Anammoximicrobium sp. (assembly GCA_012515235.1). GTDB lineage: Bacteria > Planctomycetota > Planctomycetia > Pirellulales > Pirellulaceae > Anammoximicrobium. The sequence goes on from JAAYYU010000176.1 coordinate 60,413, forward strand.
AAGGTCACGATTCGACTTGGATCACGCACATCCTCCGGTACGTCGAGCAAAAAGCGCTGGACGATCAAATCGATTGGGAAAACTACAGTTTTGGAGGAAGCGTCCAGGGAACGGTTCGCGGCGAGACCATCACGCTGTTCCATTGCCCCTCCGATGTCCGGCCGAAGCCGAACGACACGTACACGCCGTCCCTGTACTCGCGAGGCAACTACGTCGCCAACAACGGCATCGGCCCGATGACGGAATGGCGAGGCAGCGCGGCGATGACCCGCGAAGGCGGCATGTTCTTTATGGACAGCCAGTTGACCATGGCCGACCTCCGGGACGGCACCAGCCAGACCGCCGCCGTGTCCGAGATTCGCGCCGTGACCAACACCCGTGACGGACGCGGCATGCTGCACTACGTCGAAGGTCCGATCTACCATCACAACTTCACGCCCAACAGCATGGTTCCGGACGAAGTGCGGACGGCCTGGTGTATCAACGAACTCGAGGCACCCTGCATCGGCGCCTTTGCGGCCTGGAACGCGCGGCGGATCATCATGACGGCTCGCAGCCACCATCCCGGCGGAGCCCAGCTGTTGCTGGCCGACGGCAGCGTCCGGTTCGTCACCGACTCCATCGACTTGAGCCTCTGGCAAGCCCTCTGTACCCCGAAAGCCAAAGCGGGCGAAGTGCCCATCAGCGGTTTTTAAGCCGCCGGGTGGGCCGACGCACCGGTCCGGGGCCAAGGGCATCAAGGTGCCCCATGAATCATCCTTTCGCTCTCGCCCTCGCGGCGATGTTCGCGCTGGCGACGGTTGGCACAGCGGCCGAGGACGCCGCCGTCCGCGGCATTCCTTTCAAGCCCGATCCGCCCCCGGCGATCGATGGCCGATTGGACGACTGGGACAGCGTGCCCAACGTGACCGTTGCGGCGACGCAAGCGCACTGCGTGTACGGCCAGCCGAAGTGGGTTTCGGCCGCCGACCTCTCGGCCCGAGTCTGGCTGGCCTGGCGCCAGGAGTATCTCTATCTGGCCGCCGACGTGACCGACGATCAGCACCGCCAGGCGCTTCGCGACCGCGACCTGTTTCGCGGCGATCACCTGGAGCTGTATCTCGACCTGACGCCCGACGCGCCGCCGGGGCGAGACTTCCTGGGAGCGGGCCAGGTCCAGTTCGGTTTCAGTCCGGGCAATTTTCAGCAGACCGGCGATCCCCTGGCCGACATTCCGCCCCAAGCGGTTGTCTTCCGGCCGGAACAACCCGCCGCCGGTGTGCTCGTGGCTGCGCAGCCGACGGACGCAGGATACGCGATGGAGGCGGCAATCCCGTGGCCGCTGATCGGACAACTGGCCGCCAAGCCCGGTCTGCGCCCGGCCCAAGGGTTTTCCCTGGGTCTGGAAGTGGCCGTTTCCGACACGGACAGTCAGACGCCGGCTCAAGAAAAAATGCTTGCCTTGCGACCCGAGCCTTGGCAGCGGAAATGCGAGCGGCTTGTCCCGGCGGCGCTGGCCGGTTCCGACGGGACGCCGCCGGCCACCGTCCGCAGCCAAGTCCTGTTGGCGGCGGTCGAGGTGCCCGTGGGCGAAAAACGCGAAATCCCCTTTACCGCCCCCAGCGTCCCGCCCGGCAAGGAACTGGTCCTGACGTTCCAGGCCCGGCTGGACTCGTCGCGCCCGGCCGGTTACACCCGCGGCATGCGTCTGACGGTCAACGGCCAGACGCTGGACGGCGGACGGCTGGTCAACTGGGAGGGCGCGGAGCCGCGCGTCAACGGCGAATTGATGTCGCCCGCCGCCGGCGACACCTTGAACGTTCCCTACAGTCCCGACTTCGACTCGCCCAACCAGCACCCCAGCTACGCCTTGCGGAGCGGCCCCAAACTGTGCCGCTACGAACTGCGGATCACGGATCTGGTGCGCCACGGCGGCAATCAACTGATCCTCCACAACGCGGCGGCCGCCGAACTGAAAAAGACGCTGGTTGTGGCCGACGTACGATGGCAGATCCGCGAACCCGTAGCGCCGCGTCCCAAACGTCCCGCCCCGACCGGTCCGCTGCCCGTGGTGCATCCGGCTGCGCAGCACAAGGTGGACTATCAGCTGACGCGGCTGGAAGACGGCACGGTGGAAATCGCCATCGGAGGGGCGACGTTCCGAGTGGACGCGGAGTTCTCGACGCCGGAGCCGGCCTGGGTCCGCGGCTCCAACAAGTACTTCGACCACCAGCAGGAGATCCAGCCGTGCGACGCGTGGATCCTGGTGCGCGACCGGTTCACCAACCGCACGTCGGAAGACCTGCCGCTGATGCACCGTCATCGCGTGTCGGGCCGGTCGCCGTGGAAACAGGTCTACTTGGCCGGCTTGTCCCCCGCGTCGCTGGTGAGCACCGCTTCCGAACCCGCGAACCCCACCGCCTTCGGCGCGGCGGAGACGGCGGGGCTGGGCGTGCTGCCGCTGGACGACGTCTTCCTGGTGCATGCGACCAGCTTCAGCACCGAGAACCAGGTGGGGTTGGCCGACAACCAGCTGGTTTTGAAACCGGGCGTCTCCTACACGGCCCAGTGGGCGATTCTGCCCGTGGCCAGCGGCGACTACTTTGCCTTCGTAAACGCGGTGCGGCGGTTGCGGGAGGTGAACTTTACGCTGGACGGTTCGTTCGCGTTCTTGCGGGCCGACCCGCGTCTGGGCGCGACGAAGTGGAGTGATCGGGAATGCGCCGACTTCATCCGCTTCAAGCACGCCCAGTTTGTCTGCAGCGGCATTTCCTGGCCGCGGCACCACGGCCGCTATCCGCACGGTACGTGCTTCCAGCAAATGGACTGGACGGCGACCAAGCAACAGATCGCGCGGCTGCGCCAGCTGGCGCCGCAGGCCAAGCACCTCAAGTACTACCACTGCTTCATCGACACGCTGGACGAAGCGTGCGAGAGATATGCCGATGCCCGGCTGCTCCGCTCCGACGGCACGCACGCCGATTACGGCCAGCCGTACGATCGCCTGTACGTGCCCACGGCCGAGAACACGTTTGGCCGCGACGTGGCGCGAAACGTGGAACTGATCCTGGGCCCGCAGCCGGACGGGATCGGCTGCGACGGCGTGTACTGGGACGAGTTCGAGTACAGCCGTTACCAGTACGCCTATCACCTGGCGGACCGCGAACGCGCCGGCCTGCCGTGGGACGGAGTGAGCGCCGACATCGACCCCAAGACGCTGAGAATCGCTCGGCGGAAGAGTTCGGTGGAGTTGATCTCGCAGCCCTTCCGCCTGGCGCTGGCTCGCAGCATTCTGGCCCGCGGTCCGCTGGTGGCCAACGGCCAGCCGCACACTCGCACCATGCTGCAGCTGCACTTCCCGCGGTTTGTCGAGACGGGCAGCATCAGCCGCTGCAGCCGGGCGCAGCTGTACTCGCCGATCGCCCTGGGCGATCACTTGACCGAACGCAGCGAACGGGACGCCTACCGGGTGATGCTGCGGGCGTTGGATTTTGGCTGTCTGTACTACTGGTACAACGATCTCACGGTAGTGCCCACGCATCCGCACCTGACGAGCTACATGTTCCCGTCCACGCCCGTCGAGTTGGGCGAGGGGTATCTGATTGCCAAGGAGCGGATTGTGACCAACCGCAGCGGTTGGTTCGGTTGGGGCGACTCGGCCAGCCACGAGGTGCACGTGTTCGACGACCAGGGACGGGAAGTGCCGAAATTCCAGGCTCCGACGGTCGTCCACAAGGAAATGACATTTACGGAGTTGCGTTTGCCGGAAGACTACAGCGCGGCAATCGTCCGTCAGGCGGGCGTTCGACCGCCGACAGGCCCGCCGCAGCAACGGTGACCGAAAGAACCTCCCGGTTTCCGCGGACTCCGGGGTCAGGCTTACAGATTTCAATTTTCGCGGCCCCAGGACTTGCCACTTGGAAAGCGACTGCCCCGCGAAAATTGAAATCTGTAAGCCTGACCCCAGACGGTAGCGTTGGGACTGCGGCGCGTCGGCGCAGCCCCGAATTCGTGCGGGGCGCGGGTTGACTTTCGGGTCCCTTCCCGTCAAGATAGAGACCGTTTGTGTGCTGCAGCCAGATCCGGTTTACTCGTGCCATTTGGTATAGCGCAACAATGGTTCTTTCCCTTTACGCGGTCGTTTCCCTGCTGACGCTGCCCTGCCTGGTGCTTCTGGGCGTTTGGCTGTTTCATTTGCCGTCCGCGACCGGTATTTGTGATACCATCGGCACGCTCGGAACCGGCGGCTCCGGCCAGTTCTCGTTGAAGACCCTGGGCGACTGCCGAGAGTGCGAGTTCTTCACGCCGGACGGTCTCAAGCTGCAGGGGACCTACGTGCGTCGGCGCACGGTCGAGCGGCTTGGTGTCGTCGTCTTCTGTCACGAGTTTGGCGGCGACCGTCACGTCGCCGCTCCTTACGTGGCCGGCCTGCTGGACGAAGGCTTTGACGTGTTTGCCTTCGACTTCCGCAATCACGGCGAAAGCGAACGCATGGCAGGCTACACGCCGCGGACTTGGGCCACCCGGTATGAAGTCTTGGACGTGATGGCTGCCCTGAATTACGTCCGCTCGCTGGAGGACGCCGACCCGGAAGGCGTCGCCTTGGTGGGGATCAGCCGGGGCGGCTCGGCCGCGATGAGCACGGCGAGTTGCGCCGAGGGCGTCTGGGCGCTGATCACCGACGGCGCGTTCGTCTCTCGCTGGGTGACGACCGCGAACATCCGCCGCTTCATGCCCCAATTCGTGCGACTGGCGCCGGTGCTGACGCGGCTGCCCTGGTTCGTGCACTCCATTTACGGAACCGTCGTCCACGACCTTGTCGCGCGGAAGGTCAAGCATCCGTGCATCAACCTGGTCAACGACGTGCGGGGCCTGCGTCTGCCCGCGCTGATGATCCACGGAGCGCGGGACAGTACGATTCCCGTGGAGTTGGCCTATCGCCTGTGGCGGAGGTTGCCGAATCGCGCCCGGTTGTGGATTGCGCCCAAGAGCAGTCACAACCGCTCCCTGCGCACTCATCCGGCTCGCTATCGCAGGCGGATCTGCCGCTTCCTCAAGAACCACGCTCCTGGGCCGGCCCACTGGCCGCACGAGATCGCGCCGACCGTTTCGCCGAATGCCGCCTGCACCGTGCGCGTTGCCGAAAAGCGGCCTCCAGCCTACGCGCGGACCACAGCGTCATGAGCGAACGGCGCCCCCTGACCGCGCTGGAGGAATACTTCCTTCTCGAAGACCGCCCGGCGTACCCTTGGAGCTTCTTCGTGCGGCTGGTCTGCACCGGCCGCGCCGACCGCCAGGCCGTGGAAACCGCGTTGCGTCACAGCGTCGTCCGGCATCCGCTGCTGTCGTCGGTCGTCCAGCAGCAGGGGGACGGCTCCTGGGTTTGGCAACGCGTGGAGCAACCGCAACCGGCGGTGGTGTGGAGCGAGGGGACCGGGAGCGAAACGTTCGCGCCGGCGACGCGTCAGGATATCTCGGCAGAGATCGGAGTTCGGCTGCACGCCGCCGCGGGATCGGACGGGACGCAACTCGTCTTCCAGTTTCACCACGCCTGCTGCGACGCGCGGGGGGCCTTCACCTGGATCGAGGATTGGCTGGCGGAGTATGCCCGTGCCACGGGAGCCGGACGGGAGCTCGGCTTGCCACGGGAGTATGACCCGGACCTGCTGGATCGCCGCGGCCGGCCCGAGTTGAAGGCGCGGCACCTTCGCGGCGCGGTCGCGGCCCACTGGGCCGGCTTGCTGCGAGCCTACCGTTTTCTGCGGCAATCGCCGGTGCCCTTGCTGGACTACGAACCGGGCCGCGACGACGAGCCGGCGCCCGCGGGCTTTCCCGCCGCGAAGAACTTCCGCTTCGACGCGGCGACGACGGCCCAGTTGCGGACGGCCGCGAAACGCCGGCAAGCCACCCTCAACGATCTGCTGTGCTGCGATCTGCTGCTGGTTCTGCGTGATTTTCAGCAGGGCGCGCCGCCGCCCCGGCCCGACGGCTGGCTGCGGCTCGCCGTGCCTGTCGACCTGCGCACGCAGGCCCAAGAGAACATGTCGGCAGCCAATCAGGCCAGCATGGTGTTTGTCACGCGTCGAGCCAGCGTCTGTACGGACGCCGCCGGACTGCTGCAGAGCATTCACCGCGAGTTGCAGCAGGTAAAGGACCTGGGACTCGCCCACACCTTTCTGCGCTCGCTGCAAATCCGCCAACGTCTGCCGGGAGGCCTTGCCCGGTCCGTCCGCAAGACCAAGTGCGGATCGACCGCGGCGCTGACGAACGTCGGAGAAACGCTGGAAAACTGCCCGCTTCCGCGGCTCGAAGGAAAACTGGTCGCCGGCAACCTGGTGCTGGACGCCGCCGATTTCTTGGCGCCCATCCGGCCGCTCACCTGTGCGTCGGTCGCTGCGTGTACCTGTGCGGGCCAGCTGTCCGTCAGCCTCCAGTACGATCCGCGGGCCCTGTCCGGAACCGCCGCCGACCGGCTGTTTGAAGCCTTTCTCGGCCAACTGCGCAACGACCTGCGATGAGCCCGCGTCGGGAAAACGCAACGGCGACGGCGCCGAGCCGCGATTCCGACCGGCGGACGCCTCTTGCATCGGACCCGCGGTGGGGCTATTGTCGAGAACGGCAACGCGACGGACGGCAGACTCACGGCAACACGATCACGGCGGGAGGCAACTGGCGATGAATCGGAAGCAGGCAGACACCGTTGGGGATTTTCGGTATGAAACCGCAGCCGGCCGCGTGGGCTGGCCGGCCGTCGGCGAACCGATGCGCGCCGAGGACATTCTGCGCACGATCGAGTTCCTCGTGCCGCCGACGGCAGGCGAGAAAGCGGCCTATCGCCAGCAATTGGCCTGCGTGCGGGAGGCGCTCGAGGGCCTGTGCCGCGTGGGGGGCAGGGCCGGCAAGCTCACCCTGGGCGACCAGGTGCAGCAGGTGGAAGAGGCCGCCCAGCGCTACCTGAACGTCAAGCACGCCTTGCTGCTGACCAACGCCACCGCCGGTTTCGAAATCGCTTACAAGATGGCCGGCCTCGAACCGGGCGACGAAGTAATCGTGCCGGCCATCACGTTCGTCGCCACCGTGGTCTATCCCCTGGCCGTCGGCGCCAAGGTCGTGCTGGCCGATCTGGACCAGCGGACCATCAACCTGGACCCGGCCGACGTGGCCCGCAAGATCACCCCGCGGACGCGGATGATCGTGCCGGTCCACATCGGCGGCTGGCCCGCCGACATGGCCCCGCTGATGCGGTTGGCCCGGCAGCACGACCTGGTCGTGCTGGAGGACGCGGCGCACGCTTTCGGGGCAGAGTACCGCGGGCGGCGCGCCGGGACCATCGGTCATTTCGGCGCGTACAGCTTCCACGAGGTCAAAAACATCACGGCCTTGGGCGAGGGCGGACTGCTGGTCAGCAATACCAAGTACGGCCAGCAGTTTCGCAAAGCCCGGTTCGTGGGCTTGGACCTGTCGCAGCAGATCCCGAACTGGCTGTACGACGTGACGGCGATCCAGGGAATGCGCGGCCTGTTCGTCGCCGGCAACCATTCGGCCACCGAGATCCAGGCGGTGGGCCTGATGAGTCAGATGCGGCGCAACGACCGGATCATCGCCGCCCGTCGGCATACGGCCCAGACGCTCAACCGGCGGCTGTCCGCTCTCCGGGGCGTGCGGGGGACGCCGATGGACCACGGCCAGACACGCGGCACGCATCACCTGTTCCAGTTGCAGATCGACCCCGACATCGTCGGTGCCAACGTGCAGGATTTGAAACGCAAGTTGACCGAGCGGGGCGTGACCCAGATCCCGCACTTCGCCCCGTTGTACAAGTTCCAAATCATGCGGCAACTGGGTTACGACACGGACGCGATCCAGGCCGGTTGCCCGGTGTGCGAAGACGTCTTTACCAACCGCTTTACACACGTGCCGATCTACGGACTCACCCCGGAGCAGGTGAAATACCTGGGCGATGCCGTGATCGACAGCGTCGAAGAGCTGCGCGCGGGTCGCTGACCCCGTGTGGCACGGCCTACTTGTTGGCCGTGCTCCCACGAAACACGAAGCCAGCCGACACGAAGCCAGCCGACAGAGAGAAAAGGCACATAGAGGAAGGGCACATGCATAGATCCGTTTGCCGCTGGGGCATTCTGGGCGCCGCCGAGATTGCCCGCAAGAACTGGCAGGCCATCCGCAACGCTTCCAACTGTACGCTGACGGCCGTGGCCAGCCGCGATCCGGAGAAATGTCGCCGTTTCGTCGCTGAATGCCAAAGCCACGTGCCGTTCCCTGTGCCGCCGCAAGTCTGCGGGAGCTACGAGGAGTTGTTGTCGTCGGACGCCGTGGATGCGGTTTACCTCCCCTTGCCGACGGTCGTTCGCAAGTCGTGGGCCATCCGGGCCGCGGAGGCGGGCAAGCACGTGCTGTCGGAAAAGCCGGCGGGGGCGACTGCGGCCGACGTGCGGGAGATCCTGGCTGCCTGTCGCCGCAACGGGGTGCAGTTCATGGACGGCGTGATGTTCCTGCACAGTCGGCGTCTGGAGCGGATTCGCCAGTTGCTCGACGACGGAACCAGCGTTGGACAGGTTCGGCGGATCGCCTCGCACTTTGCGTTTCCGGGCTCGGAGGACTTCTTCCAGCATGACATCCGCACGCACAGCGGCCTGGAGCCGCTCGGCTGTCTCGGCGATTTGGGCTGGTACAACATCGGCTTGACGCTCTGGGTCATGCGGGGGCAACTGCCCGTTCGCGTGTGCGGTCATCGCCTGGCCGAGCATCACCGCAGCGACAGTCCGGCGGCGGTGCCGATCGAATTTTCTGCCGAGCTGTTTTACGAGGACGGAGCGTCTGCGAGTCTGTACTGTTCCTTCCGGACGGAGAATGAACAGTGGGCGCACATCAGCGGCACCCGGGGCTGGCTGTACATCCCGGATTTCGTCCTGCCGCACTTGGGGAGCGAAGTGGCGTTCGAGTTGGGCAAGCCCGTGTTGGCTCTGCGCGGCTGCGACTTCAACATGGAACAGCACACGCGGCGGATTGCGGTGTCCGAATACAGCAACAGCCACGAGACCTCGCAGGAGGCGAACCTGTTCCGGCATTTCGCCGACCTGGTGCTGGCGGGCCGACCGGATCCGCATTGGGGCCAGATCGCGCTGGGGACCCAACAGGTCCTGGACGCCTGTCTCCAGTCGGCTCGCTCGGCGGGGCGGATGATCGACTTGCCGGCCTGAACCGGCGCGAGGGAGCCCTCGAAGCGCGCTCGCGGTCACTCGCCCGCGATCTCGTATCCGCCGGGGCCGGTGCCGGAGAAGCGGACCTCGGCACGGCCGAGCGCGTCGGATGCGACTTGCAAGCCGCCGCTGGTCAACACGAGCGGCCGCGCGGCAAAAGGCGGGCTGAATCGCAGCACCTCGCCGGGAAAGGCGGTCCCGCGCACCACGCGCTCGTTGGCGCGGTTGGCCCGCGTATCGTAGCTGAACGCGCCCAGCAGGCTCACCGGGCCGTCGACCGCCGCCGCCCGCAGGCGGTGCAAGCCGTAGGGCAAGTTGAGAATCCCGCGGCGGTTCTCCATGAACAGCGGTTCGCCGCCGGCGAGGAACGGCTGGTTGGTCGCCACCCGCAGGGATTCCTGCCCGTCGACCTCCGCCAGCAACGTGCCGCCGGCGTCCCGGTCCACATAGGCCACGCTCAGCACAGTGCCGGGCAACTCCACTTCCACGGCTTGGCCGGCCGGGATTTCCACTTGCCATTTTCCGTAGGGCGCGCCCCAGGACGACGAAAACTCGCCGGGTTGCAGACCGCCGAGCTGCCAGCGCGGGCTGTCGACGCCGGTCCACTGCCGTCCGGGCACCAGCTTGCAGTCCACGGCCACCAGCCGGGCATCGCCGGCGACTTCGACCACGTGCCGGTCGCCCAGACTCAGCAGGCCCGTGGCAAACGTCGAGTTCCGCAGATCGCGGGCGCCGCTCGGCCGGCGCCGGCTGCCCACGCTGTCCTGGCCGTCGATGCGCACGCCGACCAGTCCCTCCTTGCAGGCCGCCCAGAGATTGACCGCGGCGTCGTCCAGCACGATGCCTTGGCCGCCACGGATGCGGGGGCTGTCGCTGGCATACGTTTCGATTTCCCCTTCCCAGCCGACGGTGGCGGCGTGCAGACGCGGCGGCAGATGCAATTGGGCGCGGCCCGATTGAATCGGATCGGCGGCGTCGAACGCACGCTCCAGTTGCTTGAACCACAGGTAATGCCCGGCCGCCTGCGGGTGGCCGTCGCGCGGACACAGGGCGTAGCTGTTGCAATGGCGCGTCGTCAGACTCAGGGTGCGGGCCAGGTCGATGTAGGGGATCTGATAGCCCAGCGCCAATTCCATCAGGTGGCCCGTGTTGGGCGTATAGCTCTCCCTGTTCTGCCACATGCAGAAGAGAAACTCGATGCCGGGATAATGTCGCTGGAACCAGCGGACGGCGCCTTCGAACAAGGCCAACTCGGCCGCGCCGTCCACTTTCTCGTTGGCTCCGCTGCCGAAAATCACGAGGTCGGGGCGCGGGCCTTCCGGGCGGGCAAAGACCGCCGGGTACAGCTCGCGCCAGCTCTTGCCCGCGCGGTGCCCGTTGACGCCCGGATCGGGCGGCAGCGTCAAGGCGGCATACGCGGCCAGGCCGGAGTGCGCCTCGCTGATCGACGAGCCGTCGCAGGCCATGGTGTTCAGCAGGATTCTGTCGATGGGATAGTTGAATTTCTCCATCAACGCCCGCCGCAGACGGCCGCCGTACATGAAGTAATGCTGCCACCAGGCGATGTAGTCGTTCCATTCCGGATGGCCGATCAACTGGCCGTCGAAGTCGCGGCCGGACAGCGGCTGTTTGTACGTCGGCGACTCGGGATCCTCGTCGTACAGCGTCAGAGGCGGGTTGGCGCTGCCGCGATCGATGCTCGACCCCATCACGATGATGTGCAGCGGTTCGCCCCGCCACAGCTTGTGGATCGTGCGCGGGATGCCGCGGTAATACTGGGGCAGCGGCCGGGCTTCCGCCAGCCGCGTCGTGTCCGCCGGTGCCGGGGCTGGCGTGAGCCACGGAGCGGCGACGATCACGTCCTTGTCCACGCTGCGGTTGACCAATTCCACCTCGATGCCAATCGTGTTGGGCTGGTCGGTGGAGCGATCCGGATCCTCGGTGAACGCGCCCACGATGGTCAGCTGTGCGTTCAGGCGAAACGGATTCGCCGCGTCCGAACGCACGGCTTGCGAAGGCCCGCGCACCAGTTCGCCGCGCGAGTGCTTGGGGAACATCCGCTGGTCGAAGTCCGGTTTCCAGTCGCCCGCGGCGCTGTCCAGACGCATCAGGTGGATGCGCGACTCCAACGCGCCGGGTTCTTCCTGACAGCCCCAAACGTGAAAGTGAACCGTGTCGCCGTGGTCGAGGCCCAGCTCGGACAGCAGCGAGAACTGAACCAACCGCTTGCCCGGATGAATCACGACCACGTTGGGCGCGGGAAACGGCAGACCGATGTTCCGGGGCAGGCGCGTGGCCCGCCACACCTCGGCATCGCCATAGGCGTCCATGTTCCAGCCGGGGATCGCGCCGGCCTTGTAGCTCGGCGCCTGGCCGGTCCGCGAGTTGTCAAAACAGTGAAAATGGAAGTCCGGATTCAGCAGCAGGTTCATCGGCTGCCGCGCGTCGGCGGCCGTCGCCGGAAAGGGAAGGGCAAGGAGGCACAGGGGCAATAGTTGCCGCATCATGAAACATCCTCTCGTCAAAAGCCACGTCCTATCGTCTTTCCGCCTCGGCGACCGCTTGCACTCGGCGCCACACCCGCACGAAGTTACCGCCCCAAATCTGCGCGATCTGCTCGGCCGTATAACCGCGGCGAAGCAGTTCGGCCGTCACGTGCGGGGCGTCGGCGTGGTTTTGGAAACCGGGGACTCCGCCTCCCCCGTCAAAATCGCTGCCGACGCCCACGTGCTCGATCCCGGCCACCTGAACCGCGTGGTCGAGGTGGTCCACCAAGTCCTTGAGACTGGCGGGTGGATAGCGGCGGTCCAGGTCTTCCATCCCCTGTTGAAACTGCTCCCGCTGCTGCCTGGTGGCGGCCGCAAAATTCCGTTCGCTGACGCCGCTGCGTCGGGCCACATCGGCGATCGCCTGTTTCCGTTCCGCTGACGGAGCCTTGAGGAATCCGCCGACCGCCACAATCTGGATCACGCCGCCGTTGGCGCGCAGCATTTGCAGCTGCTCGTCCGTCAAGTTGCGCGGATGCCGGTTGAGCGCCGAGCAACCGGAGTGGGAAGCGATCACCGGCGCTTTCGAGACCGCCACGACATCGCGGAAGGTGCTTTCGGCTGCGTGCGACAGGTCGATCATGATACCCAGCCGGTTCATTTCCGCCACGACCTGCCGGCCGAACGGGCTGAGGCCGTGATGCTCGGCCTCCCGGTCACCCAGTTTCGGCGCCGGATTGCAGGAATCGCACAGCTGGTTGTGCCCGTTGTGGCACAGCGTGATGTAACGGACGCCAAGGTCGCGGAAACGGGCGACGTTCGCCAGGTCGGGGCCCAAGGCATAGCCGTTCTCGATGCCGATCATGATCGCCCGCTTGCCGGTCGCGGCGATCCGCTCGAATTCGTCAGCCGTGACCGCCAACGCGCACCGGCCGGGATACATCTCGACCGCCAACCGGCGAATGGCGGTGATCTTTTCCAGCGCCGCCTGATGAGCGCGGCGGTACCCTGCGGCGTCACGAGCCTGTTGCGGAACGTAGGCGGCCAGGAAGACCCCGTCGACGCCCCCCGCGGCCATTTTCACCAGATCGCACTTCAGCTGCGGATGGTCGATGCCGGGGTCGAGTTCCGGAGTCGCATACTGCGGCCCGGCAATGTCGACGTGGGTATCCAGCGTCAGCGCTGCCGAGTGGACCTGGCGCGCTTTGGCCAAAAACGGCTCGCCGTCGGCGTCTTGCCCCGCCCGTTCGGCGCCCAGCGCCACTCCGCACACGGCCAGCCACGCCAGCATGCCCAGCGGGCACCACCCACACAGATCACGGCTCCAGCACATCACACTTACTCCTGAGTTTGAAGTTCATGCGGCGTCGCAGTCGCCTGCCGAACGCTTGCCGCGTCCCTCGCCGTCACGCCGCCGTGGCCGCGTCCGTCGTCCAGCACGCTGGCGGCCGCGGGCCGGGCAGCCAATCTCGACCCCCTCCGTTCTGCCGCGAGCAGCCCCCCTGCCGCGCCGCTACTCTTCCGTTTCGATGCGGCGGATCCGGCGGAGAAAGGCGTCGAGGTTCGGCGTTCGCTGGTCGCGGTTGGGAGCGAGGCACTCGGTGACCGCTTCGGCCAGCGTTGGATTCAGCTGCGGCTGTAGTTCGAGAATGGGCACCGGCGGATCGGTGTCGTGGCTGAGTGCCCCGACGCCCGAGACGTCGGCGTGCGGCCAGGGCAGCGTGAACGTGAGCAACTCGTAGGCCGACACGCCAAAGGCGAAGACGTCGACGCGACGGTCGGTCGGCCGCCGGCGGACGATTTCCGGCGCCATGTACATCGGCGTCCCCGTGCGGTTGCCCGGTTGGCGGAAGGCCGGCAGGTCGGGCAACGTCAAGCCGAAGTCGATCAGCTTCAGCGACTCGAAATCCTCGGAGACGATGAAGTTCCGCGGGCACACGTCGCGGTGGATGTAGCCGGCCTCGTGAACCGCATGGACGGCCTCGGCCATCTGCCGGATCAGGGCGACTCGTTTGCCCATCAACCGCGGCTCGCGCTGGCGGATCAGCGCATGCAGCCCCGCGCCCTGCAGGTACTCCATCACGATGTAGTTTTGCTCTTTGACCGTCACGCCGTATTCGTAGGTCTCGACGATGCGGGGGTGCCGCAACGACGCGGCGATTTCGCCTTCCGAAGGTTTCTTCAGCTCCTTGAAGCGGGCCTCGAACAGGCCGGTCTTTTCCGAGTCGCAGATCTTCAAGCCCACGATGCGATCGGTCTTGCGGTCGCGCGCCTTGTGGAACTTGGACATCGTGCCCGCCAGGCCCTCCGACAGCAACTCGAAGCGCATGTTGAGGTCAACTTTGTCGCTGGCGAACAGCGATTGCAGTTTGTCCAACAACCCCATGATGCCGCTCACTTCCCGCAGTAGTCGATCGTGCGCGCGATCTCCGTCTTCAGCCGATCGCGCGGCACGATGCGGTCCACGTAGCCGTGCTCCAGGAGGAACTCGCTGGTCTGGAAGCCTTCGGGCAATTCGATGCGGATCGTAGCTTTGATCGTGCGCGGCCCGGCAAACCCGATCAGCGCTTTGGGCTCGGCGAAAATCACGTCGCCCAAGGCAGCGAAACTGGCCGCCACGCCGCCCATCGTCGGGTTGGTCAACACGGAAATGAACAGGCCGCCGGCCCGGTCGTATCGCGCCAGCGCCGCCGAGACCTTGGCCATCTGCATCAGCGACAGAATGCCCTCGTGCATCCGGGCCCCGCCGCCGGAGCCGCTGATGATGATCAACGGCAACTGCTGGTCCGTGGCGCGTTCGACCAGCCGCGTCAGCCGTTCGCCCACCACCGACCCCATGCTGCCCATGATAAACGCCGAATCCGTGACGCCCACCGCCACGCGGCGAGCGCGGATCATTCCGCCGCCGGTCAGCGCCGCGTCGCTCAGCCCCGTCCGGTTCTGTTCCGCCTTCAAGCGATCGGCGTACCTCTTGGTATCGGCAAAGTCCAGCGGGTCGGCCGGCTGCACCTTTGCGTCCCATTCCTCGAACGTGCCTTCATCCAACACGTGCCCGATGCGGTCGCGAGCGGAGACGTAGAAGTGGTACCCGCATTCCGGGCACACGTTTTGCCGCTGGAACACGGCTTTGCGGAACAGCGTCGCCTGACAGCCGGGGCAACGCAGCCACAAGCCTTCGGGGACCCCGCGTTTTTTCCTGCTCGTCATGGCCTATCCTTCCACCGCCCACACGGCCGATTCGGTCGGTGAATCGATGTCGATACTCTCCCAGGCGCCGAAGTCGCATTCGGACTTCCACAAATCTCCCAAATCGCCCGGCCGCAAGCAACACCGTACAATGCTGGCCAGGGGTTCGGAAACCACGATGCCCACGACTCCGCGCTTGTGCTTCTTCAGCAGCCGTTTGAGCGCTTTTTGGACCCGCAGCCGAGCGGCCGCCAAGGTCTCGCCCTCCGGCGGACAGACCGTCTCCGGCTGCTCCTGCCACATCCGGTACACCTTCGGCTGACACTGCTTGACCTCCTCGATCAGCTTGCCGTGCCACAGGCCGTGATCCAGATTGTGGAGCGTATCCACACACTTGACTTTCAACTCCAGCCGGTCGGCAATGGTCTCCGCGGTCTGCAGTGCGGATTGACAAGGCGCCGAATAGACGGCTTCGATTTCCGCGTGTGCCAGAGCTTCCGCGGCCTGCTCCGCCTGTCGCAGCCCGTTGTCGCTCAGAGGCATGTCCAAGGTGCCCTTAATGCGTCCCTGTTCGTCGAAGGCGGTGGAACCGGGGCGAATCAGTATGATTCGTAACATGCGTGGGGATTCATCCTCTTTCAGCAGCGCTGGCGAAATCACCGGCGAGCTGTCTCGTAACGCTCGACATTGGCTCGCGCCGGCCTTGAGTTTTGGAATCCATCCCAGGCAGGCGGCCGCAAAAACAACCCAGTCAAGTCGGAAGATTGTAGCAGTCGAGTTTTCCAACGTCTGCGCGGTTGCCGGCAAAATGGCCGTTTCGTCGCTAACACGATGCCTGGCAGGGGGTTGCGCGCTGTGCTGCAAGCGGCGATAGCACTCCGGTTCGCTCGCAACGGCCACAACGCCCGCCAACCGCTCTCGACCAACTCCATCCGGCACGGCGTCCGGCACGGCCGCGCGAACCGCGAAAACCGGCGAACTGCGGCACCGCGAAACGGCAAGTCGCAGCGGCTGCGGAACTCACCTCCACCGTCGTCGTCGCGCAGCCCGATCCCGGCATGGCGCGCGCCACCGGCCGTCGTCGTCACGGCAGGCCACGGCAGGACCGTCTCGCCTGCCGCCGGGCAACCCGTGCCGGGGCCTTGGTCCTGCTCCCTGACGCAACCTGTTTGCGGTGAGCGTGGGAAGCCCCGCCCGCTCCGCTTGACCGGGCAGCGCTTTCCCCGTAGGCTGACGCCGCTGCGATGAAAACGGAGGAACGAGTGATGCCACAGACCATCGTGATTTTTGGAGCGTCCGGGGATCTGACCAGCCGGAAACTGATTCCTGCCATCTACTCCCTGCACCAGAAGAAACGTTTGCCGCCGGACACCCAAATCGTGGGCTTTGCGCGGACCGCGTTCACTCACGAAGCGTGGCGCGACCGCTTGGCGGAATCGACCGCACGATTTCTGGGCAGCCAGTTCGACGCCGCCGCGTGGGCCACGCTGGCTCCGCGCATCTTTTACTCTCCCGGCAGCGTTGACAACGCGGACGATTTCCAAGCCTTGGCCCACCTCCTGCAGGAACTCGAAGGCGACCAGGCAGCGGCGAGGCTGTACTACTTGTCCATCGCGCCGCAATTCTACGCGCCCGCAGTGCTGCACCTGGGCGCGGCGGGCCTGGCGCACGAAACGCACGCACCCCGGCGTGTCGTGGTCGAAAAGCCCTTCGGCACGGACTTGGCCAGTGCCCGGCAGTTCAACGTCCAAATTCACGAAGTCTTTGCCGAGAGCCAGGTCTACCGGATCGATCACTACCTGGGCAAGGAAACGGTGCAGAACGTCTTGGTCCTGCGGTTCGGGAATACGATTTTCGAGCCGGTTTGGAACCGCAACTATATCGGACACGTGGAGATCACCGCCGCCGAATCGCTGACCGTGGGCCATCGAGCGGGCTATTACGACACGGCGGGCGTGCTGCGTGACATGCTGCAGGGCCACCTGCTGCAGCTGTTGACGCTGACCGCGATGGAGACGCCGATCCGTTTCGAGGCCGAAGCGGTGCGGGACGAGAAAGTCAAGGTGCTGCGGGCCGTGCGGCCTCTGGGGCTGGAGGAAATCGCCACGGACACGCTGCGGGGACAGTATCGTGGGTACTTGGCCGAGCCCGACGTGCGTGAGGGCAGCCAGACCGCCACGTTTGCCGCCTTGAAACTGCACATCGACAACTGGCGTTGGCACGGCGTGCCGTTCTACCTGCGGAGCGGCAAGGCCATGTCCTGCCCGACGACTCAGGTCGTCATCCAGTTCCGCGAGCCGCCGTACATGCTGTTCGACGGCGGCCCGCGCGATCACCGCGATGCCAACCGCCTGGTCCTGCAAATCCAGCCGGCCGAAGGCATCCAACTGCACTTCCACACCAAGGTCCCGGACGCGGGCATGCAGCTCCGCATGACCGACCTGAGCTTCCGCTTCCGCGAGAAGTTCGCCGGCCCGATGCCCGAAGCGTACCAGCGGCTGCTGCTGGACGCGATCAACGGGGACGCAAGCCTGTTCGCACGGGCCGACGAAGTGGAAGCCGCGTGGCGGATTGTGGACCCGATCCAGAAGGCTTGGGACGAAGCGGCCCAGCCACCCCTGCTGCCGTACGAGCCGGGCGAGTGGGGACCGGTCGAATCGACGCAGTGGATGGCCCACCAGGAACGGCTCTGGTTCGACACCTGCCCGGTGCTGCACTAGGGTCCGCGTCCGCGTAGGTGGTACATCAAGCCAGTGGCCACTACGCCGACGACGACAAAGGCGACGCCCAAGACGGAACTGGTCAAAGGATCCATTTCTGTTCGCACCCTTTCTTCAGCCGCTCCGGCCAATCGGAACTGGATCGTTGCGGCCAGCCGCAGGAAGCCGCGGAATCATCGAAGCAAGCCCCGCGGCGCTCAGTCCGAATTGTTCGAGGCCGCTTTCTTCGCATAGGTTTCGGTCAAGTAACGGACGATTTGCGCCAGTTCATTTTCGTCGGCGGTCATGCCCTCGGCGACCATCCGCGTCACCAGGTCTCGCGCGGCGGCCTCGGAATCGGGCGGCGCCTGCTCGACTTCGTCGGTGCCGTGGCATTCGGAACATTTCGCTTCGAACACTTGTTTGGCTTGGGCCGCGTCGTAGGGCGCCGCGTCCGCCGGCTTTTCGGCCAGACTTTCGGCGGCTTGCTTCGCGTCGTCACGGCGTTGCGTCTGCTCGCGCAACCGCTGGGCGGATTGCTGCAACTGCGGGGACAGCGCCACCAGGTACGCCGTGACCTGCCACTGCTGTTCCTCCGAAATGGGCGCCAACTGCGAAGTGAGGTCCGCCATCCGGCGGACGGTCTGACGCCACCCCTCCGGCGTCCGCGGCCGCGCGATCACCGTCCGCAGATCATGGCAGTCGATGCACTGCTGGCGAAGCACCTGCTGTCCGGCCCGAAGCATGGCCACCGAGGCCAGCCGGGCGCTGGCCGGCTGGTCTAATCCCGTCTGAACCAACAGCGTCTCGACGCGGTGGCGATTCTCCTCCGTAAACAAGTGTCCGGTCGCCAGGGCTTCCCGAAACGCCGGCGGCACCGCGATGCCGATCAGGACCACGCTGCCGATCAGCAACGTCGTGCCTAGCGCCGGCACCAGCGCCGCATCCAACCGTTTGAAGAACCGCACAATCGAGATTTTCAAAAGCAGCATGACTCCCACGGCAAGCCCCAGACTCATGTGCATGACGGTCCTCGCCGGGAGTTCAATCTGGTACGTCCACAGCCGCGGAACCATCTCCCACATCAGCACCACGTAGAGCGCCAGGAACACGTAACCGAAGATCCGATGGGCCAAGGCCACTCGTCCGAAAGCCGGCCGCCGCGGCGCCGGAGCGTCAACGTCCAGCGGCTCGAACGTCGATTTGGCAGCCCCGCACGCCGGACAGGCCCAGTCGTGCGGCAACCCGTCCCAACCCTGGCCGGCCTCGCCCTCGTCGTACACATAGCCGCAGACCGGACAGCGGTAACGGCGCGTGGGGGTCGCAGCTTTCGCGGCCGGTTGCGTCGAACCGCCGGAACGCCCCGCCGCGCGCGAGCGGAGATTAGCCGCGCCGGCCGCGGCAAGGTACTCAACGACCGACTCCGCCGTCGCTCCGCTGCGCAGGACGCTCGCACAGTCGCGTTTTTCTTCGACGGCCCTCTTGGCCGCCGTCATCGGCTGCAGATCCCCCAGCAGAATCGCTCCCACCAGGCGGTTCTCTTGAAAGACAAAGCGGTAGTAGCGGCCTTCGAGCTCCTGCTCCAGGACTCGCCCTCCGGACTCTGCCGGCGCGATTTGGCCGACGCTGAACGCGTCCAGGCCCAACACCTTGAGCGTGCTGGAACGCGGCAGACCCGTGAACGCCTCGCCGGCCCCGGCCAGGTTCCGCCCGGCAATCGCCCCCTGGGCCTGCGAGGCGGTCCACAGGCCGTAGACCACGCCCTTGTGTTCGGCCACGTCTCCGGCAGCCAGGACGTCGGGATGCGAGGTGAGCAGCTGGTCATTCACCACCACGCCGTGTTTGACCTCCAATCCGGCCTGCTGCGCCAAGGAGCCGTTCGCCCGGACGCCGGTCGCAATGACCACCAGGTCGGCCGGAACCGTGCTGCCGTCCTCGAGCAAAACGCCTCGGACGCGTTCCGCGCCCAGGATCTCCCGCGTCTTGGCCTTGCTGCAAAGCGTGATTCCGAGCTGGCCGACGTGTTCGCCGAGGATTTGTCCTGCGCGCTCGTTCAGTTGCCGCGGCAGGAGCCAGCCGTGGCCTTCCAGCAGGGTCACCTGAGCCCCGCGCCGGGCCAGGGCGCCGGCCGTTTCCAGCCCCAGCAAGCCGCCGCCGATGCACACGCAGCGGGCCCCCGCTTGGCACGCTTGCAGAAGCGCATCCGCGTCGCCCACCGTCCGCAGACAGGTGACCCCCTGGCGATCCGCTCCGGGAAGGGGCGGAATGAAGGGACTGGCGCCGGCCGCCAGCAGGAGCTTGTCGAAGGGCAACCGCCGGCCGTCGCGCAGTTGGACTGCGCGGTCGGCCAACTGCAAGGCGGCGACCTCCGTTCCCCGCAACAACTGGATCTGCTGCTGCTGGTACCAGGCCGCCGGATGAATGAACAGGTCCGGCCGGTCGATTTCTCCGGCCAGGTAGCGTGTCAGGTTCAGGCGGTAGTAGGGGAGTTCCGCCTCGTGGGAGATCAGGACGATTTCCGCGTCCGGAGCAGTCTTGCGCAGCGATTCCACCGCCGCCATGCCGGCGCTCCCTGCGCCGATCACGACGAAGCGGGCAGCCCGGCCCGCCGTCGCCGGTTCGGGCTTCTCCGCGGACGTTGCGCTTTCCGGGAGCGGTTCAAAGCTCTCCCGTGAGGCGTCGCAGACGGGGCAAACCTCCGGCGGTTCAGCGCCGCGGTGGACATAACCACAAACGCTGCAGATCCAGGCCGTTTGTACATCGGGCATCGGAGCACCTGTTCCCTTGTCGCGAAGTGCATTTACGGAGACGTCTTGGCGCGAACGGTGTGTTCCAGACAGCTTGCCACCAGGCTCGTCCAGCCGGTCTGATGGCTGGCGCCGAGGCCGGCGCCCGTGTCGCCGTGAAAATACTCGTGAAACAGCAGCCGGTCGCGGTCATCTGGCGCCCCCTGCGGACGCGGCCCCTGGTACGGACGCCGTTGTTGCCCGTCAGGCAGAAACAGCCGAGCCAGACGCCGCGACAGCTCCTGGGCAATTTCGTGCAAGTTCATCAACTGGCCCGAACCGGTCGGGCATTCCACCCGCAACGTCTCGCCGTAGAAAAGATGGTAGCGTTCCAGGGCCTCAATCAACAGGTAGTTCACCGGGAACCAGACCGGCCCGCGCCAGTTCGAGTTTCCGCCGAACATGTACGTGTTCGACTCGCCGGGCACATAATCCACCCGGAACTCCTGGCCGTGGCAGCGAAAGACGTAAGGATGGTCCTGGTGATACTTCGACAGCGAACGGATGCCGTAGGGCGAGAGGAACTCCCGCTCGTCCAGCACGTACGCCAGCACACGTTCCAACCGCTGGCGCGAAGGAATCGCCAGCAGGTGCCGGCTGCGAGTGGCGCGGTCGCCTTCGTCCCTCGTCTCCAGGTAGGAAATGTGCTTTGCCAAGTCGCCGCGATACGTCAGGAACCACTCCAGGCGTTTGCGGAATCCCGGCAGGGCGTCGATCACTTCGTCGGTCAGGACTTCCACGGCAAACAGCGGAATCAGTCCCACCATCGAGCGCACGCGCAGCGGCACGCGCTGGCCGTCCACGTACATCTGGTCGTAGTAAAAGCCGTCCTCGTCGTTCCACAATCCCGTGCCGCCGAGCGTGTTCATGGCGTCGGCGATGTGTACGAAGTGCTCGAAGAACTTCGACGCGATATCCTCCGCCCCGGGATCGGTACGGGACAATTCCAGGGCCATGGCCAGCATCGTGGCGCAGTAAAACGCCATCCAGGCCGTGCCGTCGGCCTGTTCCAGGTGGCCGCCGTTGGGCAGCGGGCGCGAGCGGTCAAACACGCCGATGTTGTCCAGCCCCAAAAAGCCGCCGGAAAACAGGTGCTTGCCACGCTCGTCTTTGCGGTTGACCCACCAGGTGAAATTGATCAACAGTTTCTGAAAGACGCTGGACAGGAACCGCCGATCCCCTTGGCCGCGATGCGCCGTCAGCTGGTACGCCCGCCAGCAGGCCCAAGCATGCACCGGCGGATTGACGTCGCCCAGGTCAAATTCATAGGCCGGGATCTGGCCGTTGGGGTGCATGTACCACTCGCGCAGCAGCAACGTCAATTGCTGCTTGGCAAACGCGGGGTCCAGCCGGGCCATGGGGATCATGTGAAAAGCCAAATCCCAGGCCGCGTACCAGGGATATTCCCATTTGTCGGGCATCGACAGCACGTCGCGGTTGAACAAGTGCGGCCAATCCGCGTTGCGTCCCCGCTGCCGCGAGTCGGGCGGCGGAGGGAAATTGGGGTCGCCCCGCAGCCAGTCCTCCACGACGTAGTGGTAGAACTGCTTGGTCCACAGCAGGCCCGCATAGGCCTGGCGGGCGACCAACCGCTCCTCCGCTCCCAGTTCGCCGGGGATGATGCGGGAGTAGAATTCGTCGCTTTCCGCCGCGCGTGCGGCCAGCGTGCGGCGGAATTCGTCCCCGAAGACTTCCTGGGGCGGTTCGGATTCGGCGAACAGCCGCAACCGGACCTGGACCTCCGCTCCCGCCGGAATATCCAGCCGATAGTGGGCGGCGGCCTTCGTGCCGAAGTTGCGCGGATTGACTGCCTGAGTGTCCCCGTGGACGACGTATTGATGAAAGGCGTCTTTCACGTGCCGCTGCTCGTTGGGCACGCCGTACAGCCGCTGGAGGTTGGTCGCGTTATCGGTAAACAGCCATTGGTAACCGGTGCCGTCCGAAGCGGTGTCGGCCGCCAGGCGGAAGCGGCCCAACGTGACGTGCTCCGCTTGCAGCGTGCCATCGTGGGCCAGGCGGATGACGGGCTTGACCCAGCAGCCTTCGTGGGCGCAGCCCCAAATCCAAGTATTGCGGTACCAAAGCGTGGGCAGCAGGTGCAAAACCGCCCGTTCCGGACCCCGGTTGACGGCCGTGATCAAAATCAGGATGTCGTCGGGGGCGGCCTTGGCGTACTCGACAACGACATCAAAGTACCGCTGCTCGGCAAACACGCCCGTGTCGGGCAACTCGAATTCCGGCTCGTCGCGGCTGCGACGCTGGTTCTCCTCGACCAACGCCTCGTACGGAAAGCGGCCCTGGGGATACTGGTACAACGCACGCAGGTAGGAATGCGTGGGCGTCGAGTCGAGATAGAAGTAGCATTCCTTCACGTCTTCGCCGTGATTGCCCTGGGGACCTGTCAAACCGAACAGGCGTTCTTTAAGGAACGGATCCTGCGTGTTCCACAAAGCCGGGGCGAAGCACAACCGGCACTCGCGATCGGTGATGCCGAGCAACCCGTCCTCGCCCCAGCGATAGGCGCGGCTGCGGGCGTCGCCGTGGGAAAAATCGTTCCAGGAATCGCCGTGGGGCGAGTAGTCCTCGCGCACCGTGGACCATTGCCGTTCCGCCAGGTACGGCCCCCACCGTTTCCAGTTCGCCGCCCGCTGGGCGTCCTCTTCCAGACGCCTCAGCTCCGCTTCTCCGTTTGCTTCGCTCGCCATACTCCCTGGCACTCACAACAGAAGACGAGATTGATGGAAAACGCCAGCCGGCGTGGTGCGGGCGCCCATCAGCCACCGCCCGCTCAGCGCTAGCCGCCGGCTGCAGTCAAGCGAACCGGGCGCTAGCGCTTGGCAGTTCCTTTGGCGAATGCCTGTTTTCCCGCGTTGCTGACGCCTAGGCGGTGTGCATGGCCAGATAGACCTTGCGAATCGCCCGGACGATATCCTGGCAATCCTCGTCGCTGTGCGTGGGATCCATGATCACTCCGCCGGTGCGGTCCAGGATGTCGATCGTCCGTGGGCAGGATTCGGCGCCGTACTGGATGGCTTTGCCCTGGGGGGTGTTAAAGGACGGCCAGTCGGGATGAACCGTCCGCTTGCCCTCGATCCGCCCGTCCCTCGGCAGCACGACCGAGCCACCCGGGCCGGAGGCCGCGATGCCCTCCGCGCGCAACGCGCGCAGGAACTTGTCCCGCCGTTCCCGCGACTCCCAGGTCAAGAACACGGTCACCCCCAGATCGCCGTCCACGTCCGCCGATTTCCGCAGCTTCAGTCCCGGCAGGTCGGCGATGCCCTCGCGCACCTTCCGGTTGTTGGCCCGCAGGGAGGTCACAATGGTGTCAAGCTTCTGAACCTGGCCGTACAGGACGGCGCCGGTGAACTCGTTCATGCGGAAATTGCAGGCAGCGAAGCCCTGCAGCAGGCCGCCCTTGAGTTCCTCGGTGTAAGGCGCACGGATCGAACCGACGTCGTGGAACCGGACCGCCCGCTCGAAGAGCTTGGGATCGTTGGTAGTCACGGCGCCGCCTTCGCCGGCGGTGATCGTCTTGCCGAGTTGAAAACTGTTGATGCCCATGTTGCCGATCGAGCCGACGAACTTGCCCTTGTAACGTCCGCCGCAGCACTGGGCGCAGTCTTCCAAAACGTACACCTTGTGCTTGCGGGCGATCTCCAGAATCGGGTCCAGATCGGCGACACCGCCCTGCAGGTGGCTGGGGACGATCGCCTTGGTGCGCGGCGTGATGCGAGCTTCGATGTCGGTCGGATCCATGGCCAACGACTCGTCGATCTCCGCAAAGACGGGCAGGGCACCGGAGAGGATCACGGCATCGTAGTCGGCGTACCAGGTCCAGGCGGGCAGAATGACCTCGTCGCCCGGCCCGATCTCCAGCGCCGCCATGGCGGTGTACAGCGCCGTCGTTCCGGACGTCACGCCGATGGCGTACTTGACGCCGATGTGCTCCGCGTACGTCTTCTCAAACTTCAGGGCCTTGGATCGGCCGCCCCACCAGCGGAATGGATACCGCGAGTCGAGCACCTCCAGGAGTTCCTGCTTTTCCACGTCGTCATAGAATTGCGGACCATAGGGCCGCGAGCCGAGCATGCTCTTCCGCACCGGCGTCCCGCCGTCGATCGCGAGTTGCTCCTGGGCTTCGGCACCGTGGCTTCGTGCAGCCCCGGCGGATCCCGCCAGCATCGAGGCGGCGCCGGCAGCGCCCACCGTGGCCAAAAACTCGCGACGATTCTTCTTCGATTCAAGCATCGGAATTTCCTTTCAAAACATGGAAAAAGGGAGGTTGTTCAAGGGGGAAAAAGGCGGGTTGTCGTGCCACGTCACGCACGTTGCGCAAACAGGCGACGGATGGGACCGACCGGTCGGCGCCGAGCGGTCGATCCCATCCCACCGCTGGCTCAGGCGGCGTAATGCTGAGCCACTTTCCGGATGGCCGCCGCGACGCCGAGAATGTACTCCTCGGACATGTTCTCGTTGATCGTCGCCCGGATGCTGCTGGCCAGGATGGCTTCCACTTCCGGGCAGTGGTGCTTGGAGAAGTCCATCGTGGTCAGGCCCATCTCCTTGACCGGCCAGCGGCCGGCGAAGAAGCCGTGATTCTGGAACACCGGCTCGCCGTACAACGGCACCTTGATGTAGCCGCCCGACACGCTTGCGCCCTCGGCCAGCAGCGCCTTGGTGAACACCGAACGGTTGCAGCGGAGCGCTTCCGGACGGATCCGGAACATGTAGAACCAGTACACGGCCCGGTCCTCGGGGTGTACCTGGTGCGGGATGATGCTGGGCAGATCGGCGATTTTTTCGGTCAGCAGATTGCCGAGCTTGGCGCGCTTCGCGGCGATCGCTTCCAGCCGCGTCAGTTGGGCGGCTGCCACGGCGGCCTGCGGCTCGCTCATGCGGTAGTTCGTGGCGAACGCATCGAACCCGCCCCACTTGACCCGGTTGCCGCCCTTGTCGCCGAACTTCTGCAACAGCGGCCCGAACCGCTCGTCGCTGCTGCCGACAATGCCGCCGTCGCCGCAAGTCACGTGCTTGGAATTCTGCAGCGAGAAACACCCGATATGCCCCACCGTGCCGATCGGCCGCCCGCGCGACTTCGCCCCCCAGGCCTGGGCGCAGTCTTCGATCAAAATCAAATTGTGACGATCCGCCAGGGCCTTCAACGCGTCCAGATCGCACGGATTGCCCGTCAAATGCACCGCGATGATGGCCTTGGTCTTCGGCGTAATCCGCCGCTCCACATCCGCCACGTCCAGGTTATAAGTGCCCGCGCCCAGATCGGCGAAAACCGGCACGGCCTGCTGGTAGAGGATTCCGATCACGGTGCCAATATCCGTGATCGGCGACGTGATCACCTCGTCGCCCAAACCGATCCCGGCCGCCGCCACGGCGATGTGAATCGCGGCCGTGCCGGAAGAACACGACTGGGCGTACTTCACCGGACAGAACTCCTTGAACCGCTCGATGAACAACTTGGTCTGCGGCCCCTGCCAGTAGAACAGCGAATTCTGTTCGAGCATCGCCTCCAGGTGCTGACGCTCCACGTCGCCCCAGCGGCGGCCGGAACCGGCGGCAGTCTTGACGGCCTTCTCACCGCCGTCAATGGCCAAATCGGAACTTGGTTTGGCGGCAGTCTTCTCGGCCGCGCCCTGCGCCGTGCCCGCCAACAACAGCGTGGACGCGCCAGCCACAAACTGGCGCCGGGAGACGGAATCTAATTCGCTCATGGTAAAACCCCCGCACTTCGTAAGTCTGAGATCCTGGACCGTCGCTCTGGGCGTCCGACAGGCGGTAAACGCTCGCCTGGGGACGAGATCCCAAATTGAACCCTCCCTCGTGTCTCCTTCAGGTTACGCCATATCCTCTCGTCTGCATACTACCACCAGAGGCGCAAGCGGCCGGAAAGTCAAGATGGCGAATCCGCCAATTCCCCCGCAACCAGCCGCCTTCGCCCCTCGCGGCACAGGTCCAGCAGCGGGCAATCCGGACACTGCGGCTTCCGCGCCCCACAGACCGTCCGCCCGTGACGGATCAGTTGGAGGTGGAACTCCAGCACCCGTTTCGGCGGCACCAGACGAGCCAATTCCTCGTGCGCCCGTTCCGCGCTGGTCCGCTTGCCGATCAGGCCGATCCGCTGAGCCAGCCGATGCACGTGCGTGTCGACCGGCAATACCGGTTTGCGGCAGGCGAACAGCAGCACGCAGGCCACGGTCTTCGGCCCCACGCCGGGAAAACGGGCCAGGTACTCTTCCGCCCGACGCGCCGGCAGGCCGCGCAGGAACTCCAGCGACAGCTCGCCCCGGTCCTCGAAAACCCGCTGCAAGATCGCCTTGATGCGCGGGGCCTTCCGGTTCGCCAGACCGGCCTGCCGAATCGCCCCGGCGATCCGTTCGGGCGACGCGCGCCGAACTTCATCCCAATCGCGGAAGCGGCGGCGCAATTCCTCGTACCCGGCGCTGCTGTTCGCGTCCGACGTGTTTTGCGACAGCACGGTGGCAATCAACTCGTCCAGCACCGGCCACTGCTCCGGCGGTTCGACGGGGCCGTAGACTTTGCCCAACCGCCGACAGATGCCGGCGACCACGGCCCGCATTTCGCTGGAACTGTGCCGGCAGCTGGAATTGCTGATGCCCGTCTTCAAGTCCGCTCCCCTCGCTCTCGGGCGGCCCCCCCTCAGAGACTCCCTCGGTGTCTCCCTCGCACGCCTCGGATGTCGAGTGCGTCGCCGGCGGGACGAGTGACGAAGACCCCGTTTGCCAACGCCTGCAGCCCCCCGCCGACGCAGCGACCTTCGAGCCACACCCGCAGCGTCATCGTAGGAAGCAAGGGCACCGCCCACAATCCCGGCTGCCGCCAAGCCGTTCAAGACGAACGGGACGGCAAGGGCCAGCAGGACCAGTCCCAAGACGCGGCTGATGACGTGGATGCCCGCCTGGCCCAGGCCGCGATGTAGAGGCTCCGCCAGACGCAGCGTCAGGTAGGTGTTCAGACCCGTGACGAGAATCACGGCGTCACACGAGCATCAGGGAAGGGTGTTCTGCCAGTTTGGGAATCGCCGCGGACAGCACGTCGTCGATGTTCTCTGCAAAAATGAACTCCATGTCCTGACGCACGTGGTCCGGCAGTTCGCGCAGGTCTTTCTCGTTCGCCTTGGGCAGAATCACCCGCCGTACGCCGGCCCGGTGCGCGGCCAGCATTTTTTCCTTGATTCCCCCCACGGGAAAGACCAGGCCGCTGAGCGTGATTTCGCCGGTCATGGCCGTATCGCTGCGGGCCGGGCAGTCGGTCAGCAGCGACGCCAGGGCCACCGCCATCGTGATCCCGGCCGACGGGCCGTCCTTGGGAGTTGCGCCGGCCGGCACGTGGATGTGAATGCTGACCTTTTCCAGCCGCTTCTTGTCGATGCCCAGTTCGCGGCCGCGGGACAGGATGTAGCTCTGGGCAGCCTCGGCCGATTCTCGCATGACTTCGCCCAGTTGTCCGGTGAGCCTCAAGTCCTTGCCGTTGGGCAGCAGGATCGCCTCGACGTACAGCACGTCGCCGCCCGCCTCGGTCCAAGCCAGGCCCGCGGCCACGCCCGGCGCCAGTCGCTGGCGGGCCTTCTCCGGCAGGAACCGCTCCGGGCCCAGCATCTCGCCGAGATCCGCCACGGCGACCGCCGTTGGTTCGGTGCGGCCTTCCACGACCGAGGTGGCGACCTTGCGGGCAATCCGGCCCAACGTCCGCTCCAACTCGCGGACCCCCGCCTCCCGCGTATAGTGCCCGATCACATAGTGCAGCGTTTCGCGGGGAAGGCTGATCTGGCCGGACGCTAGCCCCGCTTCTTTCACCTGTCGCGGGATCAAATACCGCTCGGCGATCTCGCGTTTTTCCTCGGCACTGTAGCCCGGCAGGCGCAGCACTTCCATGCGGTCCAACAGCGGCCGCGGAATGCTGTCCAGCGTGTTGGCCGTGGTAATGAAGAAGACCTTCGACAGATCGAACGGCAGGTCCAGATAGTTGTCGTGAAAGGCGTGGTTCTGCGCCGGGTCCAGGATTTCCATCAGGGCCGCCGCCGGGTCGCCGCGGTAGTCGCGCCCCAGCTTGTCGATCTCGTCCAGCATCAGCAACGGATTCTTCACGCCCGCGCGGCGGATCGCCTGCAGGATGCGGCCCGGCATGGCCCCGATGTACGTGCGGCGGTGGCCGCGCAACTCGGCCTCGTCGTGCAACCCGCCCAGCGCCAGCCGCTCGAACTCGCGGCCCAAGGCTCGGGCGATGGACTGGCCCAGCGACGTCTTGCCCACGCCCGGCGGCCCCACAAAGCACAAGATCGGCGCCTTGGCCTCCGGGTTCAACTTCATCACCGCCAGGTGTTCGACGATCCGCTGCTTGACTTCCTTCAAGTTGAAATGGTCTTCGTCCAGGATCATCCGGGCGCGCGGCAGATCCAAATTGTCCTCCGTCGTCTTGTGCCAGGGCAGTTCCAGCACCAGATCCAAATAGGTGCGGGTCACCTGGTAGTCGGCCGCGTTGGGCGACATGCGTTCCAGTCGGCGAAGTTCCTTCTCGGCCTCCTGCCGCACCTTGTCCGGCAATTCCGCCTCCTCCATCCGCCGCCGCAACTCTTCCGTCTCCGCTTCTTCAGGACTCTTGCCGCCCAACTCTTCCTGAATGGCCTTCATCTGTTGCCGCAGCAGATACTCCCGCTGCTCGCGGCCGATCTCGGTGCTGGCTTGCGACGCAATCTTGTGCCGCAGCTGGAGCACCTGCAATTCGTAGCTCAGGAACTCGTGCATCCTCTCCAAGGCCTGTTGCCGCGTCGATGCGGCCAGCAAGGTTTGAGCCTTGGACACGTCCATGCTCAACAACGAGGCCAGCAGATACAGCTGCTGCATCATGTCCTTGGTCTGCATGACCACGTCGATCAAGGCAACAGGCGTGTGCGAAGCCAACAATTCGGAGATCTTGCCGGCCACCTCCAGCACTTCCCGGTGCAAGGCGTCCACTTCCGTGGTCTCGTCCTTCGGCTTGGGCAGCCGCCGGACCTTCAGCCGCAGATACGGCTCGCAGCTCTCGGCCTCGCCCAGCACCACCCGATCCGTGCCGAAGACAAGCAGATGCATCGTGTCGTCTTGGCGGTCGATCTTCTTGATCGTCGCCAGCGTGCCTACTTCGTACAAATCGTCCGGGCTGATGTCGTCGGTGGCCGGGTCGCGTTGAGCCACCACGACGATCGTCTTGTCCTCGGCCGCCAACGCCGTGTCGATCGCGGTCAGCGAGGCGGGCCGCCCCACGGTCAAGGGGAGAATCAGCTTGGGAAACAAAACGCTATTTCGGATCGGCAGCACGGGATACGCCCGTTGCCGGTCTTCATTGGCATGGATCTGGTCTTTGCGCATCAGGTTTTCTCCGTCCTTACCGGCTTGGCAGCCTGGCCTAACTGCTTGACTGCCAAGGAATTCGCGGCGAAACGCCGAATTCTCTCCCGTGTGGCGAACTATTCTGACAAACTGCTGAGCCGTTGATTTGACAGGCTCTGCGCGTCCAAGTTCACCGATGCAACTCGCGGGCCAAGCATCATGGATAAATCGGGACAGAATTCGCGCATTCAAAACTGCAGATCCGACCTGGACGGAATTCAGGCATCCAGAATTCGTCCATCCGAGTGGGACCGGGCCTTCATCCGAATAGGGCCGCGTCTTGCCCGCGAGCGTATCTGCCGATTCGCTTGCCTCCGCCACGCCGGGATTTCCGGCCTTGCCCGTTCTCCGACCGTCTGCCGCAGCGGGACGATTTGCGTGCGGACGCGCAGCGTCCTCAGGCCGTCCGCAGCAGGCCATCGTCCAGTTCGAAACGGTGTTGCAGCAGTTGCGCCAGTTCGCCGCTGTGGGTCACGATTACCAGCATCGCCTGCTCTTGACGCTGGAGGTCCACCAGCAAACGGCCGATTGTCAAGGCGTTGGTGCGGTCCAGGTTGCCCGTAGGCTCATCCGCCAGAATGAGCTTGGGTCGGCGGATCAAGGCGCGGGCCACCCCCACTCGCTGGCGTTCTCCTCCGGACAGTTCGGCCGGGCGATGGTCGAGCCGGTCGCTCAACCCGACGCGCTCGATCAGGTCTCTGGCTCGAAGCCTCGTCTGGTCGTCCGGCCGGCCTTCGGCCAGCGTGGGGATCAGCACGTTTTCCAGCACGGACAACTGCGGGAGCAAATGATGATCTTGAAACACGAATCCGATGTGCCGGTTGCGGAAGCCGGCCGCACCGGACTCGTCCAACTGGAACGGATCCTGGCCATCCAGCGTCACCGCGCCCGACGTGGGCCGGTCCAACGTTCCCAGGATGTGCAGCAGCGTGCTCTTGCCGCTGCCGCTGGGTCCGAGAATCGCGACGCTGTCACCGGCCTGGCAAGCAAAGGACACGTCCCGCAAGACGGCCAGCGGCTCGCCGCGGGTCGGGAATTGTTTCGTGACGTGATCGACGACCAATCCGGTCATGGGGCGCGGCTCCTCCTGCCGTCACGGCCCGGCCGCCGGAGGGCTCAACAGCCCCAGGCAACCCAGCCCGTAGAACGTGTATTCGACGTCAACATCGGCATCCCAGATGGCTCCGCAGAAGCCGCCGTCGGGCCGTTCCAGAATGCGGGCAAACCGCAATGCTGCCGAGGGTTCGATCGCGTCCAACCCGCGCAGGTCGGTCAACGTCACGACGCCCGTAAAGGTGCTCAGCAGATCCGCGACCGGAATCCGTGTGTTGGCGCGCAGCCCGCCCTCTTCGGTTTGCATCTCGCCCAGGAAGTCTACCGTGCGGTCGGCCGTTTCGTGATCCAGCGCGTCCAACAGTTGCAGGGCGCCAACCCCGGCAGCGGAAGGATTCGTGCCGGCCCGCTTGGCCGCCCGCACGTCGCGAAAGCCGCCGGTCTCGCAACGCTGAGACAGCAGGAACTCGACCAGTCGCTCGGGCCGCGGCAGCGGCCGGTCGATCAGTTGCAGGCAAA
>JAAYYU010000177.1 GCA_012515235.1 Candidatus Anammoximicrobium sp.
AACAGTACTGGTGGCCGTTCTATCGCAATTACAAATCGGATATTTTCGAACGTTGGGATACCGCGTTGCGTCACGTGACGGAACACGGGTACAAACCGATCTGGATCGACGACGGATTCTTCGGCGGCTGCGATTGATGCTTGGCGGCGTTTGAGAAAGCTGAGCGATTACCACGAAGTCGTCGGCATCGCCGAGTCGGACCCGGAACTGCGCAAGCGACGAGAAAAGGACCCGGCCTATCGCGACCTGACGGGGATGACCGAAGAATCACCATGCACGCAGTCTTGGTCGCTGAAAAACAGACGCTCGTTTGGACCGAAGTGCCCGATCCGGTTCCGCAAGCCGGCGAGCTTCTGCTCGACGTTCATGCCGCCGCGCTGAATCGTGCAGACCTGCTGCAGCGTGCGGGGAACTACCCGCCGCCGCCAGGCTGGCCGGAGTGGATGGGGCTGGAAGTGGCGGGCGTCGTCGCCGAGGCCCCGGCGGACAGCCGCTGGAAAGCCGGTGACAAAGTCTGCGCACTGCTCGGCGGCGGCGGGTATGCCGAACGCGTTGCGGTACCGGTGGAGTTGGTCCTGCCCGTGCCGGAAGGTCTGTCCATGGTTGCAGCCGCCGCCATCCCCGAAGCGTTCGCCACGGCGTATTTGAACCTGTGCCTCGAGGGGGGCCTGAAGGCGGGGGAGACGGTTCTGATCCAGGCCGGAGCGAGTGGTCTCGGCATGGCGGCGATCCAGCTGGTGAAGGCCCTGGGCGGCAAGGTGCTGACGACGGTCAGCACGGAGGAAAAAGCGGCTTTCGTTCGCAGCCTGGGCGCCGATATCGTCATCAATCGGACGGTCGACGACCTCGTCGTAGCGATGGAGGAACACCCGGTTGATCTCGCTTTGGACTGCGTCAGCGGCCCTGAGCTTGGGCGGTGCCTGGAGAAAATGGCCAGCGGCGGACGATGGATCGTGATTGCCACGTTGGGCGGAGCGAGGACCGAGATCGACCTGAACACGTTCTTCCGGCGCGGCATTAAACTGATCGGCAGCACGCTCAGGAGCCGTCCCGCTGAGATGAAAGCCCAGATCCTTGCCGATCTGGAGAGGCTTCTCTGGCCGTCGTTCTCTTCCGGCACCATCAAGCCGGTAATCTACCAGGCGTTGCCAATCGCCCAGGCCGAAGAGGCCCACGCGATCCTCCAGCGTCGCGAGAATATCGGGAAAGTCGTGCTGCTGGTTGACAGGATTGCACAATGACCTTCAAGCACACGAACACCGGGTGAATTGACTGACGATTTGCCGTAACGGTTGCGATTTGCCGGTGGAAGGCGTCGTCTACTCCGCGGCGGCCTGTAGCGCGCCCAAGTTGTACGAGCCTTGCATGAGGAGGACGATTTCGTGATCGCCTGCGGTGAGCGGGATTCCTCGCAGGACCGCTTTGCTGGTATGGCGCCAGTCGGGGAATTCGTGCGCCGGGGTCTCGAAGTCGCCTACGGCCTTGCAGTCGACCATCAGTTTCGGACCCCGCTGTTTGGGAGACGGAGTTCCGTAATCGAGCGTGAACGTGTACTTGGCGGTCTGGTTGACGTGGACGGTGTACTTGAGCCATTCGCCGCCGGAGACTCCGCCGATCACGGTTTCGCCGGCGTCCACGTCCTCGTTGGCACGGAATGTTTTGCTGGCGCTGTTGCCCGGCGTGCCGTCGGAATAGGCGAATCCCTGACCGCCCTCGTCGTAATGCGACAGCATGATCGCGCCTGGCACTTGCGCCGGTTTTCCGCGGTACGGGCCGGTCTGGCCGTGCTTGCGAAGCAGTCTGACGACGCTTTCCGAGCGTCCGACGTTGCCGTTTTCGTCTTGCGCGAACACGCAGAACGCATGCAGCCCGCGGTCCCAATCGGGCCGGATTCCCGCGCGCCCCGGCTTGACGAAATTCGTGCCGTCGTAGTAATCCTGCGTGACTTTGACGTGGAAACGGTAGGGCGGAGCGGAGCGGTAATCCAGTAGCGCGCCGCTGTCGAAGAGGTAAACCTGCTTGATCTTCGCCCCGGATTTGCTCGACGGCTCGACCTCCGCCTCGAAATCCAGTTCCTCACCGGGTTTGAGAATATAGGTGGATTCGTCCGGCTTCCTGACCAACCGGACCACCGGGTCGGAGTCGTGCGGATATTCGTAGATGCGGACAT
This sequence comes from Candidatus Anammoximicrobium sp., assembly GCA_012515235.1. Lineage (GTDB taxonomy): Bacteria > Planctomycetota > Planctomycetia > Pirellulales > Pirellulaceae > Anammoximicrobium. The sequence goes on from JAAYYU010000177.1 coordinate 2,171, forward strand.
AATCGACGAAGAAGCTCTCGGGGAACGTTCCCTTCGTCGGGTCGCCCCCGGACTTGCCGCAGCAACCGGAAAGAATCGCGTGCAGCGGAATGTAACCGGCCGCGTGGTTGAACGGGTCGAAGGTCACCGAGTTGTACGGGCTGTGGTTGGCTTCCGACGGGATGAGCTTGCCGTTGAGGTAATACGAGACCTCGAACGGCGTCCATTTGCAGCCGATGACGTACCAGTCGTCAACTTTGCCGGGGAGTTGGGAGCAGTAATTCCAGCTTCTCAGCGTGCCGCAGGCGAAGACGTGCAGGTTATGGTCCAGGATGCCGCGCGGCGGTTCGCCGGCATTCTTCGGGCCCATGTAATAGTCTTCGTAGATGTCGATTTCCCAGCCGTCGAGGAAGGGATTGGACGGTCCGTGCGTGCAGAGCCAGAAGGCGGACCACCAACCGGGCTGCTGGCGGAATTTTACCCGCGCCTCGAAGTAGCCGTGTCCGAAGACCTCGTTGGAATAGAGGCTGGCGCTCTTGGTCTTGGTCTTGTCCGGCGTCGCCCAGTTGCAGACGATTTCCAGCAGTCCGTCGTGGACTTTGGCGTAGTCCCTTTGACTGTCGGGGCTGAAATACCATTTGGCAGGGTCTACCCTCTCGCCGTCAAACGGTTCGTCAAACACTTTCTTCCAACCCGCCTGGACGGGATCGAACTGAGGGGCGAGATCGATTCGGAACGGCGTCGAAGACGTTTTCGACTCCTGGCGGGCGAGGCCGATGACGAGATTGTCGAGGGTCGCCTCGGCCGGGCCGTTTCCGGCGAGTAGGCAGTAGCTGAACTCAACGGTTGAGGGTCCGGGGGACCGGCGTTTCCCGCTCAGTGTCGTCGTTTTGCTGTCGACGAGGCTGTGAATCGATACGGTCCATTTCCCGCGGCCGTTGACGCCGAATACGAAATCCGCCGGCAGGCAGTTCGAGGGAATCTCCAGCGTGTCGAGTTGACTATTGTTTTCAAGGACCGAGACGGTTAGGACTTCGTCCTTGCTGGAAATGATGCGGCAGGCCATGTCGGAAGCGGCAATCTCGAATGTCGCGGTCTGGCGCGAGGACGGCTCGCGCCCGAGATTCTGGACCCGGACCCCCGCGGCGGCGAACAGGTTCTCGTCCGACTTGTCGGGAAGCGGCGCGATGTTGTTCGGGCAAGTGATTGCCATCTTCGCGTCCGTCCTGAAGACACCCTGTCCGGTGACTGTCAGAAGCCCTGGCGTCGGATGTCCCTTGATCAACTGCGGGTTTCCGGAGCATTGGACCGAGGAACCGTCGAAATCCTCCTCGAAAGCGCGTTGGGAAAACTGCAGTCGGCGGACCACGCCGCGCAGGTCCAGCGGACCGGCGACTTTCACAACCGAGTCGGCCGCGCCGGTAACGATCCTGATCGCGATGACATTGGTCCCTTGTTTGAGCCGGACGGTCTTAACGTGGTTGTCGATCTCGACCGCCGATGGGGCGTTGCCTGACGCGGAGACATCGAAAACCGGCTCGCCGTTGAGATAGTACTGCATCGCCCCAGCGGCGCCGGCGCCGACCGTCATTTCGCAGTCGTACTTGCCCTCGATGCGCCCCACCGCCCACGCGCATCGGTTCGGGCCGGGACCGGCCAAGGGCGCGAAATCCAGCGTGTTGGAGATCAGATTCACCGTCTCGCCTTTTGCACCGCCCAGCGCGTCGGGAATCGCTTGCAGTTGTGCCGGCGACGGTTTGAAGTCCTCGGGGACGGGACCGAAGATCGTCCAGGATTTTGGTAGACGGTTGTCGCCGACGATTGTCGCCGGCCGGATGTCGAGGGTCAAATTGCAGATCTGGATCTCCGCCCCCATCTTGCCACCGATGGCGAGCGTGACGGCGCGAGTTTCGCAGGCGTGGCCGTTGTCGATGGGAATCGTCAAGACGTGCGGCTGCCAAGTCTCGGAGAGGGCAAACGGCGAACTGACGATCACCCCGTTCCACTGGCCCTTTTCGCCCCAGCGGTAAAACGTCGCCCAGGCCAGCCCTTTCCCCTTCGCCAGCAGCGAAATGCGGCCGATGGAGCCGGAGCGGGCGGAGAACTTTGCACGGGTCTGGATGGCGCCGCCGTCGTCGCCAAGGACGTCGGTGATGCTCAATGCCGTGTTGCCGTCGCAGGCGTTGGGGATGGTCTTGACGGTCGGGAACGGTTTGTAGCCGCTCCATTCGTGCATGACCCAGGCGTCGGGGAAACCGCCGGGCGTTGGGGATCGAAAGCGACCGTTGACGTCGATCTCCTCCGCCAAGAGCGAATCGCATACCAGAGCGATCAGCAACGAGAACAGGGTGAACAGGGTGGTTTTCATGGATGTGTCGTCCTTGCCCGTTGATCGGGGATTCAGCTTGCCTCAAGGAGAGTTCCAGGAATGACGCTAGCGGAGGTAGCTTGGCGAAACAAGCTGAGCAAGGAAGAAATCGCCGAGATCGAGGACCGGTGCGAAGCCTGGATCTCTGCTGTCCGCTCGGACGCGGCGGCGCAGCGGAGTCCGGTGTCGTCCGTCCGCAGATCCCACGTCACCGATTCAGCCGCCACGAGGGCCGTGAGTGCCATAACGAGCAATACTTTCATGCGCGTCTCCTCTCTGTTCGAAACGATCGCCACCGTCACGCCCCGTTTGCCGACTTTGCACCGCTACGGCAACGGCGGCCCATGTCAATCAACAGAAGGGTGGCACGTTGCCACGCTTCGCGGTATCCTGGGCGCCTGCCGCAGTGAGCATGACAAAAGGTCGGCAGCAACCGGAGAACATCGCAGGAACGTCCCTGCAGTCCTGGGTTGAAAGGAGAATTGGATCATGATCGGTTTTGGGGCGAACATGGTGGGATTACGAGGCAGACGGCCGCTGGCCGGTGCCGGACGATGCCTGGGCCTTGCGGTGTTGCTTCTGATGGCTGTGCCGACGGCGTCGCACGCTGGCGACTGGCCGACCTACCGATATGACAACGCCCGTAGCGGGGTGACGGCGGAGACGGTCAAGCTGCCGCTGACGCAATGCTGGGTGTTCCAGCCGCGGCATGCGCCGCAGGCGGCTTGGAGCGAGCCGAATCCGCGGCCGGTCGGCGGCTGGTACGGGCAGACCGAGCTGCGTCGCGTGCATTTCGACGACGCTTTTCACGTCACCGTGTCCGGCGGCGCCGTCTATTTCGGCTCGTCCGCGGACGGCAAAGTGGTGTCGTTGGACGCCGCTACCGGCCGAGAACGTTGGAGCACGCTGACAGGCGGGCCCGTGCGGCTGGCGCCGACCATCTGGCAGGACAAGGTGTACTTCGGTTCCGACGACGGCTTCGTCTACTGCCTGCGGGCCGGCGACGGCGACGAGCAATGGAAGTTCCACGCGGCCCCGGACGAGCGCAAGGTGCTGGGCAGCGGCAAGATGATCTCGCTGTGGCCCGTCCGCACCGGCGTGCTGGTGGATGACGGCACCGCTTACTTCGGAGCCGGCATTTTCCCGGCCGAAGGCGTGGCCATGTTCGCCGTCAACGCGGAGGACGGCAAGCTGACGTGGCGCAATGACTCCTGTGGCGAAGCGCCCCAGAGCCGGATGTCGCCGCAGGGTTACCTGCTGGCCTCGAAAGACCGCCTGTTCGCTCCGCTGGGCCGCGTGTCGCCGGCGGCGTTCGACCGCCAGGACGGACGCCTGCTGTACGAGGCCTATGCCGAACACATCATCGGCGGCACCCATGCCACGCTGGCCGACAACCAGGTGTTCACCGGGACCGAGCAGATGATCGGCTTCGACCAGGAGAACTTCCGTGCGCACTCCAGTTGGTTCTGGGGCCATCAACTGATCGTGACGCCCAACGCCTTCTACACGGCGACCGGGCGCGAGCTGTTCGCGGTCAACCGCGAGGCCTATGCGGCCGCCAGCCTGCGCCGCAAGGGCCTGCTGGATCGTCAACGCGACCTGAACACGCAAGTCCAGCGAGCCAGACGCGGCCCGGAAGCGGCGCTCAAGGCACTGGAAAAACAACTGGACGACGTCAACTCGCAGCTGAAGGAAACCGACAGCCGAATCGCCGCGGGCCAAATGTGGCGTGTGCGCTGCGATTGCTCCGAAACGCTGGTCATGGCCGGCAACGTGCTGCTGGCCGGCGGCGAGCGGAAGGTCTTGGCGTTCGACGCCGCGTCGGGCGAAGTGCTGTGGACGGCCGAGATCGACGGCAAGGCCCGCGGCCTGGCCGTCGCCGACGGGCGGCTGTTCGTCAGTTCCGACAGCGGTGCGATCTACTGCTTCGGCGCGGAAGGCTCGCCGACGGCCGGCGTGGTGCAGCCGACGGTCAGCGCGTCGCCCTTCCCGGCGGACGAACGGACTCCTGTCTTCGCAGCGGCGGCCGAGCACATCGTCCGCACCACCGGAATCAAACGCGGCTATTGCCTCGTCCTCGGCTGCGGCACAGGCCGGCTGGCCTACGAGTTGGCGAAGCGGACGGAACTGCAGATCTGCGGCATCGAGCCTGACGCTCAAAAGGTCCAGGCCGCCCGCCGGGCGCTGGATGCCGCGGGGCTGTACGGAACCCGCGTGCTGGTCGAGCAGGGCGAGTTGTCGCAGGTTCCGTTCTCCGACTACTTCGCGAATCTGGTGGTTTCCGAAGAGCCGCTCACATCGGGACAATTGCCCCGCGACGCTCCCGAAGCGTTCCGCCTGCTCAAGCCGCTGGGCGGCACGATTTGCATCGGCCAACCCGCGGCAGTCGGCGGCAAGGTGAAGCCGCTGCAGGCCGCGGCGATGCGGCAGTGGCTGGCCGAAGCGGAAATCGAGGGCGGGAACATCTCCGAAGAAAACGGCGCATGGCTCGAGTTCCGTCGCGGGCCGCTACCGGGCGCCGGCAGCTGGACTCATCAATACGCGGAGCCGGGCAACACGACCTGCAGCGACGATGAACTGGTTCGCTGCCCGTTGGGCCTGCTGTGGTTTGGCAGACCCGGACCGACGCAGATGGCCGAGCGGCACTTGCGGGCCGCGGCTCCGCTGGCCATCAACGGCCGCCTGTTCGTCCTGGGCGAAGGCATGGCGGACCGGGTGGGAGTGGGCGAGAACTCGGTCATGGCCTACGACGCCTACAACGGAGTGGAACTCTGGGAACGGAAGATCCGCGGGGCCCTGCGCGTCAGCGTGACCCACGATGCGGGCAACTCGGCAGCCAACGCCGACAGCCTGTTCGTGGCTGTCGGGGACGAGTGCTTGCGGTTCGACGCCGCTACGGGCGAGACGAAGCGTACCTACAAAGTGCCGGCGGCGGACGATGGCACCCCGCGCCGCTGGGGCTACGTCGCCGTGGTCGGCGACGTGCTGTACGGCTCGCGCACGGCGGAGGGCAGAACGGCCGACTGTGTTTTCGCGCTGGATCTGGCCACGGGCCAACTGCGCTGGAAGCACGAGGCCAAGGACATCGGCCAGGGCTCGATCGCCATCGGCGACGGGCGTCTGTACTTCGCCGGCCCCAACGTGACTGAGGAACAACGCACGGAGGCGCTGGCGGAGCAGGTCAAGCAGGTGCATCGACTGAGCGACGCCGAGCGCGCCGCACTCTTGAAGAAGCTCGAAGCGGCCGCCGTCTACCGTGTGGTGGCCCTGGATGCCGCCACGGGAAACAGACTGTGGGAGAAGCCCGTCGAGATCACGGGGGCCAGCGGCGGCAACTACTTCTGCTCGCTGGGCGCGATCTGCCACAACGACGTGCTCGTCCTGTTCGGCGTGTTCCTCGACGGCCACTACTGGACGCAATTCATGGCCGGGCAGTTTGAATCGCGGCGCGTGGTCGCCTTGTCCGGCAAGGACGGCGGACTGTTGTGGGACCAACAGATCGGCTACCGCGTGCGGCCGGTGGTGATCGGCGACACGCTGCACGCCGAGCCGTGGGCCTACGACCTGCGGACCGGCCAACAGCGGACGCGGGTCCATCCAGTCACGGGGCGCGAGGAACCCTGGCAGTTCGCCCGGCCCGGACACCACTGCGGCTGCCCTGCCGCGGCGCCTCATGCCTTGTTCTTCCGCTCCCTGACGCTGGGCTGGTACGACCTGGACAACGATTTTGGCACACAGCATTTCGGCGCTCAGCGGCCGGGCTGCTGGATCAATTTCATTCCGGCCAACGGCCTGCTGATGGTGCCCGAAGCCAGTTCGGGTTGCATGTGTCCATTTCCGAACATGTGTACCGTGGTCTTCAAGAGCCGCGAGGAGAACCGGCAGTGGGCGTACTTCAGCCAGCCGGGGCCCATGACGCCGGTCAAGCGACTGGCGCTGAACCTGGGAGCGCCCGGCGACCGCAAGGACGCCTCCGGCGGCCTGTGGCTGGGCTATCCCCGGCCCGCCGGGTCGCTGGTGCTGCCGCTGCAAATCGGCGTCACGCTCTTCCCCGGCGGGGGCTACTTCAATCATGACGCCGCGCGGCGGAAGATCGAGGACGCGGCCAAGCCGTGGCTGTACTGTTCGGGCGTGCGGGGCCTGCGGCAATGCACGATCCCGCTGCTCGAGCCGGCCGACGGACGGGCGCGGTACACCGTCCGGCTGGCGTTTGCCGAGTCGGACGATGACGCCGCCGGCAAGCGGGTCTTCGACATCAAGCTCCAAGGCAAGATCGTGGCCGAGAAGGTCGACGTCGGCCAGCAGGCCGGCGGCCGGAACAAGCCGCTGGTCAAGGAGTTCCAGGGCCTCGACGCAGACCGGGAACTGGCGATCGAATTCGTCCCCGCGGCCGCCAACCCGGCACCCGATCAGTTGCCAAGCCTGCAAGGCATCGAAGTCGTGCGCGAGCAGGTGCTGACGCTCGGCTTTGCCGTGCCGTCCTTCCTGCTCAGCAATGTCCAGCCGGAGCAGGCGGGGGAGGTCGTGATTGCGAACCACAAGGAAGGTGATTTCGCGGGTACGCTCCGCATCGAGGCTCCGTCTGGCTTCGCCGTCACGCCGGCCGAGACGCAAGTCCGTATCTCCTCGGGCCAACGCACCACCTTAGCGCTGAAGGCTGTTCTGGGCGACAAGGCCGCGCCTGGAAAACACCGGGTCACGTTCAAGCTGCTCCGGGCTGACGGAACGGTCGAGAGCGACCGGCGGGCCGAGTTGGAGCATCTGGGAGACCTGCGGCGCGTCGTTCTGCAAGCCGTCGAGGATACCCACGCCAGCCAGTCTTCACCGGGGACGAACCACGGGGAAAGCAAAGGCCTGAACGTCGACGGCGGCGACGCCAAAATGGGCGATCACCACCACAGCATCGCCTACCTCAAGTTCCGGGTCGCGGTCGACGGCAAGCCGCGTTCGGCCACGCTGCGGCTGTACAACCGCGACAATCCCTCGAACGATTCGGGACAAGTCCGCCTGGTGACGGAGCCGTGGAGCGAGAGCGGCGTCACGTACCAGGCCCGGCCCAAGCTGGGAGACATCGTGGGGAAGATCGGCCCCGTCGCCGAGAACCAAGTAATCGAGATCCCGCTCCAACTCGCGTTGGAAGCAGGCCAGGAGTTGAGCCTGGCCCTCGATCCCACCAGCTGCGACGGCCTCGGCTACCTCTCCCGCGAAGCCGGCAAGCCGCCGGAACTCGTGGTTGAGTACATTAAATGACGTCATGAGTGTCCACAATGTGTGACGACGTGACAAGTTCGTCCAGCGTCAAAAAACACTTGGAGTTGGGCGGACCCGAAGTGCCATCCCTACCCCGCTCCCGAGCAGCCAAGGAGGCTCGCGATGTTCAATTCCAATCGGCGTGATTTTCTGAAATCGTCGGCCACCGCGGCGGGCGCCTCGCTGCTCTTCGGAGCGGCCGTGGGTCAAGCGGCGGAAGACCAGGGCGGTGAGGCGAAAGCCAAGAGCCCCTTCACGCTGGCGACCATGCCGCGGATCGACGTGCATACACACATCGGCAACACCTGGAAGGCTCTGGACGACGTGATGGAGCTGCGCAAGGCAATCCGTCAGCGGCTTGACGCGGACCTGGCCATGTGGTTCAGCCTGGGCTCCGCCGATCCGCCCGACATGGACGAGCTGCGCAGACGATACCAGGGCCGCATCCAGTTCTGCATCAGCGACTTCAAGCTCAAGCTGGGAGGGCCGTTCCGCTTCTCGCCCCAGGAGCTGGTCGACTGGCAGAAGCGGGGCGTGGTGGGGTTCAAGTTCTATCCGGGCTGGAACCCGGGCATCCAGATCGATCGGGCGTCGAACGAGCCCGTCTTCAGCAAGATGGAGGAGATCGGCTTGGTGGCCGCCTCGCCGCACGTGACCAACCCCTGCGGCACGTTCGGCCGCCGCACGGAGTGGTTCCAGGAGCCGGTCGAGTTCTGGCGGCAGCAGCGAGCCTGGGAGAACGTGCTCAAGAAGCACCCGCGGATGGTCGTAGTCAACGCCCACATGCTCTGGCTGTGCTACTCGGACGAGCAGTTGGACTGCCTGCGCTACATGCTCAGCACGTATCCCAATTTGAACGTCGACCTGGCCACGACGGCCGTCTTCCTGCACGCCGTGGGGCGCGACAACCTGCGGTCGTTCATGATCGAATACGCGGACCGCATCCTCTTCGGCACCGACATGGCCAGCCAGTGGTTTGTGCCCGTGCTCGACAAGCAGTTTCCCGAGGTTCGCGACAAGGTGCCGCAGTACCAGCGGTACTTCGATCTGCTGGAGACCGACAAGGAGCTACCCAGCGGCATCCAGGACGAATCCAAGCTCCGCGGCTTGGCCCTGCCCCAGGAAGTCCTGGAGAAAATCTACTTCCGCAACGCCATGCGCATCTACCCCCACGTCGCCGCGGCGCTGAAGCAACTGGGCTACTTCGGTTAGCGCCGTTCGAGGAGTAACTGTCCGGTTTTCCCCGTGGCGTAAGCTTCCAGCTTGCGGTCGATGGTAGCACCGCAAGCTGGAAGCTTACGCCACTTGTTTCTCGAACGGTGCTGAGAAGACGACCGGCCGGTCTCAGACGCTCTCGGGCAGGAACACGGGGCCGTCGGTCAGGTCGAGGGGCGTACGCACCCCGTTGCTTCACCAGACTTCCCCGGCTATGCTCGGGCCCGTGGTCGGGAATCAGGTTTGGTCGGGAATCAGATTTCCTATCACTTGGTTGTGTCCCCGGGGCTGGCGAGTAGCTTCAACCGCAAAGGAGAAAGACCGCAATGAAGACATCCTTGACACGACGCGATTTCGTAACGACGGCCGCCGTCGGCGCAACGGCGCTGACCTTCACGGCGCACAGCTACGCCCGTATCACGGGCGCCAACGATCGGATCCGGATTGCCCAGATCGGTTGCGGGGGGCGCGGGCGGCTGGCGCACATGGACGGCGTGCATAAGCACGACGCGGAGCAGAACGCCGAGTTTGTCGCCGTGAGCGATCCCTGGCGGCTGGCCCGCGAAGAAGCCGCCGCGATGTGCAAACAATGGTACGGCACCCAGGTGAGGCAATTCTCCAGCTACCGCGACATCCTGGCCTGCAAGGATGTGGACGCCGTGATGATCGCCTCGCCGGACCACCACCATGCCATGCAGTTGGAAGCCACCGCCAAGGCCGGAAAACACGTTTACGTCGAGAAGCCGATGGCGAGAAACATGCAGGAGCTTACCGCCGCGGTCGACGCCGTCAAGGCGGCGAAGATCGTCGTCCAGGTCGGCACCCAGACCCGCAGCTTGCCCGTGATGACGGGCTGCCACGAACTCTGGAAATCCGGCCTGTTGGGCAAGGCTTCTCGCATCGAACAATGCCGTAACAGCGAAAAGCCCTATTGGTACGGCTACGTCAAGGCCCACCTGCCCAAGTCGGCCGACGTCAAGCAGGGAGACGTCGACTGGAAGGAGTTCCTGGGCAACGCTCCCCAGCGGCCGTTTTCCGCCGACGTCCTCACCGGCTGGTACGGGTATCTCGATTACACCGACGGTCCGGTGACCAATCTCGGCTGCCATTTCATCGATCTGTACAACTACATCACCGGCGCGCAGTTCCCCGCCAGTTGCGTCTCCAACGGCGGCATCTTCACCTGGAAGGACGAACACCATTTCACCTGCCCCGACCACGTCGAGGCTTTGTGGGTCTACCCCGAAGGCTTCATGGCCGCCTACTCCAGCAACCTCGGCAACAGCGGCGGCAGCCGCACCCGCTTCTTCTGCGAAAAGGGCCAGTTGGTGCTGGACAACCTGAGCGCGCCGAACTACACGGCCGAAGGCGGTCCGAAACGCGACGGAACGATACGCGGCGTCAACGACGTGAAGCCGATCGACACGCCCGACCATTTCCTCGACTGGCTCCAGTGCCTGCGCTCCGGCAAGCCGACCCGCGCGCCCATCGAGGCCGGCTACCTGCACTCGGTCGTCGGCCTCATGGCCGTCGAGTCCTACAGGAACGGCTATCGCACCACTTACGATCCCCAGACCCGCACCATCAGCAAGGCCTGACCATGTCTATAGACAAGCAAATCACGAGGCGGCGGATGCTCCAGTTCGCGACTACCGGCACATCGGGCGCGATCGCCGCGACTCTGTTTCGGCAACCAGCCCACGGTGCGAACGTATTCGCCGATGCAGGTGCGGCCCCGGACCCGAGGGTTCAAGGACCGTTTCTGATCCTGTCGACACCCTTCACCGCCTCGGGCGCCGTGGACTTCGACGCGCTGGCCCGTGAGGCCTGCTACGTCGATTGGTGCGGGTGTCCGGGCATGATCTGGCCGCAGTCGGGCGACAGCGTCGACCTGCTCACGACCGACGAAAAGCTGAACGGCATGGAAGTACTGGCCAAGACGGCTCGCAAGCTGAGCACGACCGCGTTGTGCCTGGGCGTGCAAGGCCGGGACACGGCCGAAATGCTCAAGTTCGCCGAACACGTCGAGAAACTGGCACCGCCGGCGATCATTTCGCGACCGCCGGACTCGGGCAAAACGGAAGCCGATTTGCGCCAGTACTACCATGCCCTGGCGGCGGTCACGAAACGGCCCGTCTTCATCCAGACGACGGGCGGAGTGGCCTACAAGGGGCCCATCCCGTCCGTGGACCTGCTGGTCGAACTCGCCAAAGCCTTTCCCAACTTCGGCTACGTCAAGGAGGAAGCAGGCAATGTCATCGCGCGCACACGTGCCCTGCTGGCAGCCAAACCGCCGATCCGACGTGTCTTCAGCGCCCGCGGAGGATTCGGCTGGCTTTACGAGTTGCGACTCGGCTCGGAAGGACTGATTACCGAGCGAGCCATCTACGCCGACGTTCTCACCCGCATCTGGCAACTGCACCAAAGCGGCTCGGATCCGGCGGCCCTTCGGGATGCGTACAGCAAATTCCTGCTCATGCTCAACCTGAATAGGACCCACCCCGGAAGCGACTTGCGCGGGATTCAGTTGTACCTCTGGAAGAAACGTGGCGTGTTCCAGACGATGGTCTCGCGTCACTACGGGCCCGGGGGAACCATGCCCCCGTCGCCCATCTACTCGGATCTGGCGCTGAGCCAAGAGGAGATCGCGGAAATCGAGGACCGATTTGAAGCGTTGAAGCCGTACCAACAGTCAGGCTCGCCCAGTTTCGCCGCGGCCGTCCAGTAGTTTCACCGTTCGGTTCCCGCTGCGCGGGCTTCTGCTACGACCTTGGCGTTTACACGGTGCCCCGGGACTGCCTGAGCCCAGGGCCGGACGCGTCGAAGGTCACGGCTCCTTGTTCAACTCGATCGTGAGCGACATCGGAGCTCGTCCGGCGGTGTTCTTCCTGGCGTGGAACTTAAAATCGCACTCCATTCCCGACACGGCCTGGGTTTGGCCTGGCCCGATGGCGAGGGTGATGGTGGTTGGCCCGTCCTTGTTGATCCTGCTTTGCACGAACTCACGCAGCTTGCTCGCCTGGTCCGGGAACTGGACAACGTCGCCAACGCGGATCGAGGATGTGTGGAGACGCAGCACCTCCAGCGACTGCGCCTGGCGGCCGAAGGTGAAGTTGACGTTGCCGCAGGATGTGTAGTCGGTGATCACACCGTCGCCTTTGGCGTCGCGAAGGGCGTTGTACGTGACCTTGGTGAGGTCCGGGTTTGTGCCAAGCCCCAGCACCTCCAACTCGATCGGCCGGCCCGGCGCCCATCCGGGCATGCCGTAGAGTTTGTGGTTCTGGGCCACCACCCCCGCGAGGCGCGCTCCGATCACTTTGCGGCCAGCGGGCAGCGGCGGCAGGGCGAATTGGACCAGGGCCAGGTGGCCGGCGTCGATGGTCTTCCCGGCACCGGTGAGGTCGGGATGGTAGCGGCGGTTCCGGATGTAGAGTTGGTTCGCGGCCGCGTCGCAATAGGTGTCGGGGTTCGAGCTGTCGACGAAGGCATCATCGACCAGCTTGGCGGAGAGTTCCATCGTGTCGCCCGGCGCGGTGCAGGGCCGTGTCGCAGGCTGTGTGCTGACCACCGTAGTCGTCGAATAGCTGACGGAGTCCATGACGATCTGGCCGGTCTTGCTGGAGTCGTTCCACTCCAGCAGGGTCAGCGGCATGCGGGGTGGATGCACGGAGGTCTGCGAGTCTTTGGTCACCCCGTTGATCGAGACGCGGGCGCCCTTGGCGTCCCAGTAGAACACAACCACATCCCCCTTGACCAGCTCGGGCGCGACGACCGGGCCGGTGTGGACCGTGGTGCCGCTTCGAACGTGAAAGTGCCAGCCGGTGCCGCTGTTCTTGAGGATGAGGTACGGGTCGCCGTCGTCGATGTCGCCCAGGCCAAAGAGCCCCTGCGAACTGGCGGAAGGCCCGCCGATGACGAACTTGAAGTCACCGTGCAGGAACATCGCGGAGGACGTGAGATCGGACTCGTTCAGGATGACGCCGCCGCGATCCACGGCGGCGATGCCCCCGCGCCACCATCTCGCCCGGTCGAGCGTGGTGCTCGGCCACGTGAAATCGTCGTAGACGACGTATTCGGCCCCCAACGCGCAGCGGCTCCCCATGCCCGCCGCCATCACGAACAACACACGGAGAATCTGCTCTTTCATGGCGTTTGCCTACCTCCACCTGAATGCTCTGCTCGCGATGGCTCACTCGCCCGACGATCGGCGCAACGACTCCAGTTCGATGGCGGCATAGGCCCGGCGTTTTTCCTGGAAGTAGCTGTATTCGGCCTTTTCCGCATCGGTCCAGGTGTTGTGCTGCGTGTAGGAACCGCAGAACGGAATAAGCAGGTCTAGCCAGCAGGCGAACGTGCGTTTTTCGTTCTCGCTGACTTGCACGCCGTAATGGGCGGGCTCGAAGTAATCCATGATCTTGCTCTTGCAGGCCCCCGTGTGGTACGGTGGGAGCGGCCCGGTGCGGCTGCGGGGCTTCAACCACGTCATCCACGGGTTCTTGTCGGGGTTGCCCGAAGTGGTGATCGTGACGTACGACTGCGTGTAGGCGCGCTTGGGATCCACTTGTCCGACGCCAAGCAGCTTCACGCACTCCGGCCGGGCCACCTCTCCGGTCAGGCTGAGCTTGCTTTTCTCGATCTGCGACTCGTTGTGGCAACTCACGCAGTGCCGATCGAAGATGGGCTGGATCTCCTGCACGTAGCTGAAGCCGTCCACCGGCGCGTTCGGGTCGAGGGATCGAGGGGCGTTAACCCCCAGGTAGTTCTCCACACTGTCCCGCCAGGACTGAGACGCCAGCCGGCGGATCAACGGATGCTCCTTGCCTGCAGAGGAGCGCAGCTTGTGAATCGGCTTGGAGAGCGCCACCGTGGTATTCCGAGTGGGTGTCTCGCGCGGTCCCGCCTCCATCTTGTTCTCATGGCAGCCGATGCAGGAGAAATGTTCGCCGTTTTGGAGCGTCGACCAGCTGCGCATCGATTGGATGGTGTAGCCTTTGGCGTCGAGCACCTGGAAGTAGACCGGGGTGCGGGCGGGCACCGCGAAACTGCAACTGCCATCCGCCTCGATGTTCACCTCGCCCAGGACATGCTTGACGTCCCAACTTCCGCTGTTGAGCGAGATCGGCGTCTGGCATAGTCCGGTCTCGCACTCGCCGCCGTTCTGGCCGTAGCCCATGCGCGCGACGCGGTACTCCAACGCGATGACACGCAGTTTCTTGGCGGTGCCGCGCGCGATGCCGGCCAGTCCCGGCCCCTGATATACGTCCTGGATGGTATAGACCCCGCAGTTGTCTTGCGGGCGAACGAGCGACGCGCGCACAGCAGGGCGTCGCCGAGCCATGACCGGAATGGCCTGACCCGTGCCCTGCCAAGCATCGAACGCCAGCAGTTCTCGCTCGCCGTCGGGCCTCATGTAGTACAAGCCCAGCGGAGGATTGAACGGGCCGAAGGGAGGCAGATAGCCCTCGGGGCAGAACGAACAGAGGTAGTGCTCCTCGTCGAACGCGTAGGGATGCGCGTACTGCGGGCCGAACTGTCCAAAGACGTCGATCTTGAAGTCGAGGTGGGGCCTGGACGGGTCGGGCGGCTCGGGCTGAATGAAATCGGCGGACTCGCGTCCGAGCTCTCCGTTCAGCTTCGTATTGACGAACTCGATGCCCTTGCCCGCCCACAGGCCCTGGGCGCGGTCGATCAGGCCGAGCTTGCCTTTGTAGATCGAGTGATGCCCGGCGACGATGGCCAGCGACTTCGGGGAGCCGGGGATGCCATGCGCGTGAATGATCGCTGCGGGGAACATGCTGTAGTTCCCGTAGAAGACCGTCTGCGCCGTGCCGTCCGGGTTCATGGAGATCAGCGGATGGGCGAACAATGCGTTGCGGTCGTTGTACTCCCAGCGGGTGAAGACGATCCGGCCGTCGTCCAGCACCTGGGGATGGTTGGACATGAGTTGGTCGAACGTAAGACGCCGAATGTTGCCTCCGTCGGCATCGCAGCAGTAGATATTCCCGCCGGCGCGGTACCAGCAGTCGGAGATGTGCACGTCACGCGTCGATGTGAACACGATCCGACCGTCCGGCAGGAATGCCGGCTCGCAGTTGGCGACGGGCCAGGGCCGGTCGTTCTTGCGGAGCGGAAAGGTGAGTTGCCGCACGCGGCGTGTCGCCATGTCCAGCGCGTAGAGGTAGTACGAGTCGCTCTCGAAATCCTCGCGCATGGAAAAGACCAGCGTACTCGCGTCCCATGACAGGGCCGGGTAGCAGATCGCGCCCGCGGGCTTTTCCAGCAACACCTCGTGCTGGATCGTGCCGTTCTCCAGTACGGTCCCCAGGCACAGCTGTCCGCCCCGCTTGAAGCCGAACGTGTAATCGCGGACCTGTTCGTCGGGAATGTCGTATTTTCCGCCCAGTCCTTGCATGCACCCGAAGATGCCGTGCTTGACATAGATGAACTGGGCGGCCCTATCGCGGAGGGCCTGGAGGCGGGCCTGGCGCCGCAGCGCACACGCCTCGAAGTAGAGCGCCTGCCAGCGTGAATCGCAGGCGGGGGCATCCTCCTCGACCAACTGACGCAACTGCTGAGCCAGGGCATTCACCTCGGGACCGCCATCGGAGACGTGCCCCAGCACACGCTGCACCATGGCCCGCTCCCGCTCGCTGTTGTTGCGCGACGTGAAGACGCGAGCCATGTCGAGCCCGGCATCCTGATAGAGCCAGTCTCGTTCCAGACGCTGGCGCGGGAACGCGACGTCCGGCAAGTTCTTGACGGGGAAATCGGTGGGGCGGGCGTCAAAGCACGTGATTTCCGCGATCTGCACGTTCAGGTTCTTCCCGTCGCCCGCCGTAGGCAGTCCCAGCTTGCGGCACCAGTGAAGCTGCGACTCCGACATCCACGGACCGGGATATCGCTGCTGGTACGAATCGTTGACGCGTACCGTCAGGTACCGCGTGGTGCATGGCGGCCATTCCACGAACGCGGAGTTCGAGTTGGATGTTGCAGGCAACTCCTGATTCTCCGCCAACGGCCGGGTCGGCCCGCCGCCCTGGGCGTCGGCACAGGCAAGAATGCTCACGTTCTTCGCCAGGACATAGACCCAGGCGTTGCGCGCCACGAAACGCATCCCGGAGACTGACCGCTCCGATCCCAGGTCCAAAACGAAGGTGGCGGTCACCGGCGGAGCCGCCTTGGGCGGGCAGATTGTCGGGTCCTTCCCCGTGCGCGTGTCGTCCAACAGACAGGCGTAGGTGCCCAGGTCGCCATCGATCATCTTGTCCGCCGCGTACTTCTCGGGCGGCTTCGAGTAACACTCGGCGTCCGTCCACACGGCGGCCGGCCGGAGCTCCGCGGCGGCCAGCGGGCAGGCGACCAGAACCAATGGCAGGATGGCTGGGACGACGTCGATGCTCAGGTGGCGGTGGTTCATGAAATCCACTTTCCCTATCGTGGCCACGGGGCTAGCCCTCTTCGGGAATCGGAATTCTCAGCGATCGCGGCCGGTGAGTTGCCTGATGAAGGCGGTTTCTTGGGGATCGTAGGGAGTTCCGTCGGATCGCAGGATGTCGTGGTGCCAGATCTTCGGTTCCGGCGAACCCGGCTTGCTTCCCCAGGGGAAGTAGAAGT
Organism: Candidatus Anammoximicrobium sp.; assembly: GCA_012515235.1. Taxonomy (GTDB): domain Bacteria; phylum Planctomycetota; class Planctomycetia; order Pirellulales; family Pirellulaceae; genus Anammoximicrobium. Next base: position 18,597 of record JAAYYU010000177.1, read on the forward strand.
TGCCCTTGCCTGCGACCAGTCCGAAATTCATCGCTCCGACATGCTCCCGCTTGAGGATCGGGAGGATGTCTCGAAACGTCGAGTGGGGACGAGCCATGTACTCGGTGCAGAAGATCGGACGATCAAAGACCTGCAGCAGCTTGATAAATCGTTCGACGTCTTTCGGGCCGCGGTAGGAGTGGAAGCTCATGACGTCGCAGTTTTCGTAGAGGAAACTCACGATGTCGAGCGAGGTGGAGGGAGCGGATGGCAACGCCCAGAGGGGCGCTGTCAGCGGTTGCGAGGGGCCGGCGCTCCGCGCCCACGCGAAGGCGTTGCGCATCAGCGGCAGGCTCCGGGCTCCTTTGGTGCGGTTCTCTGGTTCGTTGTAGATGGACCAGAGCAGGATGCGGTTGTCTTGGGCGAACGCTCCCACCACATCCTTGATGTACTTTTCAAGACATCCCCACTTCGCCGGATCATTCACGTTGGCAGCGCCGGGGGATTGCACCCAGCCGGAATTATGTACGCCGGGCACCGGGGCGGGTTGCTTGCCCAGGTGAGCCTCCTCGGCATTCCCGTAGCATCCATTGGTGAAGAAGGTGACCGTGGCCCGGACGTGGTGCTTCTGGCAGATATCCAGGAACTTTCCCAGGCGGTCCTTGAACCCCGCCGGATCGGCTTCCCACACCAGGTCATGCAGGAAGATCCGCACGGTGTTGAACCCCAGGTCCTCCGCCCAACCCAGTTCCCGGTCGATCGTCTGGGGATCGAACGACTCGGCCTGCCAGGTTTCGATCTGGTTGACCGCGGTAGAAGGGATGTAGTTGCATCCGACCGGCCAGGGCTGGGCCTGGTACCATTGTTTGGCCTTCTCGACGGACCAGCGTGGAGCTCGTGGTGTGTCCTCTGCCATCGCCGCAGCGGACACCGTTAGCGCGATCGTTAACGTCAGAACAGGGCGATGATACGTCGCATGCATCGCGGACTCCTCATTCTTGGAACTTTGGCTTAAAGGCTGGGCCGCAGACCGTCACGCGCGGAGCTAGTCGATCGAGAATATGCTCGGCAGGCTGGCAGGCTGGTCGACGGGTGGGCTGTCTTGCCTCTGCGTGCTGGCGTCGGTCATGAGCTTGCGAAAGGTCCCAGACGCTCCGTCGCGCAGATGGCAAGCTACGTGTGAGGATAGCCGATTCCCTAGCACGCAGGAAGGTACGACAATCTGAGCGATTGCCCCACCCAGTCTTGACATTGGTATTGCCCGGGGAGAAAAAGACGACATTGCGTGCTTTGATTACGTTCTGCCTGTGGTCCTGCCTGCCTTCGTCCTACCCGTGTATTAAAGGTCCTGCCGCGCACCGAACTGGCCAAGCTCGAAGGGGGCCAGGCCGTGATTGGGATCAGTGAGTTCGCCCAGATCGGCCAACCCACTCCCGCAACTGAGCCGGCGCCGGGCCAGTTTATGTCTCGCCGCGGGCCCCAAGTAGAAGAGGAGCAGTTCATGCTGAACCGCCGGGATTTGCTCAACCTGGTTCCCGCATCTTCATTGGCTTGGCTATGGGGAGCCGAGGCTGTTCCGGCTGCCTCCCATACTCCGCAAGACACGTCCCCGTTGTTCGCCGGCCCGCCGGTCGTGCAGCATCTGACCGTCGGAGGATTCGCGGTCAGCTTCGCGGTCGGGCAGTTGGCCACAGGCTGGGTGGAATGGGGCTTGTCGCCCGAGCATCTCGATCAGCGTGTCATCCCCAGTCGGGCCGGCCTGGTCGATGCTTCCGACCGGGCTCTGGTCGTGCCAGTTTCCCTGGGAGACCGTGGCGAGCCGGGACGGCGTGTCTTCTATCGCGTGGCCGCGCAGCCTTTGAGCTACCAATCGGCGTACAAGCTGCAGCGGGGCGAATCGGTCGTGGGACCGGTGTACAGCGTCACGCTCCCCGACCCCGCCGCACCGCGCGTGCGGGTCGCGGTCGTCAACGACACTCACGAGCACCTGCCAACGGTGGACGCCCTCGCCTCACGCATCGAGGCGATTGCTCCGGACGTCGTGGTCTGGAACGGCGATACGTGCGCCTCGGCTTTCAACTCGCCGACTGATCTGCCACGCGTGCTGCTCAAGCCGGGTTGGGCTGCAAGCCGGTCCCTGATGTTCGTGCCTGGCAATCATGACGTGCGCGGTGCGAGTGCGCGCCAGATTGCAGGTTGCTTGGCGCCGGGACCCGAGCCCGGCTTGCCTTACAATGTGGCGCGGCGTTACGGCCCGTTGGCGCTGCTGACCTTGGACACGGGCGAGGACAAACCTGATGCCCACCCGGTATTCGCAGGAACAGCCGCTTACGAGCCGTACCGTCGGCGCCAGGCCGTCTGGCTGCGAGACGCCCTGTGCCGGCCGGAGATCGCCTCGGCCCCGTTCAAGGTGGTCTGTTGTCACATCCCCCTACGCGGCCTGCCGAATCAAAATGACGGCCTGCGTCTGGAAGGATATGCCTCGTGGTCGGGCGATGGAGCCCGAGCTTGGATGCCCGTGCTGCGTGAAGCGCGAGTTCCGCTGATCGTCAGCGGCCACATGCATGCCTGGCGCGTGGACGAGCCGGCCGAAGGCAATCCGATGCAGGTGGTCGGCGGTGGGCCGGAGCCTCAAAACGCCACGCTGATGGTCCTGCAGGCCGAGGCCCAAACGCTGCGAGTGGCCATCCAGGATCTGTCGGGCGTAGCCCTCGCCGAGCGCCAATTGACGCGAGGTTGACGGGCGGGCTCACACTTAGAAAGGATCAGAACAATGAAATATAGATGGTTTCTCACGGCTGTTGTGCTTGCCATAGGCGTAACGAGTGCGCGTGCCGAGGATGTCGTCGGCGCTCCGATCACGCCGTGGCAACCGGGAATGCTGGACATCCACCAGATCAGCACCGGGCGCGGCAATGCGGGCCTATACATTTTTCCCGATGGCACGACCTTGCTGGTCGATGCGGGCGAACTGCCGGGTCCGAGTCCCAAGCACACGCCCGCGCGGCCCGACGAGACGCGGCGGGCCAGCGAATGGGTCGTCCGCTACGTGCGTCACGCGCTGCAGCACGATCCGCAGCCGGCACTGGACTACGTGCTGGTGACCCATTTTCACCAGGATCACATGGGCGAAGTGGCGAAGGACATGCCCGTTTCACCACACGGATACACGCTCACCGGCGTCACCCAAGTGGTGGAAGACCTGAAGGTCGGCAAGCTGTTGGATCGCGGCTGGCCCGACTACAGCCAAGCGGTTCAAGGCGAATCCCCGTTCATGAGGAACTATCTGGGCTGCGTGAAATGGCAAGCCGGGCAGAACGGTCTGCGGGTTGAACGGTTCGTGCCCGGGCGCAACGATCAGGTGGTCCTGTGCCGCCAGCCGCAGAAGTACCCCCAGTTCGAATTCCGCAACGTGGCGGCCAGCGGCGAGATCTGGACCGGCCAGGGCACAGCCACCGAGCACCGGATGCCGTCCTTGGAGACCATCCCCCGAAAGCAATGGCCGGATGAAAACGTCCTCAGCATCGCGTTCCGGTTGGGCTACGGCAAGTTCACGTTCTTCAACGGCGGCGACCTACCGGGCATTCGCCCGAACAGCCCGGCGTGGTACGACATGGAAACGCCTGTGGCCAAGGTGGTGGGTCCCGTGGATGCGGCCATCCTGGACCATCACGGATACCTGGACTCGATGAACGAGTCGCTCGTCGCCACCTTGAGCGCCCGGGTCTGGACGATCTCGGTCTGGGACGCCCATCATCCGACGCCGAGCGTGTGGGAACGCTTGCAGTCCGAACGCCTCTATCCCGGTGCGCGCGACATCTTCGCCACCGACGTACATCCCGACGCGCGCTTGGCCATTAAGGACATTGACCGCATGACCAGCAGTCACGGCCACATCGTCTTGCGGGTTTCGCCGGGCGGTGACGAGTATCGCGTGACGACCGTCGACGACACGTCGGAGAGCCACAACGTGATGAAGGTCTGCGGACCATACCGGTCCCGCTGAATGGCCTTTCACGATGCGGAGACAGATCACTGTGCGCGGGTCACGGACACAAGAACCGGACAACTCACCGGCTCTCTCTGGTTGACCGAGTGCGTCCCGCGTCTTCCGAGCCCCTCCGTCCCGCTGCCAGGCCGTGAAAGGGTCCGCTAGAATGAGCGTGTCAATGTCGGTCGTTTCCCAACCGAGGACGATTCGTGCGAAACGAGTCACTGACGGCAGCGTGATAGCTTGCGTCTTATCCGCCCCCATTGCCTCTCAGCCATTCTGCCAGTGAACCGAGGATGGCCATGTTGTCCGGGTGGGATTCAAAGTTCCAGGCTTCGTGCATGTCGATGCCGTCGAAGCCGTGCTTTCGAGTTGCCTCGGCCCAGAAGCGGGCACGCGTCCGCAGCGCCGCGGGTTCGCCGGGCAGCCATTCGGAGAACAGGTACAGACGCGTCTTGCCCTGGCAGTAGGATTGATACTCTCGGGCCGCCCAGGCGTAAAGATCCTCACCCGCCCTGCGCTGGATGTCGGGCTTGGCCGCCCAATACGCATGGTCGGGACTCGACATCAGTTCGTAGTCCCCCAGAACAAAGGCATCGGCTAGGCGTTCATCGACCATGCGTTTCCAGTGGTTCGTGAACCTGACGACCACGTTGGTGCTGAAGTGGGGATCGACCGCAAACTGGGTGTAGCGCCCGATTTGTAGGCCGATCCACAATTGCCTGCCGCGGCCGTGGCAGAGCGTGGCCAGGTCGCGGTACAACTGGACCATCGCGTCTCCCTTTAGGTCGTGCCAGGCCGTCCGATCGAAGTCGCCGGCCGTTCGTAGATCCACGCCATACTTCGCCTTGAACTGTTCGACGATCGGCCGGCTGTAACCGAAGAAATCGGCCTCGTGGCGATTGGGCATGTGGCGGCCGTGGGCACTGGTCGAACAGTGAATGCCGTCGGCGCCCAGATCAAGCAATTCCCGGGCCTGCGTCACACGGAATTCCCGGGCCTCCGGCCAGGCATAGTCCATCAAGCCCGGGAAGTACGTCGCACCGTCCTTGCCGACCCATTGGCAGTGCGGATGCTCGTCGAGGAATTTGGAGCGGAAACCGGGGTAGCTGTCATCGAACAGGTCGAGCCACGCGAACACCTTCATGCCCTGTTCGTGTCCGGCTCGAATGAATACCGCCGGCGGGTTGATGTCACGGATGACTTCCGCGTAACGTTTGTTCCAAGCCGTCCGCTGGCGGATGTAGGCTTCCACGTCGCCGATAAATGGCCCTGCTTTGGCGCGGGCGTCGGCAGCATCGAAGCCGAACGGGTACGACAGATCGGTCCGGTAGGGCAGGAGCCCCAGGCAACCGCAGCGGACCAGGAGCGTCTGGCAGCCGTTACGCTTCAGTTGCCTGACGAGGGTGAAGATGTCGGCCTCGGTGATCGCGTGCTCGCGGAGCCAGACTTCATCATTGACGTCGACATCTACGACGAGTTCCGGGACGACGGTCTTCTCCGGCAATGTCGATTCGTCGGCGCCGTGGGACAACGGAAGGCACGACGAGAGCGCCGTTGTTGTGCCGAGGGCCGCCGCGGTGGTCAGCCAATCGCGTCGTGTCAGTCGCAGCTTGTTCAAGGTTGGCCTCCTGTAGTGGCATTGAAGGATGCGTTTGGGCGGCCGGCCCTTCGCTCATGGTTTTCGTTCTTGTTTTCCCGGGCCGAAGACGCCGAACTCCCAGATCGTTGGTGCGAAGGTGGCATCCAGAATGTGCAGCCGGACGTGCCGGGCTTGGACGGGCGGGAACTTGGCCTCGAAACGCCGGCCGGCCTTGTCACCCGACATCGCAGTCTTCCATGCTTCGTCCAGGGTCAAACGATACTCGATCTGAAACTTGGTGATCCGAGGCTCCAATTCCGCGATCGTAATGCGGTCCATCGTCTGCGGCTGTCGCAAGTCGACTTCGAGCCAGCACTGGCGCACCTCGTCGGCGGTGGCCCAACGCGTCTCGGGGTCGTCGTCGACGGCTTTGTCAGCGCCGAAGACGGTGCCGCCGCCGTGGACGTTCGAGGCGTGTGCCGGCTGATGCGCGGCCAGCGATCCGGAGCCGGCGGGGGCGGCCA
>JAAYYU010000178.1 GCA_012515235.1 Candidatus Anammoximicrobium sp.
GACCGATACGGCGGTGGGCGCGATCCGCGCGTACTTCGGCGGAGTGAGCGCGGCGGCGATTTCCAAGGCGGTAGCACGGGTGGCGATTCGGCGTGCCCAGGATCGCGTTTGGGACCTGCGTCTGACAAAACTTTCAGAGTGCCTCAGGACAGTCGGAAACTGTCCAAAAAGTTAAATGTCAAGACCTGACCCCGGACTGTTCCGGACTGTTTCAGTGTTTGGGCTTGCCGGCGTTGATGAACTCTTCGCGGCTGAGCGTGCTGTCCTTGTCGGTGTCGAACCGCGGGAATCGGCTCGGCGCTTCGTCGGGGTCGGGCTGGCCGATCAGGAATTCTTCGCGGGTCAGCTTGCCGTCGCCGTCCTTGTCGCGTCGAGCGAACATCGCAGCCCGGTCCTGCTTGGGCTTGGCGGATGAAACGCCGCGGCGGGTCTTCTGGCCCTTCTGGCCGCCAACGGCGCGGACTGGCGGTTTCGCCTCCGGCTGCTTAGCCAGGATGGCCCGCAGTCGGGCGACGACTTCGGGCTGGCTGGCGGCGAGATTCTGCGTTTCCTCGGGGTCGGTCTCGTAGTCGTAGAGTTCCAGTTCGGCGGTGTCGGCCGGATCGCCGATCTTCTTCCATTCGACCAACCGATAGCGGGCCGTGCGGACGGCCCGGCCCATCAGCTGGTTGCGCGGATAGACGTGGAACACGGCCTCCTTGGTCGCCGCCTGAGGATCTTTCAGCACGGCGGCGAAGCTGGCGCCGTCCAAGCCTTCTGGCCTGGGCAGGCCGGCCAGTTCGCACAGCGTCGGGTAAATGTCTACCGTCTCGGCCAGGATGCCGGTCTTGACGCCGACCTGGGTCACACCGGGGCCTGCAACGATCAACGGGATGCGAGCGGCCTGCTCGTAATTGGTGTGCTTGCACCACATGCCATGGTCGCCCAGGTGCCAGCCGTGGTCGCCCCACAGCACGATGATCGTGTTCCGGGCGAGCCCCGTCTGGTCCAAGGCATCGAGCACACGGCCCAACTGGGCGTCGAGATAGCTCACGGCGGCGTGGTAGCCGTGGATCAGTTGACGTTGCTCGTCGGCGGACAGCGGGCCAGTCTCCGGGACGTCGCTGTATTGACGCAGTTCGCCCCACGTCGTCGGCGCGTAGGACGGTGCGTCTGCCGGGGGCGTCTGCCGCTGCGGCGGCTCAAAGGCGGAACGCTGGTACAGGTCCCAGTATTTCTTGGGCGCGACAAAGGGCAGGTGCGGCTTGAGGAACCCAACCGCGATCAAGAACGGCTCGCCGGGCTGGGCCTGGGCGGCGCGCAGCCGGGCGATCGCTTCGTCGGCGATCATCCCGTCGGCATAGGCCGTATCGGGCACGTCCGCACATTCGGTGGCGGCGCCGCGCGGGCCGCCGACCCGGGCCGGACGCGTCGTAGCAGTGCTCTCCAAGAGTTGGTACCCGCCGCCCTTGGGCCTCCAATGCGGCACCGTCCAGGAAGCCTCGTCCTCATAGTTGCCGTGCCCGACGTGCATGATCTTGCCCATCGCTTCGGTCCGATATCCATGCCCGCGGAAATACTGGGCCACGGTGACCGCGTCCGGTATGCCCTTGCGGAAATTCGTCGGCAGGTCGTAGATCCCGATGGTCTGCGGGCGCAGGCCGGTCATCAGCGAGTTGCGCGACGGCGCGCAGACCGCCTGATTGCAGAACGCCCGTTCAAACAGCACGCCCCGCGTGGCGAGCCGGTCGATGTTCGGCGACTGGACGAGCGGCGAGCCGTAACAGCCGAGCAGCGGTTTAAGGTCGTCCACGCAAATCAGCAGGACGTTAGGCCTCTCGGCGGCCTGGATTGCCGCCGCAGACGCCAGCAGGGTGGTCAGAGCGAGGATGGTGTGTTTCATGTTGGTCGTTCCTGGGACAGACGTGGAAGTTTCCGGGGCCTACGTAGAATTCTACCGCTTCCAACGCCGCCTGGAACTGGGGGCCGACCAGGGCAGGCTGTCCGAGTTCAACCAGCTGTCCCGGATGACATCGTAGACCGCTCGTACAGCGGCCAGTTTGCGTTGGGCTTCGGGTTCGAGCCGGTGTTACGCCTGGTTCCATTTGCGGCCGGCCAGCTTCGGCTGAAAGTCGTCCCGTCCCGCCAGGTGGGCGATCGCGGACAGGGTTTCCTGGCACAGTTGTCCCAGCACGCCCGCCTCCTGTTCCCGGCCGTAGTACGCGCTGAGATCGATCGGTTCGCCGAAACGCACGCGGACACGGGCAGGCGTCAGCAGCGGGCTGAACACACTGCCGCCGTAGGGCGAGCCTTCGACGAAACACGGCAGGAGAGGGACGCGGGCCTTGAGGGCCACCAGAATCGCGCCCGGTCGGCCGGGCAGCAACAGCTGGTCCGTCCGGTTGATTCGGCCTTCCGGGAACATGCCGATCAACTCGCCCTCGCTTGCCGAGCGGATTGCGATCTTGGTCGCGGCCGTGTCGACGCCGGCCCGGTTGGTCGGGATGGCGCGGGCGGCGCGCAGGAACCAGGCCAAGGCCGGGTGCTCGCAGTATTCCCGCGCCACCATCCAGCGCACGTAGCGATTGGCCACGATTTGGATGAAGAAAGGATCGACGCTGCTGCGATGGTTACAGACGATCACCGCGCCCCGTCCGGGCGGCAGGGGAAACGGCGGGACGACAGTCCGCCAAAGGACGCGAGTCAGGAGCAGCGTGATGAAGTACAGGAAGGCATGCCAACCGCCGTACGGCGACCGCCAACACCAACGCAGCGCGTACGCCATCGCGGCAACCGCCAGCAAGGCGAGGAAACCGGTTGCCGCCAAGTCGTGAGGCATACGCGAGCACGATCTGTTGGGTCCTTGCCGCCGGCTTCGCGGAACAAGCCGAGCGTCCTGTTGACGAGACTTGCAGGCGGGTCGTTTCCGCTTTACTTGCCGTGGGTCCGCTTGGCGTCCCGATGGTCCTTGCCCAGCGGCTTGAAAAACTCCACGACTTTTTCTTCCCAGAGCCTGCGCGGATCGGATTGTCCTGGAATGAAGCGGAAGACTTCCCGATCCCTTTCATTTTCGTGAGAATCCGCAGACCACACGGTAATCGAACCTCCCTCCGAGGTGAGGTACTTCAACTCGGCCTTCAGGTTCAGAACGATATACGGACCTTCCACCGTGGGCGTCATGACGATTTCCATCATGCCCTTGTCGCTCGACTCCACCACCTTCAGATCGATGAGTTTTTCGGCTCCCTGCAACTTGGTGCGAATCGACTGGGCGAGGACATCCAACCCGCGGGCATACTGCTTGGGAAGAGATTTCACGTCGCCACCGGGCTTCAAGGTCACGGCGAATTCGGTCAGGCCGGCGAACAGGGCGAGCGTCTCATCGCGAGAAAGCTCTGACGCGGTTGCCTCAGCGGGGGCTTGGGCCACCTCTGCCGGCGTGGATTTCGGAGTCTGGGCCGGCGGTTCCTGCTTGAGAACGGGCGGCGGAGCCGACTTGGCAGGCTCTGGGGGAACCGGCTCCGGGAAAACCGGCTCTGGGGGAATGGCGGCCGGCGCTGGCACCTCTGGTTGTCGAGCCTGCTGCTCGTTGGGCCTTGATCCTGGACTATCCGGCGCGAAGCCGTGCAGCGGCGGTTGCTCCGTTGCCGACGAAACGTGCGTCTCGGCCGGCTGCGGTTCTTGGGCGGGCGGCGACGATTCCGCCGGCGTCGAAGGGGGCTCCGGTGCAACGGACTGCGATTCCGCTTGGGACGGCTCGGTCGGCTGAACGGACGCAACCTGGTCGGGCGAACTGCTTCCGTCGGCGGGTGCGGAGGGAGCTGTGGGGCCTGCGTCCGTTCCGGCGGCTGTGGACGGTCGTTGAGACACGCTTCTTGTGTCGTTCGCCGGGCTGGAGAACAGAATCAGGAGAATGATGACCAGCACCAACAACAAGCCGCCGCCGACGCCGATCAGAATGGGCATGCCTACGGCCTGGATGTTTTGGAGCAGGGTCTTGGGACGCGGCTCGGCCGCCGCACTCGACTTCAGCCGTGTCGAGGAGGAAGGGCCTCGCGAAGCGCCCAGCCTGACATGACTGTCGATCGCGCCCAGCGAGGGTCCGCTCTGCCCCGCATCCGACAGATCCACTTGATCCAGGGAAGCCAAGACATCTTGGGCGGGCAATTCGGCCAGCAAATCAGGAGTTGCCAGCGGAGCGACGTCTTGGACCTCCGTCAGCGACGGCAGTTCTTCGAGCAAAGCACCCGGCGCTTCGCGGTTCCCGGCGGGCTCGGGCGGTTTCGGCTCGGAAGCGGGGGCCGCTTCGACCGCCGCCGTTTCTTCTTCGTCGGCCAGCGTCAAATCGACGTCGTCGGAGGGCTTTTTCTTGATCGCAGATCCCGATCTGCCGGTCAGCCCCGTCCCGCTGCCTTTCCTCGCGGCGGATGTCGCCGCGGCCGATCGGCCACGGGGTTCGGACGGTTCATCGTCCAGCGGCGCCAGTTCCAATTCCGTCTCGCTGGCCGGCGAGGACATGGCCAACGTGGGGTCGCGATGCTTCGACAACAGGCTGAGAATCGACGAGTCACCCGTGATTTCCGTGTGTTGCCGGCGCCAGTCCTCGCCGCCGTGCTGGACCAGCCAGGCGGCCAACAGGGTGGCCACGTCGGCGGCGCTCTGACAGCGGTCGTCGGGGATTTTGGCCATCATCTTGCCGATGATCGCGGTCAACTCGGAGGGAGCGTCCGACCGCTCTTCCGTGATCGGCTTCGGCTGTTTGATTTGGTGCGCCACCAGCCGCTGAGCCACACTGCCCTCTGGGAACGGCGGATGGCCGGTGAGCAGGAAATAGGCCGTGCAACCCAGGCTGTAAATGTCGGTGCGCGGATCGACGTTGTGACTGTTGAGGGCTTGTTCGGGAGACAGATAATCCGCCGTCCCCAGCACGGTCTCGTTATGAGCCGCCGTCAACGAAGCCGCTCCGCTGTCGTCGTGGAAACGGGCCAAGCCAAGGTCCAGGATTTTGACGATGCCCTTTTTGTCGATCAGCAAATTGGCCGGCTTGATGTCGCGATGGATCAAACCATTTTCGTGGGCGTGCGTCAGGCCGTTGGCCGTTTGGCGAATGATCTCGGCCGCTTTCACGTAATCCAGCGGGCCGGTCTCCTGGACCATGGCCTGGGCGTCCTGGCCCTCGACAAACTCCATGACCAGATAATGGATTTCTTTGTTGTCCTTGACTTCCTTGCTGACGTCATAGGCACGCACGATATTCTGGTGGTCCAACGACGCCACGGCCTGAGCTTCGACGTAGAAACGCTCCAGGACCGACGAGTGCTTGTCGATCTGCGTCTGGGGCAGGACCTTGATCGCGCATTGCCGCCGCATCATCTCGTGCTGAGCCAGGAACACGGCGCCCATGCCGCCCTTGCCCAAGGGCCGCAGCAAACGGTACGAGCCCAGGAAGAATCCTTTGTGCTTGCCCTGCAGCAGTTTCTCTGTCTGCCACTGAGTCAGCACACCCCGATCGACCAACGCCGCCGCGACGGCTTGGGGGTTCTCCAAATTCAGTCCTGCCGCCTCCAACTCCTGCTGCAATTGCGTCAGGCGCGACTCGGAAACGAGCCCGCTTCGTTGGACACGGTCAAGAAATGCGGCAACAAGCTTGGTCGACATGAACGTGAAGCTCAGAACCGCTACGATGGGATAAACGATCGACGCTGTGATTCTATTCTATCTGATCCCTGCGTCGCATACTCTCCGACTTCCTATTCTCTATTTTGAGCGAAAACTATTGTAACGCAAGAGAATTGGGCGAAAAGCCAGCCCGCCGCATTTCCGAGAATTTCCCGCCGGCCCCTCGAAATCGCCCCAAAAGACCGGCTTTCGACATTTGTCCGCCCCCTGCCACGGGGAACTCCGATCCACAACCCCGACCGCTTTCGGGCGGCCGGCGCGATGAGCACGCCTTTCCCGGTCTGACTGATCTTGCCGGGCGTGCCGACACGGTCCCCTTCCAGTTCGGCAAACAACGCGGTCCCCGCGTCGACGAACTGGGCAGCGCTGCTTAGGCCGCACGCCGGCTTTCCCCAAAGATCCTGCGGCACGGCCCAACCGGACTTTTCGACAGAGCAAACGCCAAAAACACCGCGGCCCCAAAACGGCAATCGGCTGCTTTTTCGCGTTGTTGCTGAAATCACGGTCTCGGCGTTGGGGTCAGGGGGGTCAGGCTTACAGAATTCAATTCTGGCCGAGGATGGGGCCAGCTAATAGGGAACGACATTGCTCGGCCAAAATAGAATTCTGTAAGCCTGACCCCAGCGGCGAGCGCGGTGCCGCTCACGTGTCATCGGACCCTTGTCGCCCCAACGCCCCTTGATCCGCCGCGGGCGTGGCGCTGCCGCGAAGGAGGTACACCAGGGCGATGAAATCGTACAGGCCGTGGGAGATGGCCGGCGCCAGGAGGCTGCCGGTGAAGATCAGCAGCAGGCCAAGATAAACGCCGATCAAGGCTGCCAAGACGGCGTAGGTGGCGGACAAGAAATGGCAGCAGCCGAAAACGCAGGACGCGGCGACCAGGGCGAGCCACACGCCCCAGGGCGGCGTCAGCCATTCGCTCATCCCGTGCTGCAACAGGCCGCGAAAGAGCAACTCTTCGCCGATTCCGGCAGCCGCCGCAATCCCCGCCAGTTCCGGAATGCGACAACCGTGAAACAAAGGCACAACCAACCGTTCGACGTCGTGTTTCAACTCGCCCAGCGGCCCCCAGGGGAAACGATCGATCAGCCAGAAACCGACCAGCATCGGTCCCGTCGCGGCAAGTCCCCACAGCAACGTGGGCCAAGGATCGCTCCAAACAAACCCGTCCAACTCGACTCCCGGAACCGGCCAGACGTCCAACAGCCAGCCCAGCAGCAGAGCGACCACGCCCAACCCGCCCTCAAAGGCGACGGCCAGCGACGTGATCTTTCCGCCTGAGCCGGACGCACGCTCCATCTCTTCCGCCACATTCACTTGAGTTCCCGGAACCGATTCAAGTCTTTCCGCCGAGCCACCACGACCAGCAACTGATCCACGCCCAACCGGTATTCGGCATCGGGGAACAACGCCAACTTGCCCGTCAACGCGTCCTTTACGCCGACGACCCACACGTTGTACAGCCGGCGCAGATCCGTCTCCCGAAGCGTCTGGCCGATCATCGAGTCGGGAACGGCAATCTCGACAAAGGTGTATTCCGGATCGATGGGCATAAAGTCCAGCACGTTTGGCCAGGCCATCCGATCGGCCAGCGAAACGGCGATTTCGGTCTCCGGGAAGACGACCCGATCGACCCCTAACGCTTCCAGGATCTTGGCGTGCTCGCGGCTCAGGCCCTTGACGATGATCCGCCTGGCGCCCAGTTCCCGACAGTGCAGCGTGGCCAGCAGAGACGGCGCGATGTTCTGGCTCTCGCCCAAGCTGATGAACACGGCGTCGCAGGCGTCCAGGGACAATTCGGCCAGCGTGTCGCGGCTGGTCACGTCGCCGACGACGGCTTCATACAGCACGTCTTTCAGGTTCTCAACCCGGCTCCGGTCGGCATCCACGCCCGTCACCCGACAACCGTTCTTGTGCAGTTGCTCGGCCAGTGCGGACCCAAACGTGCCCAAGCCCAAGACGATGAAGAATTTCTTCTGCGGCATCGGATTATCCAATCAGAGGTTCTTCGTGGGCGTATTCTATCGCCTGCTTTCGCTGGCCGCGAGACAGGGCGATGAAGGCCGTGATCGGCCCCAGCCGGCCGACGAACATCAGCAGGATGATCGCCATCTGTCCGCCGGCGCTCAAGTGCGGCGTAATCCCCGTGCTCAGCCCCACCGTGCCAAGCGCCGAGACGACCTCGAAGGCTTTGTCCATGAAGTCGCCCGCCGTCACGGCGTACGGATGGTCGGTGGGTTCCATGACCAGCAACGTCATCAGCGCGACGACGGCCAAGGCGGTAAAGCCGCCCGCGGCCGCGATCGCTCGAGCGACGGCCGCTTCCGGAATCGTCCGCCGAACCACGTGGATCTGACGCCGGCCGAGGAAACTGTTCCAGACGCGCAAAACCAAGACCGTCAACGTCGACACCTTGAATCCGCCGGCGGTCGAGCAAGCACCGGCGCCGACCGCCATGAGCAGGATAGACAGGAACAACGCCGCACTGGTCAGTTGTCCGACTTCGATCGTATTGAACCCCGCGGTCCGGCAGGTCGCGGAATGAAACCACGCCACCAACAGACGCCGGGGCAGAGACATCTCCCGCAAGACGCCGTCCCGCTCCAGCAACAAGAACATGCCGGCCCCGAAGACCAGCAACACGGCGCTCCCGGCCAGCATCAGCTTGCTGTGCAGCAGGAGCGCATCCCAGCAGTCTCGCCAGCGGTGGTGCCAATGGCGGCTGATATCGATCAACACGGGAAACCCGAGGCCGCCCGTGATGATCAGCAACGGAACGGCCAGGTTCACCACCCAATCGCCCTGGTAGCGGATCAGACTGTCGTCGTGGAGCCCGAAGCCGGCGTTGCAGAAGGCCGAGACCGTGTGAAAGAAGGCGTGCCACAGCGCGAGGCCGGGGCGGTAATCAAACAGGAATCGGACGAACAACACCAGCGTGCCGACGCTTTCCAACAGCAGCGTCAAACGGAGTACGCGGCCCAGCACCCAGCGCACGTCGACGTTCTCGCCGGCTCCCAGGGTCTCGGTGATCACGGCTCGCTGCCGCAACCCCTGGCGGCCTCCCAATCGCAGCGTGAGGTACGTTGTCACCGTCATAATCCCGATCCCGCCGACCTGGATCAGGGTCAGGATCACCACTTGCCCGAACCAAGAAAAGTCCTGGCCCGTGGAGCGGACCGTCAAACCCGTGACGCACGTGGCGCTGGTGGCGGTGAACGCTGCGTCCAGCGCCGTGATGGGACGCTGGCCGTCCCGGAAGGACACGGGCTGCGCCAGCAGCACGGCCCCGATGGCGATCGTCGCGGCATACCAGGCGACCGATACGCGGGCCGGGTGCTGTTCGATCGAACCGATGAATTTGGCCATAGATTCTGATGGGAAACGGCCTTGGTTAGGGTCCCCGCCGCAGTCCCTCGCTCCCTCCGAGATGTTCGATGGCCTCGGCCACCACCCGGCGATGATCGTAGATCGGCGCCGGATCGGTCGTGAACTTCGTCATCTCGGCCGTGATCGCGGCCGGCACAAGCAGCAGGTCTTCCAAGCGGCGGACTTCCGCCGGCGGCAATTGCGAGCGGCGTTGCTGAATCAACTCGCGGAGCAGGTGCAGGCACTCATAATCCTCGACTCCCTCGCGGAGCATCTCCCAGCGGATGCTGGAGACCGGCGGGGCGATCACGGGCTCGTCGCCAGACGCTCCGGGCACGGCGACTGCCAGCGGCGGATAGATGAACCGGCCGTCGCCGTTGCCCCAATAGCGTTTCACGCCGCGGGGCGTCGAGTAGCCGCTGACGTAGCCCATCGGATCCTCGTAAGGGTTCTGCGGCTGGTCGGGATACGCCGCCGAGGACGTCCAGTAGTTTGTCTGCCAGACCAGCGTCCCGACGATGTTCCGCTGCCACGTCTGCCAATGCCAGACCCGCAGTTCCGTCGCCGGGTGATCGATGAACAGCGTGCAGTAGGGCGCCTTGGGGCCGGTGCAGACGTACCACCAGAACGCCTCGCCGTGCGCCCGCCGTTTCTCCGCCTCGGCGTGGTCGTAGTTGGAACTTACCGGGCACCAGATGTCGACCAATCCCGCCAGGATGTTTTCGCCCGGCTCCTCGGTCAGCATCCGCCGCAAGCCCGGCGCGGCCTGCTTCAGCCGTCTCATGCCCTGGGCGACGAACTCGTAGTCCCGCGGCTCGGGCTCGTCGAACCAGTACACATAGGCCATGTCCAGCCAGCCGCGCTGGCGGAAATGGGCTTCCAGTTGACCGGCGTAGTGGGAGAACATGGCCTGATACTGCGGCGTGTCTTCGCCGAACTGGCCGATCCGCGGCGTAGTACGCTCGTGGAACGTGCCCCCGCCCATGCCTTCGATCGGCACGTCGAAGTTGTTGAAGTGGTACTTGCTGACGGCCTCCGACATGGCACGGTCGAACGCCGTGAAATCGACCTCGGCCCGCGGCGGATTCTCCTGCGGCAGGAACTTGACGCCAATCCGGTCCAGCGGCGCGGGATCGTACGGGCTGATGCGGTGGTCGGCAAACGACTGGTGATACAAGGCCAGCACGCGGCGTTTGTCGGCCTCGGTCTTGGCCCCGTGGTAGCGGAAGATGTTGCCCACCGACAGGCCGAACGCCGTCCGCAAATGGTTGCCTTGGGGCAAGGCAAAGTTCCAGACGTGCAGGTCCAGCGGGATCTGCGCCGAGAAGCCTTCGGCCTGCAGCCTGATCTGCCCGCGATAATCTCCGGGTCGCGTGCCGGTCGGAACCTGCACCAGCACCCACAGCGGTTGATTCTGGCCGGCGGCGACGTCCAGCGGCTTGGCCAGCGGCGGCAGGGCGTCGGGCCACCAATCCCGGACGCCGGTGGCGTCCGTGGGCTGCTGGACGAAATGGTAGTAGACGTACAGGATCTGCACCCGGTCCGCCGCCAGCGTGGCGCCGTCCGGTCCGCGCAACTCGGATGCGGTCGCCGTCAAGCCGCGCAGGTGCCGGGCTGGCCGGACGACGATCTGAGCCGCCTCGAAGTCGTTCTGAGCCGCTTCCAAACGGACGCCGTCCCCCGCGGCCTGCGGCACAGGCCGCCCCCGCGGCACCTTCCGCGTCGCGTCGCACCACCACACGGCCGTGTCGCCCGCGACGCCCGCAATCCGCTGGCCGTAGTCGCTGCGGTAGAAGTCGGGGACCCGGATCGTCAGACGGCCTTCCGCCAGCGCGACCGCGCCGTCCAGGATCTGGAACGTCATCTGGTGAATGCCGGCGCCCCGCGACGGCAACGCCGCCTGTAACGGGCAACTCTGCCGCGGCAACGCCACGGCCACCGCCGGAGTCTCGCCGGACCCCGTACCGCCGCTCAGGCTCAAGCGGAGTTTTCGCTCCCGGTTCGCGGCGTTCCGGACGCTTACCCACAGCTGATCATGGCCCGTGCCCGCGTCTCGCTGCAACCGCATCGACTCGATCGTCAGGTCGGCGGCGGCCGGCGCGAGGTCCGCCCAGACCGTCTCGCCCGTCAGGTCGCAAGCGGCGCCGCTCAAACGGCCAGAGAACTCCACCCGATCCACCTGCAGATTGACTCGCGCCCCGTCGCTGCGGAGTCGCACCAGCAACCGGGGCGCCGGCAGCAACTTCGCCGGCACCTCCGCCGCTGCCCCGCCCTCGCCCGCCGGAGTCGCCAGCGGCAGCCACGTTTGCCCGTCGCGACTGATTTCGACCACACAACGCCCGGACGTGTGGTAGTTGACATTCACTTCCACGCGCGCCGACAGCCAGTCGTGCTGCGGGAGTCCAAACTCATAGCTCACTTGGCTGCCGGCCGAAAACAGCCAGCGATCCGAGTTGAACCAGGCCGTCGCGCTGCGGAGCGTGCGGTGATAATTGCTGCCCTCGTGGCCGAACGATCCGGAGAACGTGTACTGCCCGTCGCGGACGGATTCGCCCTCGCCGAGCGTCAGATCTCCGGCGGCGCGATGCACAGGCACCGCGGGAGTCACCCGCACCCGGTCGAACTGGATCGCTCCCGTCGCGTGCCACTGCCCCAGTCGCAGGAACCCGCCGTCACACTGGTCCGGCACGCGGAAGGCGTGGCCGACCCACTGCCAGTCGGACGCGAGGCCGACGTGATCGCGATTGGCGAAATTCGGGCCGGTGATCGCCATGCCGGACCCGCTGATGCGGCGCAGACGAGTCTCAAAGCGATAGGTCCGCCCCGGCTGGAACGAAAGTCCGTCGCACCGCCACAGACTGGAATCGTCGCCTTGGCCCTTGACCTCCAGCCACTGCCGCTCCACCCAGCGTCCCGCGCCCTCCAGACGCCAGGCCTCCGGAGCCGTGTCGCCGCGGTCGAACTCGGCGTTCGGAACGTTTAGGGTTTCGGCGGCGGGGATTCCGCCGCCGACCGCGCACAGGCTTCCCAGGAACAGCAACAGGCATGGGAAACCCCGTCGAAGGGACAGAAGCCGCGATGAACGTGGAGCCAAACGTGCGGGCGGGTGCGTGTTCATGGTTCACTTAAGCCGATTGTCAGGTTGGTCGGGAACTGGTTGGCAAGCCGCCATTGTTGCACGAACGTCCGGGCTTTCCAAGGTCGCCCCCCGTGTTCCAGAGCCGCGTTCCTGTTTTCGCCGCTCGAACGGCCAGTTTCCCCGCGTTCAGGCTCGCCGCAAGAGCAAAGGGGATGTACGATGTTTTGATCCGCGACCCGTTCCTTCCTTTCGGAGACGCACACCATGCTCGCATCCTTCGCTAGAACATCGTCCGCTTGGGGCTTCGGCGGAACCCTGCTGATCGCCGCCTGGTGCCAGGCCATCGGTACGCGGGCCGCCGAACCAACGCCGGCTCCAACCGCCAAACCAATCCTCCTGCTCACCGGAGAAGACGACCCCGGTCACAAATGGAAGGAGACGACCCCCGTGCTTCGGTCTCAGTTGCAGCAGGACGCTCGATTGCAGATCCAGGTGGTGGAGGACCTGAAGTTCCTGCGCTCGCCGGACCTGCACCAGTTCGCAGCCATCGTGATGCATTTCAAGAACTATGATCCGGCCGTGCCGGGACCGGAGGGGCAAGAGAACCTGGCCCGGTTCGTGCGCGCGGGCGGCGGCGCCGTGTTGGTCCATTTCACTTGCGGCGCGTTCCAGGAGTGGCCCGAATTTGTCAATCTCGCCGGCCGCGTCTGGAACCCGAAACTCCGCGGCCACGATCCCTATGGCGTCTTCCGCGTGGACATCACCGACCCGAACCATCCGATCACCCGCGGCTTGGCCTCGTTCGAGGTGCCCGACGAGTTGTACACTTGTCTGGCGGGAGAGCCGCCTATCACGGTGCTTGCCACGGCAGTCTCGAAGGTCGACCAGAAAACCTATCCGATCGCGTTCACTCTGACCTACGGCAAGGGACGCGTGTTTCACAGCGTGCTCGGCCACGACGTCAAGGCCTTCCACACGCCGGCCGTCGGCGAATTGTTCCGCCGCGCCACTGCCTGGGCCGCAGGACTGGAGCCAGCCGCCCAAGGTGACCGCTGAGCACCAAACGGGAAACAGCCACGCAAAGTCGCTGTCTATGATGACACGGTCGCGCGAAATGGGGTCAGGCTTACAGAATTCAGTTTTGGCCGAGTTGGGTGCCAGCCACGTCGTACGACTCTACTCGGCCAAAACTGAATTCTGTAAGCCTGACCCCAGCACCGAAAGTCCAGGCGACAACCAAGGCTGATAAACTGGGATGTCTGGGAAGTCTTCTCCGGGTGTATCAAAGAATCTTCAGCAACCGGTGGTACCGGTCGATGAAGAAAACCGGGTCTTTTCACATGGGGGGGATATTCCATGAGAACCAGTCTGAGAATCTGTATGGTGGTGGGCTCGGTGTCGCTTCTGCTCGTGGCAGGGTCGGCAGTTCAGGCCCAGTCGTTGCCTTACCAACCGGTGGTGTTGCCCGCGCAAGCTCCGCCGGGTCTGCCCGGCTATGGCGTGCCGTACGCGGTCGCCCCGGTGGCCGTCAACGCGTATGGCCAGCCCGTGCCGGTCTTGACCCAGGGCGTCGCCGTTCCGGTCACGAAGACGGCCGAATTGACGCGTTCCGCAGACGGGCAAACGAGTCCGTCTTACCGCGTGACCGTGGTCGGCGACGAGATGCAGAAGTTGCAAAAGGACGAGAAGCAGCAGGAGCCGAAGGCGGAGTGGTTGGAGGACACCAGTTGCAAGGCCGGTGATTGCGGCACGAAGAGCTGCGGGCATGTCGGCCAGTGCTGCTGCCATCCGTACACGCTGCGAGTCTACGGCGAGTACCTGTATCTGCGGGCCCGCGACGCGGAAGTGTGCTACGCGGTGGAGACGAACTCCAGCTTGCCGCAGGAAATCTCCGCCTTCCCGGGCGTTCCCGTCCAAACTTCGCCGGTCGGCGTGTTGGACCAGGATTACTCGTCGGGATTCCGCGCCGGGTTCGGGATCTGCCTGGACGAATGCAGCGAAATCGGCGCCAGCTATACGTGGTTCGACACGTCCACGGAGGATTCCATCACGCGGAATCCCAAGTATCCGATCCGGCAGATCATGCCGATGGCGTTGCATCCCGCCACGTTTGACGCGATCACGGGGACGGTCGAGGCGGCGGGCCGCCACGACATCGAGTTCGATTTGATCGACGTGGATTATCGCCGGTTTCTGGTCCAGGATTGCATGTCCCATTTGGAATACGTGATCGGAGTCCGCTGGGGCGATTTGGAACAGAGCTTCGCGGCCCGCTACACGGACGATCTGGCCCAGACGGCGAATGCCTATACGGCAGCGACGGACATCGACTTCACGGGTGCCGGCGTGCGGCTGGGCCTGGAAGGCGAACGCTACTACTGCCGCGTGCCGATCAAGTTGTACATGAAGGGCTTCGCCAGCTTGATGGCCGGCGAATTCGACGCGACGTACCAGCAGACCGTGCAGAACATGGGCAACTACGGTGTGAACACGGGCTGGAAGGCCGGCCGGATTGTCCCCACCTTTGATCTCGAGCTCGGCGGCGGTTTCTACCTGCCCGGCGGAACGCTGCAGGCCACCGTCGGCTACGTCTTCAGTGCTTGGACCAACGTGGTCAAGACGGAGGACTGGATCCACGCGGTCCAGACCAACGACTTCCGCGACATGGACGACTCGATCACCTTCGACGGGCTTGTGGCCCGAGTGGAAGGCCGGTTCTAAGCGGCGGGTCGGCCCGTTCGCGGAAAAGGCCTAGTCCATCACCTGCTTGGATATTCTCCCGGAACGCCGGCGAGCGCAAGCCCGCCGGCGTTCTGGCTTTCTTGCCGCGTGCCTTCAATAACGGAACACGGCGACCGCCGGCGGCGCCGGGATCTGCTCGGCCGCCACGGCGTACACAGCGCCGCGGTGCAACAGGGTTTGCACGGCGGCCAGATCGAGGAGTTCGTCGTCGCCGCGCGGGAACGCCGCCGCGTGCTGGCTGACCTCGCCGGTGGCCGGATCGAAGACGCCCCAGCGATGCGCCGCCCGGTCCACAAACAACGATTCAATCCGGCCTTGGTGCGCCGCGGGCACGATCCGGCAGAGATCGTCCGACGTCTTGCCTGTGCCCGCCAACTTCCGGTATTTGGCGGCTGCCTCCTGCTGGGCGTCCGCGACGCGAGCCTTGATCAGCGGCCAGGTGCGGCTGTGCAGTTCGTGCTCCGAGAGATGGTCGGAATTTCCGAACAATTCCTCGTTGGCAAGGCAGGCGTAGCTGGAAATCTCGCGGTAGATCGGCAGCAGATACTGGACCCCCGCCAGGATCAACGGAGCCCGCTGGTCGCGCAACGGTTCGCGCAGGGCCGCGTCAATCGCGCGGAAATACTGGGCGAGTTCGTCTTTGACAGGCTCCCGCTCGCCGCCCAGACGGTGGACGACGGCGGACGATTTCCCCGCCTGGCTGCGCGGGGCCGCATGAGCCAGCGAAGGCCGTCCGCCGGAATCGTAATTCAAAAACTGAGCCAGGTTCTGCGGCAGGCCCTCCACCTTGACTTCCTGCATGCCGAACGGGCGGCCGACGAGCAAACGCACCCGATTCTGGCTGAGCGCCAGCACAAAGTACTGGTCGTTCGCCCCGATCAAAGGCAGAAGCGGCTTGATGTGAAATCGGCGATTGACCACAACCAGCTCGTCCAACGGCAGCGGAACGCGGAACCGGTTCCACTGCCCTTCAGTGACAAAGACGGCCAACCCCGAACTGCGTTTCTCCCAGAAGCCGGACTCCGCCGACAGTTCGCGCACGGGCTCCAACAGTCGCTTGATTTCCGAAACGCGGAGGCCGTGATCGAGAAGCCCGCGTTCGGCCTGCGCCAACAGGTTCTTGAGCCGCAACGTGTCTTGTTGCCCATCCCGCCCGGCGGCGTGGGTGGGCATGAAGATCGAGACGCACGGCTTCTGCTGGGCCGTTGTCAACCTCCTCAAATCACTGGTGCTGAAGGTGTCCATCGCTGCCCCCTTTCCCTAAAGCGTGACCAAGAACGCCAAGCACTGCACAGGGAACATGCTGCAATCAGAACGCGTCGGCAAATCGCGACGGAATCGGCGGAGGCGATCCGGGGGGCCGCCCCAGGCCGGACGATCGAAATGACTTCGGACGTGGCGTCGTAGAAGCATGGCACTCGACTCAGAAGCCGAGGGGAGTGTGCATATTCGCACACCCGCGCCCAACCCCTCTTCCTTTACCTTAAACGCAAACCTCGTTCAGGAACAGTCGACCAACCTCGGAAAAATGGCGTTTCGGCGCGCCGAAGGAGATTTGTCGGCACGGGCAGTGAACGGTACGGGGTTTGCAAATTCGTAGGTGTTTGTCCAGTCTCTGGACACGCGGGCCCAGCGGACGCAAAGAGTTCGGGGCGCGGTTTGCAGAACGAGGCGCTGGCCTCCGGGCTGACCGGGTCGGAGCGAATCCGATCTTCCGCGTCCGTTCCGTCGCGGTCAGCCAGATTGCGGTCGAGGAATCGGAAGCGAAGGAGAACGACGATGGCCCAGGAACGAGGCCCAGCGGTGGCGGGCACATTCTATCCCCGAGACGCGGCGCCCGCCCGCGAGCACTGCCTGGAAGTCCAACTGCCCTTTCTGCAAATCATGCTGGCCGACTTCCGAATCGTGCCCCTCCTGGTGGGCGAAGCCACGCCGAAGGAAATCGCGGAACCGTTGGAAGCCCTGTGGGGCGGCGAGGAAACGCTGGTTGTGATCAGCTCCGACTTGTGTCGGTAGCCGTCACACTCCGTCGGGTGCCTGCCATAACCACTGGACCTGCCGCCACCTTCGGCGCAATGACCGCGGACGCGGGCTGGGCAGTGATCCTTTCGCCGATCATCCGTTGCGAGTGAAATCCGCGGCGGCTTGCCAGAGCTGTTCGACCTGGCGCTGGAGACTGGCGTACGCTTCGTCGGCGCCGCTCAAGTCGCCGTCCCGGCCCATGCGCTCCAGCCGAAAGGCCGTCGCCACGACGGACTTGGCGGCAAGGTGCGTTGCAGCCCCCTTGAGGGTGTGCGCCAACCGCCGCACCTCGGCCATGTTCTGCTGTTCGATCGCCGTACGCAGCGCCGGCATCAGCTCGCCGGACTCCTGGACAAAGACCGTCGTCAGTTCTTTTAGCAGCTCCTCGCTGCCGCCGATCTGTTCCAAAGCAGCGTTCCAGTCCACGGGCGGTTCGGCCGAGACGGATTTGCGTCGGCCGCTGGCGGTGCGAGCCAGTCCTTCGACGATCTCGTACAACGTCGCGGCCCGGATCGGTTTGGACAAGTAGGCATCCATCCCGGAACCCAGGCACCGTTCCCGGTCTTCTTTGAAGGCGCCTGCCGTCATCGCCACGATCGGGATGTGGCCGCCCGTGGCCCGCTCCATCTCGCGAATGGTCTGGGTCGCTTGGAAGCCGTCCATTTTCGGCATCTGCACGTCCATCAGCACCAGATCGAACACCTCGCGCCCGAATTCCTCCAGGGCTTCACGGCCGTTGTTCGCCACAACCACCTCATGCCCGCGTCGCTCCAGGAATTCGCACGCCACCCGCTGATTCACCAAGCCGTCTTCGGCCAACAGGATGCGCAGCGAGCGCCGGGTTTCTGGGCCCCGCGTCGAAATCGCTCCGGCGGCACCGCCCGGTCCGGTCCGCGTGCTCAGGACCCGCGCGAGCGCGTCGCGCAGGTCCGATTGCTTCACCGGTTTGATCAAGTAGCGGGCAACGCCCAAGTCCCGGCAGCGCGACCAGTTCTCCATCTGGCCCGCCGAGGACAGCATGATCAAGCGGCACTCCTGCAGACGCGGTTGCTCCCGGATGCGTTCCGCGAGCATAAAGCCGTCCATGTCCGGCATCAGCACGTCCAGCAGAGCGACGCGGAAAGGCGTTCCGCGGCCGGCCGCGGCCTCCAGTTGGGCCAGCGCCGCCGGTCCGCTTTCCGCCAGGCTCGGCTGCATCCCCCAATTCGTCAGCAGGTCCTGGAGAATGCGCCGGTTGGTGCGGTTGTCGTCCACCACCAGCACCGGCACGCCAGCCAGGTCTTCGGGACTGATCCAGGCGTCCTGCGGGGCCCCTTGGGCGATGCCAAAGTGAGCCGTGAAGTGGAACGCGCTGCCCTTGCCGACCTCGCTCTCGACCCAAATCCGCCCGGCCATCAGCCGGACCAGTTGCATCGAGATCGTGAGCCCCAGTCCGGTCCCGCCGAAACGGCGCGTGGTCGACGTGTCGGCCTGGCTGAACGCTTCAAAAATCTGCTGCTGTTTCTCCGCCGGAATTCCGATTCCCGTGTCGCTGACCACAAAGTGCAAATCGACGTGCGGTTCTTCCCGCTCTTCGACAATGACCACGACGACGATCTCGCCGTGCTCGGTGAACTTCAGCGCATTGCCCACCAGGTTGATCACGATCTGACGAAGCCGTCCCGGATCGCCGACCAGCGTGTCCGGCACGTCCGGCGGGACAAGGTAGGTCAACTCCACGCCCTTTTCGTCCGCCTGCAACCCGAAGGTCAGCATGGCGTCCCCCAGGAGGTCGCGGAGCGAAAACTCGATCGACTCCAACTCCAGCTTTCCCGCTTCCACCTTGGAAAAGTCGAGGATGTCGTTCAGCAGCCGAAGCAGCGAGTCGGCCGACTGCATAACCATGTTCAGATACTCGCGCTGCTGGTCCGTGAGCGAGGTCTGCAGGGCCAGTTCCGTCATGCCCATGACGCCGTTCATCGGCGTGCGGATTTCGTGGCTCATGTTGGCCAGGAAATCGCTCTTGGCCCGGTTCGCCTTCTCGGCCGCCTCCTTGGCCACCCGCAGTTCCTCTTCGCTGCGGCGCAACTCGGCGGCCGTCCGTTCCAATTCCGCGTTGGAAAGCGCCAATTCCCGCGCCCGAGCCTCCGCCGCCGCCGTCCGTTCCGCCACGCGCTCTTCCAGGGTCTCGTTCAGCCGCTGCAGTTCGGCAAATCCATCGGCGTTCTCCAACGCCGCCCCGGCAATCGTGGCGATGAACCCGGCCAGCCGTTCTTCATCCTCGGCGAACAACCCGCTGACGTGGCGGTGGTCGGCGTAAAAGCAACCTGCCGGCTTGCCGCGCACGAAAATCGGCCCGCACAGCGCCGAGCGGACGCCGGCCAGCAACGCCCCCTCTTCTTCAACGTGGCCTTCGGAAAACACAACGACCCGGCCTGCGGCCAGCGCCCGGTCCGCCATGGCGCGGCTGTATTCCGTCCCGATTTCCCCGGACACCATGGTCAGCTCTCCGGCACCCGCCTCCCCCTGGCATTGCAGCACCAAGCAGCGTTCGCCGCGCAACAGCCGCTGGGCCGCGTCATGCACTTCCTTGAAAATCACGTCCCGCGACAACGCCGAAGCAATCCGCCGGCCGGCATCGAGCACGGTGTCGAACCGATCGACTAGTGAGAGCGTGGCCGTCTTGGCCGGTGCAGTTGGCTCCGGCGCGTTGGCTTCGCCCAGCGCCCAGTCCGCGCCCATCCCACGCAGCGCCTCGCGGGCACTCGTAAGATCTTCCTCGGCATCCGGCCAACCGACTTCCTTGCCCACGCGGCCCCGAGCTAGCAAAGTCTGGGCATGTTCGAAACGAGCACCTTGGCGTTGGGCGACCGCCAGACTCTCATCCAGCTGTTGACGCGCCCGGCCGATTGAACCCTGAATCGCCGCGACTAAACCGGCTTCCCGCAGCGCGTGGGGCAAATCGCTTTGAAACGTTCTGGCCACTCCTAACGCTTGCCGCGCAGCTCGGCGCGCGCTGAGGAGCAATCTGCGTCGGCGATCTGGGACAAGATCGTTTGATTTTTCCCATTGCAGGCGGTAGGCCGTCGCCAACCATGGCAGTATGGGTGCCACCCATGCGTTCATCCCGCCACTGCGGCATGCGTCATACGCTTGGGTCAGCACTTCAATCGTCCCATCCAATTCGTCCTGGTGCATACGCCGGACAGCTTCGGCCAGCATGACCAGTACGGTTGCCCACACATCGTTCCGCTTCTTCTTCATTTCCCGCTGGGTGACCTCAACCGGCACTCGTCCGCCAGAGGCCCGCGACCACACGTCGAGGGCGAACCCCGTTACCTTGTCGTCTCCCATTTCGCAACACGAATCGTACAGTCGCTGGGCTTCGGTGATCGCGCGAGCTAAGTCACCTTTGCGGTAGATCGCGTTGACGCTTTGCCACCAAGCCATGTTCCTTTCCCAAAAATCCCCGGTTCGCTCGCAAAGTCTCACCGCTTCCCGGCAGGCATTGATGCACTCGTCGTACCTCGCCGCGGCGAAAAAAACGACTCCCAAATAATGAAAGGACTGTCCCTGTCCGCAAACATCGCCCAGCTGCCTGCGGATGTCGAGCGATCTTCGAGCGTAAAGTTCACCACGACGGAACCACGGAATCAAGGACATGACGGGAGCATGGCTCGCCCAGGCGAATCCCAATTCGCGTGTCGGCGGATACCGTTCAGCCAAGTTGATACTGCACAGTTGCGTCCACAAACTGGGGATCTTGCCTCGCTCGAAGAAGTAGGCGCGAGTCAGATGCACGTGGAGGTCTGCGGCCAGCAGTTCCTTTTCGGCCCCGGCCAGACGCCGGCGAGCGAGGAACAGCTTGGGAAACAGCGTATGCGCGGTTTGCGCGAAAAGTTCCCAAGCCAGACACAGCAGGACGCCGGCGATACGCAAGGGGATTCTTCGGCCCAACAACCGCAACGACCGTTCCAGGGCCTCGCAACTCGTGGTGTTGTCACCTCCTTTGAAAGCCAGAATACCGAGCTTCGCTTCGATCTGGGCCCGCGTGAAATCGTCCTTGGTCAAGAGGCGGGCCGCTTCAAACATTTGGGCCGCCGACTGGTAGCGCCCGCGCAGCATCAGCATGTCGCCGAGTCCTTCCGCGATGCGATACCGGGCAGCATCATCGGTGCCCGAAACGCCACGCTGCGCAATGAGATACTGCTGTTCGGCAAGCTCAAACGCATGCCGGCTGCGAGCATCCTCCGCGGCCGCCAAGGCGTACGGCAAAGCTCGGTCGCTTTGGCCCGCTGCGTCGAAGTGATAGGCCAAGTCGTAGACGCGCTGCGGAGTTTCCGCCGCGATGTGCAACGCAGCGTGCAGATGCCATTCCCGAAACACCTGGCCGGGCAGACGTGCCAGCAAGGTCTCACGGAGCTTGTCGTGCAGGAACGCGCAACGGTCATCGGTGGCTTTCGCCCACACGATGTGCCGCTGCTGCGCCTCATGGATTGCGGCGATCGCTTGCGTCGGGGTTTGTTGCGCCAGCTTCGACGCGGTGAACAAATCGAATTCCTTGCCCAGAATAGCGCCCACCGTGAGCAACTTGATCGTGGTCTCCGGCAACAGTTCGATGCGTCGGGCAAGGAATGCGGCCGCATGCCGGGAGGACTGCACGTCGGCCATCGCCGACGGCTCAACGCGCCAGGCCGCTGGCTCGGCACTGCCGGGGGCGGAGTCGAGGATCGGCACCAGGGCACCCGACTCGACCAGCCCGCGCACGGCCGCAGCCGCCATGAACGGGCTGCCCTCTGCCAAACGCTCGATCACCTCAATCGCCTTGTTCGGCAACGGCCCCGCCATCGATTCGACCAGTTCGCGTACGTTCGAAGGTTCGAACATGGGAAGCTGCAAATGCGCCGCTGACTTGAGCGCACGCAACGGATGGTCCGGCGGGACTTCCTCCGACCGAAAAGCGACGACCACGAGAACCGGACGTCGGAGAGTATCAGGACGGCGTTGCCAGACGCCCAGAACCCTGGCCGTCAATTCATCGGCCCACTGACAGTCGTCCAACAACAGCACCGCCGGCCTGTCCTTGGTCCCCAAGGCATCCAACAGGGCCGCCAACGCTTGCACGCTCCGTGCTTCACCATGCTCTTCGGGCCCTAGTGGACTGGCCGGACGGGGGCCAAAGAGCTTCGCCAACTCAGGCAGCGCGGAACACGCTGCTTCCAAGTGATCCTCCAGACCGCTGCGGATACGCTCCTCCAGGTCAGGTTCCAGTCGCGCCGACGTCACGATCCCTTCGGCCACGCCCGTCAGGAGTTCGAAGGGACGCTGGGCCGTCTGGTCGAGCCCCTGACCGCGGAGAATCCAGGCCCCTTGTTGCGCCCCGCGCTGCGCGAATTCGGCCAGCAGCCGACTCTTCCCCCCGCCCGACTCCGCCTCCAGCAACACGAGCGCGCCTTGACCTGCCTGCGCGCGTCTCAGTTGCGCACTGAGCGTGCCTAATTCCGGCCCGCGGCCGACGAACGCCGGCTCGGTGAGCGTGTACCGCCGATCGTGTAATCCGACGACGAGCGCGGGCTCCGACTCGCCGCGTTGCAGCGCCTGTGAAACCACCGCCAGATCCGCCTCCACGGCTTGCGCCGATTGGTAGCGGTCGCGTGGATCCTTCCGCAGCAAGCGTTGGATCACTTCATCCAACGCGCGCGGGACCGACAAGCCCAAGCCTCGCAATTCAGGCGGCTGGACGGTCACGTGCTGCCGCAGGATTTCGCCTACGCTCCGGGCCTGAAAAGGCGGGCGGCCGGCAAGGCATTCAAAAAGCACGATTCCGACGGAGTACAAGTCGGAGCGAGCAGTGACTTCCTGATCGAGCAGGCCTGCTCCCTCGGGCGACAGATACTGGACGGTGCCGACCCACTGTTCTCGAAACCCAGTCTCGAGGCTGGCGGCGCGTGCCAGGCGGAAGTCGATCAGTGTCGCCTCGCGCAGCGGCTTTCCCTCGTTCACAATTACGTTGGTCGGTTTGATATCGCGGTGCAGCACGTCTTTAGCATGGGCGGCGCTCAAGGCGTTCAACAACGCACGCCCCAACGTGATCGCCTCCATCATCGACAGCGGGCCTTCCCGCAGCCTCGCTTGCAACGTGATCCCCGGAACAAAAGGCATAACCAAGTAGAATTGATCGCCATCGGCACCGTGTCCGAGCACAGGCGCCAGCGCCCCAGACTTGATCCGCGAGAGGACTTGGGCCTCGTGCTCCAGCCGCATCCGCACCGAGGCGGAAAACGCTGCCGCCAAAGCCGTCTTGATCACCACCGTCACATTTTGAGCGAGATCGAAAGCCAAGAGAGTTTCCGCATTGTCGTCGCGCTTCAGTTGGCGCAGCACGCGGTAGCGACCGCCAATGACTCGGCCGTCTTCCTGACCGTGCTGGGGACTGCCGACCATCGACGAATCCCTGAAAACGCTCGTCATACGAACCTCGCTCCGAGTCGCCTTGCGTTCCCATTACCGACCGAATCCCGCGGTCGTCAGCGTGCTCACGTTTTCGCCGGCCGCAGCCCGGAATTCGGCCGCGAGGTCACGAAATACGGCGGTGATCCGTTCGCGATTGCGATCTAAGAACCAGTGGTCGCCGTCGACCGCGATCAGTTTAAACTCGCCATCCGTATATTCGGCCCACTCGCGGATTTCGTCGGTATAGACGAAATCATCTTGGCGGGCCGCCAAGGCCGTGATCGGACAGCTCAACGGGGAACACGGTTGAAAACGGTAGTTCTTCAAGAGCGGAAAATCTCGCCGCATGCCAGGCAGGATCGCCTTGATGAAATCCGGGTTATCTACAAACCGCGACACGGACACGATGTATTCGGGGGTATTGTCCGTAACCAGGGCCTTCAGGAGGACTTCGCGATGTTGCCAGCGATGCATCAGGTGGGGCGCCGCAGTCCCGCTCAGCACGAAATGGTTCGGCTCCAGGTCAAATTCATCACGCAGACGCCGTATGACTTCCCAGGCGATCACGCCGCCGAAACTATGACCCCACATGACCAGCGGGCGATCAAAGAGCGGACGCAAGAGCGGCGTGATTTGCTCGACGAGTTCCTCAACGGTTTCGGCGACCTGGTCGGTCATACGGTTCTCGCGGCCCGGCGTCTGCACGGCCAGGATGTCATAATCGTCCGGTGGTTTGAGCAGGAACTTGGTGAAGAGCGACGCGCCTACCCCCATCGAATGAAAACACACCAGCCGGCAAGGTGCATCCGGGTTTCCGGCACCACGAATCAGCCACGGATTCAGAACGTTAATGTCGTCCATGTCCAACAGCGCGAAGGTGGCCGGGCCCTGTCCTGCTTTGCTGGCTCCAGCGGCATCGCTACTGTCTAACTGGGCCAGCAGGTCCGTTGCCAGACTCGTGACGCTCGGTCCCTTGAGCAGCTTGATGAGCGGCAAAGTAATGTCGAGCGTGCGTGCGATCCAGATTTGCAGATCCGTGAGCATCAGCGAATCCAGTCCCAGATTGTCGATGGACAAGGACACGTCGAGCTTCTCGGGCGAGGCGTCCAGGATCAGCGCCAGTTTCATCGCCAGTTCCCGTTCGAGCCGTTCCCGTCGCTGACCAAACTCCAATTCCGACAATTCTGCACGTAGGTTGGAACCTGTGGAGCGATTGCCGCGAGCCAGGGCGGCGTCGCTCAACAAGTCGACGAAGCGCGCATCGCGAACCAAGTGCGGGTACGCCAAGCGGAACTTGCCCCAATCAAATCGCCCGGTGACCCTCTGGACCGGCTGCTGAATCAAGGCCGCTTCCAGCTTGGCCAGTATGTCGGCGAGCGGCATTACGAGCAGGCCCTGGCTTTCCAGCAGACCGATGACGTCCTGATTCTCGTTCACAGTCCTCGACAGCCCGGCATATTGCCCCATGACGCCGACGTTGAGCGAGGTGGCCGGCAAGCCCTGCTGCCGACGGTACTGGGCTAGTGCGTCCTCGAAAAAGTTGGCGGCAGCATAGTTTACTTGGCCGACAAAGCCCAGAGCGGACGAGATGGAGGACAGCATCAAGAAGAAATCGAGATTCACTCCTGCCGCCAACGTGGCCTCGTGCAAGTTCCACGCGCCCTGCGCCTTGGGAGCGAACGCCCGCGCGAAGCGTTCCATAGTCATCGCAGCAATCGAAGCGTCATCCATCACGGCGGCACCGTGGACTACCCCGGCCAAAGGCGGCCATTCACGCTGGATTCGATCCAGCAACCGTCGGACCCCGTCTCGATCGGTGACATCTGTCTGGGCCAGGAGAACACGTGCGCCCTGTTCCATCATCGTCTCGACTGCGACGCGATCCGCATCCGTCTTAGGGCCGCTACGACTGACCAACACCAACTGCCGTGCATCGCGGCTGAACATCCAGCGGGCAATTTCCAAGCCGAAACCGCTGGCCCCCGCGGAAATCAAGTACGTACGATCAGGCCGGAAGCTGGCGCGCCCCGGCGGGCGCGTCTTCACGCGATCGTTCTGCATGTTGAGCACGACCTTACCCCAATACGTCGCCCGAACCATGAATCGCAAGGCTTCGGTGAGTTGGGAAATCGGAAATTCCGTGATCTCGTGCGGTTTCAGTTCTCCCCGCTCGAATAGAGCAGCCACTTCGGCCATCATCTGCTGATGCAAATCGGATCTTTGCGCCGCCAGTCGGTCGACATCGACGACGAAATACGACATGTTCTCGCCAAACCGTTTCAGGCTCAGCTTGCTGTTGCGATAGATATCTGACTTGCCGAGTTCCACAAAGCGACCGAACGGGGCGAGGCATTTCAAGCTCTGCGTGATGAATCGGCCCGACAAGGAATTGAGCACCACGTCCACGCCACGTCCGGCCGTAACTTCCATCACGCGGTTGTAAAAGTCCAGGGATCGCGAATCGAAGACGTGCTCGACTCCCATTCTTCGCACGTAATCGCGTTTGTCCTTTGTCCCCGCCGTGGCAATCACCGTCGCGCCGGCCCGTTGTGCCAGCCGAACCCCCGCACCGCCCACTCCGCCCGCGGCCGAATGGATCAAGACCGTCTCGCCGTGAGCCACGCGGGCCAGATGGTACAGCGAGTACCAAGCCGTCACATAAACGAACGGCACCGTTGCGGCCTGAACCGGCGTCAGCCGCTGCGGCTGGCGGAGGACGTATTGGCTGGGCGTCACCACGCGGCCCGAGAAACCCTCGGCGACGCGCGCAATCACTGCGTCGTCCGGTCGGACGTGCTTGACCGAAGGTCCCGTGCGGAGGACGCGCCCCGCGACCTCCAGGCCGAGACGATGTCCGGTCAATCCGCCAGCCACCGCCTGCATTGGCAGCAAGCTCATGGCGTTCATCGCGTCCTTGAAGTTCAACGCCGCTGCCTGAACGGCAATCTCTACGTCGTCCTCACCGAGGACGATCGGCGGCAGTCTGCGAAAAACAATCGGTTCGAGCGACCCAGGAGTGCTCACCTCGGCTCGGTAAGCACCGCCGACCCCTGCTTCTTCCGACATCGCGGCTTGCTCGGCGGAATCGCGATCCAAGGGAACCAGTTGCCGCACCAAGCGTTCGTCGCCACGCAGAGCGATTTCCGCTTCGTCCCGATCGCGGCGGCTGTGCAGCAGCTCGTAAAACAACGCATCGACTTCGCGCGGCGAGGCCGTGGGGCTCAGGTCGATCACGGTTAGCGGAACACTCGGCAGTTCATTTGTGATCACGCGCGCCATGCCATGCAGAATCGCTTGTCCCAAGTCCAGCGACTTGTCGCTAGCCGTACCCGCGGCGCCATTGGTGACCACGAACAAACGCGGCACTCCCTCCCGGCCCTGCAGCGTCTGGGCGAATTGCAGGAACAGCGGTATCGCAGGGCAACAGGACAAACCGTGCCAGCCCGCGTCGCGTCTCGAAAGACCGGCCGCGAACACGATCAAGGTTCGCCTGTCCAACGGCACATCGGCCAGCACCTTGTCAAGCCGACGCGAGTCGCCAAAGGGAATGCTCAGCGGCTGGATTCCCTCGGCCGTGAAACGTGTCACCAGTTCGGCGCCGATACCCGACTCGTCGGTGAACAAGACCGCTCGGGTGATGTCGAAGATGCGGCCGTGGAGGCGGGGATCTCGGGCGGCCGGTATCCACTGGTACTCGTAGCAACCTTCATACAGCATGTCCGACTGCCGGGATCCGGCTCCGACCAGTCGCTTGCAGGTCAGGCCAACGATCTCAGCAACAAGTTCGCCGGCCTCATCAAAGATCGACGTGTCAGAGCAGAGATACTGCTCGTCATTGCGTGTGATCCGGACGTGGGACCAGACATTCGGGGTGGGCCGGCGATAGAACCGCACGCTATCGATGCGGTGGGGCAGGAAGACCCGATCGACAGTGCCGTGGTGATGGACGTCGGCAAACATCACATGCAGACATGCATCCAGAAGTGCGGGCTGAACCGTGTTCCGTTGTGCTTCGGGCACCAGTTTATCGGGCAGGCTCAGGTGGGCAAGCCATTCATCACCGTGATGCCAAAGCCGTTGAACGCAACGGAAGTTCTCTTCATAGACCAAACCTGCGGTGCGAAGGGTCCCGTAAAACTGATGGACCAACTGCGGTAACTCGTCGCGACAGCGCTCCTGCAGTTTATAAAGCGAGACGGTCGACTGCTCAAACCGATCGTGCGACGTATTGATCTGGCCCGACGAGTGCTTCGACCAGGGCGTGTCGGCCGGCGCATCGGCGGGCCGGCTGCAGATCCGGTAGTCGCCTTCCCCGGACACGATTTCCAACCGCACGTCGAGCGGGTGGCGGCTGTTCTCGGGGAGGATCAAGGGGGAGTCGAAATGCAGGTTCTCCAGGAAGAACGGCTCGTGGCGGAATTGTTCGCTGGCCACGGCCCAGGCCAGTTCGATGTGGCCGCTGGCCGGGAAGACGATTTCGCCGTCTACCTGGTGATCGCGGAGGTAGGGGAATTTCTGTACGTCGATCGCGGCTTCCCAGACGGCCAGAGGTTCCTCGGTCACCAATTGGGTCTGGCGTTTCAGGAAGGGATGTTCGAACCGGCCGCGGCGCGTCTCGGCGGCGGCCGGGGCCTCGAACCAGTAGCGGCTGTGCTGCCAGGGATGCTTGGGCAAGCGGAAATAACGCCGGCTGGGACCGAAGAGCTTCTCTGTGTCGGGAACCAGCCCGCGCGCCGCGAGCTGGGCAACGCTCTGCAGGAACACCGTCACCTCGGGTTCCCGGCGGGTCATGGAGGGTGCGATGACGGCACTCGGAGCAAGCTTCTGAAACAGGGCGTTGGCGCCGCCGGTCAAGACCGGATGGGGACCGATTTCCACGAAGGTGTCGAAGTGATCCTGAAGCATCGCGGCCAGCGCGGTGGTAAACAGGACCGGTTGACGCACGTTCTGGAACCAGTAATCCGCGTTCAAGTGCAAGCCGTTTTCGCGGCGGCCGCTGACGGTCGAGTACAACGGCATGGCGGCCGCGACTCCCTGCGAGTGGACCAGCGTCTCGAGCATCTCGCTGCGGATCGAGTCCATGTGATGGCTGTGATACGCCACCTGGACTCGGACGGGCCGATTGAACACGCCCCGCGATTCGAGCGTTTCCGCAATCCGCGCGAGCGGCTCTACGTCGCCCGACAACGTCAGCATCTCCGGGCCGTTGACCGCGCCGATGGAAACCCGGCCGTCGTAGCCGGCGATCAACTGGCGGGCTTCTTCCATGCCGAGCCCGACTGCCAACATGCCGCCTTGGCCCGAGACGCGGTTCTGGGCCTGGGACCGGTGGAAGATCACGTGGACCGCTTGCTCCAGCGTCAAGGCCCCGGCTGCAAACGCGGCGGCGACTTCGCCGATCGAATGGCCGACGATGCCCTGGGGCCGGATGCCGTAGTGCTCGTAGAGTTTCGCGAGCGAGATCTGGATGGCCAGGACCGCCGGCTGGACAATCACCGTGTCGTTGATCTTGGAGTCCGCCTCGCTTTTGCCAAGCTCCGCCAGCAGAGACCAGCCGGAGAACTCCTGAAAGATCGCATCGATGGCTTCCATCCACTGGCGAAAAACCGCCTCGCGTTGCATCCATTGCAGGCCCATCCGAGCCCATTGGCCGCCCTGTCCGGAAAAAATGAACCCGAGCTTGGGATTCTTCTTGCGGGCGATCGTGGTCGCGAGCGTCGCGGGGTCAACTTGGCCGTCGGCAAACGCGCGAAGCCGGGCCTCCACCTCCCGCGCGGTCTCGCCCACAATCGCCATCAGGTGCGTGTAATGGCTGCGACGGGTAAAGGCCGAGAAGGCCGCGTCGCCCAGCCGATGCGGATGGGCGTTCAAAAAGTCCGCATGACGCAGCGCCAGCGTGCGCAGCGTTTCGCGCTGGGGAGAACTGAGGACGTACAGCGTGGCGCCCGAGGCCGGCCGGCCGGGCGGCACGAGCGGCGTTTCCTTGGCGGCGGACGTCGTCGAATCGGGCTGCTGCAGCACGAGGTGGGCATTGGTGCCGCCGGCGCCGAACGAGTTGACGCCGACGATCCAAGGCCGGCCGGCGCATTCCAACGGCGTGGGCCGCGTGGGCACTTCCAGATTGAGGTGCTCCCAGTCGATGCCGGGATTCGGCTCGTGGAAGTGCAAGTTCGGCGGAGCAACGCCGTGCTGCGCCGTCAGAACGCCTTTGATAAAGCCGGTGATGCCCGAGGCTCCCTCCAGGTGCCCGACGTTCGTCTTGACCGATCCCATCAGGCAGCGCTGACCCACGGGCCGGCCTCGGCCCAGCACGGCGCCAATCGCGATGCTCTCGATGGGATCGCCCACGGCCGTGCCGGTGCCGTGGGCTTCGACGTAATCCACCGTCAACGGATCGACCCCCGACTGGGCGTAGACGGTCTCCAACAGGGCGATTTGCGAGAACACGTTGGGGACGGTGAAACCCTCGGCCATATAACCGTCTTGATTCACAGCCGAACCCCGCACCCAAGCATAGATGGCGTCGCCGTCGGCGAGCGCTTTGCCGAGCGGCTTCAGGATGACGACGCCCACGCCCTCCCCGCGGACATAACCGTTGGCGCTGGCGTCAAAGGCTTTGCAGTACTGGTCCGGGTTCAGAAACCCGCCTTTGGACAGCACGATGGACGATTCGGGCCGCAGCATCACGTTGACGCCGCCCGCAATCGCCATGTCGGCCTCTCCGCCCCAGAGACTCTGGCAGGCCAGGTGCAGCGCCACGAGCGAGCCGGAACAAGCCGTATCGAGCGAGACGCTGGGCCCCTTCAAATTGAAATCGTACGAAATCCGATTGGACAACGACGAGACGGCCGTGCCCATGGCCACGTACGGACTGATCTCGTCGCGCTGTTCGCTGGCCGACTGGATGCAGAGATAGTCGTACATGAACGAGCCGATGAAGACGGACGTGCGCGTGCCGTCCACGTGATCCCGTCGCAGACCGGCGTCCTCCAGCGCCTCGTGCGTGACTTCCAGCAGCAACCGCTGCTGCGGATCCATCCGTTGGGCTTCCGTGGGAAAGTACCCGAAGAATTCGGCGTCGAAGAGGTCGACGCCGTCCATGAAACCGCCCTTGGCGTTGCGGATACAGCCCGTCTTCTCCGGATTCGTGTCGTGAAAGCGGGCGTGCCTCCAGCGGTCCTCGGGCACGTCGCGGATGCCGTCGAAGCCCCGCAGCAGCGCGTCCCAGAAAGCGGCCGGCGAATCGATTCCGCCGGGGAGACGGCAACCGATGCCGATCACGGCCAGGGGTTCTTTCATCATCTTCCGAAACCGAAAAAAATGATCGGTGCGGACTTGAATTCGCTACACCATTGATGGTAACGCCGAGCGTCTGGAAAGGGAATCCGCTGGATCGGAAAGCCGCCGACTTTCCCCCAAATTCTACGGCCTTCGCCGTGGATCGCTGCCCGGCAACGGGTTTTGTTCAAACCGTTTGAGCTGCTGCTGCAGCGTTTCGTCGTCCGGTCGCAGTTCCAGCGCCCGTCGAGAATGTCGCAGGGCGGATTGACGGTCGCCGCGCTGGAAGCACACTTCGGCCAACGTGTCCAGATAGCTGGCGTTGTCGGGAGCGAGTTCGATGGCCCGGTCGGCGTGCCGTTGGGCTTCCTCCAAGCGTCGTCCGCAGCGGGCCGCGGTCCAGGCCAGATTGTTGTGCAGCAGCGCGCATCCGGGATAGGCCTGCACGGCCTCGGAGTAGACGCCGAATACCCTCTGAAACAGTCCGTCGGCTTGCTCCTTTCGGCCGGCCTGCTCCAGCCGCGGCACCAATTCTTCGGAAACGTCGGTCTCGCCGGGCAACGCGGTCAGGGCCTGTTGCACGTGTCTCTCGGCCGCCTCCCACCGTCCCGCGTCCAACTCCGCCACGGCCCGCAGCCGATGGATCTTTGCGGGCGTGGCGAGGTAATCTCGGTCGCTGACGAGATAAAAGCTCGTCCGCAGATCGTCCAGCAAGGATTGTTCGAACCACGCGGCGGCTTGAACCGGGTTGTCGTTCTGGACGCGTTCGGCAAGCGAATGGACTGCGGCCTGCCATTCCCACGACTCGAACGGTGCGGTGCGGAGCACCAGCCGGAACTGCTGGACGGCTTCTTCGGTCAAGCCGTGGCGGCTCAGGGCGGTGCCCAGCGTCATCCGCGCCCGGCTGTCCAGGGCCATCGCCAGCGTCTGCTCTTTGCGGCGGCGGCCTTCGTCCTCGCGGCCGCTGCGCTCCAACGCTTCGCCGGACAAATACAGCGCGGCAAGTTGCTCGTGGTCCTGCTCCCAAACGCTCTCGGAGGCCGCGGCCGCTTCGGGCCACTGCTCGCCTTGCCACCAGGTCTCGGCCAACAGGCTGGCGGCCACGGGGTTGCTGTCCGCGACCGGCTGCAGGCAGCGGCAAGCCACGTCCAGCTGCTTGCGCCGCAACGCGGCCTCGCCCGTGGCGACCAGGATCAGGTTGCGGCGCGCGTCGGAGAAGGAGGCCGCCATCTGTTCGGCCTCCGCGGCCAGTTGCTGGAACTCGGCGGCCGCTTCCTGCGGCGTTGGAGTCATCACGCGGTGCATGCGCCGGAACGTCTCGGCTGGCGGTTCGGGCCTGTGGCGCTGCCGGAAGAAGGTCCACCAGCCTTGGGCCTCGCTGCCCCGCTGCGGATAAAGCCGATACAGCAGCGATGGCACAGATTGCGGATGAGGCAGAACGCGTGCCGCGATGGACCACGCTCGCGGCTGGTCGCCCATCGCCAGCAGCGCCAGGCACATGCGTTCCCAGCACTCCCTGCGGGCGGACAGCGAGTTGTCCCGGTCCGGCCGCTCCTGGGCGTAGGCCTCGACCAGATCCAGGATCCGCCCGGCCTCGTCCCGCCGGCCCAGCAGATGCAACGTGCGGGCCACCTGGATTGCGCCGTCCATCCGCTGCAGAGCCTGTTTTTCGGCGTCGGTTTCGTCCCGCGACAGCGACTCCAACCACGCCCGATCCGGCGGCACGCCCTGGCGCCATCCAAGCAGCTCCAGCGCCTGGCGATATTGGTAACGTTGCGAGTACCAGCGAAAGGCGCGCAGCGGGTCCAAGGCGGCCAAAACCTTCAGCCCGTCCTCGACGCGGTCGTTCAACACCAGGGCCTCGACGCAAAACCACTGCAGGGTTTTATCCTCCGGATTCGCCGCGGCCAGACCCTGGATCTCGCCAGCCGTCTGAGCCCAGGCGGCCCGGTCGCCCGCCAGCCGCTGGTAGGCCGCCAGCAGGCCCAGTTGTTCGATCCGCTGGTGCGTCTCCTGTTCGGGAGCGCGGAGGGCCGTGGCGATCGGCGGCGGACCGGGATGGGCGGCCTGCAGCCGCGCGGCTTCCGCCCATTGCCCCTGTTCCGCCAGCACGGCCTTGAGGAGCGCCGGGTCTTGAGACATCTCGGCGGCCTGCCGAGCGGTTGCGGCATCGCCGTTGGCTCGCGCCAGGTAGGTCAGCAGCCGGGCGTCGGCGGCGTCGGGCGTCTGCTGCAGCCGAGCGCGGACCTGGTCGATCCGCGCGTCGAGACGGCCGTTTGCCAACAGGAAGGCCGCCAAGTGGAGCCGGCCGAGATCGTCTTTCAGATCTTGTTCCAACCGCCGCTGAGCCTCGTCCAACTCGCCGCGGCGAATCCGGTAGGGCACCAGTCCAGACGGGGAACACAGGATTCGCTGCCAGCTCAAACGCCGCAGGTGCTCGTCCGCATCCAGCTTGGCGATTTCAAACAAGGCGTCCGCCTGGCCGCTGTCGACCAGCGTCTGGACCAGACGCGAATTTGCCACCACTTGCCGGGCGGTCGTCTGGCGTGCGTTGTCGTCGGTCTCCGCCCGCAACAGATCCGCCAAGTCGCCGCCCAATTTCGCTTCGCCCAGCGCCCGTCGGCACGTGTCGTCGTACACCAGGCGCTGGACCAATTGCCGCAGCAAATAGGGATCGTCGCTTTGACGCGCCAGCTTCACCAGCGGGTCGAATTTGCCGTCGCCCGCCAAGGCGGCGATCGCTGCCGGAGTGCTGACCAGCCGCATCAGGAACGCGCGGCGGACCTGCTCGTCGTTCTCCTGTTCCGCCATGCTCAGCAGCAGGCCGATGTTCTTCCGGGCCGTCAGGTGTTCGATTACCGCCGGCTGGTTGATCAGCATCGCCAGGAATTGCCCGCGGCGCTCCGGCCGCGGTTCCTTCCGGATCAGCGCCACAAGATCGTCGAACCGTCCTCGCTGGACGTGGATCGCCACGCATTCCGGCCGGCCGAACAAGGCGTAGTACAGCTGGTGCCGCGCCGATTCCGGCTGGGTTTCGATCCACGCCGAGAGCTTCTGCCACGGCTCGCCGTCGGCGATCTGACGGACCACGTCCGGCGCGTTCAGCAGGGCGGCGACCAGCGACGCGCGATGATGGTCTTCTTGGACCTTGTTGGCCAACGTCAGCAGCGCATCGAGCTGTCCCTGTTCCAGCAACGTGCTGGCGGCCTGCTGGTTGTGGAACAGCCGCTGCAGATAGTCGTTCAACTGGCCGGTCTCCGCGCAGGTTTCGCCGAACGCCAGCAAGTCGGCGATCTGGTTCTGATCGGCCAGTCGCTGCACGACCTTGGGGCTGGTGTACAGGCGGCCGAGCAGTTCCCGCCGCGCAGTCGCGTCCTCGGCGTGGTCGGCCAGGCCGAACAACGCCTCGTAGTGTCCCGTGTCGATCAGGCGGACCAGCGCCGGCTCGTTGCTCAACAACCGCTGCAGATATTCCCGCCGAGCCTCGGCACGCGGGGTTTCCTGGGCGAACGTGAGCAACGCCTCCAGCGGCTGCTTTTCGGCAAAAGCGACCAGGGCCGCGTCGGTGCGGACGAACTCGGCCCGCAACACGGCCTGACGCAACAGATCCTCCTCGGTCGTCACGAAGGTCCACAGGGCCTCGTAAAAGCCGCCTTGGAGCAAGGCTTTCATCGCCGCCGAATGCGCAAAGACGCTTTGCAGATAGTCGCCCCTGGCCGCGGCCTCCGATTCTTGCCCTGCCAACTCGACCAACTGCCCGGCCCGCTCCGCCGACACCTGCGCTTCGGGCGAGTCGGCCGGGAGCACGACTCCCGCCAGCAGACGGCCCCGCGCAGAGGCCGGAACGCTTTTCGCCAGTGCGAGCAGCGACTCCAGCGGCGCGTGCTTCTGCAGGGCCAGCCGGAGGTGGCTGTCGGAGACCAGCCTTAACAGGATTTGACCGCGCTGCTGGCCGGAGGTCCGGTCGCGAAGGAACCGCAGCAGCCAACCGATTTCTTCCGGCGTCCGCAGCCACGCGTCCTGCATGGCGTAGTTGAGCAACTGATTCAAGGCGTCGGCGCGCCAGTTCGCCGCCGGCTTTTCGGCAGCGGCCGTTTCCGTCTTGATCAAGGCCCACACCGCTTGACGGTTTTCCGAATCCAGCATCAGGAAGTAGCTGGCGTTGCCCGTGAGCAAGGCCTTCAGATATTCGTCCTTCGCAGCGGGGTCCGTCTCCTTCGCGGCCAGTTCGATGGCGAATCTGCGTTGTTCGGCCGTACCGAGCTGCTGCCGGAGCGAGGGCGATTTGACCAAGGCGGCCAGCAGCCCACCGCGCACGGCCAAGTCGGATTCGCCGCGGATCAAGGCAAGCAGACGATCAAGTCCCAGCCGGCTCAGCAAGACCTGGACGACGCTTGGATTCTGGAACATCTGCGGCAGCAGCGACGCCCGCTGTTCGGCTTCCATGTGCTCCTGGGCAAAACGCAGCACTCGCTCCAGCCGCTCGTCGCCGGCCAGGCGGCCGATCGCTTCGGCATTTCCCAACACCTGACCGATCCACGGCCCGCGAAAGCGTTTTTCGGGCTCTTTCTCGATCAGTTTCAGCAGCAGGTCCAACTGGTCCTTGTCGATCAGCACGGCCACGACCACCGCGTTCTTGAACAGGATGGACAGCATTTCACGGCGGACCTCGGCGGACGTTTCACGCTCGATCACCTTGACGAGAAGGTCCAGTTCGCGTTTGTCCGCCAGCCGCTGGATCATCTTTTCCGAGAACAGCAGTTGGGCCAGCACCTTGCGCCGCCAAGCCTCGTCCTGGTCGGCAGACACGGCGGCGACCAGCTTTTCCAATTGGTCCAAGTCAGCCAGTTTCTCGACGGCCAGCGGACTCTGGATCAGCATCACGAGCAGTTGCCGGCGCACGGCGGCGTCGGACTCCAGGCCGATCAGCCGCTGGAGCGTGTCGAAGTCGCCGCGTTGCGCCAGCGTCTGGAAGGCGGCCAGCCGCAACGGGGCGTTTCCGTCGCGGAACTGGCGGATCATCGCCACGGTGTCCGCCGGCACGCCGGGCAGAATGCCGTAACGGAAATCGTCCAAGATGCGTCGCGCCCTCACGCGCGTCTCCCGGTCGCCGTTCTGAACCGCCCGCTGCAGAAGGGGTTCCGCCGCCAAACCGGCTTGCCACAGCGTGCGGGCCGCCGCCTGCCGCACGGAGAAACGGGCGTCCCCCAAGTCGCGGACCGCCTGCTCGATCGCCGCCGAAGCGGCCGCTGGATTCTGCGATTCCGCTGGAGCGAACAACACGGCGACGAGCGCTGCCGACACAAGCCAGGCACTCATGGGATCCCCTGATCACCGACGGAGATTGGGACGAGGAAGTAGAAGGACCACCCAGACTCCAACATACGGGATGCGTCGGAACGCCGCAACCGTTTGACCGCAACCGTTTCACCGGCGCCCCGACGCCCGGCTTGAAACATCGCCAAAGGCCGACGACGGGCAAACAGGGAAGTACACGAAAGGAAGAAGGCAAAAGTGGCCCAAGACCACAGAGGGCGAAAGACGCAGTTCCAAGGGTCCACCAGTTCGCCGCTGGGGACCTGTCCGCACGTCGCGAGCATTCTGGGGGAGGCGTCTCTACCGCGGTTTCCGCCGCCGTCCGTCGCCTTCGGTCAGCGGAATCCGCAGCGACTTGAGCTTGCGAAACAGCGTGCTGGGGTTGATCCCCAATTCACGGGCAGCGGCCGCCCGGTTGCCTCGGCAGCGCCGCAACGCATCGCGGATGTGAAGCGTCTCCAGATCACGCAACGTCAAACCCTCCCGCAGACGCTTGCCCATCAGCGGCGGCTTGCCCCGCAAAGCCGGCGGCAGATGCTCCGGTTCGATCGGCCCGCCTGGACACAACACGAAGGCGTACTCCAGGATGTTCTCCAATTCGCGGATGTTGCCCGGGAAATCGTGGGCCGTCAGGATC
This sequence comes from Candidatus Anammoximicrobium sp., assembly GCA_012515235.1. Classification (GTDB taxonomy): domain Bacteria; phylum Planctomycetota; class Planctomycetia; order Pirellulales; family Pirellulaceae; genus Anammoximicrobium. The sequence goes on from JAAYYU010000178.1 coordinate 36,531, forward strand.
GCCAAAACATCGTCCGAAACTTCGGTGACGCGCTTGCCCTGCAGCCGGTTGAACTTGGCGATGAAATGTCCGATCAGCAGCGGAATGTCTTCCCGACGCTCGCGAAGCGCGGGCAACTGCAAGCGGACGATGTTGATCCGATAGTACAGATCCTCGCGGAACGCACCCCGGTGCACCAGGTCGCCGAGATCTTGATGGGTGGCCGCGATCACCCGCACGTCGACCTTGACCGACTCAACCGAACCCAGCGGCTCGAAAACCCGCTCCTGCAACACACGCAACAGCTTGATCTGCATCGCCGGCGAAACGTCGCCGATTTCGTCCAGGAAGATCGTGCCGCCGTCGGCCAAGGCGAAACGGCCCGGCTTGTCCTGCCGCGCGTCCGTAAACGCTCCTGCCTTGTAACCAAACAGTTCGGATTCCAACAGGGTGTCCGGCAGGGCCCCGCAATTGACGGCGATAAAATTCCGGCTGCCACGCGGCGACAAATTGTGAATCGCGCGGGCGAACAGCTCTTTGCCCGTCCCGCTGGCGCCCTCGATCAGGATCGTGCTGCTGCTGTGAGCGAATTGTGGCACCAGCTGAAACAGTTGCTCCATTGCCGGGCTGCGCCCGATGATGCCGTCCAACCCAGGTCTGACCCAGGCCGGCCCCGCGGCGGGCTCCACCTTGCGAACGGGCCGCCACGTCGCCAAGACCCCCGCCGGGCGGCCGTCCGGGCTGCGCACGACCGTCGTCGACATGGTCACCGTCAAACGACGGCCCTGGCGGTCGCGAAGGCAGCAGGGCTGGCCCTCGGTTCCCCGACCACTCCGAAAGGTCTCGCCCAGCGGGCAGGCGTCGCCGTCCTCCGCCACACCCAGAACTTCGCTGTACGGCCTGCCCCAGGCCTCGTCGCGCGCCCAAAGCGTCAGCCGTTCCGCAGCGCAATTCAAGAACGCAATCTTCCCCTCCTCGTCGACGGCGAGGAGACCGTCCGGGATGGAATCCAGCAGCAGCGAGTGCGTGAGCGGTTCTTGGGTGGCAAGCATCGTGTGCGTCAGGCGTCAAGCCCGCTGGGTCAGCCGTGGTCGCTACAGGCGGGGAATCGCGGCGGGCAAGGTCGCGCCCCACTAGTTCATAGGTCGCCGGAGCGACGAAGTCGAAAGGCTTTCGACAGACGCGACACCGTCCGTCGCCGTTCGGCCGTTACATCCGTCAGATCTTGACCAGTCCGCGCAGTTTGCAGTTTATAGCACAGCACGCCAGCGATGAAAACACGCCGCACTTGGGCTCCTGCACAAAGTCCCCGCCTCCGCCGCCCCCCCCCGTGTGGCACGGCCCACTCGTCTGCCGTGCGCTGTGCCCGCGTGTGCAAGTCCCGCTTCTGTGCCACCGCCGGCCTTCGGCTCAGCGGCCGCCTGTCCGGCTTGGCAACGAAGCCCGCAACAGCCCGTACAGTACCTCGTACCGCTGCCGCACGTCCTCCGTTGGCTCGGGCAGCCAATGGGTCCCCATCGCGGAATCGTTGAACAGAGAGCCAAAGCCGATCACAGTGACCAAGCCCCGGCCGTGACGAACCTGGGCCGCCGTGGGAACGTCGCCGATCCGCGCGAGGGTCTCGCCGCCGTCCACCCGGCACGAGGCCTGTAATTCGGTCGGAGGAATCGAAAGTCTGTCCTTCCACGTCAGGTTTCCCTCGTTCTGCTCGGCCCCTGCCGACGTGGATGCCAGGCCGAACGGCCACAAGATGCTGTTGGCCGTCGAGCCTTGGACGTCCGGGGAATCCAGCACCAACAGCCGGCCGCCGCGCGCGACGAAGTCCCGCAGCTGCTGCTGATACTCCGCCGTGATCGAGCGGGTGGGGCAAACGATCACGAGCCCATCGCCCAGGAACGCCTGGCTGCCCGTCCGCCGCGAAGTCCAATTCCCGATCCGCGGAATCCACTGTTCGAACAGCCCGTACCCCAGACCGTCCTTGTCATCGGCAAACGCTCCCGTGAACAACGGGACTTCCGACACCGTGCGGTCGATCACCACGTGGGGCTCGGCGCGCTGGACCTGGGGCACCGGCATTCCGCTGCGATGGCCGGCGATCGCAAGCCCCGCGGCCGCAGCCCAGCCGGCGTAGCCCAGCGCCACCGGCAGCATCCAGCCGCTCCACAGCGCCCGGCTCAGTTGCAGCCCCCACGCCAACAGCAGGACCGCGAACAAACTCAGCGAGCCCGTCACCGCAAGCCGCACGGCCCGTTGGTCCAGGGCACTGCGGTGGTTTAGCCAGTCCAGCATCCCTCGCAATAACTCGGCCTTGCCCGGTTGAAACACGCAGAAATTGGAAAACAGCGTCGAATCCGCAAACGCCAGCACGCGGCCTCGGCCGTGGCTGGTCGCCCACATCTGGCACCAGGCGCCGAATTGCATGTTCGGCCGGTATTCCGCCTGGGGATGATAATTCGATTCATGGTAAGCCGGCGGCAGACTCCACAGGCCCGCGCTGCGGATCACCATGCGTCCCAGGCTGCGGCCGGGGTCGATCGAGCAGGACACGGCAAAGTTCATCGGCGGCACATGTTGAACGATCGGGTGAGCCACGACCGGCGGGCGATACTTCTGAACGTACGGCGTGCCGACGCGGAACAGCAGATCGTTGCGAAAGGTGAATCCGAATCGCCTCGCCACGTCGTTCAAATACGTGTTCATGTTAAAGACGTTGGTATGATCGCCGATCATCAGCAGCGCGCCACCCCGCTCCACGAATCGCGTCACCGCCGCGATCTCGTCTTCCGCATACCGGGCCGTGGGCGTCTTGATCATCAAGACATCGCACCGCGCCAGCGTCGCGTCCGAAATCGCATCCGTTTCCAGCAACCGCGACATCTGAAAATACTGGCCACAGTAATCGTAAGCCGCGGCATAGTTGTACGAACCGGCTTCGCCATAGACGCTCGTCCCGTAGGGCGTGATCGTCGGCTCCCACGTCGAATGGCGTTCGACGACCATCACCCGTCCGGCCTTCGGCTGTCCCACGGGGTTCCACTGCAGAACAAACGCCAACAGGCCCGTCCCGGCTGCGATCAGCAGTGACGACGCGACAAACCGGCGGTCCCCCACGGCGGGGCTCGTCGCACGCGGATTCACGCCGGATTCCGCGTGCTCGCCTCCGCCGCCACAGGGCCGTGCCGCCCAGCGCCGCCTGCCCAGAACGCAGATCGCCAGCAACGCCGGCCCCGCCAAGAAGGCGATCGACAGCCAGCTGTTGACGAACACGTCGGCCGTGTTCGGCGCACCGAAGTTGTCCGCCCGCAAGGCCCGCTGCAGCCACAGGCCGATCAGCAGCGCCGCTCGCAAGGGCGCCCACACTGCGTGAATCGCAGCCAGGCGAAGCGCATCGCTCAGCCAGTAACGAAGCCGGCTGTGCGGACGCCTGCCGGAGCCTTCGATCAGTCCCAACACAACCAGGCCGCCCGCCAGGAACGCTACGCTGCCGGCATCCAGCAGCAGATCCCAGGTCGCTCCGACGCGCTGCGCGGGCTCCAGACTTCGCACCGCAAGCCAACCGCCGTCCACCGCCGTTTCGATGCCGACGGCGCGCGTCGCGGCGGCCAGCAAGTGTGTCAGCGGCAACGGCAATTCGTGGGCGCGAGCCGTCAAGGCCGCATAGACTTCCAACGCCAGCGATTGCACCAGGAGGATGGCCGCCGCCAACGCGCTCCCGTGGCCCAAGGACCGCGGCCAGCGACTCGGGACGGGAAGGATGACCAGCACCAGGCCGCACGCCAGCAAGCTCGGAATCGCCCGGTAGGGCCAGGGCGCCAACCACACCGACGGCAGCAACAGAACGGCGGCGAGAATCGCCTCGCGGCGCTCGGGCCACCGCACGGGGCCGCCGCCAAGCAGCAGGACAGCGGCAAACACCAACCCGCACCAGACGGCCGTGTGGCCGGGTTGATAATAACCCAACCCAAACAGCCAGGAGCCTGCCAGCAAGGCAGTGGCGATCCACGCTCTTCGCATCACGGCGCCTCCTCGCTCGCCCCGGCGGTTTCGTCGGGAGCAGGCGGCGGAGCAGGCGGCGTCCACTCGGCTCGGCCGGTGACGCGGCTGATCAGCCAGCGCCAGAAATGCGCATTCTCGTAACCACCGCCGAACGGCTCGCCGCCGACGTATTCCAGGTTCTTGTTCAGGGCAAACCCCGTGTCGGCGATCAGGACCACGCACCCGCGACCGAACCTTTGCGCGACGACCACCGGTTGCCCGTTGGGGGCCGAGACCAGGGTTTCCGCGCGGTCCCCTTCGGCTGCGACCGGCCAGGCGGCATGAAACTGGACGCTCGCCTGGTACTCGCCCCGACCGTGCTGCCTGGCATCCCAGTACACGGCGCGCGTGTGTCCCAGCGGCTCCGGTTCGCGCCAGCGGCCCGCCGTCGGCACGGGCGAGGGCGAAACGTGAAGGCCAAAGTCGGCCAACAGCTCGGCACTGGCCGCCGCCTCCTCGGCGCCCACCAGACAGAAAAAAGTCCCGCCATTCTCGACAAACGCGCGCAGCCCTTCGCGTTCCCCCACCGTGAACCTCCGGGCCGGCGCAACGGACACGAACACCGCGGCGCGTTCGAGCCGTTCGCGACTCACCTCCGGCAACGTCAATGTCAGGTACCCGCTGCGCATCAGCGTGAGGGCCAGCCCGTTGATCCCGTCAAAGTCCCACGAAGCGTCGCTGCCCGGCGAAACGTGGCTGGCGTCAAGGTACGCCAGTCGGCTGGCGGTAGCGGGGCCTTCGAGCTGAACGAGTCGCCCGTCCGGGACGACACGGGTCACGTGACAGCTGATCGCCTCGCACGCCGTCTGCGACCATGCCCAGAACACCACGACGCCGAGCACGCACGCGGGACTCGGCCTCCGGAGCGCTGAAACAAGCACGCCCGCCGCCAGCAGCAGCGTCGCGGCCTGACGCCACGGCGTCTGGGGACTGCCCGTCCGGTGCGCCAGAGAGGACAGCAACCGGCCTGTAAATTCGTAGCCCCGCACCCCGCCCTCGTTGGTCAGCGCGTGCGCATCACCCAGCACCGCCACCAATCCCGCGCCGACCCGCTGTTCGGCGGCCAGCACCAGATCGCCCAGCCGCTCGCCGGTCTCGAAACGCGAGACGCCCGTCAGGATCGCGTCCGAACCGGGGTCGCTCCAACCCCAACGGCCCAGGATGATCGGCCGCGCCGGCCAACCCAACCGCAGGGAGACCCCGGCGTCGGTGAAAAACGCTCCGTTTCGCAAGCCGATCCCGTACGTCGCTCCGTGAAAGACCAGATCACAGCCATGTTGCCAGGTGCCTGCTTCGGAGACGGCTACGTCATGCTGGACACGGATCCCCGTGGCCGCCAAGACGTCATTGGATGCGCTATGCACGCCGCCTTGTTGCTGATAGGGCTCCGCCACCACGAGCAACGTCCCGCCGTTGCGGACAAAGTCCCCCAACCGCTGCTGAAACGGTTCCGCAAGCGGACCGGTAGGATGCAGCAACAACGCGACATCGGCTTGCGACAAATCGGCGGCGGAAAAGTCCGACGACAACCGCAATTCGCCGCCCAGACTGCCGATTAAGTGCGGCAACATGCCGAACCATCCCGCCGAGGCCTGACCGTACCAGTCGTGCTGCGGCAAATTCCAGTTCAAATTCCCAGCCTGGTTGGCGATGAAACGTTTCCCCGTCAGGTTTGAACGAACCGGCGATAACGTGGCCGAAATCGGCAACAGGACGGCCAACAGACAGGGAACGCTTAGTCGCAGCCGGCTGCGCCACGCGGACCCCTGCAAAGTCGAGCCTGGAACGCTCTTGGGGTGCTCGCTCCCGCCCGTGGGCCACGACGACCACCGAATCATCAGACTAGCGACGGCCACGTGCAGCACCGCGGCCAACGCGGGCAGGTTCCAAGGCAAGAGTTGCCGGACGGCGTTCGACCAACGCCAGGGCGGCGGAACGTAGGGATGGTCGAACGTCGGCGACTCCGCGACCGGCAGCAGTTCAACCAAATCCATCGCCTGACTAAGGACCAGCAGATACAGCAGATGGACGCCCAAGATGGCAACCGCACCGGCCAAGGCTCGCCTCCATCTCGGCCCCTCCGTCGACACCAGCCAGACGGCATACCAGGCCGCCATCAACACGAGAAAGTCCAGACCCGCAAACGTGGCACCCACGTCCAGACGGACGCCCGTCAAGACACTCACGCCTCGCCCGATCGTTTCTCCGAGGAAATTCGTCAACAGCCAAACGGACGAAATCGACGAACAGGCCAAACGATAAACGGCGAACGTCAAAATCGCCGACGCGCACACCCGCAGCACCTGCCGCTGGCGTCGGTTGCTGGCTGCCGCCAGAAAGGCCGCGACGCCAGCCACCAGCAGAAGTTCAAGTGAACCAGAGGTCGAGGTTGCGATTCGCAGAAAGATGACGACGACGGGGACGCTCAGCAGCCACCAACGCCGCCGACCATGCCACGGCCAAATCGCCGCCCCTGCCGTCAATAACCCCAGATAGGTCAGACCCAGCCGCAACGGATGCGCGATCAGTCCCAAGGACCCCGCCGCACACCAGGCCGCCAGCAGCAACGCGGCAATCCCCGCCACAGTAACCGCCGGGACGCTGCGACCATCGGTTTCCCTCACCGCAGATACACCCGCAACCACCAACGACGGTCCCCATCCGCTGGGCAACTTGGGGTCCAGGTTGTCCTCCGAGTCCGACATACTGGCGAGCCTCTCCCCGTCCCAATCCAGGACGCAGCGCACGTTCGACAGGGCTACGGTCTGCTGCGAGAGTATAGCTTATGTTAGAACGTACGGCCGCCAGCGGATCACCGGGGGCTGACGCCGCCCCGTTCGCCAAGGCGGCAGGTTAGCATGGTTCGAGAAAGAACTGTCGCCTCGCAGGTAGCCATCACACTCCGTGGGATGGTCGGCAATAAACACTGGACAATTATTTCTCGAACGATGCTTTCCGCCAGAACACGCGGCCCTGAGGGCTGTCACGGGTACCTGGAGAGTCTCTGTGACGCACGAAGATCGCAGTTTTTCCGAAAAGACCAGCTGCTGGATGGATTGCCTTTTCCGGTTTCAACAGGCTCGCGACCGGAGGATACCACTCGAACGGCCGACGCCAACCAACGACCGGCGCAAACAAAAAGACCGGACCTGCGGGAGGTCCGGTCTTTCCTGGGGTAACCGGAAGGGGCCAAGCCCAACGCCGGGTTCTTTGCGTCGAGCCTCCCAACCTACTTCTGGCTCGCTTCACCCTTCTGGATGACGCTCTTCTGCACCGCCTCGCCCTTCTGCACAACCACCGGAGCGCTGGTCGTC
>JAAYYU010000179.1 GCA_012515235.1 Candidatus Anammoximicrobium sp.
CGGAGTACATCCCTCGCGGACCTTGATCCAGTGATCAGCCTTCGCGAGGGAATTTTTTCGCGCCCATCAGGCAACTTGCGCAGATTCTGCCGGTTATCCCGCCCTGATCTCGCCCACGCTCACTGGATCGTCGGGGGAAGACCCGCGACGAGCAGAGGCACTGCTCCACAACAGCCATTTGCGACCTCCTCAGTCTCGGGCTGGCACCTGTCGAACAATCCGATGCGTTTCTCGTCGACGAGAACTCCGAACCTGCGCCGGTGAGGATCGGCCAGGCGCGCGTATGCGGCACAGGCGAGCAGGGTACCGTCTGGCTGCACGGTCAAATATGGAGACCGGGATGCCACACATCGCTGAACCGCCTGTCCGCCGTATACGCGAGGGACTTGGATCTCACACTGTAGGCTTCGGCTGAGATCCCCGGCCTCGCGGACGAGCCGAATCCACCGTTCAGGAGTTATGTAACCGTACCGCTCTATGTCTTTGTCCCCAGGCACCGAAAAGTGCAGCCGTATGCGTCGGACACCCATTCCCGCCACCATCTTGCAGATGCTCTTGATGTCGTCGATGTTGTCCGGATAGACCGTCGTGTTGACGGTCACACCGCAACCCGATCGCTCGGATTCTTGAACCGCAAGGGCGAGACTAGCCAAGAGCGTGTGAAATGTACTCCGGCCGTTCTGAGAGGGGCGGAGTCGATCGTGCGACAGCCTTGAGGACCCGTCTACACTGAATGTGATGTTGGTTAGGCCGGAATGTAAGATCGACCGAAGTCGCGGACGCGGCAGGATGCCGTTCGTCGTGACGGAGGTCTTCTCGTAGCCGCGCCGGCGAGCACGCTGTATGATTGTCGGAAGGTCAGGATGTAGGGTCGGCTCACCACCAAGAAGACTTACATTGTGGATATTTGCGTTTCTGCCGAAGGCAAGCGCTTGATCGAGCAAAGTATCTGACATGAGACCGTGCGTTGGTCGTGCCCAGACGTCCTTGCGCGAAATACGAACCCAGCACCCGGGGCACCGGAGATTGCAGGCTCGGGCAACTTCAATCGCCAACGTAGTCTCGCTCAGAACGAATCGATTCGCGAGGTACGATTGGGTCTGCTCAGGGGTCAGGAGGGTGGGATGTGTTGTCATAGGTTCAGGTCGACGGAGGTTGTAGGCGGGGGAATCCTCCGGATGCCGAGAACTGTGCGTGCATCCGTGTCCCCACGATGATGGTAGTGCCACATTGCAGTGCCGTGCTTGCGACAAATTCAGGCTACGCGGCTCGGTGAGTCTGCCGGACGATGCCTTCGTTCGTAGGACACATCTCCGGCCGATGACTGCTGCGGTCACGCGCGTACTACGCCCGTGCAAGGGTTAAGACGCAGACCGGGCGGAGCGGTTAAGCCGTGTGCAAAAAATAGGCGCCGTACGCGCCGTAACGCGGGGCCGGTCGAACGGGGCAGAGACGCCGTGACCTGCGCGGCGCTGTCGGAACAGACGCAACGGACCGAGAAGGGCGGGCGGCTAGAGCGTCGTGGCGAGATGAGCTTCGGCGATCTGCCGGTACGCAGGTCGTTGCTCCCGCTTCAGGTATTCTGTCCAGGCCGTTCGACTTTCCGCGAGCCGCCCGTCCAGTTCCAAATAGAGGGCCAGATTGTACCACGCCGGCGCAAAATCGGAGTGCGTCCGCGTGATCTGGCGCAAGGAAGCTTCGCCCTGTCGTTGTCGGTCTTGCTCCTGCTGGGCCAGCAGCCAGACCGCGCGCAGGTTCAGGGCGGCTGGTTCTGCGCCCAGCAAGCCGTCGGCCTTCTCCAGGTGCTTGCGCGCTTCGGTCAATCGCCCCGCGGCGATTTCGACGGACGCCAACTCCAATTGCACCAGGCCGGCCTGCCGCGGGGCATCTGCCAGGGATTCCAGGTGTTGCCGCGTCTCCTCGGCCCGCGCCGCGGCCATCGGAGTCAGTTCAGCGTCGCCACGCCCCATCGGAAATTGTAGAATCTCGGGTGTGACACTGCCCATCCAGAACGCGCGGACCGGCGAAGGGGCCTGCTCCAAGAAGCGGGTCTTGCTGAGCAAGCACAGTTGTTGTTGGTCCTGCACCCGTTGCTGCCGCTCCGATGCGAGTTCGTCTTCCATCCGGGATTCTGATCGCCCCGTATAAAGCGCCCACCCACCGGTGGCAGCGGCGACCAACAGGGATGCGGCAACGGCCCACCAAACCTTGGGTGCCGCGCTGACGGCCGGCGTCGCTGGCGGCGTCGGCGACGCCATCGACTCCGCGCGACGCGCTTCCCACAAATCGGCGGCAAGGCCCAGGGCCGCCCGGTTGCGCGCCAAGAGCTGCTCGCACCGCTCTCGCTCCGCTGGCGTCAACTGCTGTTCGACGTAGGCCGCAATCAGTTCCAATTCACTGTCGTCCAAGTCGCTCAGCTCGTCGTCGTGAGTCGAACTCCGCGCCAACTGGCCCAGGAGTCGTACGAATCGTTCTTGACGGTTGCCAGTCATGGCGAGAACCCATCTTGTAAAGCTGCAGACGCCAAGACGACGGCCGTCCTCTCTAAAGACGCAGGTTGATCGTCAGACTTAAGCCGCATCATGGGAATCGTCTCCAGGGGTTGCATTTGGGGAGTTACCAGCCTCCGTGTCAAACCAGCGGTCGACCTCACGATGCACAAGCGCCTCGGCATCGTGGAGTTCCAGGCCCAACCCCAACGCGAGCTCTGCGCAAAACGGAGAACGGGTAACGTGGCGGTGGACATCATCGCGAGCGGCTTTCAGGTGCTGCCAAACGGCCACCCCCGTGACCTTCTTGAATTGGGCGATGTCGCAGTTTCTCCAACCCCGGTATAAGCGCAGTTGGGCGACCAGGCGGCGTTGGTCGGGCATCCCCTGCAACGCCTGCTTGATCAGGTCTTCAAAGCCTTGCCGCAAGGGAACAAGTTCGGATCGCGCCGCTAGTTCGGCGGGATTCGCTCCGCACTGCTCTAGAAGCTGTGGATCGATGCTCTGCCGGAAGGATCGCTCGCCTTGTTGTCGATGGCGTTCCCAAACGCGTAGCAAGGTGCCCAGACAACGGCAGGCTGCGGTTCGCAGTAATGCCTCCAACGGGCCCCGGCCTCGGTACGTAGCCAGACGCACCTGGCCAGCATTCGGGCCCTTCGTCGACGCCTGTAGAAGATGATCGTACAAATCAAATATGGCTGTTTCAATCAGCGCCGCCGGGGCCTTGTCACGGCGGCGTAGCCACTGAGCCACCGGACCGTCCACGAGCAGATAATAATGCCCGCGAGCCGCCTTATCGCCCGCGACGCAGGCGACGACCAATAGTCGCGTACGCATCAAGATTCTTGATCACCAGTACGCACCGCCGCTGCTGCTGACGTTGATTCCAACTGTTGATCAAGCCTTTGCATCTTGATGCATGCTGGCGGTCGGCCACTCTACTACACTCCCGCGGTTCGAACATGTTCGTGTCGCACAGGCCCTCGTAGATATCTTGGAAACAACCGTCGACGTCTTCCCCAAACCCGTTCGCGTCGCACGACACCCAAGGTCGATCGGCGGAGCACTCGGCCTCGATTTCCTTGAGTAGTTCTTCGACGAGAAACCCCGGCGGGGCGATGATTTGGCGGGAGTCGCCTTTGGAACGTTCCAGAATTCCCCTCAACTCGTTAGCGAGCGAAGGGTGCAGCAACGAAGCTCCCATCGAGACGCCGGACGCCTGTGGCTGGGGTCGATACGGCTCGCTGACGACGATCGAGTCCCATTTCTCTCTCAGGCTTTTGAGTTGATCGACGATGGGGCCTCGCTTGCTTTTCGGTGTATAGTACTCGGCCGACGCTTCCGCAACCTTCGCGACGAGTTCGAAGTGGGGCAATTGGGTCAGAGTTGCGTTCATCTTGTCGATGCGTATCTCCAGTGCGTCTACGGGCAACAAGTCGCCCAAAGTGCAAGTGGCCGCGGAGAACGGAAAGCACAGCGGGAAGAACCGCGTCTCACCGTCCCTCGCGTGTTCCCCACCAACACAGCAAAAATGGTCCTTCCAGATAGCGGGGGTGTGCCTGAGGAGATCCGCGTCGCCCGTATCAAGCGTACAACTGTATTCCGTCTCACCCTTGCATCGCTGAAGGCAAAACTCCGTCAGCACTCGGACCAACAGCATTAGCTGTTTGCCATTTCGGCCTGGTTTGATTGTGGTGGCTCTTGCCGGTAGCAAGAGAAGCGGATGTGCCAATCGAAATCGCGTCACCCTCGGGGTGGGCGAACCCTTGGCCCAGGTCAACTCCACGACGAGTCTCGCTTCGCTCATCCGTTCGTCTCTGCGAAGGTGAATTGGGGTCAAGCTTCGAGGAGGGAATTATCCCCCAACCATGAACTCGGGCAAAGCCCCCGACGTTAGGTTTTGTCTCGAAATACCCCTTTAAGTATTTGGAGCGGAAGATCGTGCGTGAGCACCTTTTTAGCGTCGCTGCGCGACGAACTCCATACCTTGAGCCTGAAGTTAGCCTGAAGTTGCAGTGAAAATACTCTTAAGTTGTTTCAGTGTAACGACTTTGCGCCGAACATCGACTTTGTGGGTTTTGCCAAAATTGAGGCTGAGTTGTGGCCCAAACTTCCCTCAAAATTGGAGAAGATCATGAGTTGGTCAAGAATGCTGAAGCAAGCGTCGATCTCGCTTATTTCCTGGCCTTGGTTGATTTGTCGGTGGGCGCTGACATGGGTCTTTGCCCGCTACGACCGACCCTATGGGCCGCAGGCGATCGAGGGCATCCAGCCTGTCTTTCGGCAAGTGCTGGGCCTGGTGATCGCCGGCCTTCTGCTGGTTTGGCTGTTGCCGTTGCAGGGGTTCTGGAAGATCGTCGGCGAGCAGTATCGTTTCGGCAACGCCATTCACAACTGTCCCTGGCTGCTGGCGAAACTCTATCCTGGTTCTGCCGACTTCACGCTCTCCTGGATGCTGACCGCCGCAATTTGGTACGTCATCATCCTCATCCACACGTTGTGGGTGACGCTCGCCGAGCAATACGACCGACTGCAAGTTCCGCCAGCTAGGGCGTCCCGGCTCACGATACTCGCCACGCTTGGAGTAACCTGCGCGGCCGTGTTTGTATTACTGGATTGCATAGTCGCGAAGTCCGCCTGGTCACATCTCCGCGGTGCCCTCATGTTGGCAGGAACGGCTGCCAGCGTCAACTTTGGCTTCATCACATGGTCGATTCGCAACTCACTTCCGAGTCGTGGTTTCGTTCTGCAATGCCTCTTTGTCGATTTGCCGTCGCTCAGCGGGTTCGTGACCATAACTGCGTTCTCGAATTCTGCATCGTTGAATCAACCGACAGCTGAGGCGTTCGTGTCTGGCTGCACGGCGATCAACTTGCTCGTATCCGGCATCGCACAGGTCATTCTGCCGATCGTCGACGCGTATGAGGACGCCAAACAGAGGCTGATCTTGGCCGGTATTCCGCCGGAAGACGCGGCGGATCCGCACGGAATTGATGGTCTGGACGCGGCTGACTCGAAAACGCCCGATCCGCTACCCCCCCCGATTGTCTCGAATCGGTCAGACTCCGCGGAGTCCATTCCGTGATCAGATTGACGGCGCGACATGACGATTCACGGGATCGTCAATGCCTGTCGTTCCGAGTCTCAGACCAAGTGATCGCCAAAGCCAAATCTTCTTCTGCTTCGGGCGAGCGCCGGCGACTAGCACCGAACGCCGTTTTTCATGCGAGAATAGTGCTTCGGTCTGACCGAATCGCTAGACAGCGTGCGTCCGCGGGGATGCGACTGATGGCCCCACCAAGTCGTCGCCAAGCATGTCAGTACACCACCGAATACGGGGTACCGGTGCCGGGCTGAAGCCCGGCCATTCCCACGACTTCTCGACCAGGTGTGCTGATTGCCGACCAGCAGCGATGCTCTTGGAACGCCATTGTGGTTGCCATTCTTGGATCGGACGTGCAAGCTACGCTCGACGCCGATGTCAGCCCCGGCTACATAGGCCCTCGTCATCACCGTCCTCAACCTCAAGGTGGTGTCGGCAAGACATACACAGCCTGGCGGCTTGCCTCGGTCGCCGAGGATCGCGGTCAGCGACTGCTCGCGATCGACAGTGACCATCAGGGGAGTTCAGCGTGGAACCGCGAACTTCTTGCGCCGGTTCCCACTGAGCGACCTTGACGGCTCAGGGATGCGCAGTGCTATCCCGTGGATGCCGCTGGCATCGTTTGTCTCAGAAGGCGACGTCCGCTCGCCTGGGCTTGCTGCTCGCTCCTCATCGGCATTCTGCTGGCGGACGGTCACCGTCACGACGGGCTTACAATAGAGCCAGCGATTCCTTCAGCGCCGCGTCCACTCGCTGCATCAGGCCGTCCGGCAAGTGGCCGATGGTGCGCAGGATGTCACTCTGGACTACCGTGAGGATGTTTTCGCAGGAGACGACCGAGGTCTGCTTGAGACCGGAGTGCCTGGCCTCGGGAGACTGGATGTCCACGAGGACCTGCGTCGGCTCGGAAGCACGCGACACGTTGGACGTAATGAAAACGAGGATGGTGTTGGCCATCCGCGCGTTGTTCCGATCGTTTTGCACCACCAGCATGGGCCGGGTCTTGGCGCCCGCGCGGCTGGTGAAGGGGGCCTGGAGGAGGACGACGTCACCGCGTTGGACTGTCATGGCTGTTTCTGGGGAGTCTCGTCCGCGTCATAGGCTTCCATGCCGGGCGCGTCCACGTCATCCTTCACGGCCGCGGCGAATGCCGGGTAGAACGCTCGTGGATCCGGATCGCTCGTGTCGTAGTCGACCGCGCGCTGCAACTGCTCGTAGGCGTCAAGTTGGACCAGCACGTACTGGGCGTGCGTCAGTGGATCCTCGACCTGGAGCGGTCGCCCAGGCTGCCGGGACAAAGCTTGGCGGAGTTCGGGGCTGAGTTGCGGATTCATGGCCGTATTATACCACAGAACGCGGTTTTGAAACGAGCCCAGTCGGCACGATCGCTCTGGCCGCAACAACTTGCAGCGGCAGGGTCGCGCCGCGAACTTCTTGCCGCGGTTCCCCCTGAGCGACCTTGACGGATCAGGGATGCGCCGTGCTAAACCGAAGATGCCGCGAGCAGGGGAGCGGATTACAGAGCGAACCGCTGGCGATCAGAAGACGAGGACGGGCTAAGCGGAGAAGTTCGCGAGCAAAAAAGCCCCGGCGGACATCGTACAGAATTTCGTACAGAACCCATCCAAAACCGTACAGAATCATTGAACTTATGTAAAATTTTGAAGACGCGATTTGGTTGTTTCGTTGACGGAACACGCTGTTGGATAACACGTTACAACCGACCGTCGGATAGCCAATTAGAGGCTTATGAGTCCCCTGCTCTAACCGCTGAGCTACGGGCCCGGGCCGTGCGTGGGCGATGGTCGCGTCCGATGGGTCGAAGCGGACAGGACGCGTCGGACGGACTGGGACGGCCCACGTTAGCATACACG
>JAAYYU010000180.1 GCA_012515235.1 Candidatus Anammoximicrobium sp.
TTATGAGTCCCCTGCTCTAACCGCTGAGCTACGGGCCCGGGCCGTGCGTGGGCGATGGTCGCGTCCGATGGGTCGAAGCGGACAGGACGCGTCGGACGGACTGGGACGGCCCACGTTAGCATACACGAGAGGGCTTCGGCAGGCCAGACAGGGCATGGCGTGGGGGACGTCGTACGTCTTGATGCAGCGCATCCGTTGAGCGATGCGAGTCCATTCCTTTTCTGTCCGAGGCTATTTCGCCGACGCCCATTCGGTTTTCGTGACGGCGGTGAAAGCCTCGTACTGCAATTTCAGTTGGTCCATGTCCGGGGCTCCAGCGTGCAGCCAGAGGCGATAGCTCAGCCGGTGCGGTTGACCGGGTTCGTAGGTGCGCGCGTGGACGCCCGGCCAGCCGACGCACAGGGGGCCGTAATGTCGGGTCAACCAGGTAGGCGGATAGTTGGGGTGTTGCGGATGCACGAACACCGCCGCTCCGCTGCGATCCGGGGCGCCGGCGATCTGCGTCGTCAGGTCGGCCCACGGCAGGGGCGTGTCGTACAGATCTGCCGTCGTCTTGCCGGTGGGCACGGTGATGGTGACGTCCGCCGGACGCTGGACGGCAAACCGCACGGTGAGGCCGCCGTAGCTCTTACCGCCGGCGCCCTGCAGCGACACCGGGACCAGCGGGACGAGGTAGATCTCCAGATCCACCGACCGCTGCTTGTCGCCAGCCCGGTACGCGCGCATCCAGACGCGTTCCGTCAACACCTGCCGGTCGCCGACGAACCAACCGTTTTCGACGCCGATCACCGCGGCCACCGGTCCGGTTTTCCGAGCCAGCCAGCGGACAAAACGCTGCTCGATGCCGGCGTTGGTCCACAGATCATATTCTTTTCCGTCCACGGTCACGTGCGGCCAGGCCCAGAACGCGCCGTGGTGATGGTAGTGGTCCTTGGGGAAATCGTCGGTCAGGACTTCGCCGTTCAGGCCCCAGATCGGATGCAGGTAGCAGGCACGGAATCGTCGTCGGTCTTTTTCGGGAACGTTGTCGCCGGTGATCGTGCCGTAGTTGTAGGCCAGCACGGGCTGGTCTTGTTCCGAGAGTTGCAGCGTTGTGCCGTTGACGTCGGCCAGTTTGAAAGGCCCCGTGGCGGAGTCGGCCGAGCCGGTTGCGCGCCGGAACTGGAACTGCCGCGTGAGCGCCGCGTCGGAGCCGGGCGGGATGATGGCGAGCAGTTGTCCGGACGCGGCTGCGACGGCGCCGTCTGCGGCCACGCGCGGCGCCAGCTGGACGGCCAACCGCGAGGCGGAGTCGGCGTCTGCCAGTTCCCAAGCTGCCGCCGACTCGGTCACTGCCTGTGGCAGAACCGCCGACACCGGCAGCGCCACCTTGGCTCCCGGCACGTGGAGAACGCCGTCGTCGGCCCGGCCGGAAGCGATCAGGAGGGCGAATCCCGCGAGGGCGGCGAGCGGCAAAGACGGACGCGAGGACAGCGGGCAGCAAGCAGGCCGTGGAGATGGGGTGACGCGATGCAAGGCTGGTCTCCCTGAGTTCATTGGGTACGGCGCCAGGGGGCGGGGACATGGGTGACACCGAGGTGCGAGGCGGGCGTTCAAGGCGCGTCGCGACTCTTGTGACGCTCATCTTTCTGCCGTACGCGTTGCCGGTTGTCAAGAACCGGTGAAGCCGCCCGCGCGTTTTCTCAATGGCAGGCCGAGAGATTGCCGCCAGGCGCTTCACGTCCGGCGACTGGACGATCGAGCGAGGCTGCTTCTGAGGGCAAGCTCGGCAGCGGCCGAGGGACTCAGCTCTGGTGGGCGTTGGACTTGGTCCGCGTGGTGCGCGGCGCGCGCCCGTTGGCGTCTGGCAGCAGCGCGTTGCTCGGCCTCGCGCGCATCGCGTTTTCTCAGGCATTCCCCGATCAGCACGCTGAGGACGATGCCCGCGAAAAACACCAAAACTGCGGCAATTGCCAGTTTTTCGACCATCTTGGCACTCCCTCTTCCGAGACTCACGCCCGGCTAGGAATCCGGCTTCGAACCGTCGTTGCTTGGCAGCCTGTTGAAACAGCAGCCCAGGCACCGTGCGGTGGCCGTTTTGCCTTGGGTTTTTCCAGTGCAGCCCGGAGCCAGTCCCCTCGTTCCCACAGACGGTTAGAGCCAGTCCGGAGGCGAAAAGTTCCGACGGCGTCGAAAACACTTCGCGCCGGATTGGACTGTTGCCTGGAAAACTCAAAGCGGCCGCAGGGCTTTCAGGATCAGAAGCGCTGCGGCCGCAAACGGAGACGAGACGGTGGACCCGCCGTGGGGGCGAAGTCCAGCCGCGACTAGTGTCGGAAATTGAAATAGCGAATGATCTGGAAACGACAGATTTGAGAAGCGACGAACGCGCCGAAGACGGCGACGCCGTACAGAGACACCATGGCGATGGCAAGGATCTCAATCATGGCTACATCCACCTTGACAAAAGCATCCGGGAGACACAAAACGCAACGCGAGCGCTCTTTCGAGCGAAACCGGGAGAACATCGGGAAGTGGCCGAGTTGTGACTGACGGGGAATCGCTCCGCAGCTGCGAGTTGAACTCCGGTTGGCAGTCCGGCGTTTACGACTCGCAGTGCCACCCAGCGGCCTGGGAAACCGTCCGTTTTCAGGGCCAAGACCCGCCGCTGGGAAAGTGTAGGTCACAAACGGAGCGGAACGCGGCGAGGCGACCTTGACCGGCGGCAAAAACTGCGAATTCTGGGGAGAAGGAATCGGCGGGCGCGAGCGGAAGGCCGGCGCGGATCATGTCGGCCGTAACGAACTTGCCGGGGCCTGCTGCCGCACTGCCCCAACCGCGGCTGGCTGCCGGAAACGGCTGGTTCACGCCGCCGCGGATCGCGGTCTGTCCGGCGGACCGGTACTTGACACCGCGCGGCTGATCCGACATTGTGCGTGTTCCGGCAGCGAGCAACGTGCATGGGCGATCTGAAGGGAGACCGGTGGAGCGCGCCTTTTCGCAACGGGTTCGCTGAACCTGCCAGTCAACGGAAACCCGAGGAGAGTCCCATGCCCGCATTCCGCGCGGAAGTCCCTCATGGTCTGGGCCAAGAGGAAGCCACGAAGCGTCTAAAAGGATTCATGGATCAAGTTACGAAGCGATTCGAGGACGACATTTCGGCCGTCGACGGAGTCTGGACGGACCATGTGTTGAGTTTCTCTCTGTCGACCAACGGCCTCACGATCAAAGGCGCGTTGACGGTCGAGGAAGACAAGGCGCGCGTAGAAGGCAATTTGCCGTTGTTGGCCTCGCCGTTCAAGGGCATGATCGAGAAGTCGATCGCGGGCGAGTTATCGCAAGCGCTGGCCTGATGCCAAGGAAGAAAAAAAACCTTCGGTCGATTGCGACGAGTGGAGTCGCTGCGAGAAAGGCGAGAGTCGGGCGTGCTACTGCACGAGCCTTGGATTGACTCTGGCCAACGCTCTAATTTTGGTCCCTCTGCCGGAATGGCGACCGAAGGTTTTCATGCCTAGAGAATGGAAGGCGGCTCATTCGTCCGCCGTGCTGACCAAGATTATCGGCAAATCCGCGCGGCGTGCTGCATGGAATGTGCGCAGTTTCGCGAGCCGGCCGGGAGCCGACTAGCGAAACCACGTGGGCAGTTTGGGAGGTTTCGGCACCATCTTCTTCAGCCAGGACGGCGACGCGCCGGAATCCTCCGGCGTTGGGCTCGGTGCGGACGCGGGTTGGACGCGGTCGGCAGGGACGGCCTCGGCCAGTTGGTTCTCGTCGATCGCGATGTACCGCCGCAGGAATTCGGGCCAGTAGCCGCGGAGCACTTGTTCGCACTGGGCGACTTCCCCTTTGCCCAAGTAGAAGTTCGCCAGGGCGATTTTTTTTAGCAGTTCGTTGCGTTCGTTCTTGTCGAACCAGCGGTCGAAGACTTGGACGTCGTCGATCCAGACGTCGCCGGCTCCCATCAGGTCGATGGCGACGCGCAGATCGGTCAGGCCGTGCGTGGGCAGGTCGTCGATGCGCACCAGGTACCACCCCCATTCCGCCGTCAGCGGCGGCGGCGAGGCCAGCCGTTCGTCTCCGGCGCCGACCCGCGCCGGGCGATAGTAGGTCTGGCCGTCGAGCCGGCCCTCGATCGCCAGCTGCAGCGGCGGCTGCTGCTCCGGATTGTCGATCCGCAGCCAGACCCAGACGGACAGGCGGCCGGTGGAGGGCGTGGGGAAGGAATTGCTGCGGACCCAGGCGACCGGGCCCGCGCTGCGGAGGCGCAGGGCGTGGCTGCCCGCGCGGCCTTGTCCGGCCACGATCTCCGCGGCGACGTCCGCGCCGCGCATGCTGTCCCAACCGGGCAACCCGTCGCCCTGCGCGGGAAGCTCAAAATCGGGATTGCCCAGCACCCGCAGCGGCGGCGGCTCGCGGAGTTGATTCGCCCGCTTGCGCAAGTCGTCGATCCCCGAGCGCAGGTCTACCAGCACCTCCCGGCCGACCTCCGCCTGCCAGTCGACGACCCGCGCGTCCGGCGCCGTGATGACGGCGGCCACCAGGTCGTACGGCTGGAGGGGCACGGTCCATGTCTGCGTGTGATCTTTCTCTTGCGGCACAGGCGGCGGGCAGGAGCGGCCGCCCAGCGCGCGGAAGCCGCTGTCGCGGGGCGCGTCCAGCGTCAGGGTGACCGAAACGGGCCAAGGGGAGTCGTTCACCGCGTAGACGTACGTACCCTCGCTGCGACTCAGGCGGCGGACCACGACCGGCTGCAGTTCGATGCCGCGGTTGCTCGACGGCACCGTCTCGAAACGGCTGGCCGGCAGTTGCCGGAACACGTCGGCGACGTCCAGCAGCGCGTCGTGCTGGCCCATGGCCGGGGTCCACCCGCCCTGGAACAGGACTTGGCTGTCCAGCGTCGCCAGGCTGTGGATCAGACTTTGCCGGTGGGCCGCCGCAGAGGGCGCGATCTGCGTTAGCAGCCAGGACGCGGTCTTGTCCGGGCCGAACGGGCCGTTGGTCTGGAAGCCAGCCGTGGGAAACGATTGCGGCTCGTAATACAGCAGGCCGCCCGTCCAGGCGCGCGGCCGCGACTTTGCATCGGCCGCAGTCGCCGCACGCGATGCGCGGGAGAACAGCTGGTCCAGTTCGGCGGAACTTCGCAGTTGCATGTTGGCGGCCTGCGCGTGCAGGGCGTCCAGCGGTGCCCAGCGATAAGGACGCAGCAAGACCACCCGTTCGTCGTCGCCGTAGCTCGGCAAGTCGATCCCCACGCGCAGCAGTTGCCCCTTGATCTCCAGACGCTCCGGCAGGGTCGGCCTCAATTCGGCCTCGATTTGCGGATCGGTCAGCAGTTCGGCGCCGGCCAGATACAGCTTGCTGTGGGGACACAACTTGACCAACTCGGCAGCCGTGGCCTGGTAGAAGCCGGCCAGCTTCCGAGCTCGCCACGTCAACCAGCGTTCGCGTCCGTCGCCAGCCAGGAACATCGCCTGCACGCGGCGGTCCGTGCTCCCCAAGCCCTCCATCGTGAGCCGTTCCTCGGCCGCAAACTGGCGGACCGTCGTCTCGTCCTGGGCCCACTGGGCGTCGGGAAGTTGGGCGTAGGTCTGCGGGCCCAGTTGGACGGCGACGCCGCCGAACGAGCGATGCCGCCCGTACCGCTGGCCGAGTTCGAGCATCACTCGCTGCATGGCCTTCTGCACGGGCGGCGACAAGGGATTGTACACGGGGCCCGCGGCCCGATCGGCGGCGAACGTCTGCCTCCAGGTGCGGCCGTCCGCAGCCACCAGTTCGAGGCCGGTGTTTTCCGGCGGCAGGACCTGTCGCCGGCGGAGGGTCTCCAGTTCCGGCAGCGGGGTGCTGAATTGCAGCGCCGGCACCAACGTCAGGCCTTCGCGGTCAAACAGCCGGAAAAGCATTTCCAGGATGTCCTTGCGCACCGGGTCCTGGCCGGTGCCAAAGAACCGGCCGCTGTCGTACCTCGGCGTCGACTGGACCACGGCGCTCGGATAGATCGTTCCGCCTTCGTGCCAGACCGAGAGCATGGCTCCGTTGTGGCCGCTGTGCTTCAGGTACTCCACAAACCGCGTCCCGGCCTGCAGGAAGGTAACCCAGTCGGTCAAGCTGCGATCGCTGCCGGCATCCAAGGTGTCGCTGGCCATGAAAGCGTCGGCCAACAGGGGCCGATCGAAGTACAGGGCCAGCAGGCGGGCGTCCTTGCCAGCAGCGGCCGGCCGCGCGGGCAAGGCGGTCGGCCCGTTCAGCACGCGCAGCGTTCCGAATGCAGCCGGCACGTCGTCGCGACGATTGGCAATCAGCAGAAACGGCGTGGTCGTGCGCGGCCAGAAAACCAAACGATGCCGCTCCCAGCCGGCGGGCCTCGGCCCCGTCCCCGCCGCAATGTCCACGCCCGAATTCAGCCCGATCGGCGTCACGATGCCGGCCGCGTTGGGTTCCACGACGCTGATGCCCAAGGTCTGCGCACCTGGAGTCGGATACTCGATCTCCACCACATGCGGCATGCCGACCGATCCGACGGGCAACGGATAGGCTTGCCAACCGCCCGGCAGCAGCTCGATCCATTCCCGCGCGCCGTTTTTGCGGACGCGGCTCAACCCATTTCCAACCGGCGTCTCGTGGGCGCTGGCATCCGAGCCCGGCAGCCATTTCCAGTGCGGGAGCTTGGGCAGCGATTTCCAGAGACGGCTCGTCGAACTGCTGACGCCGCCGATGTGGCCGACCGCGAGGCCGGCCTTGTGCGACGGGGAGCCCGCGTCGGCCTGAGGCTGCGTCTCCGCGACGACTTGCCAGGCGCCTCCGGCCGACGGCGGCGCCTGCGGCTGGACGACCACCAACTGGACGCTCCGCTGGCACAAGTCTTTGGCCGGCGCGAAACGCGTCGGCAGCCGCCGTTTGCCGAGCGTGACGTGCAAATCATAGACGCCTTCCCGGTCAGGCAAGGTCAGCGACCAGGGGCCGATTTCCTGGGGGATGCCGTCCGGCCCGACCCGCGCATCGCGACTCTCCTCCCACAACTCGGTGTCGCTCCGGGCAGGCCGCAGACGAACCGTGCAGACCAGCGGATCGTCCGCCTCGACCCCGCTGACCGCGTTGGGGGCGACGCGAAACTCGAATCTCTCTCCCGCGTTGAAGACCAGCGAATCGCGATCGAAGCGGACCTGCAAGTCGTCCCCCGGATCGCGGCGCACCAACAGACGATTGCCCCGCTCGTCCAGGATCGACGTGAAGGGCTCAGTCAGCAGTTTGGCCAGCGGGATCGGCACGCGGCGGGCCGCGTCCGTCTGACCATCGGGAATCAGGTGCATGGACAGCTGAGCCGTGCGAGCCGCAATGACGTGCAGCCGAACGGCGTCATAAGCCCGCGGCACGCCGGGAGCCACGACGACGGCATCGCCGTCCAGGTACAACGAGCCGGATTCGTCGGGCGACAGGCCGACCGGCTCGAACTCGCGAATGCAGCTGGCCAAGACAGTCGGCGCCGCGCCGTTCTCGACGCGAATCTCGCCGGACCAGCGACGCGCGGCGCCGCCGCCCCACGCCACCCAAATCCGCACGTCGAGGTCCTGGGCTTGGGCCGGCACCACGCACAACAACGCTGCGCACAGCGAGACCAGGGGCGTCCAGCGGCCGCCCAGCCCGCGGCGTGCGCATTCCCTGCTTCGTATTGGCAGCTGTGCTACCATGAACGGACTTCCCTGTCCGAACACGTGTCGTCTACACAAAAACGCGCGGGATTATAAACAGACCCGCCAGATCGAAACTACCCCAATTTAACCCAGTCCTTCCAGGAGAAGAGCCGACAGCGGGGCAAGCGGAACAGACTCCGTAGACTGGGCTGCCTCGTGAACGCCGCCCAGCGCGGCAGTCAGCTGTTCGACAGCGTCCGGACAGCGGCTGGCGACCTCGTTGGCTTCCCAGCGGTCGTCCGGTTTGGCGTACAACTCGTGCCTGCCGTCCTGCGCCCGAACCAGCAGCCAGGCGGGCGTCCGCAGCGCCTGGGCGGCGGGCGTCCACGTCGCGACGCGATCGCGCCAAGCCGGCGGTTCGAGGCCTGCTAGCGGCAGCAGGCTGCGTCCCCAACTCGGCGCTGCGCCCGCAGCCAGCTGAAGTGCGTCGAACAAGCTGGCAAACAGATCCGGCGGCTGCACCAGTTGCGGACAGCGCACGGAGGCGGCTCGGTCTTGCGGCAGACGGATCAGGCAGGGCACATGGACTTGCTCCTCGTACACCGCGTCGTCGCTGGCCCCCACCCAGAAATGCTCGCCCAGCGGATAGCCGCGCGGCGCCGTCAGGGCTAGCAACGTGCGTTCCCAGCCGGCCGTGGCTTGGGCCGTCTCCAAGAAAGCGTCCAAGCAGTCGTCCAACAACGCGACTTGCCCCGCGTAGGCGTGCAGGTAGCCCAGCGCTTCATCCGGATCAAAGGACGCGCCGAAACGCTTGACCGGCGGCGCGACCAGTTCCGGCGGCAGGGGGTCATCTTCGTCGGCAAACTGATTGCGGAACTCGAGCGGCGCGTCCCACTCCCCGGCCATGCCGCGAGCGTGGATCCACAGCAAGAACGGTTCGGGCGCGCTCTGCAACCAGTGGGCCGCTGCCGCGAACAGCTGGGCCATCCGCGTTCCAACAGCCTCCTGGGCCGGCCGTTCGGTGGGCGCCAGCGCCAGCAGAATCCGATCCGCAAAGCTCGCCGTTGCGGGCAATTCGACAAGCTGCGGCTCGTCGGTTACCAGCACGCCGTGAATTCCGTGAGCCGCCGCCATCGCCGGCAAAGTGCCAACCGGCCCGACACGCGGCTCGGCCGACATGGCATGCAAGCCCTGCCAGTAAGAACGGTAAACCGTGGGCAAATCGACGGCGTCCGCCAACGCAAAATCGAACAACACCGACTGAGCCGCCAGCCGATTGCAGCTGGGCGTTTCAATCCAAGTGTTCCCGTAGGGCCCCAAGTAACCGGCCCCCAGACGATCGACGACGATGACAATGGCATTATCCATGCATGAGTTCCTGTGCCGCAGCAGACAACTTAGCGGCTGGGCAACTGCGGGTCAGCCCATGCGATCCAGCGTTTCCACCAGCGCCGCTTTGAGGTCGGCGAAATCCCGCAGTTCTGCGGCGACGCGCGGGTGGCCGAAGACCCGGACGCGTTTGACATAGTCGTCGAACTGTTGCTTGGCCAGGGATTGGACGACGGGAGACACCTCGCCCAACGGGCGGTACACGTTTTCCTTGCGGAAGAAGATGTCGATTTGGAATTGCACTTCCAGTTTCGTGGGCGGCGCGTCGAACAGGATTTCCGTGGGCGCGACGCGCCGGCCGATGTGGCGACTGAGTACGGACGCGAACTCTTCGGCACAGCTCACCAGCCACGGGTATGGCCGGCGGGCCAACCGCTGGTACAGCTCCCGCTGTTCGAAATAACTGAACTGGGCCACCCGCTTGTACAGGCGGCGGACCGGCCCGAACAGGCCGTCCAGCAGGTCTTTCGCGGGCCCCTCGCCTGCCGCTTGCAGCAGGCTGCCGATCATCTCGGCTTCGGTCTGGCGGAACAGCGAGTCCAGGTTCAGCCGGTGGTGGAGCAGGTAGAAGGCCCGTTGGAACATCGCCGTGGCCGAGCGGACCGCGTGATGCCAGTACACTTCGCTGAACATCACGTAGCGGCAGAAGACCATCATCTCCGCCGCGGTGCGGCCCTTGTCGGAGATCGCCAGGGCGTCGCCGGACTGGTTCAGGCACAGGCTGCCGATCAATCGCTGCTGGTCGAAGTTGCGGCCGTAGGGCACGCCGGCGTGCAAGCTGTCGCGGACCAGGTAGTCCATCTTGTCGACGTCGATCGGCCCCGACAGCAGGCTGTGCAGGATTTGGGCAGCCGGATCGCGCGGCCGTTCGGACAGCAAGGCGACGACTTCCCGCGGCTGGATGCCCCAACTGCCGCGGAGGGCGTCCGCCAACTCGCCCTCCAGCAGGAAGCTGTTGGCAAACAGTTCATGCTCCGGGACGCCCGGCAGATCGAGGTCCTCGATCGCGTGACAGAACGGCCAGTGTCCCAAGTCGTGCAGCAGCGCCGCGACGATCATCAACTCGGCGTCGCGCTGCGTCACCGCCGCGGCGAAGCGAGGATCGTGGGCCAGCTGTTTCAGGTACAGCAGGGCGATCCGGTACACGCCCAAGCAATGTTCGAACCGCGTGTGATGGGCGGCCGGATAGACCAGCGAGACCAGGCCCAGCTGGGTGATCTTCGCCAGACGGCGGAATTCGGGCGTATCGATCACCCGCTGGACGCGCCGCGTCAGCGGCACATCCAACTGGTCGGGAATCCGCACCAGCTGCCGCCGCGCGTCCAGGTTCGAGATCTCCGGAAGCTCGTGGATCGTGTCCATCTGCTCGTTCTGGCCTCGCCTGTGCGATCTGTGCTTCTGGATGCTTCGTGGGCGTGCCGCCGCCGCAGTCGCCGCACGCAGGGGCCGCGCAGGAGCATCAACTCGCTGGACCGCGCGCCCGACGGACTGCGCCAGCGGCTCGCAGTTTAACCGAGAATTCGGGGCCGGTGCAAGAGTGGCCTGTCGGGCGCCGGTGCAAGAGTGCCCGGATCAAGCACTCGGCCGAAGTTCCAGAATGACGCCCGACGGGATGCGTCCGAAGAACGGGTTGCCGCCGTTTCCGTCGGTCGTGCGAACTGCGGTTGCGGGCTCCATCCCCCGCTTTTCCTCGCGCGCGTGCCGGGTTAGCATCGTGCGAGAAGCCGCTGTCGCATCCGCCAGAACGCGTTGGAGTCCGGAAGAATCAGGCGCCATGAAAGACAACCTCGCCGCACTGCTGGTTGCCTGTCTGTCTGCGGCCTGTCTGTCTGCGCCGTCGGCGGCCGGCGTTAGCGCCGCGGAGCCGGCGGCGGTATCCTTGGCCGCGATTCGCTCGCCGGTCCTTTTTCGCGGCGATGCCACGACGGCGTACCGCGATCCGGCCGTGATTTTCCAGGACGGCTGGTTCCGGCTCTTTTTCACCCTGGTCAAGATCGAGCCGGACCGGCGACCGTATTCGTACACCGCGTGGAGCAAGAGCCGGGACCTGGTTCACTGGAGCGAACCCGTGGTGTTCACTCCGCGCGATCCACGTCTGAACTACGGCAGTCCCGGCAACATCATCCGCTGGGGCGACCGCTGGGTGTTGTGTCTGCAGACCTACCCTCGTCCGAACGGCGAGCGGTACGGCAACGACTCCGCACGCATCTGGACCATGCGCAGCAGCGATCTGGAAACGTGGGACGAGCCGGAACTGTTGCGCGTCAAGGGGCCCGACGTGCCCGTGGAGCAGATGGGGCGGATGATCGACGCGTATCTGCTGGCGGACAAGGACGAGCCGGGCAAGTGGTGGTGTTTTTACAAGCAGGCGGGGATGAGCCGGTCCTGGTCGCGCGACCTGCGGACCTGGGCGTACGCCGGCCGGACCTCGGCAGGCGAGAACGCCTGTGTGCTGATCGACGGCGACGAGTACGTGCTGTTTCACTCTCCGGCCAACGGCATTGGCGTGAAACGCTCGCGCGATCTGCAAACGTGGCGGGACGAGGGCCTGCTCACGCTGGGGCAGACCACCTGGCGCTGGGCCCAAGGCCGGTTGACCGCAGGCTTTGTGCTGGACCTTCGCCGCGAGCCGGCGGTGGGCCGGGCCCTGATGTTCTTTCACGCCTCTGAATTCCCGGAGCACGACCCTCGGGGCGGCTTT
The DNA here is from genome assembly GCA_012515235.1 of Candidatus Anammoximicrobium sp. Taxonomy (GTDB): domain Bacteria; phylum Planctomycetota; class Planctomycetia; order Pirellulales; family Pirellulaceae; genus Anammoximicrobium. The sequence goes on from JAAYYU010000180.1 coordinate 11,698, forward strand.
GACAATTTCGCCAGCCTCGGTCTGGCTTGGAGCGCCGATCTGAAGACCTGGACGTGGCCCGGCAAGGAGGAATGATTGCCGGCGAGACTCGCGTCCGCACACCCACGGAAAAGACTTTTTGAGGAAGGTAACTCGCCATGACGACGATTGGAAAATTCGCTGCGGCGGTGCTGCTGGGGCTGGCCGGCGCCGCGCCGGTGTGCGCGGAGGCCGTTTGGCTGCGGATCGACAACGTGCCGGAAAACGGACTGGTGGTGGCCGAGGTGGACCTGACCGCGGCGGCCCAGTGGTGCGGCGTCGCCAGCGTGACGCCGGCAGGGATTCGAGCGGTGGCGGACAGCGGCGCGACGCTCCAGTTCGTTCCGGATGCGGACTTCGATCCGCAGAAGAACGTGCGCGGCGTCCTGGTCGCGCGGCTGCCTGGCGGGGCTCCGGCGCGGCTGCGTCTGGAGTTGGACACCGGGGCGGCCGCCCCGGTGTCCGGCGACGGCGTTGTCGAGACGGCCGGATTCCGGATCGTCCACGACCCGGCCCGGCAGGGCGGATTGCCGTCGCAGTTGGTGTTCCGCGCCACGGGCAAGACCTGGGAAACGATCCGCTGGCAGGACCGTCTGCATCACGCTCAGCACGGCGGCTACCGCATCGCGGACGATCGGCAAGCGGTGGTGACGCGCATCGCCGACGGGCCGCTGGCTGCCGCCGTGCGCGTGGCCAGCCGGTTTGTGCGCGGCGACGGGAGCGCGCCGGAGTCGAAACCGGACGCGATCTACCAGTGGCTGTACCTCCGCGATCGACCGTTGGTGTACGTGACGGTGGTCCAACGCCAGCAGCAGCCGTACGCCTGGAACGAAGCCCACTTCCTGGAATGTCACCAGTCGGGCGACGAGCTGCCGCAATGGTCCGGCGGGAATCCAGCGCGCAGCGGCGAGTTCAGCGGGGCGGACCGCAGCCAGCCGTTCCGCGATTGGGCCGCCCTGCACGACGGCCGCAACGCCGTTGCCGTGTTGCGTTCCGGCCAGATGACGATCTACGATGGCAAAGGCGGCTATGGCCCGTACCTGCACGCCCACAGCTCGCTGGCCTGGCAGGCCTGGAGCGGCACGCAACGGCGACTGGCGGCGTGGCTCTGGATCGGCAGCGACGAGCGTGCCGCCCAGGCCGTGGCCCAGGCGGCGGAGCAGTTGCCGCAGGGAGCCGACGTGACCGTGACGGTCGAGCGGGTACAGACGCGGCTGGAGCAGGCGCGCGCGGAAGCGGCCCAGCGAACCGGGGACGCGTTGCGTCAAGCGCGACGGCAAGTGGCCGTCGCCGAACGGTTGGAACGTCAAGGCCGATTCCAGGCGGCGCTGGACGCCGCCGACGGCAAGTTGCCGCCGACGCTGCAGATGCTGTCCGCCGGCGATCTGGGACTGCTGTTGGAACGGACGCCCAAGGGAATCCGCGTCGTGCAGTTGCTCGATGCGGCGTCGGGCGTCCAGTTGTTCGCGCCCCAGCCGCTGCCGCTGTTTTCGCTTGCGCTGCGGCGAAGCGGCGCCCAGGACGACACGCTCGTCGCGGCCGACGACGGCTGGCGCGAGGCACGGATCGAGCGGCGGGACGAAGGCCCGTTGCGGCTCGTCTGGTCGGGCTCGCAATCCGACGGCTTGGACGCCTTGCGCGTCGAAGCGGCGGCGGCGCCGGACGAGGCGGGCAGCGCGATCCGCTGGACGTTGCGCGTCGAGACTCCGGCCGATTGGCAATTGCGGGAAGTCACGTTTCCCCAAGTCGCCGTGGCCGACCTGGGGCGGCAGGCGGACGTCGTGTTCCCGCGCGGTTCCGGCGAAATCCAGCGTGGGTTGTGGCAGCGGGCGTTCACCTGCTCCGGCCGGTATCCCAGCGGCTGGACGAGCATGCAATGGCTGGCCGCCTATGACACGGCCCGGCAGACGGGGCTGTACGTCGCGATGCACGATCCGGGGGCCGCGACCAAGCAAATCCAGTTGGACAGCCGGCCCGCCGAGCGCGCGGTCGCCTTTGCGTTTGAGCATCCGCCGGCCGGGCTCGGCCAGCCCGGCGGGGCGTTCGTGTTGCCGGGCGAAGCCGTCTGGCAGTTGCTGCGCGGCGACTGGTTCGACGCGGCGCAGATCTATCGCCAATGGGCCAGCCGGAACGCGAAATGGTGGCCCGAGTTGGGGCCTGACGGCCGTGCGGACACGCCGCTATGGATGCGCGAATTGCCGGCCTGGGCGCTGGCCAGCGGCAAGCCGGAGAGCGTCGTGCCGCAGGTGAAACGGTTTGCCGAGGCGTTGGGCGTGTCGGTCGGCGTCCACTGGTACAACTGGCATCAGATTCCGTTCGACAACGATTACCCGCACTACTTCCCGACGCACGACGGATTCAAGGAGGCCGTGGCCGAACTGCAGCGCGGGTCCGTGTACGTCATGCCCTACATCAACGGCCGGCTGTGGGACACGCGCGACCGCGGCCAGGAGGATGCTGAATTCACCAAGGTGGCCAAGGCCGCGGCCACGAAGAACGAGCAAGGCGAACCGTACGTCGAGACCTACGGCAGCAAGGAACCGGACGGCAGCCCGGTCCGGCTGGCCGCCATGTGTCCGACCACGGAGGTCTGGCGGAACAAGGTCCGCGAGATCGTCGGCCGGCTGACCAACGAATGCGGCGTCAAGGCGGTGTACATCGACCAGGTAGCGGCGGCCTCGCCCCCGCTGTGCATGGACCGCTCGCACGGCCATCCGACGGGCGGCGGCGACTGGTGGACGGCCGGCTACTGGGAACTGCTCCACCGCATCCACCGGGACCTGCCGCCGGATCGGATGCTGACGACCGAGTGCAACGCGGAACCGTACACCCACGTGTTCGACGGCTATCTGACCTGGCACTGGCAGTACGACGGGCAGGTCCCCGCGTTTCCCGCTGTGTACGGCGGCGCCGTGCAGATGTTCGGCCGCGCGTACCGTGGCGGCGAGACCAAGGACCTGGCGTTGCGGATGAAAGCGGGGCAACAGCTGGTCTTTGGCGAGCAGATCGGCTGGCTGAGCCCGTCGGTGGTCAACGAGGCGGAGAATTTCGCCTTCTTCCGCCAAGTGGTGCGGCTGCGCTGGCTGCTGAAACGGTACTTCTACGCCGGCCAGATGGCTCGCCCGCCGAAGCTGATCGGGCCGATCCCGCGCGTGACCGCGGATTGGCAGTGGAGCGGCCGCTGGCCGGTGACGACGGACGCCTTGCTAGCAGGGGCCTGGTCGCTGCCTGCGGACAAGCGGTTGGTGCTGTTGTTTGTGAACGTGAGCGATCAACCGCTGACGGTGGCCTGCGATTTCACCGCCGATCAGTACGCCTTGCCCGGCGAGACGTTCGCGGCGGTGGAATTGACGTCGGAAGGCGAGGGCCAGAAGTGGACCGCGCCGCGGACGTTCCGCCGCGACGTGTCGCTGCCGCCCCACACCGCGCGCGCGTGGCAACTGAGCGGCGAGTGACGGGATTGACGCCAGACAGCCGGTTCGGATACCATGTCCCGGCTGTTTTCAAGGTCCCGCCGCGACGCGTGACGGCGGCTGTTTGTTGGACGCGAAAGGACTGCCGTAGCCGTCAGGCGAAGATTGTGTTTCCCAAGCTCATCACCAGATACGTGACTGCCGAGTTGTTGAAGGTCTTCCTCGCAACGCTCACAGTGTTCACCCTGCTGATGACCATCGTGGGACTGGCGCAGGAAGCCGTTCGGCAGGGGCTGGGATTGCTGCCGATCGTGCGGATGATTCCCTACACGCTGCCCAACGCGCTGGTGTTCGCCCTGCCGGGAACGATTCTGTTCAGCGTCTGTCTGGTCTTTGGCCGGATGTCGGCGTCCCGAGAGCTGGTGGCGATGAAAGCGTTGGGAATCTCGCCGACCGCGGTGATTCGGCCTGCGTTGGCGCTGGCTTTCTTCGTCAGTCTGGTCACGGTCTGGCTGGTCGATGTGGCCTTCTCCTGGGGCCGGGCCGGAATCCAGCGCGTGATTCTGGAGTCGGCCGAGGAGATCGCTTACGGCGTGTTGCGGACTCAGCGCTCGTACAGCACCCGGCAGTTCTCCATCACGGTGGGCCGCATCGAGGGCCATCGGCTGCTGCAGACGACCGTCACGATCCGCCGTCCCGACGGCCAGGACGTGACGATGACGGCCCGCGAGGCCCAACTGCACGCCGCCGTGGAAGAGAACGCGCTGAAAATCACGCTCACCGACGGCTTCGTCGAAATCGGCCCCCGCACCGTGATTCGATTTCCCGACACGGAGCAGCACCTGATTCCGCTCACCTCGCGCGAGGAGCGTGAGCAAGCGGCGATGCATCCGTCGCACATGCAGTTGTGGCGGATTTCCTCCGCCAAGCAGGAGCAGCGCGAGCGGATTGAGCGTTGCGAGCAGTCTCTGGCTGCCGAAGCGGGTTATCAGCTGTTGACCGGCGATTTCCAGGGTTTGACGGACGCAGCTTGGCGCCGGCGGCTGAACGAATTGGACCGCGAGCGGCAACGACTGCACCGTCTGGAGACCGAGCCGTTCCGGCGTTGGGCCAGCGGCTTCAGTTGTCTGGCGTTCGTGATCGTCGGCGTGCCGCTGGCCATCCGGCTGCGGAACGCGGATTTCATGACCACCTTTGGGATCTGTTTCTTGCCGATCCTGATCGTCTACTATCCGCTATTCGCCTTTGGCCTGGATCGCGCCAAGCTGGGGATCTTGCCGCCGTACTTCGTGTGGCTGGGAAACCTCGTTTGCCTGGCCATCGGCCTGTGGCAACTCCGCAAGGTGGCACGCTACTGAGCCCCTGTCGAGAATCAACTCCGCGGTTTTCTCGGAGCGGACTTCCGTCCGCTTGGGCGGAAGGAATTTCGCCCTGCGTCGTGGTTCCAGGACGGGCGTTTACCATTCGCCGAGTCCGGTTTTCAGTCCGCCGGGGCGTTGGTCCAGGGCCCCTTTGACGCCCAGTTGTCGCGGGTCGCGGGCGATCTTGTCGGTAAAGATGCGGACGTCCTCGACGATCGGTCGGGCGCGGCGCGTGATCTCTTCGGCGTTGCCCACGACGCGTTGGATCTGCTGGTAGACATCGTCGTCGTAGACCAGTTTGCCCAGCGTGCCTTGGCCGGAGTTCAGGGCCTCGCTGAAGGCCACGAACTGTTCCAGCAAATCGTTCAGATTTTGTGTGCTCTCCGCGACGTTGGCCACCAGTTGCGGCCCGCTTTCGCCCAGCGGTTTGGTGAACCGCTCCAAATGGTCCAGGTTCACCTTGGCCTTCTCGCTCAGTTCCTGGAAGCTGCCCAACGCGGTCCGCGCGGTGGCCATCGTCTGGCGCGTCTCGTCGACAAAGGCGGGGACGTCCCGCAACGTCTGTTTCAATTGGCTGGCAAGTTCTTCGTCGCCCAGGATTTTCTGCACGGCCTGCATCGTCCGGTCGAAGTGTTCCAGCGCCAACTCGGTCTTCTGCATGATCCGTTTGATCTGGTCGTCGTCGCCGCCGCCGACGGCCTCGTTCACGCTCCGCGCCAACTGGGACACTTCCTTGCCGGCGCCTTCCAGCGAGCGGAAGGCGGACGAGACGCTGCCCTCCAGGTTGACTAGGGCCCGCAGCGGATTGCTGACCACGACGCCGTCCGACATGAACTCGGCGTCCGCGATCAGTTCGTTGGCCAGGCGTTCTTCGTCTTCCTCCAGCTTGCCGTTCCGATTGGCGTCGAACCGCACCAGCCGTTCGTCCTGGCCGCTGGGCACAAACTCGACGATGGCGTCGCCCAGCAGCGAACCGGTGCCGATGCGGCAGGTCTCGTGCCGCCGCAGCTTGAACTGGTCGAAGATCCTCATCCCGACCAACACGCCGCCTTCTTCCAGCAATTGCACATTGGACACGCGGCCGATCAACACGCCGCTCTTGCGGACCGGCGCGTCGACGGTGATGCCCGGCGCCTCGGGGAACTTGACGTGGATCTCGTAGCGCCCCTCCCAGACGCCGGGCCAGGCGCCGAACAGCATCACCAGGAGCACGGTGATGATGGCCGAGGCGACGACCACCACGCCGACGCGGAATTGAAGTACTCGTTCGTCCATTCCCGTTCCCCTGCGCAGATCCAGGTCAACCCGCGGCGGCGGACCGCATTTCCATCAGCCGCTCACCCGCCTCGCCGTGCACGAACTGCCGCACGCGGGCGTCGCCGCAGCGGTCGAGGGCGCTGGGTGGTCCGTCAAAAACCACCTGCGGCTCGCCCGGTTTCAGACGCGCCACGGGGTGCAGCATGACCACCCGGTCCGCCACCTTGCGGGCCGAAAGCATGTCGTGGGTTACAATCACGCTGGTCACCGGATGATTCCGCCGCGTGCGGATCATCAACTCGTTGATCACGTCGCTCATGATCGGATCCAGGCCGGTCGTGGGCTCGTCGTACAGGACCAGTTCCGGGTTCATCACCAGGGCCCGCGCCAAACCGACGCGTTTCCTCATGCCGCCCGAAAGTTCCGCCGGCTTCTTGGCCGTCACGGAGTCGGGCAATCCGACCTCGGCCAACCGCGCTAACACCATCTCCTGGATTTCGCCGGCGCGGTAATTCGTGTGCTGGCGGAGCGGGAAAGCGACGTTCTGGCCGATGGTCATGCTGTCGAAGAGCGCGGCGCTCTGGAACACGAATCCGAAGCGGATCCGCTGCTGCGTCAATTCACGATCGCCCAGCCGGTCCAAGCGCCGGCCGTCGAAGATCACCTCGCCGCTGCTCGGCCGCACCAGGTTCACCAGCGTCTTCAAGAGGACCGTCTTGCCGCAGCCGCTTTCGCCGATCACGACCAACGTCTGGCCGCGGGGAATCGACAGATTGATGTCCCGCAGGACCTCCTGGCGCCCAAAGCGGACGTGCAACTGCCGCACCGCGATCAGCGGCCGGTCGAGTTCAGCAGCAGAGATTGACGCGTTCATGATGGTCCCGATCGGATGCAGACGTGGGGCAGAAATCCGCAGGCCGGTCGCTTGCGACGCGGCCGCAGAACTCTTGTCATCCGCCGAAAATGCTCCCGCCTTCCGGCCAAATCATGAAGTAAATGGAGTCCAGCACGATTCCCAAGCACAGATCCATCGCCAGAATCAGCACAAAGGATTGCACGAAGGCGGACGTGGCCGCCTTGCCCACGCCCTCCGCGCCGGCGCTGCAATGAAACCCCTGATAGCAACTGACCAGCGAGATGGCGACGCCAAAAAAGACGCTCTTAAACAGGCCGCTGAACAGGTCGAAACTGCCCACGAACTGCTGCGTGTTGTATAAGTAGTGGTGCTTGTCAATCCCCAGAATCACGACGCTGTAGAAGTACCCGCCGACCACGCCCATGAACACGGCCATCACGGTCAGCGTGGGAATCAGCAGCACGAACGACAGAAACCGCGGCACGACCAGATACTGGATGGGATTGGCCCCCATGCTGGCCAAGGCGTCGATTTGCTCGGTCACCCGCATCGTCCCCAACTCGGCCGCCATGGCGCTGCCGACGCGGCCGGCCAGCATGGTCGCGGCCAGCACGGGGCCGAGTTCCCGGGCCAGCGACATGTTGATGACGGCGCCCAACCGCGTCTCCATGCCCAACTGCTGGAATTGAAAGAACGTCTGCACCGCCAGCACCATGCCGATGAACATGCCCGTCAGCGCGACCACCGGCAGACTCAACACGCCGACCTGGTAGAGCACGGGCAGCAGCGTTTCGCGCTTCGGCAGGCGTCTCGTCAGCCACGCCAAGGTGTGCCACGAGAAGAGCGCCATGTCGCCCAAAGCCTGGACGCCGTCCAGGGCGACCCCGCCCCAATCGGCAGTCCATTCCTGCAACGCCCCGCTCGTCACGCGGGAACGCTCTTCCGGCTCGGTGGGATGGCTGACGTCCAGCGACATAGTTGCCTATCGCAGTCGAAACGGCCTGTTGCGAAGCCTGGCCCAGGTACGACGGGGATGCGTCCTTTTGATCGGCAGATTGACTTTGACGCTTGAATCGACTTTGACGGATGCGCAAAGTCGAAGGGAGGTCTTCGGTGTGCCAGCACCGACAGCGGGCACAGGCGGGGGCGGAGAGGCAGTCGCCCGAAAAACCGGTGCAACCGGCAAAGTCCAGCTAAAGCTCGCAGCTTCAAAATGCCGAACTGGTGGGTAGTCGTGTCTGTGCCCGGCATCCGTTCGTCAATGAGGTTGTCATGAGGAGCAAACGATTCTCTTGGTTCATCCTGCTCGTACTGGCAGGCTTGAGCGGCTGCGCGATGTGTGACAACGCTCTCGATCGCTCCTACTCCGCCTTCGGCGGCAAGTGGCAGCGCGACAACATGGTGTCGGGACGCGTGGGCTCGCTCTTCGATCCGGCGGGCGTTCAGATCGCTGGACAGGCAACGCTGGTCGAAGGGGAACCAACGCTGGCGGAGACCGAGACGGGGGAACCGATGTTGGCAGAGCCCGAGACGGCGGAGACCGGCGACGCCGCCGCCGGCCCTGCAGCCGGCGAACCGGCGGAGAACGCTGAGCAAAGCGAAGCCGCCGAGGAAGCTGCCGAGGATGCTGCCGAGGATGCTGCCGAGGATGCTGCCGAGGAGACGCCCCAACCCGCGCCCGGCAAGCCGCGGGAACAGACGCCGCCGTCGCTGAACAAGCCGGAGAAGGCCAAGCCGAAAGCGGCTGCGGAGGCGGCTTCCGCAGGACGAGCCGAGCCGGCGGCGGAACGCACTGCCCCGGATGCCCGCCTGCGGTTGCCGGATCTGCCGGGCGAGAAGCCTCAGGCCGAAGAACCCAAGGAAGGCGGAACGAATCTGCTGCCTCCCCTGGAACTTCCGCCCTTGCCTTGACGCGGCAGGGCCGGGACGGCTGACCCGCCCAGACACTCCGGCTCTGGCGCACAGGGCGACTGTCCCCTTTCTCAAACAAGTTGTCAGGCCCGCCAGCGAGTGTCCGGCGGCAGTTTTCTCCAGGTGTGAACCTTGGTCATGACACAATCCCCCGCGACTGAGGCGGTGCTGTTGCACCGCGACGACAACATCTGCGTAGCCGCCCGGCCGCTGGCGGCCAGCGTCCAAATCGTCGCGGGCGGCCGGACGCTGACCCTTCGCGGCCCCGTCAAGCTGGGGCACAAGATTGCCGTCGTGCGGATTCCTTCCGGGCAGCGCGTCGTCAAGTACGGCCAAGCCATCGGGCTGGCCACGGAGAACATCGAACCGGGCGACTGGGTGCACACCCACAACTTGCGCAACGAGGACCGGGAACTCGACTACGCTCCGGCCACCCAGATTCCCCCGCCTCCCGCGCCGATCACCGAGCGCACTTTTCAGGGCTATCGCCGCGCCGACGGCAAGGCGGGCACGCGGAACTACGTCGCCGTGATTTCCACGGTCAACTGCTCGGCCTCGGTCTGCAAGTTCGTCGCCCAGCGGTTCGCGGATACGCTGCGGAAGGACTATCCCAACATCGACGGCGTGATCGCGCTGAAGCACGACAGCGGCTGCGGCATGGCCTACCGCAAGCAGGCTCACGAGATGCTGAACCGGGTCCTGGCGGGCACGGCCAGGCATCCCAACATCGGCGCCTACCTGCTGATCGGTTTGGGCTGCGAACAGGGCGCGATGGACTATTTGCTGGACAGTCAGCGGCTGGTCCCGATCGGCGGCTGGTCCGCCTCGCCCGCCCGCCCGCCGGTGTTCTGCATGCAGGATCTGGGCGGGACGGCCAAGACCGTGGAAGCGGCGGTCCGGGCCGTGTCGGAGTTGCTGCCGCGAGCCAACGACGTCCGCCGCGCGCCGATTCCCGCAGGAGAGTTGATTTTGGGATTGCAGTGCGGCGGGTCGGATGGGAACTCCGGGGTCACCGCGAATCCCGCCGTGGGCGTGGCGGCGGATTGGCTCGTGGCCTGCGGCGGCACGGCGGTCCTGGCGGAGACGCCGGAGATCTGCGGGGCCGAGCACCTGCTGACGCGCCGAGCGGTGTCGCCGGAGGTCGCCGACAAGTTGATCGAGCGGGTCAGGTGGTGGCAATGGTACACGGGCCTCTTCGGCGTCCAGGTGGACAACAATCCGTCGGTGGGCAACAAGGAAGGCGGCCTGAGTACGATCGCGGAAAAATCGCTGGGGGCGGTGGCCAAGGGCGGTTCGACGGCGCTGGTCGACGTGTATCAGTACGCCGAGCCGGTGACCGCCAAGGGGCTGGTCTTCATGGATTCGCCCGGTTACGATCCGGCGAGCACCACCGGAATTGTCGCCGGCGGCGCTCAAGTGGTCGTGTTCACTACGGGCCGAGGCAGCTGTTTTGGATGCAAGCCGGCGCCGTCCATCAAGATCGCCACCAACACGCCGATGTACCAGCGGATGATCGACGACATGGACCTCAACGCGGGCGAAATCCTCAGCGGCCGGAGCGTGGCGGACGTGGGCCGGGAGATTTTTGAGGAAGTCTTGGCCATCGCCAGCGGCCGGCCGACCAAGAGCGAATTGTGCGGCCTGGGCGACGAGGAATTCGTGCCCTGGACGGTCGGACCGGTTTTATGAAGCGGAGAGCTTGAAATGCCGGAACCGCCTGAAGCTCCGACGACGCTGATCGTCCTGGCGACGTACAACGAATTGCAGAATCTGCCGGAACTGACGGAGGCGATCTTCCAGCACGCGCCGGACGTCCACGTGCTGGTCGTCGACGACAATTCTCCGGACGGCACGGGCCGCTGGTGTGACGAGCGGGCGACGCAGGACAGCCGGTTTCACGTGTTCCACCGGCCCCGCAAACTCGGCCTGGGTACCGCCACCGTCGCGGGCATGCGTTACGCCCTGGAGCACGGCTATGCCTATGCCGTGGTGATGGACGCGGACTTCAGCCATCATCCGCGCTATCTGCCGGACCTGCGGCGGGGCATGGACCGGGAGCCGCCCGCGGCGGCGGTGGACGTCATGATCGGCTCGCGCTATCTGCCCGGCGGCGGCATCGAAGGCTGGCCCCGGCGGCGGCGCTGGATGAGCCGGGCGGTCAACCGCTATGCGCGGTGGTGGTTGGGATTGCGGGCCAGCGACATCAGCGGCGCGTTCCGCTGCTACCGCGTCAGCGCTCTCCGCCAGCTCGACTTGGACGCCGTCCGCGCTCACGGTTATGCTTTCGAGGAGGAGATCCTCTGGCGGCTGCAGCGGCGGGGCGCCCGTTTTGGCGAGACCCCCATCGTGTTTGTCGATCGCCAGCGCGGTCAGTCCAAAGTCAATTTGTACGAGGCCTGGTCGGCCTGCTGGAGCATCTTCGTGCTCGGTCTGCAAGGCCGCTTTTCCAGAACGGCGGCGTCCCCGGAACAGGCGGGGCAAGCGTCATGATTCGTGTGCTGCAAATCATTCCTTCGCTGGACCGCTGCGGGGCCGAAAAACAACTGGTCCTGCTGGCTGCCGGATTGCCGCGGGACCAGTTCGACGTTCACGTCTGCGCGCTGACGCGCGGCGGGCCGCTGGAACAGCCGCTGCGCGAGGCCGGCATTCCCGTCACGGTCATCGGCAAGTCCTGGAAGCTCGACCCGTTGGCCTATCGGCGGCTGAAACGGCACATCGCGCGGCTGCAGCCGGACCTCGTCCACACCTGGATCTTCGCCGCCAACGCCTACGGGCGGCTGGCCGCCCGGGCGGCCGGAGTCAAGCACATCCTGGCGGGCGAGCGGTGCGTTGACCCCTGGAAGCAGTGGCACGAACTGGCCATCGACCGCCGCTTGGCGCGCTTCACCGAACGGATCGTGACCAACAGCAGCGGCGTGCGGGACTTCTACGTCGGACAGGGCTTGGCGGCGGACAAGTTCGTGATCATCCCCAACGGCGTCGCGCCCTTCTCGCCCGGCCCGCCAGCCGCGCGGGAGGAAGTGCTGGCGGAACTCGCTTTGCCGGCCGACGCGCGCCTGATCCTGGCGGTGAACCGGCTGTGGCCGCAGAAACGCGTCAAAGACCTGATCTGGGCCGCCGACCTGCTGAAAATCGTCCGCCCGAACGCACACCTGCTGATCGTCGGCGACGGCCCGCAACGCTGGCGGCTGGAACGGTTTCGCGAGCAGGTCGAGATTCAGGACTGCGTCCATTTGCTGGGCCAGCGGGACGACGTGCCGCGACTGCTGCCCCACTGCGACTGTCTCTGGCTGGGCAGCGCCTACGAAGGCCAATCGAACGCGATCCTGGAGGCCATGTCCGCCGGCCTGCCCGTGATCGCGACCGACATCGCGGGCAATCGGGACCTGGTCGTGCCGGAGAAGACGGGTTACCTGGTTCCAATCGGCGACCGCGCGGCCTTTGCGCGGTGGACCAAGGTGCTGTTGGACGATCCGGAACTCGCCCGCCGCCTGGGCGAGGCCGGCCGCCAGCGCGTGCTCACCGAGTTCTCCGTCGACCAGATGGTCGCCCGCCATGCGGCGTTGTATCGGGAACTCGCCGCGTAGGACAGCCGGCCGGCGGTTCGCCCCGCAACTTGCTTCCCGCCTTCCGCCTTCCGCCTCCCGCCTTCCGGATTCCGTCAGCTGTTGTGCTGAATGAACAGCACGTCTCCGTCTTGAATGACGTATTCCTTGTGCTCTTTACGCATCAGGTTGTGGGCTTTGACTTCGCGCTCGCTGCCCAATCGCATCAAGTCGGCCACGGTCATGACTTCGGCGCGAATGAAGCCATGGGCCAGGTCGGTGTGAATGCCGCCGGCCGCCTCGACCGCCGTGCCGCCTTTGCGGATCAGCCAAGTGCGAACCTCTTTCTCGCCCGCCGTGAAGAACAGCATTTGTTCCGAGGCGTTCATGATCCGCCGGATCAGGGCTTCGCGGTCCATCGGCCTCAAACCCATTTCCCGGCAGAATTCCTCGCGCTCGTCGTCGGGCATCTTGGCCAGACCCAATTGCAGGTTCAGCGACACGGCTGCCAGTTCGACTCCGGGCGGGGCGTGCGCGGCGAAGCGATCCGTGTCCGCGTCGTCGTCCGCCACGTTGACGACGATCAGACGCGGTTTTTCGCTGAACAACTGGAACGAACGGATCGCGCGGGCCTGTTCGACGGACAATTCTTCCTGGTGCAGCGGACGCCCCGACTCCAAGGTCGCCAGCAGCGGTTCCAGGAGCGCCAGTTCCTTGTCCAACTCCTCGCGGTTCGGACGGGGTTTTTTGATCTGATCGCGCAGCCGTTCGATCCGCCCCGTGACGACGTCCAGATCGGCCAGCAGCAGATCTTCGTCGAATCGCACCATGTCGGCGGCAGCGTCGGAGCCGTCGAACGCCGCGACGACCAGCACCAGGCAGCCGGCCTCGCGGATCTTGGCCAGCTTGGCCGCACTGCCTTCGTGCGAGCGGCTCAAGCCGGGCGTATCGACGATCTCCAGGTGAGCGTGCGTGATCTTCTTGGGCTGGTAGATCTGGCACAACTCCGCCACGCGGGGATCCACGATGGCGGCCGTCGCGATCTGCGTCTCGTGATGATGCGCCGGATTGGGCGCTACCCCCGTCAGCCACTCGAACAAGGTGCTCCGGCCGGAGCCCTGATAGCCTACGATGCCGATCTTCATCGCCTTGCGTCCTTTTGCTTGGTCAAGAATATTGGGAAACTTAAGCTTTCCCCGCCCCTGATACAACGGGTCTGCAGACAGGGTTTCGCCTGGCCCCCGATTCGGCAGGCCTCTTGCACCTGCCGCCCCAGGCAGGGAAACTGGTGTCTGCCAGCCTGAGGCGACAACCCCGCACCGTGAGCCCCTTTGACGGAGACCTTCCTGTGACCCATTCTGTCTGCACCGCCGGCCCCGCTGGGCTTAGGCACCAGCGCACGAATCACCGCACCGCGCGGCGATTCGGGATGCTCGTTCTGTCGTTTGTCACGGTCTGCCTGTTGCCCTTTCCCGCCGCCGCGGCGGAAGTCTGGAAGGACAGCACCGGGCAGTTCCAGGTGGAAGCCGACTTCCTGGGCATTCGCGGAACCGACGTCTATCTGAAGAAGACCAACGGCGTGACGATCCGAGTCCCGCTGGATCGCCTGGACGCCGAAAGCCAGCAGTTGGCTCGCCAGTTGGCTATGCCCGCCGCCCCCGCCGCGGCCGACCAGGCTTCGGACGCCGGCGACACGCCTGACGCGGCGGTCCGAGCGCTGGCGGCCAACCTGGAAGCGGGCAATCTGCGAGCGGTCTGGGATGCGCTGCCCGCCAGCTATCAACGCGACGTCAGCGATCTGGTCCACTCGTTTGCCGCCAACATGGACGCCGACGTCTGGAAAGCCGGTGTCGATCTGGTGCAGAAAGTGATTCGCGTCTCGAAGGAGAAGAAGGAATTCCTACTCAAGCAGCCGGCGCTGGCCCAATCGCCGCTGGATCCCGCAGTCGCCGCCGCAAACTGGGACGGCCTGATTGCCGTCCTGGAAACGATCGCCGCCAGCGAACTGGCCGATTTGCCGAAACTAAAGACCCTGGACGTGGGCGCCTTTGCCGACGGCACGGGCAAGAAAATCGCGGACCAGGTGGCCGCCTTGGCCAAGGCGGCGGACGAGAAAAAACTGTCGTTGACGGAGTTCCCCGGCGTGCCCGTCGACTCCATGCCGCTGGCCGGACTGGGCTCGGCCAAGTTCTCGACGGTCAAGATCGAAGGCGACACGGCGGTCCTCCGCGTCGAGAATGAAGGCCAGACCGAGGAACACGAGGTCGTGCGAGTCGAAGGCAAATGGCTGCCGAAAGAGATGGTCGATGCGTGGCAGGAAAAGATGCAAGCCGCCAAGGATGCCGTGACCAAGGACATGCCCGAACGGCTTGCGAAAGACAAAATGCAAATCGTTCTGCCGATGCAGATGGTGCAAGGCGTGCTCGACCAGTTGCTGGCCGCCAAGACGCAAGCGGAGTTCGACCAGATCGTCCAACAGATCATGCAGACCTTCATGCCCCAACTGCCGGGCGGCGACGCGGACGCGGCGCCCGGCGCGGCGGGACCCGCGACAGCGCCGCCCGACGGCGCCGCCAAGCCCGCGCCGGATCCCTTTGGGCGTTGACGTCCACCGTCGGTACTGACAAAACCGCAAGCCCCAATCCCGGCTCCGTCCCGAAGCCGGGCGGTTTGCCTGCCGAGCCGCTGGGACGCCGGCCGCTCGCTGCACGCCGAGCAGAAAGGGCCCTGGCGGGTCTCGCTTGACGAAGGGAATGCTCATGCCGCCAACCGCGGACCGCCCCAACGAACTGGCCGGATACCTCGCGCTGGTCACGTTGCCCGTCCAGTGGGGCGATCAGGACGCGTTCGGACACGTCAACAACGCTGTTCCACTGCGGTGGTTTGAATCGTCGCGTATCGTCCTGCTGGAAGAGCACGACTTGAGCCATCTGATGGGCGAGGGGGAATTGGTCCCGCTGGTGGCTTCCATCACCTGTAACTACCGGCGGCAGATCACGTACCCCGACGCGGTCTGCATCGGCACGCGGGTGGCGGAATTGCGGCACAGCCGCATGACGCTGTCCCACGCCGTGTACAGCCGCCAGCAGCGGCAGATCGTCGCGGACGGGCAAACCGTGGTGGTATTCTACAACCGCGCCAAACAGCGGCCCACGCGGGTGCCGGTCGAGTTGCGGGAAAGATTGGCTCCGGCCGGAGTCACGGCTCCGGCCGGGTCGAGCAGTCCGACGCCAGACCAGGGTTGATCTTCCGTGAACTTCTGCCCGCGGTCAACTGCCGCCCGAGCTTCCGCGCAGCCGGCGGAGCACCTTCACAGCTTGCCCGCGGCCCGCACGGTGCTTAGGCCGCCGTCGACGGTGAAAACCTGGCCGGTGACCCAGTCGTTGTCGGGCTCCAACAGCCAGGCGGCCATCGACGCAATGTCACGGGGTTCGCCAATCCGTCCCAGGGCGTGCAAGTTGCGGGAGGCCTCGGCCGATTTCTCGTGGCTCCAGATGCGCTCGGTCAGCGGCGTCCGCACCAGGCCGGGGGCGATCGCGTTGAAGCGAATTCTTCGCGCGGCGTAGGTCGCGGCGGCGGAACGGACGAGGCCCTCGACACCGGCCTTGGTGGCAGAAATCGCGTCGTGATTAGGCAAGCCCACGTGGGCCGCTGCCGTCGAGATCAGCACAACGGAGCCGCCTTGCCGCATCACTTTGCCGGCGGCATGAACGGTCGCAAAGGCCGACGTCAGATTCTTGGCCACCGTTTCCGCCCATTCCATCTCGCTCGTCAAGTGGGCGGGCTTGAGGATCACGGAGCCGACGCAATTGATGACTCCGTCCAATTGCCCCAACTCGTCGCTGGCCCGGTTCAGACAACGCTCGACGTCGTCAAACGAAGTCGCATCGGCGACCTGCCAGGGAGTGTTGAGTTCCTTGCCCAGTTCTTCGAGTTTCTGCGCGTTGCGTCCGGCCAACAACAACACGGCCTTGGTACGCAGTTGGCGGCAGACCTCTGCCCCGATGCCCCCGTACGCGCCCAGAACGACATAGCCGGGCTTCAGATAGTCTTCGATCTCCATTATTTCTGCTCCGTCATCAGGTGGCACAGGTATCCCGCCGCTTGGAAATCTTGTCGCAAACCGAGGCGGACCCTGGCGACATTCTAACGCCGCACGCCCGCAACCAAAGGGGGCAGCGGCGTTTTTCGGGTTGCCGGATGCCGGCTGCGGGTTGCCCGGAGCGGGCAACGAGACGGCCAACGCACGCCAACTGCTCGCCGGCTCAAAACCGCGTCACAAAACGCCGCTGCCTCCGCCTTTCCCGGTCGCGTCCTTCCGCTCTCCGCCCTTCGCCCTTCGCCTTCCTCCTTCATTGCAGCGCCGCCCGCGTGCGGGCAACCAGCGGGCTGTCCGATCCGGCGGAGCCGTTGAGCAGCATCATGCAGGCAGCCAGGAATCGGCCTCGCCAAGCGGGACTGACGGACGCAAAGTCCTCCAGAACAGCCGCTCCGAACTTGTACTCGTGCGCGTCGTCGCCTTTCAGCACCAGCTGCTGCCGGACCGCGTTCAACAGCGGTTCGGCGGGCCTGTCGGCGGCGAAGTAAGCCAGCGTCCGGCGCACGGCCGCCTGGCGATCGCGGCTGACCGTCGCCAGCACCGCGTCGGCCGCGTCTGCCTCTTCCGCCTTGGCGTCGCCCGGTTCCAGCGCGTCCACGGCCGCCTCGCCGACTTGGCCGCGTCCCCGCATCGCTTCGCGGAACATCGGCAGGAACGCGGCATTCTGCAGCAGAAGCAGCTTGCGCGTTTCCGCGTTGCCGCTGGCCTGATAGGCATAGTGCAGGGCATTGGTTGTCGTGACGGCGTGCAAGGCCACAATGCCGGGCTGGCGCAGCAGCAGTTCGCCGGCGCCGCAGAACAGCGCGTCCCAGACGGATTGCACGGCCACACCCCGGTTCAGCTGTTCCACGACCTGGGCCGCCGCCGCTGCGTACGATTCGCTGCGCAGCACGGCCAGCAGATCGCGGGTCGCCCCCGCGTCGATCGGGCCCGCGGCCAGATCGCCCCGAAGGCGTTGGAGCAAGGCCGGATGTTGCCGCCACGGCCGATCTGCTTCGGCGTCGCGCCTGGCCGGATTGCCCTCCTCGTGCATCAGCAGGGCGTAGGCCAGCGAACGCAGCACGGGCTCCGCGTGCTGCCAGCCGATGAACTGCAGCGTCCGCTCCGCGCCGGCCACAAAGATCGCCTTGTGCCCGATGGACCGGAAGTCGCGGGCGCCGTAGCGATAGAATAGCTCGAAAATCTCCTTGGCCGGGGCCGTGCGCGCCCAGCCCGCGACGGCGGCGTCGGCGGCCGGTTCGTCCCAGTTGTCCATCGCGGCGACGAACGCGGTCCGAGCCTTGTCGGCGGCCGGCACCGCCGCTTCGTCCACCGGCCGCATCGTCCAATCGCCTTCCCGCACGTCGCGGGCCTGTGAGTCCTTGAAGTAGTCCAAGCCCCAGAACAGCGGCAGCCAGCGATCCGTTTCCGGCGACGCCAGCGCGGCCAGATGAACCGAGTTGACGGCCAGCACGGCGTGGAACTTGAAACCGACCGACGGACGCGGCTGGACGTTCCGCACGCCGGCCAACAGCAGGGCGGCCAGCAAGTCGCGGTAAGCCAGTCCGCCGCGCACGCGGGCCGCGACGTCCTCCAGCAGCCGATTCCGCGGCGTGTCTTCCAGCAACCGCACCAGCGGCTCGATCTCCGCCCGCAACGGAACCACGCCCGGCACCGGTTGCAGATCGGCAGCCGACACGGGCGGCAGACCGCCCAGAAAAGACAGATCGCACAAGCCGGCCGCCGCGCCGGCCGCGGCCACCTTCCTCAGAAACCCCCGACGATCGCGCCACGACGCCATGAGACGACCTCCTGTTTGGGAAGAACGGTCAAACCGAATCTCTGCAGTTTTCCCCGTCCGGCAGCATCGGTCAAGCAGAGCAAGCCGCCGGGCAGGCAAGGCAGCGGCGAAGCACCCTTCGAGAACCAGGTGAGCGGAGGGACGCTTGCCCCGGTCCCGATTCGGCCGCAAAACCTGCGGCGCGCGCCGTGCCGCTCACGTGGCCTCGGACAGCGATTCCTTGAACGATGCCGCTCAGGTGCCGCTGGCGCCGCGTGACCAGTCATCCATCCCGGCATCCCGATAGCGACATCCCGTCCGTCCGGGCGCTCGCCCCTCGGTGCGCGTTGGCCAGTGCGCTGACGCTGGGGAGGCTGCCTCGGCAACGTCGCTGCCGACTCCACCCTGTGAGTCGGCGAGTGTCTCGGTGGGCCGCCAGCGGTTGACCACGAACGGAACGTCACCGGACGGTGGATGTTCAGACCTCGCCCCGCACCACGCCGACGACCACGCCGCGGACGCGGGCGTTTTTGACGTAGATCGGCCCCATCTCGGGATTGGCGGGTTGCAGACGGACGCGTTTGCGCTCCGGGTACCAGTACTTCAGCGTGGCCTCGTCCTCTTCGTTCAGAGCCACGACCATCTGGCCGCGTTCAGCCGTCGCGGTGCTGCGGCAGATGACGTAGTCGCCGTCGGTGATGTGCGCTTCGATCATGGAATCGCCCTGGACGCGCAGCACGAACAAGCCGGGACTGGTGAACATCTCGTCAAAGTCGATCCGCTCGTTGAGTTCGAAGGCCTGCTTGGTGAACCCCGCCGACACGACCCCGGCGAACGGCAGTCCGGGCTCGCCCTCGACCCGCGCCCGCTTGCGTTCCGCCTGTAACTCCGGCAATTCGATCGCCCGGGCCTTGAATTCGTTGCGGCGAATGAGCCCCTTCTTTTCCAACGCCTTCAAGTGACAGACGACGCCGTTGGGCGAGCGGATGTCGAAGGCGTCGGCGATCTCGCGGATCGTCGGCCCAAAACCCCGCCGCTGCACCAGGTCGCGAATGAACTCGTAGACCACTCGCTGCCGTGCCGTCATTTCCTTTCCGCCACTCGCATTTCTTCTTCTGGCCATGCTCGTCTTCCCCCTGTCAATGAAGTTCCGATGCCGGTGTGGTTTCCTACAGTAACATATACGACTGTACAGAGGCAAGAGGGGGTTCGACCCCGCGGGCAAAAAATCGCGTGCCGCTCGGAAAGGGGCAAACGCGGGCAGTTGCCGAACGGGACGCGGGACGGAGCATCGGAAGCGGCGATCGTGGACGCCCAAGGCCGACGGTCAAGGATGCCGGGAGACGCATCCGTCCGGCAACCGCACGAGCCGTGCCTGTCCGGGAGCGAGCGTGATGGAAGTGGCTTTTCCGCCGGCGTGCAACGTGCCTGTCTGCGGCGTGTCGCTGGCGTTGACCAGGATCGCGGCACGGGTCCCGTCCGACGCGACGTAGGCTTCGTGCAGAATCGCCGGAAAGCGGCGGTTCTGGAACTCCGTCGCGCCGACGTCCAGACGTGGCGGATGGATCATCTTGCCGAGCGCCAGGTAGGGACGGCCTTTGCCGTGGAACAACTGGACCCACTGCAGCATGAAATCGTGGTCACTGGGTGTTTCGGGCCGTTGCACTTCGGTTGCCGGGCCATCGTCGGAGAGCTGTTCGAGCTTCACATCGTCGATCCAGGCCGTTCCCGGCCCCTGCAGGTGCAGCATGATTCGCAGGAGTTGGGTGCCTTCGGGCAGTGTGAATTGAGCCTGCCGCTGGACCCAGCCTTCTTGCTCGGCGGGCATTTCCAGACGCCACGACCCCAGGTGCTTCAGTTCCGGCGCGAACGCGCCGAGGAGAATCGCATTGCGTTGTCGAATGCCCTGCGTCTTGATCCACGCACTCACCCGGTAGGTCCGTCCGACGGCAAACGTCTGGCCGACCGTCACGTTTTGCGACACCTGGGCGATCTCGTCCGGGCCTTGGTTGGTCAACCGCAGGCTGGCTTGTCCTCCATGAGGCGCGCTTTCGTCCCGGTCCGCTTGGCCCGAGTACGTGCGGTCCCGATAGCCGGGCACTTTGTCCCAGCCCGTCGGCACCGCGCCCCGCCACTTCTCGAAATCGCCCCCCGCCAGCAACGGTCCGGGACCGGTCTGAGACGACGGAACCAGGTGCGGGATCTGGCCTGTCACCAGGCAGTGCGCCGCTTGCAGGCGGTTCCCGGCCTGCGGATTGCTCTGGAAGGTCGGCAGGTACTCGTGGTATAGGTAGTTGAACACCGAGGCGGGTTCGGCGTCGCCGCGCCGCATGACTTCCCAGTCGCGATAGTCCTGCAGGCCGACTTCCTGGATGAAGTGCTCGTTGGGTTCTTCGAAACACACGACGGACTCGGGCTGGATCTTGCGGCATTTCTGCAGCATGGTCTGCAACTGCCGGCGAAACACGTCCGTGGCCCACGGTCCGGGACCGGGCGGGTGACCGTGCGACGTTGCGTAACAGACCGGAAAGTTGCCACCCACGACCTGATCGACCTGGATCAACTCCGCGCCTCGCTCCGCGCAGCCCGTGGCAAGGCGATTGAACCAGTCGATAGTCCAGGGATCTCCGGGGCACATCGTGGCCGTCTGGCCGCCCTGCAGCCAACTCCGGTCGCCGATCAAGACCTGGCCGTCGCGGTTGTGAATCGCGTGGGGTTTGGCAACGCGGTCGAATCGCTCGCGGTCATCCCACTCGAATTCTCCGGTGGGCAGCTTCCTGTAGGTCAGCGTGTAATGATAACCGGACGGCCACAAGAACGTGTGACCGTTGAGCTGGCGTCCGATTTCGACCAACCGGCGGAACTCGTCGTCCGACGGAAACGCGGGGAAGTAATCGGGCGTGATCCAGGTGTCGACTTTTTCCCAGCCCCAGTAAGCGATGATCAGCGGTACGTCGCCGGGGAAACGCCGTTTCCAGTAGCCGTTCAGCCACGCTTCGATGCTGCCCGGTTCGGCCAGCCAGTTGCGTCCAAATCGCACCATGGCGGGGCTCGTTTTCAGCCACGCCGGCAGATCGTCACGGGCGGCAAAGGTGCGTCGGCACCAGGCTTGCTTTACGGCCCACGCCTTGTACAGATCGGCTCCGTCGCGCCAATCCGTGGACACCGCCGAGTCGGCACTGCGAAACGTCGCCAGGGCGATGTCGTAGTCCAGCTGAAAACCGGACGAACTCAAGCACGGATGCTGCCACACCAGCGCGAGGCCCGCGTCCGACTTGGATGCCACGACGGCCTTGCGGTATCCGCGAGCATCCAGGGCGGCGGCCAGCAAGCCCACGGCGGGATCGTAGTAGCAGGCCATCTGGGCAGCCAGGCTGCCCGGCTGGCTGGCACTGATGCTGCGCCCCGCCTTCCAGGCGGAGGGCTGTCGATACACGCCTCCCTTGGTAGCGCCCAGCACCAGCGCGTCGCCGGGCGTCGCCTCGCCTCCCAGCGTCAGCGTGACGATGGGAAATTGCACCGTTTCCAGCATCAGCGACGACGGATATTTGGCCTCGATTCGCCACCGCAGCCACGGCTCCTGAGGCTTCGCTGCCACGCGGCACACCACGTCGATCGGTTGGCCGCCCAGGCGTGTAAAATGCAGAGCAGCCGCGCCGCCATCCGCATCTGGGTCCGTGAACTCGATGCCCTGCGCGTCGGAGTTGCTGACCGTTAACCGTTGCGTGGAACCCGGCGAGGAGAATTCCAACTGGAACAATCGTGGCTGCGCCTGCCTGGCCGCCAGTTCCCGGCCCGTCGCCTTGTCCACGAGCGAGGTCACGCCTCCGCGGGCTTCCGCGGTAAAGGTCACCGCCATCCGTTCGTTCTGGACAACCCATCGCTCCGCCGCCGCGCCGGTGGCCGCAACGGTCAGTGTCAGCCCCCACAGCGCCGTTCTGACAAGTGCTCGCGTCATGCCGAATCTCCCTCATGAGACCGAATTCGCTCGTCGATTGTGCTGCCTAGTATAACACTCTTGCCGCACTTGCGCGCCAGTCGGCGGCGTTCCCGAGACCGCTTTTTGGTAACCGCGGCGCGACCAAACGCGGGCTGCCACGATGCTGGACGTCGTACTGGTCTTGAACAGGGCTCCACGCTGGCGAGCAGCGTGGTGGCCGAAGACGTCGCGGGGGCGGGGGCGTCGCCTGGTTCTGAACAGGGCTCCACGCTGGCGAGCAGCGTGGCGGCCGAAGACGTCGCGGGGGCGCTATTTGATCAAGCCGCGTTGCCGCAAGTAATTGGAGACCAGTGTCTCCACGGGCGTTTGCGTGCTGGTCATCAGGTACTGGATGCCGCGACGGGTGCAGAATTCCCGCGCGCCGTCGATAAAGGCGGCCAGCGTGCGGCGGTAACGGTCCAGCAGCGGGCGGCTGACCGTGATTTCAGCAATGTCCTGGTCTTCGCAATCGACCAGCTTCAGGTCGCCCTTGACATTAGGCTCCAACTCTTCTGGCGACAGCACGTGAAGGACGTACACGTCCAGGTCCTGGGCCAGCAGAAACCGCAGCGCGGACTCGTAACCACTCTTGTCCATCAAGTCGCTGATCAGCACCAGGATGCCTTTGCCGCTGTTCCGCAGGCAGAAGTCCTTGACACTCGTCGCCAGCGGCACGTTCGCACCGGGCTCGATCCGCTCGACGCTCTCCAGCATGCGCCACAAACTCTGGCGTCCGCGCAGCACGGGGCCGGGCCGAGTCCGGGCGGCGCCCAGGGCCTCGATCTTCACTCGATCCGCCCGGCACAGGCCGATGAAGCCCAACGAGGCGGCCAACTGCTTGGCGAAATGCAACTTGGTGGGTTCCCCAAAGTCCATCGAGGCGCTGGCGTCGATCAAGGCGTAGAAGTGCAGGTCCTCTTCTTCGAGGAACAACTTGAGAAAGAGCTTCTCCAAGCGGGCGTACAGGTTCCAGTCGATGAACCGCAGGTCGTCGCCGGCCACGTAGTTGCGGAAATCGGCAAACTCGACGCTCTGGCCGCGGCGCCGGCTGCGGCGTTCGCCTTTCATCCGGCCTCGGAACACCTTGCGCGTGACCAGTTCCAGACGCTCCAGCTGCGTCAGCAATTCGGGACTGAGCAGGGACGAGACGGTGTGGGTGGACATGGGGTTGTGGGTGATCGGTAATCGTGATCGGTGATCAGTAGTTTGGAATCGTTACCCGCACGGTCCTCCCCCCTCCCCCGCGCCCTGGAAGAGTAGACGTACCACTTTGACTGGCGCAGTATAGCGCCCGCCAGGGCGATCTGCAAGTAATCAAGTAATCGGGGTCAGGTCTTGACATTTAACTTTCGGGGGAAGCGATGGCGGAAAGGTCACCTGTCAAAACCTGACCTCAGGTTTCGCTTTTTGCGATGCGGAAATGGAAGGCTGCGGGAGGGCGAAAGGGGTGAGGACTCTTTTCGGGGGCGGGGGAAGCGATGGCGGAAAGGTTAAATGTCAAGACCTGACCCCAGTTTCCCTTTGGGCTGCGAGCAAGGGAGGCCGAGCATCACTGCTAGCTTCCTTGTCAAGGCGCCCGGCTGGTTGCCGCGCATCCCGGCACGCCGCCGAGGTTGGGTTTGGCGCCGCGAGGGCCGCAGTCATGCTCGTTGCCGCGAGCAGAACGGCACAGCTTTCTCAATTCGCCAGGTTTGCCAAACATGGATGACAATTCGGACAAATTGGCCTTGCCTCGCTGTCGGGACTGCGGTACTTAACGGCCCGCTTCTTTTCACGTGGGTTGCCATTCGGCTTGTTGGTATGCAGCGACATCTGATCCTGTGCCTGCTGATGCGATTGCTGGCTGCGAGTTCGCCGTCTGCCCCGGCAGCGGATCGTCCCGCAGAGCCGGATCGGGGCGTGTTGCGCGTCGCGTTTGGCGTGTTGCAGAAGCACCGGACCGGTGCGGGCGACGACCAGTACGTGCTGGTCGACAAGGACGGCCAGATCCGCTATTCGATTGACGCGGACGAGAGTCTGCCGCTGGCTGCGAATGTGGGCAAGCCCGTGCAAGTGGTCGGCAAGTTGGATGCCCAGGCTTCGTCCGACAAGCCGTTGCTGGTGGCGCAACAGATCGAGCGCAAGGCTGCGCCGCCGGCCCAGTTCGTCGATCGTGCATCTGTTGCCGGCGAGGATGCGCAATCGCTACCGCCGCTGAAGCCGATCCCGTCTCCGTCCACATCCAGCAGTTCGCCGGCGTTGAACGCGCCTTTGACGAGCGGGAATCCCGAACCCTTGATCCTTTCCGAAGAGGACTTGGGCGAAGGGCCGCTGCTGACAACTCCCGGTTTGCTCGAATCGCCGGAAGACACGCAACAGATCGCTCCCCAGACGGATTCCTGGCACGTCGCTCCTTGCGGGCCGCCGGAATGGCTGTGGGGTCAAGTGAACGTTTTGGCATGGTGGACCAAAGGCATGCCGCTGCCGGCGTTGGTGACAACCAGTCCGGCCGGCACGCCGCAGGCTCAGGCGGGCGTGATCGGGGCTGAGGGGACGGAGGTCCTGTTTGGCGACGAGGATCTGTTTGCGGATGCGCGGCTGGGGGGGCAATTCCGCCTCGGCGGCTGGTTGGGACCGCGTCGCTGGGTGGGAGTGGACTTCGACTACCTGGGACTGGAAGACGAACGGGCGGGATTCTTGGCGGCCTCGGTGGGCGATCGGATTCTGGCGCGGCCGTTTTTCAACGTGGGAACGAACACGCTGACCTCCGACTCGGCGTTGGTGGCCTATCCCAACTTGCTGGCCGGTACGATCTACATCGAGGCCGACAGCCAGTTCCAGACCGCCGGCGCTCACCTGATCGCCAACGTCCTGTGCAATATTGGCGCGCGGTGCAACGGCGGCGCGGAAGCGGGCGGTTGCAGCAAGGGCTGGCGCGTGGATCTGCTGGGCGGGTATCGCTACCTTGGCCTGGACGAAGGCGTCCTGGTCCGCGAGACGCTGGTGACCACGGTCACGCCGCGGACCGGTTTTCAGGCCTTCGACCAATTCACCACCAACAACGACTTCCATGGCGGCGAACTCGGTTTGTCCGCCAAGTACCGCGGCCAGCGGTGGTGGGCCGAAGGCTTGCTGGAAGTGGCGCTCGGACGCACCAAGACGAAGACGTTGATCGACGGTCAAACCCTGCTGATCGTGCCGCCGGGCGCGGAGGACGGCCAGGCGACGGTGATGACTGGCGACCTGCTGGCGCTGACCACGAACATTGGACAGTACAGCACCAAGTCGTTTGCCTGGTCGCCGCAAGTCGCAGTCACGCTGGGCTATCAGCTGTCGCCGCAATTGAGCGTCAAGGCGGGCTATTCGGGCGTCTTTCTCAGTCGCGTGTTGCGGCCCGCCGGCGTGATTGACACGGGCGTCAACGAGATGAACATTCCCGATCCCACCGACCCCGAACTCGTGCCCACCGGACCCAGGCGTCCCGCTGCCACTTTTGACGAAACGACCTTTTGGGCTCACGGCTTCAATTTGGGATTGGATTACCGCTGGTAGACGCCGCGACGCGCGTCGGCGGCCGCGAAGAAGCCCGGCTTCTGTCCAGCAGTCGGGCTTTCTGTGACGCGGCGTGCGCCGTCGGCGTCGGCAAACTCAGAATCGAGTGGCACCATGTTGTTCTCAGCCTCGAACTCACGTTCCGCGTCCGCACCTCGTTCGCGCCGCTCGGCGCCGCCGTCCCGGAAAAAGACACGGCGGCTGGCGTTGGAGAAACTGGAGTCGCGTCAACTGCTGGCCGCGGTCGATCTGGCCGCCATCGCCGGCCGCGTGTTCCGCGACGCCACCGGCGACGGCTTTACTGTCGGCGAGCAGATCGTCGGCGCGACGCTGAATCTGTACCGCGACGTCAACGCCAACGGGACGCTGGACAGCGGCGACGGCGGGGCCTTGCGCAGCGCCATCACCGACGCCAACGGCCAATACCGCTTTGACCGACTTGCGGCCGGCGACTACTTCGTCCAGCAGCCGGCGCAGAACGTCTCCGGCGTCAGCCTGATTCAGATCACCGGCAGCCGGATCTCGATCAGCAGCACCGACGTCCAGGGCGCGCCCGGCCAGGTGATCGACGGCTTCACGACGCGTCAGACCGTCACGGCGCCGTTGCCCGTCGGGACGACGATCGTCTCGGCGCAGAACGCGGCCGAGGCGTTGGGCGGCGAACGCGACATGTCGGTCACGCTGACTGCCGGCCAGACGGGCGATTTCGTCACCTTGGAAGCCGGTTCGGGCCTGCTGGCCATCAATGCCGGCTTCAATGCCAGCGGCAGGTACGTGGTCGCTTGGGACGGCAAAGACAATAACGCCTCGTCGCTGAACCCCGTCGGCCTGCGTTCCGGCGGGGCGGGCGTGGACCTGACGGCGGGCGGCGTCAACTCGTACATCGAGTTGGCGGGCGCTGGCGAGAAAGCGGGCGGCACGGTGCGGATCCTCGTCTATACCGATGCCAGCAACTACTCGCAGGCGACGTTCACGTTGGGCGTCGGTTCGGTGCAGAGCCACCTCCTGTCGCTGGCGTCGGACTTCACCGCCGCCGGCGGCAGCGGAGCGAATTTTGCGAACGTCGGGGCCATCGAACTTCAGGTCGATACGACCACGGTGGCCCTGGACGGCCAGCTTTCGACGTTCCGCATGGTCGGCTCGAAGACCTTTCCGGCCGACTTCAACAACCAGCCGGCGGCCGACTTGTCGCTGGCCAAGACGACCGGCAATCCCAACGTCGACGTGGGTCAGACCACCTCGTTCACCCTGAACCTGCTGAACTCCGGTCCCGACGCGGCGACGAATGTGGCGGTCACCGACCTGCTGCCGCCGGGCCTGACGTTTGTCAGCGCGACGGCGTCGCAGGGCTCCTATAACAGCGCCAACGGCGTCTGGAGCGTGGGGACCGTGCCCGCCAACACGACCGCCATCCTGCAGGTGACGACCATGGTGGTCGGCACCACCGCGATCACGAACACTGCCCAGGTGACGGCCTCCGACCAGCGCGATCCCGATTCTACGCCCAACAACAACAACGCGGGCGAAGACGACCAGAGCAGCATCACGCTGACGCCGCAACTGGCGGACCTGTCCCTGAGCAAGACGATCAGCGACGCCAACGTCACCGTGGGCCAACCCGTGACGTTCCTGCTGAACCTGAACAACGCCGGGCCCAGTGCCGCCACCGGCGTCACCGTCACCGACCGGCTGCCCCAGGGCCTGACGTTCATCAGCGCCTCGCCGTCCGGCACCTACAATGCCTCGACCGGCCTCTGGACCGTGGGCACCGTAGCCGCCGGCGCCAGCACGAGCCTGCAGATCACCGCCACGGTGGGCAGTACCGGGACGATCACCAACGCGGCCCAGGTTTCCGCTGCCGATCAGCGTGACCCGGACTCCACGCCCAACAACAACATCGCCACCGAAGACGACCAGGCCAGCGTCACGCTGACGCCCCAGGTGGCCGACTTGTCCTTGTCGAAAACCATCGACAATCCGACGCCCAACGTGGGCCAGAACGTGACCTTCACTATCAACCTGAACAACTCCGGACCGGGCCCGGCGACCAACGTCGCCGTGGCCGACAAGCTGCCGCCCGGCCTGAGCTTCATCAGCGCCGCGCCGTCGCAGGGCAGCTACGACAGCGTCAGCGGCAGTTGGACCGTGGGCACCGTTTCCGCCGGCGCCAGCGTCAGCCTGCAACTGGCCGCGACCGTCAACACCAGCAGCGCGCTGACCAACACGGCTCAAGTCAGCCGCAGCGACCAGCCGGATCCGGATTCGACGCCGAACAACAACAACGCGGCCGAGGACGACCAGAGCAGCATCATGCTTACGCCGCAGCGGGCGGATCTGTCCTTGACCACTACGGTCGACAACGCCGCGCCCAACCCGGACGACACCGTCAATTTCACACTGCAACTGCGGAACGACGGTCCGGGCGCCGCGACGAATATCACCGTCACCGATCTGCTGCCCAACGGCCTGGCCTTCCTCGGCTCGTCGCCTTCGCAGGGCGCTTACAACAACACGACCGGAATGTGGAGCGTCGGCGTGGTGGGCAGCGGCAGCAGCGACAGCCTGCAGATCGCCGCCCGCGTCACCGGCGCGGGCACGATCACCAATCTCGCTCAAGTGACGGCGGTCGACCAGCCGGATCCGGACTCGAAGCCCAACAACAACGTTCCCGGCGAAGACGACCAGAGTTCGGTCAACCTGATCGTGCAGCAGGCCGATTTGTCCTTGACCAAGACCGCCGACAAGTCCAGTCCGCAGGTCGGCCAGGACATCAAGTTCACCCTTACGCTGTCCAACGGCGGTCCGCACACGGCCACCAACGTGACGGTCCACGACCTGCTGCCTTCCGGACTGGCCTTTGTATCCTCCACCGCGTCGCACGGGGCCTACAACAGCAGTACCGGCGACTGGATCGTGCCGTCGCTGGCCAGCGGGACCAAGGCGACCCTGCAGGTCATGGCCAAGATGACCGGCACGGTAGCGGCGACGAATCCGGCCGAAATCACCGCCGCCGACCAGCACGACCCGGACTCGACGCCCAACAACGGCGTAGCGTCGGAAGACGATCAGGCCAGCTCCACGGTCACGCCGCAGATTGCCGATTTGTCGCTCGAAAAGAAGGCCAGTCCAACCCGCCCCAACGCCAACCAGCAGGTCACCTTTACCGTCACCGTCACCAACGCCGGACCGAACGAGGCCAGCGGCGTCGTGGTCACGGACACGCTGCCGTCCGGCCTGGCTTTCGTTTCTGCGACGGCGGGCGCCGGCTCGTTCGACCGCACCAAGGGCGCGTGGACCGTCGGAAAGATCGCCAAGGGCGGGACGGCGACGTTGACGCTGGTGGCCCGGACCGAGACGGCCGGGGAAAAGACGAATACGGCGGAGATCACGGCCGCCGACCAATACGATCCCGACTCGGAACCGGGCAATCAGGAGGCGGACGAAGACGATCAAAGCAGCGTGGTGATCAGTCCCCAGGTGGCCGACTTGTCGCTGATCAAAAGCGTGGACCGGGATTCGCCCAACGTGGGCGACGACGTGACCTTCATCATCACGCTCCACAACGACGGCCCCGACGCCGCCACCGGCGTCAAGGTCAAGGACCGCCTGCCCACGGGCGTCAGTTACGTTTCGTCCACGGCGGCGCAAGGCGGCTACAGCTCCACGGCCGGCGAGTGGAACGTGGGCACCGTTCCGCCGGGCAGCGAGATCAAGCTGTACCTCGTCGGCAAGGTCACCAGCCCGGCCATCAAAATCAACGCCGCCGAGGTGATCGCAGCGGATCAATTCGACCCCGACTCGACTCCCGGCAACAACGTCGCGACGGAAGACGACCAGGCGAGCATCACGACCACGCCGCAAACGGTCGACCTGTCCCTCAGCAAAGTCGTCGATCAGCCAGCGCCCAACGTGGGCGACGAGATCACCTTTACGGTCGGAATCAACAATGCCGGCCCGGACGCGGCCACCAACGTGGCCGTGCTGGACCGGCTGCCCGCCGGCGTGTCCTACGTGTCCTCCTCGCCCAGCCAGGGGACCTACGATCCGGTTTCGGGCCGCTGGACCGTGGGCGACATTCCCAACGGCACCAACGTCACGCTGCGGCTGGTCGCCCGAGTGACGCAGTTGGGCGCCCAGGTCAACGCGGCCGAAATCGTCGCGGCAGATCAATATGACAGCGATTCCAAGCCCGGCAACAACCAGTCGGGCGAAGACGACCAGGCCAGCGTGACCGTGACGCCGCAAGCGGCCGATCTGTCGGTGACGCACACGATCGACAACGACTCGCCGAACGTCGGCGATCAGGTGACCTTGACCGTCGCCGTCGTCAACTCCGGCCCCAACCCGGCCACCTCGGTCGTCGTGGCGGAAGCGTTGCCCGAGGGTCTGGCCTTCGTCACCGCGACCGCTTCGGAGGGTTCGTACGACAGCGC
Organism: Candidatus Anammoximicrobium sp.; assembly: GCA_012515235.1. Lineage (GTDB taxonomy): Bacteria > Planctomycetota > Planctomycetia > Pirellulales > Pirellulaceae > Anammoximicrobium. The sequence goes on from JAAYYU010000180.1 coordinate 41,860, forward strand.
CCAAGGCCGCTGGAACGTGGGACCCGTGTCGGCGGGCAACTCGGTCACCTTGGAGATCGTGGCCCGGGTCGATTCACCCAGCACGCAGACCGTGACGGCCGAAGTCGTGGCCGTCGACCAGGCCGATCCGGATTCGACGCCGGACAACCAGAAGGCCGGCGAGGACGATCAAGCCAGCGTCTCGCTCACGCCCCAGGTGGTCGATTTGGCGATCTCCAAGGTCGATCTGCCCGACCCGGTGTATTCGGGACGCGAACTCACGTACACCATCACCGTCTCCAATGCCGGTCCGGCGGTGGCGACCAACGTGGTGATCACCGACACGCTGCCCGCACACCTGACGCTCGTTTCCTACGAGGTCAGCCAGGGCACGGTCAGCCAGGCCGAAGACGCGGTGATCGGGGAACTGGGCACGCTGCCGCCGGGCGCCTCGGCTGGCTTGACGCTGGTCGTCGTCGTGGACACGGAGTACGAAGGTCCGCTGATCAACCGGGCGGAGATTCAGGGCCGCCAATACGACTCCAATCCGGCGGACAACGTCGCCACCACGAACACGACCGCCCGCCTGCCGCCGGCCATCATCAGCGGCACGGTCTTCCTGGATTTGAGCGATACCCCGGACCAGAAGGGCGTGCAAAACGCCAACGATCCCCCCATCGCCGGCGTGTTGCTGGTGCTGACGGGCACCGATCGCTTCGGCCAGCCGGTGAGCAAGAAGTTCTGGACGGGGCCGGACGGGAAGTACGAGTTCAACGACGTCGAGATCGGGACGTACTTGTTGACCGAGACGCAGCCCGACCTGTTCAACCAGGGCGGCGCCGCCCTCGGCCAACTGACCACGCGGCAGGACACGTCCGACGTCAAGCTCCAGAGCGCGGACGAGTTCTACTTCCGACTCGGCGGCGGCGACGTGGCGCGCAACTTCAATTTCTGGGAAACCGTTCCGGTCTCGCTCAGCCGCCGCCGCTACCTGGCGTCGTCTTAGCGAGGCGCGCCTCGCGCAGTTCCACGCGGACCTGGGAGTCCAGTTCCGCGACGGCGTACTGGCCGGCGAAGGCGCGGCCGCAGTTGACGAGAATCGTGTCGCCGAGCCGGTCCGTGCCGCGGGACTCGTGGATGTGCCCGCACAGCAACAGAGCCGGCTGCGCTTGCTCGACAAACTGCCGCACGGCGTGACTGCCGACGTGCTCGCCGCGGCAGGTGCGATCCAGCCGCGTGCCGCGGGGCGGCACGTGGCAGAGCACGATCTCCCAAGCCGGCGGTGTCAGTTGTCCCCGTCCCGCCCACAGCGTCCGGGCGATTTCGTCCTCGCTCAATTCGTACATCGTTCCGGTCCAGGGCGGCATCCCCGACGCGCCGTACAAGCCCGCTTGCCCGTGCCTCACGCCGCGGCCGGACAAGGAAACCCCCAGGGCCGCCAATCGTTCATCGATGGCCTGGGAATCGCAATTCCCCGCGACCGCCCCGACGTGCGGACAGTGCTGCTGGGCCCGCTGCACCAGGAACTCAGCCGCGTTCGGCGTGCCGAAATTCGTGATGTCCCCGCCCAGCAACACGACGTCCGCCGGGCCGGCATCGACCAGAATCCGATCCAGCGCCGCCGGGTCGCCGTGCAGGTCGGTGAGGCAAACGATGCGCATGGGGACGGCACCTCCTCGAACTTCTGGGTTCCTGGCGATGGTCGCGGGCGACGGAAGCAGAAGAAGACCGCTGCCGGAACGAGGCGATGGCGGAAAAAGAACGAGCGGAAGGGAACGCTACCCGGGCGGCCAGCCCAGCGGTCGGCCGCCGAGGATGTGGATGTGCAGGTGGTTGACCGCCTGGCCCGCGTCCGGTCCGCAGTTGATCACCAGCCGATAGCCGTTCTTCAGGTCGAGTTGCTGAGCCAGTTGGCTGGCCACCAGCAGCAGATGGCCGGCCAGGGCCTGGTCGGATGCCTGGAGATCGCCGATCGACGGAATCTCCTGCTTCGGGATCAGCAGCACGTGGGTCGGCGCCTGGGGTGAGACGTCTCGAAAGGCCAGGCAGAATTCGTCCTCGTAGACGATGTCCGCCGGAATGTCACCGTCGATGATGCGTTTGAAGATCGTCTTGTCCGCCATGGTTTCGTTCCCCTACCAGTTCAGGCCGAATTTTTCTCCGCCGCTCTCGCGGGTCGTGCCGCCTTTGAGCGGCTTGCCGCTGGGCGGCACGACCGGCTTCCGCAGCGGCTCGTCGGGCTCCTGTTCGGCGGCCTCCATTGATTCCAGCGTGGGGATGGGATGCGCGTCTTTGAGCGACAACGAGATGCGTTGCGACTCCGGATCGACCGACAGAACCTTGACTTCGATCTCTTCGCCTTCGTGGACCACGTTGGTCACCTGGACGACGCGGTGATGCGCCAATTCCGAGATATGGACCAGGCCCTCGACGCCCGGCGCGAGTTTGACGAACGCGCCGAACTTGGCCGTCCGCGTGACGACGCCCTTGACCACCGTATCGACGGGGAACCGCGTTTCGATGTCGTGCCAGGGATGATCCAGCAGATCGCGATAGTTGAGGCCGATCTTGCCCGTCTGCTGATGCACCTTTTCGACTTTGACGCGGATCTTCTGGCCGACCTGCAGGACTTCGCTGGGGTGGGACACATGTTCCCAGCTGAGTTGGCTGATGTGGATCAAGCCGTCCAGTCCGCCGATGTCGACAAACGCGCCGAAGTCCCGGATGCTGGTCACCGTGCCCTCGCGAACGTCGCCGACTTGGAGTTCGGCCAGCAGTTGCTGACGCTGTTCTTCCTTTTCGCGTTCGACCAGCGCCCGATGGCTGAGGACCAGGTTCCGCCGCCGCTCGTTGGCTTCCGTGACGAGGCACAGCAGCTTTTTGTCGTAGTAGTCCGGATAGTGTTCCACGCGGAAGACTTCGATCTGGCTGGCGGGGATGAAGCCGCGGATGTGGCCCACCAGGCACTCCAAGCCGCCCACGTTCGAGCCGGTCACGCGGGCTTCCACGACCGCGCCCTGGACCAGATCGGACCAGTCCTGGACGTCGACGGACGAGCCGGGAACGCTGACCAGATAGAAGCCGTCGTCGGGGTTATAGCCCGTGACGACCACTTCCAGCTCCAGGCCCAGGTCGGGCGGATCGCGGAACTGGCGCACGGAAGCCACGCCTTCGTTGCGCCCGTCCAGCGCGAAGAAGACGTCGTCGCCGTGGATCTTGACGACGACCGCGCGACGGCGCGAGTCGATTTCGATGCCGTCGCCGACGGTGGCGGCGGCGGGACTGCCGGCCACCAGTTCCTCCATCGACGCGCCGGCCATGAGCGATTCGAACTCCTGTTCCAGATCGGCGGACAGGGGCTGCCGGCGCGAGGGCGGGGGGACCTTTCCGCGGGGGCGTTCCTCCAGCGCGGCGGTGTCCAACAACGGGTCTCGGTCCCCGCCGGCGCCCTCCGCGTCCGGGGCGCGGTCCCGCGGCGGGCGCGGGCCTCCGCTGCGGCCTCGGAAGCCGCCGCGGCGGGGCGCCGCGCGCCGCTCTGCAGCGTCGGGACGGCGCGGCCCGTTCTGCACCAAACGGCGCAAAGGCGGTTCGGCGGGAATGCGAGGTTTCTCGGGTTGTGCGGAGTCGTTTCCGCCGGAGTCGTTCGCCGGGACTGCTGCACCAGCCTGCGGCTCCGCCGCGGCCGGCACGGCGGCCTCCGCGACGGCGACGTCTTGGGCAGGAGCTCCCGCCCCCGGCAGATTGGCCGCGGCGGTTTGCTGAGCGGAGGAAGGGGAATCCGACGGCGTGTCGGCACACACGGGGATGGGATCGATGTTCATCGGAAGACCGAGCTGTCCCTGTAAAGGAGATCGCGGCAATGCACGCTGGCGTTCAGCGTTTAACCAGTGTAACATGCCGGAGGAGTCAAAGGTAGGTCCCCCCCGGAGTCGCGCGGCAATCAAGGCGGCGACAAGACGCTTCCGACGGCCGGACTTGCGGATTGGCTGTTTCACGTAAGGAAGCCCGATTCTTCGGAATGGGCAAACTGAAACCTGATCGGTCATCTAGGGTTTGCGTCGAGTGCGTGAGCCGAATGGGAACGGCGCTTTCGCTATGGTTGTCCAAGGGCCATTGGCCGACGAACCAAGACGGGCCATATCGCGGAGGAGTTCAACGTTATGGCGTTCCAGTTTCAATGCCCTCAATGTGCGAACGTCTTACAGGCTGAAGACTTTCAGGCCGGCCAACAGAGCTACTGTCCGATCTGCGGTGCGGCGTTTTTGATCCCGTCGCCGTACGTCGCGCCGGCGCCCGGAGCCTTTCCGGGAACGCCGTATCCCGAACCGCAGTTGCCGACGGGGCCAGCGCCGACGGGGCCAGCGGCCGCGTTCCCTTCGTTTCCCGCCATCGATACGGGAGCAGCGCCCGGCCCCGGCCGCGGTGCAAGCGGGCACCCCAGCGTCCTGCCGCCTCAGCACCCACCGCCGGCGATCGATATCCTCGAGCCCGAACTGCTGCACATTCCCTGTCCGCAGTGCAAGGAAATGTTGGAGACGCCCGTCGAGATGCTGGACCAGGACGTGTTGTGCCCGCACTGCCAAGCCCAATTTCAGCTCCGCCGCCGGGACAGTGTGGAATACCGGCGGAAGAAGGAGCAGGAGGCGCAGATCAAGGAAGCCAAGGCGGGCAATACCTGGCTGAATCTGGCCATTGTCGTGGTCGTGCTGGTGGTGTTGTTCCTGGGGGCGCTGATCGTTTGGGACGTTTGGGGCAAGGCCTGACGCGGGCGGACAGGGCAAACGCCGGAGGGCGGCCCGCAGGGGAATGCGGGGGCTTCTTCTCCTGAGGAAAACTTGTCGGCGGGTGCTTATTGGACGCCCCCGGTATCTGATACACTTTTCGTTTCCGTCGGCGATGCCGATCGATTGAGTTAGTCATCCGGGGAGGAGAGTTGACGATGGCAGAATCCAGCAAGCAGATGGAGCAGGCGTTTTCTTGGGCCCAAGAACGTTATGCCGCAGTCGGCGTGGATGTGGACGCGGCACTCCGCGTTTTGTCGCGAGTGCCCATTTCTTTGCACTGTTGGCAAGGCGACGACGTGGGCGGGTTTGAGAAGAGCGGCGAGGAACTCGGCGGCGGCTTGGCCGTGACCGGCAACTATCTGGGCAAGGCGCGGACGGCGGACGAGCTGCGGGCCGATTTGGACTTGGCCTTGTCCCTGATCCCCGGCACGCACCGCCTGAACCTGCACGCCTGCTATGCGGAGACCGGCGGCCGGCGCGTGGAACGGAACGAGTTGCAGCCCGCCCATTTTCAGCGCTGGATCGACTGGGCCAAGGCAAAGAAGATGGGCATGGATTTCAACCCCACCTATTTCGCGCATCCCAAAGCGGCCGATGGCTTGACGCTGACCCACCAGGACGAAGGCATCCGCCGCTTCTGGGTCGAACACGGCATCGCCTGCCGCAAGATCGGCGCGGCCATCGGCCAGGCGCTCGGCGCGCCCTGCGTCACCAACGTCTGGATTCCCGACGGCATGAAGGACGTGACCGTGGATCGCAAGTCGCCCCGCGAGCGGCTGAAACGCTCGCTGGACGAGATGTTCGCCGAACCGCTCGATCCGGCGCACAACCTGGACGCGATTGAAGCCAAGCTGTTCGGGATCGGCTCGGAAACGTACGTCGCCGGCTCGCACGAATTCTACCTGGGTTACGCCGTGCAAAACGGCAAGTTGCTGTGCCTGGACGCCGGCCACTTCCATCCGACGGAGACGATCGCCGACAAGATTTCTGCGGTGCTCTTGTACCTGGATGAAATCCTGCTGCACGTCAGCCGCGGGATTCGCTGGGACAGCGATCACGTGGTGATTCTCAGCGACGACCTGCGGGCGATCGCGCAAGAAGTCGTCCGGGGCGGATACCTGCCGCGCGTCCACATCGGCCTGGATTATTTCGACGCCAGCATCAACCGGGTGGCGGCCTGGGTGATCGGCACGCGGGCGATGCTCCAAGCCCTGTTGGGCGCGCTGCTGGAGCCCATCGATCGGCTACGCCAGTTGGAACAGAGCGGCGACTACACCGCCCGTTTGGCGACGTTCGAGGAAATCAAGACGCTGCCCCAGGGCGCCGTGTGGGACCATTACTGTGCCACCGCCGGTGTCCCCGTCGGCCTGGCCTGGCTGGACGGCGTCCGCAAATACGAAACAGATGTACTGGCCAGACGCCGCTGAGCGACGCTCTCCTCTCCTCCTGGCCACCGCCGACGGACCACTGACAACGGACCAAGAACAAGATTTCCCATGAATGCAAACCCTTTTCTCGGCGTCTTTTTCCACTGGCTCGGCGGCTTGGCATCGGGCAGCTTCTACGTGCCTTACAAGGGCGTCAGAAAGTGGGCGTGGGAAGTCTACTGGCTGGTCGGCGGGGTCTTCAGTTGGATCATCTGCCCGTGGGTGTTGGCGACGTTCATGACCAACGACGTCGTCGGCGTCCTGGGCCAACAGACGTGGGGCACGCTTGGGTGGACGTATTTCTTCGGCGCCATGTGGGGTTTTGGCGGCCTGACGTTTGGTCTGACCATGCGGTACCTCGGCATGTCGTTGGGCATGGGAGTCGCCCTGGGGTACTGCGCCGCTTTTGGTACGCTGTTGCCCCCGGTTTTCAAGATCTTCATTCCCAAAATCCCCAAGAATCTCGTACCCGAAGACATCGTTCAGATCGCCTCGTCGTTTCCCGGTCAAGTCACGTTGTTGGGCGTAGCGGTCTGTTTGTTGGGCATCGGAATCGCGGCGTTGGCGGGTCTGACCAAAGAAAAGGAAATGCCGGAGGAGGAGAAAAAGAAGTCGATCGCCGAGTTCAGTTTCGGGAAAGGCATCCTGGTCGCGACGTTCTCCGGAATCATGAGCGCCTGCTTCTCGTTTGCCCTCACGATGGGCAACCCGATCGCCGAAGCGTCCGCCAGCGCCGGCACGGCCACGCTGTGGACCGGACTGCCCAAATTGATCGTGGTCATGCTGGGCGGATTCACGACGAACTTTGTTTGGTGCGCCCTCCTGAATATCCGCAACAAGACCGGCTACCAGTACATCTCGCCGACGCTGCGGCAAGCTCCGCCGCAGCGCGAAGACGAAACCATCATCGAGACGGCCATCGATGCCCCCAGCGAAGAAGTTGTCACGCATCCTCCAGGTGGCCGGGCCGCCGACCCAAGCCTCCGCGTGCCATTGTTCTGGAACTACTTCTTTTCCGCGTTGGCGGGGACCACCTGGTATTTCCAGTTTTTCTTCTATACGATGGGCGAAACCCAGATGGGCGACTTCCGTTTTGCCAGCTGGACCCTGCACATGGCCAGCATCATCATCTTCAGTACCTTGTGGGGCGTCGCGCTGCACGAGTGGAAGGGGAGCAGCAAGCGGACGCACCGCTTGATCGCTCTGGCCTTGTTCGTGCTCGTCCTGTCCACGGTGGTCGTGGGCTACGGGAACTACCTGAAAGCGACGCCGCCGGGGGATTGACGGCCTGGTTCGAAGGACGCGCGCCGGGAGCCTGAATCCTGGGCTCGTTTAACCGCGACCCAACGGGGAGCGCGGGAGGAGAGGTTGGCCGACTCCCTCCGCACTGCCCGCGCTCCCCGTTGGGTCGCGGTTAAACGACTTTGGTTGCGGCCGCAGGCCGCGGTAGGTGACCCATGACTGACGACGAATTCCAAGCGCCGAGCGAATTCGAACGCGAACCCGTCCCGCCGCGGGCCCAGTTGGGCTTGAAGAGCTTCCTCGGCATGTACGCCGGCGAGCACACGGCGGGCACCGAGCTGATGATCGGGCCGCTGTTTGTCGCGGCCGGGGTCAGCGCGTTCGACCTGCTTGTGGGCCTGCTGCTGGGCAATCTCCTGGCCGTGTTGAGTTGGACGCTGCTGTGCGCGCCGATCGCCACGCGGGCGCGCCTGACGCTGTACTACCAGCTGGAAAAGATCTGCGGCCGGAAGCTGGTCACGCTGTACAACCTGGCCAACGGCGTGATGTTCTGCTTCTTGGCCGGCGCCATGGTCACGGTTTCCGCCACGGCCCTGGGCGTGTGGTTTGATTTCCCGATGCCGGGCCTCAACGACCTGTATCCCAACAGCGTGGGCTGGGTCGTCGCCGTGGCGGTCGTGGGCCTGGTGATCGCGGTCGTGGCCGCCTGCGGCTACCACACCGTGGCCCACGTCGCCAATCTTGCAGCCCCCTGGATGTTCTTCATGTTCCTGGCCTTCGGGCTGATCGGCCTGCAGCAGTTCATGGCCGAGACGAACGCGCAGGTCCGCTCGCTCGGCGATCTTTGGCAGCTGGCTCAGAGCGCAATTTGGACAGGCGGCGAGCCACAGCCGGGGCGTGAGAAGTTCACCTTCTGGCACGTCACCTTCTTCGCCTGGTTCTGCAACACGGCGATGCACGTCGGCATGTCGGACTTGTCCGTGTTTCGCTTTGCCCGCAAGAGCTGGTACGGCGTTGCCTCTGCGTCGGGGATGTTCTTGGGGCACTACGCCGCGTGGATTTGTGCGTCGGTGCTGTACGCCTTGCAGCTGCACCGCGCGCCGGACAACACCGACGTGTTGCCGGGTCCTATGGCGGCCAGCGCGTGCGGCCTGGCCGGCCTGATCTGCGTGATCGTGGCGGGCTGGACGACCGCCAATCCGACCATTTATCGCGCCGGCCTGGCGTTCCAGGCGATTGCCCCCAAGGCCTCGCGGTTCAAAGTCACGCTGCTCACAGGCGTTGCGGCCACGGTCGCCGGCGCGTTCCCCGCCGTGACCATGAATCTGCTGGAATTCGTCCCGCTGTACGGCCTGCTGCTGATGCCGATGGGAGCGGTAATCTTCGTCGACTTCTGGCTGTTGAAACGGCTCGGCTTGCAGAGCAACTTTGCCGAGCACAGCGGCACCGATTTCAACGCAGCGGCGGGGATCGCCTGGTTGGCCACGCTGGTGATCTGCCTGGGCCTGTGGTGGTCGGATCTGGAGTTTTACGGAGTCAAGCCGTTCCAAATTTACTTCGTCTCCTTGCCCGGCTGGTTCGTCGCCGCCTTGCTGTACATCCTGGTCAGCGGCCTCGTCCAGCGTGGCACTCACGACACGCGCCGCTTCCGCCGCGTGGCCCAGCTGATTTCGTGGGTGGCCTGGCTGGCCACGGCGGCGCCGGCCGCGTTGTACATGGCCGGCCGTCTGGACCTGGAACAGACCAAACTCTGGATGCTCCTGGCCACCGTCGTCTGGTTCGTAGCCACCCCGCTGTGGATGGGCCGCCCACGCGGCATGCCCACGCCGCCCCGCGGCGACGAGCGATGAGTTGCGTGCCGCCTGAAAACGGCTTGGCATCGGTCGAGAAACAACCGGCCGCTGACAGGTGAACGGCAACGCGCCAGACACCCGTGTCGACAATCGCCGGTCACCGGTGGGTAGCGTCATTCCTCGCACTGATTTCCCGAAGGATGTAAACCGCAGACGATGCTCCTCGCCTACCACACGGGCAGACAAGGCTGGGTCGGCGGTGGCGGCCGAGAGGCGAGGCAATCAGGCGACGCAGGGGAGGCTTGGCGCGATGAGCCAGCAGCGGCGCGGAATCGGCGGCGGGAAGGACAGAGCAAAGCTGGCGCGCCCGCCTCGGGCGCGATTCTGCCCGAGCACAAAAACGGAGCGGCCCCAGACATTGCCTCGAGGCCGCCCCCAAGCCAGAAGCGAAGAACGCTCAACCGACGCGAGCATCCTGCGCACTGGAGGACGCCCCTCTGGTGCGGTGCCTCAGTTCATGCTGAGCGACGTAGTGGGAGGACTTCAGGAATTCCCACAAAGTGGTGTATTGAGAAGTCTGATAGGTTCCGAGATGGAGCCCCTTGGGGTCGCCGCCCTGAGCGACCCAACTCATGGCCTCGTCGAAAGAGATGGGGCCGGCGCCGTCGCTGTCAAACCAATGCGTGTCCGCTGGACGCATGAACTGCCAATTCGAATCGGGCGGGCGAGGCCGCGAAACCGCCCGCGCTTTCTGTAGCTGGCGAAGGGAGCTTTCCTGACGCACGCAACCACTGTCCGGGTCGATTTGCACCAACTGAATGTCCTTCCCATACAATGCGTCCGGGCACGGCCCAGCGGCGATGGCGGTCAAGCCACCGAGGAATGCCTCCACCTGCGCCGTGAACTGCGGGGCATACCCGCTGGGACGAGTCAGAATGATCGTAAGCACTTCGGCGGATGCACAAAGCGATTCCAAGTTGACTCCCAGTCGGTAGTGCCGGGCTGGGCCAACCTTGCTATGGTCAGCCAAGATGATCCGGCGTTTGGTGCGGCGTGTCGCCAGGGCACGCTGCACGCCCAACTCGGTCTCGAACTTGTAGGACAACTCCACGCCGCCACGGCCGAAGTCCAGCCCGAACGAGGTCACGACGGTCACGTCCGGCGTCAGGCCACTCCACGCAATTGAGTCAGCAGCGAGTTGCCCGAGATAGCCCTCAAGGGCTGGGTAGAACGTCCCACCGGAGACCAATAACGCGGTGTTCGCGAACAGATCCGCAGCTTCGTGGCCAGCGGCGCGGATTATGGCCGCAATCGCCTCGTTGTTGGTCATGATGGTCATGTCCAGCGGACGGCGGGTTTCTCTCTGTAACTCCACGAGACGCTCGGCAAGGGCTGTCTGCTGAGAACCGAGTCCCAGGACCGCAGTCACCCCGTGGTCGTTGAAGTACCGCATCGCCGCGAACCACGCCAATCGCTTTTTCGCGGCTGAGTTTACTTGACGACGACGCTCATTCCATGTTTCGAAGCGTGTCATAAAACCGCCCTCCAAAACGAGTGAAAAATGAAAGTTACCGCTACGGTTAATTGTCCGATGGCCGCCGCAACAAGACAATACTTTTGATCCACGTTTTTTTATGTATTTACCTGCAGATTATTTGTGCGAGGCATAGACGGTTATTCGACGCAGGGTTATCGTATATTTGCGCGCTATGCGGAGGAAATGCGGATGACCGAACAGTACACAGACAATGACCTGTTGGCGATGGCCGTGGCTTTGCTGACCGAGCAGGGGTTTGACCAGAGACACATACAAAAGCACCTGGCATTGCCCAACCAAGAAGCCGTTTCGAGACGATTGTCTCAAGCCAAAGACAGAGGGTGGTTTGTCAAACGCAGCAATCTTCCCGAAGAAGTCCGCGAAGAGGTCGAGGGAATAGCTTTTCCAAGGCTTGAGAACTTAAAAACCCTCTTGGAGCAGATCCGTGGCCCGAATCACGGGGTCGGAATCACGAGTGTACACGTGATTTGTAGTGGTCAGGGCAACAGCGCCAACGAAATGCGGTCTCTGCAGACATTTGGAAATCGCTGTGCCGAATGCGTCGCTGGTTTGCTCCAGGGAGCGGAAACGTGCGGTGTGGCTTGGGGACGCACGATCATGTGCATGGTTGAAGGTCTGGAACGTTACCGTCCCAATCGGCGTGAGATCTCGTTTTTTCCCCTGGCAGGCGAGCCGTTCAACCACCGCGACACAGGCGTGTCGGCATCCACAGCAGCGAAGCGTTTGGCTGAATGCTTCAAGAGTTCGAAACCTGCCAAGTCGCTTCATGGAGTGCCCCTTCGGATCCCACGAGCCATGAACGGGCAGAGCGACACGATTCGGTCGTTTCTCGCACAGTGTCGCGATTACAACGAGATTTTCGGGACTGCAACGCCACTCATTTCGAAGGTGGCGACGATCATTACGGGGGTTGGCGATGTCGCGTCATCCGAAGACGATCCATGGTTTCGAGAGACCCGCGAATCTGAGGACATGAAGAGCAAAGAGTTGAACGCGCTGGCAGCTGGAAATCTTGGGGGCGTGTGGCTCTCCAGAGATCGAGCCGATGCCCGTCAGGAGAAGGCCGTGCGAGCACTGAACGCGCGTTGGTTGGGAGTTCAGGAGGAGCATTTGAAGGCGTGTGCGGAGAGAGCCGCGGGAAGTTCGAGGGGCAAACCGGCGGGCGTAATCGTCATCGCCGCCGGGGCACAGAAGGCTGGGATTGTGAAACGCAGCCTGGGCTACGTGAACCATCTCATCATCGATCACATTTTGGCGGACCATCTCCTCGATGACAGATGCTGCGGTGGGTCGAGCGCGCCTTCTGCCGCAGAGCGGTGAGGTGCGTCTGAATTCGCTACGGGAGGGAGGGCCGTTCAAAGCCACTGCTGTCCACAACTGAGATTTACGTAAGTCGTGGCAGGCGTCATACTTTGCGAGACCACGGAGGTCAAATTTGAGCCCTCAGCTTGGACGCAAAGGAGGATGTCATGGAAGGCTTCGACAA
>JAAYYU010000181.1 GCA_012515235.1 Candidatus Anammoximicrobium sp.
GAGTAGAACCCGCGCGTGTAGTGAGAAACGTAAGGATCCCCCGGACAAGCCGGGGGCATTCACCAGCTGCAGCCTGTCTCCCGAACGTCCCGCATAAACGGGGAAGTTATTTCATGGGCGTTGCTACGGTCGGACGAACGAGGCTAGACGGATCTGATGTCACGGTCGCCACGGACAATTCTGGATACTTCGAGGTTCCCGCCGATCACTCGGTAGAAAACCACGTAACTGCCCACCAGCGTGGCGTGAACGCCCTCACCAAGGTCTTCCCGGACTTCGCCCAGCCCCGGCTGACGAGCGACGAGACGGCATTTGGCCTTGACGCGCTCGACCCAATTTCGTGCGGCGACCGGCTTGTCCCGCGCGATGAAACGCGTGATTTCTTTGAGGTCAGCGCGGGCATTACGGGAGAACCGCAATCTGGGCATGGTGATCAGTTTCCGAGTGAGTTCGCCTCGATGGCGTCGATTTCGCGATGAACATCTTCGAACACCGCATCACCGTCAAACCACTCACCGCTCTCCAGCTGATGGAATCCCTCTGCGACTTCTGCTCTGAGCCGCTCACGAGACTTCAGCAATCCGATCGCCTCAGAAACTGCCTCCTGTTCGGACGCAAACCGGCCGGTGACCACAAGCTCTCGTACGAAATCATTGGCTTCGCTTGACAATTCTACGTTCATGCGTCTCCTCCATTTCTGCTTGCGACGTGAATTATACACGATTGAGCGTCCGCCACAAAATACCTGTGCCCTGTTGGGATCGGCTGAAAAGGCCCAAGCAGTGCAGTCTCCTTGTGCTGCCCAAGCCGGGTCAAGATTCCGTTTGTGGACTACCTCGGTGCAGTAGTCCGCGGCTCGTGGCGACAAACCAGCAACGAAAAGGTACGCGGCCAACAGTCATTCGCTGTGCGGGCAAGACCCGGTGACGGGGAAGCGCATCAGTATCCCATTCCGAGTTCTTGGGCTTCGGCCGTGAGGGCGTCGGCGATGCGCCGCCGAGCTTCATCGTCCTGACGCTTGTAGGCCGTCAAGTCCTCCAACAGAATCCGCCGGTGGGTGCCGACTTTGCGGAAGGGTATCCGGCCCTTCTCCAATTGCTCGATCAGGAACGGCCGGGACACGTGCAGCAACTCGGCGGCCTGTTGCGTCGTCAGTTCCGCGTGGACCGGCATGAGCGTGACGGCTTTGCCCTTCGCCATCTCCGCCAACGCGTGCGCCATCAAGCGGACCACCGACGATGGCACGGCGATGCGTTCCTCGGGCGCATCCTCGGGCTGGATGAAAACCCGAAAGGACCGCTTCCTGCGTCCGCCAACCGCTTTGGCCAGACGCGGGGCGGATTCCTGCGCAAGTCGCGATTCCGCCTCCGTTGGAGCCACCGTATCCGAATACTCGCTGAGTGTTGCTGGCATGTCCGTCTCTCCCATGTGTCTTCGGCGAATTCTACCCCGTAATCGAATTAAATGCAATATCCGCAGCTAACGAAATCCCGAAGATCGGAATCGCATCCGGCGGAAAGCCAGCGACGGCTGGCAGGCGGGCTTTCACCCGGACAAGCTCAGGTGGATGCTGAGAATGGGGACATCCAGAATCAGTCCTTGTACGCTTTGGTCGATGTTGGTGGACTTCTCCGTGTCATCGGTTTTTCAGCGGCGAAATGGAGAGCAGAAGTGGTGAGGGGACGGTCATGGCCAGGAGCCCATGACGGGATTTGGTTGAGGCGACGGAAGTCGGCGTGTGTTTTCTGCCGCTGAGATTGGACCAGTACCTGGAACGGCTCGATTGGACCGGCCGGCAGACGCGGCCGGCGAAGCGGGGGCAGATCCCAGCGGAGTTGTTGCCGATCCTGGAGCGGCTGCGGCTGTCGTCGGAGACTTGGGTCGAGACGGTGTTGAATTTTTAGCCGCTGGTTTCGGCTGGCGGCGGGGCGGGCGGACAGTCTGGCGGCGGAAGCCGCACGGCGCGGGCGCCGCTGGCTGCAGGGGGTGAGCCACTGCCGCGCCGCGTTTGCGTAGAGGTTCGCGATCGCCAGCAAAAAACGGCCTGAAGAGAGTTGGCGGACGCTTCGCGGTCAGTCTCCGAAAGGCATCCGACATGCCGCGTCCTTGGCCGTTCGGGGTCTGCTGCGCCACAAACCCGATCTTCACAGCTCCCTATTGGCCGCGTACTTCCAACCTACCCTGTGGGTTCAAACCGGGCTCGATTCGGACAGGTTCTCGTTTACCACGATGATGTCCTGACGCAAAGGGAAAGTTGGGTGGCCCCTTCCGAAATCCACGACGAAGAACGTCTTCCCACGGCGGAGAATCAGATCGACAGCGCCGACGCATGCTCGCGAGTCGGAACCTGACCGGGCCCCGAACCTTCTTGGTCGCTTTCGCCGACAAGCAACACAACTTAGGTCTGTCTGGCGACTCGATGGAGCGCATCATCAAGCTGGGCGACCTGGGGCGAGCGGGTGGACCGTTCGTTGCTCCTGCGTCTCGAGCGGACCTCACACAAGCGCGCGAGGCACGTAACGGACGGACGAGCCCGAGCCGCTCATCCCTCGCTGGGGTCGCAATTCACTGAGGTCCAACGCGATCCTTCCAGTAGCCGGGCCCTCGGTGGAGATGCATCACCGCCACGATGATGACCTCTTCCTCCCGCGGTTCGTAGAGGATTCCGTACGGAAATCGCTTCAAGCGGCACAAGCGGTACGGCGCCTCCAGCAGGCCCCAGGCAAGCGGCCGCTGAAGCACCCGGGCCAGCGCTTCGCGGAATGCTTCTCCGAATCGCCCTCCCAAGCCTTCTCGCTTCGCTTCGTAGTAGTCGTACGCCTCGTGGAGTTCGCTTTCCGCCTCCGGGTGAAAACGGTAGTTCATTTCTGCAACCTGCTGCGAAGGCGCCCCATGACTTCGTCGCCCGGCAACAGCGCGACCTTGCCGGACTCCACGTCCCGCATGCGCCTCCGTGCCTCTGCGACCCACGCTTGCCGGACTTCGTCCGTGACGAAAAAGTCGAGCTGTTCTTCAGGGAGGCTCGCCCAGAGCACATCTGCCAGCTGGGCACGGGATTGTTCCGGCAGCGCCAGGGCGGCGCTGAATACCACTTCTTCCGTTGAACTCACAGCAACCTCCGCCTGCAAATGGCTCGTCAGCCAGAACTCTTCGCCCCACCAGTTCCCACTGATCCCAATTCTACTCCTCCGCTGCTCCCGAAACAACGGCCTTGAGATCCCGCCTTTGCAGTCTGTGCGGCGATCTCACCGCGGTAGATCCAGGCCGTGTCGCGGCTCTCGATCCGGGCGCAGTCGAACCCGCCGGCGTCGAGCACGCGTCCCTTGTCCTCGGGGAAGGGCGAGATGGCGAGCGTCCGCGCGGCGAGCAGTCCGCGCGGCGGGTTCGGCACCGGGTGCGCGGGGTCGAAGACTCGTCCGTGGGAGTAAGTCCCGTCGCCGTGCCGGACCAGGTACCAGGCGCTCGCGCCCTCGGGAGTCCCCTGGCCCGCTGGGTGCAGGATCCAGACGCCGAGGAGGTGGACGCTTTCTCCCGTGTCGGGATCGGCCGCGGGAAGGAAGTCGTTGTAGGCGCTCAAGCACGGGCCCCGGAGCGCAGGGACGCCGAAGGCCTTGGCGAAGTACTTGCGGATGTCGAGTTCGGTCGTGGCCGCGAACCCACGGGCGGGATCGATCCGGTAGATGACCCCCGGGTAGGAGCAGGTGCCGAGAAGGACTTCTTGCCCGCAGCGGAGCGGATCAGGGACGGCGGTCAAGCCGCGGAGGATCTCTGGTTCATCGCCCCGGTCCACGATCCGGTGCGGCCAGCGCCACACGAGCTCCCAGCGCGGCGACGCGCCGTCCACGCGCCGGAACAGACCGCCGGAGAGCGGCGTCTCGTTGCGGATGCCCCCGGCGGCGTAGAGGACGCCGTTCGCTTCCGCGAGGCACATCACGCGGCCGGTCCCGGACAGCTCGGGCGTCCGATCCCAGCGGAGGCGCCCCGGAACGGACGGGTCGTAGACGGCGCGGCAGACCGCTCCGCTCGCCAGACCGCCGAAGAGCGACTGCACCCCCGTGACACGGTCCCGATGAGTGCAAAAGGAGCGGACGCCTCCCTCCACGTCCTCGAGGACGACGCTCTCGGCCCAGGTTCCCGAGGCGTCGTCCCGGCTCCACACAGAGGTGTTCTTCAGGCGGCTCGATATCGGTCCCGCGACGAGGAGGTTCACGGGCGGGTCGAGCGCCTGGCCCTCGCCGTCCGTGACGAATCGCGTGGAGAGGATCGCGGTCACCCGGCGGGCCATGGGCCAGGACACGTCCACCCGCCACGCGGCCTGGGCGGAGTCCTTGACGAGAATCTGGGGACCCGTCCACGGCGGCTGGCCTGCATCACGCCGGCCGTAGGGGAGATCCATCCAGCATCCGGTCGCCGCGAAGAGCCGCCCGCCGTGCGCGAGAAGACGCACAGTCTCCGTGCCGGTCATCCGCTCTCCGGCGCCGTCCTTCGTCCCCGGCACCCAGTCCCGCGCGAAGGCCAGGTGCGCAAAGGCGCGGCTGTTCGCAACGGGAACGGCCGCTGGCGGAGCCGAGGGGCGTGCGTCGACGTCAATGCCTTCGGCGACGGTTGCCGGGGGCGCGGCCGCGAGCAGCGACTGGGCCCGCCGGATCGAGGACATGAACTCGCGCACCTCGGCCTGCGTTACAAAGCCGTCCTGGTCGCGATCCCAACTGGCGTGCTGCTGCGCGTCCCCCAGTTCTGCTCGCGAGAGCTTCCCGTCGCCGCTCGTGTCGAGCTCCTGGAAGCGTCGTTCGAGGGCCGCTCCACGCCGGTCCTGCGCTTCCGAATTCAGACCGGCTTCGAGGAGGACGACAGCGGTGAGGACGGCGAGTAGTGTGGTGGGTCTCACGGGATCATCTCCTTCCGATTACTTCAGCTCGAGCATGTAGGTTCGATCGGCGGCGAGTCCGGCAAATGTCCTTGTTCGGCCATCGAGGAGCTTCACGGTTGCGTCAGCGGTGGTAGCCTTGCCGAGACCAAAGTGGGCGTCCAGCGCGCCGCCGCTCTTGTACGTATGGTTGCTGTGGATCCAGCGGTACTGCTTCTTGGAGTGCGGCGACTCGTCGTCGCCTTGGATTTCCCTTGGCGAAGAGCCGCCCAGACGGTCTGTGCTCGCGGATTTGCTGGCGGAGTCCGGCGAAAGAGAAAGCGGCGACAAGTCGCCGCACTCCAAAAGCTCGACACGGGCGCCGATGAGTTCGGCGTCTTTGAGGCCGGAGAAGGTGAGATGGAGCCAGTGGTTCTGCTTTGCTCCATGCGCACCGGTGTTCCAATAGACCTTGCTCTCGTAGCGTTCCGGAGCGACGGTCTGGCCGGGGCCGAGGCTGTTGTCGGGGTCGGCGGCGAAGACGAGGTCGAGCAAGCCGTCGCCGTCCAGGTCGGATGCCTCGGCGGAAATGCCGCTGCTGTCGAGGCCGCTGAACGTCGTCGGCTTCACCTCGAACGTGCCGGCACCCCTTCCCATGAACAGCATCGAGCGCGTCATGGTGCTTTCGCTGCGGTTCATCACCACCACATCGAGCCAGCCGTCGTTGTCGAAGTCGGCGAAGACGGAATCGGCGAAATAGGGAGTGTTTTTCGCAGGATGTTTTGGTGTCAAACCGGGCTGGCTTTCGAAGGTGACACGCGGCCGCCAGTTCTTCCAGCGCGCGGGTTCCGGTTCCTCGAAGAAGTTCCTCCACTGGCCGTAGCCGAAGTTCAGCGGCGCGAATCCGGCGGGCGTGGTGCGATCCTCGAACCGGAAACCGCCAAGGTTCTTCCAAAAGCGGCCGGTGACGTGCTCGACGCGTGGCGCCCAGAAATCCGAGTCCGGGCCGACGGCCAGCATGTCCTGCAGGCCGTCCGCGTCCACATCGGCAAGCGCGATGTAAGGCAGGCCGGGCGCGCGGGCGTCGCTGGCAGGCTCGTAAAGCTGTTTCTCGCGGTTGTATTTCAGGCGCGCTTCGCAATGCAGGCCGTTGCCGGTGATCTTTTCAAAACGTAGCTTGCCGGTCTCACGCCACAGGTTCTTCCAGCACATCACGCCCTGGCGATACTCGCCGGGCCAGTAAGGCAGCAACGGCTCGCGGACGTCCACATGGTAGCTCTGGAGCAGGTCGAGGTCGCCGTCGTTGTCGAGGTCGCGCAGGCTGATCCCGGGACCGGCCTTATCTTTCGCGCTGTCGCGATAGAAACCGCCAAAGTCCGGCACGAGGTCCGTGCCGCCGATGTCGACAAAGCAGCCGGTCATCGTAGACCGCTCGCTCCGCGAGAGGGAATCCCGCTCACGGAGCGAGCGGTCTACGGTAAACACGTAGAGCCGGCTGTGCGGAAAGCCACCGAGGGCGTTCTTGATGTTGTCGCAGCCGATGGCCAGGTCGAGCCAGCCGTCGCCATTCACATCGCCGATGCTCGTCTGGCGGTTGTAACCGAGTTCGTTGCGAGCGCCCATGCGTTCCGAGACATCGATAAAGCGGTCCCAAGCGCCATCGCTGAGCAGGAAGGCCACGCCGAGCGGTTTCAAGCCCCCGCGGACCTTGCCCCCGAGCATCGGCGCACTGCGCGTGACGAGGATGTCAAGAAAGCCATCGCCGTTGAAGTCCGCGAGGTTGGGAATCTGCGCCGCGCCTCCGAAATCATCCATCGAACTCGCGTTGCCGATGGTGATGGCGTGCGGCGTAAAGCGGAAGCTTCCTTCATTGATCAGCACCACGAGCTTCGTCCCGCGATAGCTCGACGGTGGAGAAAACGTGGCGATCACATCCGGCCGTCCATCCCGATTCAAATCCGCGAGGGCAAAGCCGTTCATGCCCTCGCGCACATCGGTGATGCCCCGCACATGCACGCATTCAAAAAGCTGCCCCGTGCCCGCCGCATCACGCACGGCGTCGGAATCGGGGAGCTGCTTGAGGGCGGGAACGCCGTTCGCCGGCTGCGGCGTTGGGGCGGCTTCTGTCGTCGGCGCCGCGCCCTCCGGCACCGGTCGATTCCGGTTGGTCAGAAAGCGACGGAACTCGTCCGGACTGACCGAGCCGTTCTGATCCGTATCGGCGCCCCGAAAGCTCTCCACGCTGGGCGCTTCGTCGGGCGTGATCTTGCCGTCGCCGTTCTTGTCCAGACGTTTGAATGCCGCCGTGCCCGCCAGTTCCTGAGCCGGTGCGGAGAAACTCAACATGCACCCCAGCACAATGGCGAGTGGGTAACGGAACGTACATGGAATGACGATCTTCATGGGCTAATTCCCCCTGCGATTCCGGTAGTAGGCCCGTACTTCTTCTGGAGTGGCAGATCCGTCCTTGTTCGCGTCCACGGCGTCGAAGACCCCTGGCTGTGGGTATTCGTCGCGCGACAGCTTGCCGTCGTTGTTCTTGTCGGCGGCCTTGAACGCCTCGTCGATGCGGCCAGCGGCGGGGGTGCCTCGGCGCGGAGTTGGTGATTCGCCCTCTGCCTTCAGCTTGCCGCCGATCTCGGCATTGCGACGGTCCTGACGAATCCACTTCGCGGGCTGAGTGCCTCGTTCCCACTCGGCAAACGCGGTTTGCAGTTCCTTGAGTTTGTCGGGGTGACTCGCTGCCAGATCGTGCTGTTCGGCGATGTCGTCCTTGAGGTTGAA
>JAAYYU010000182.1 GCA_012515235.1 Candidatus Anammoximicrobium sp.
GAGCGGGCTCAAGACCAGATATCTCTACGAAATCGGCTGCTTCGCCACCACGCTGCTCGCCAGCGTGGAGCGGTGTTCAAGACCAGAAATGTTTGCGAATAAGTCGGTTGTCTTCGCCACCACGCTGGCAAGCAGCGTGGTGGCCGAAGACGAAGACGTCGCGGAGCGGGCCGACGGCTGGTGCTGAACATGGCTCCACGCTGGCAAGCAGCGTGGTGGCCGAAGACGAAGACGTCGCGGGGCGGGACGACGCTTGGTGCTAAACATGGCTCCACGCTGGCAAGCAGCGTGGTGGCCGAAGACGAAGACGTCGCGGGGCAGGCAAACGGCTGGTGCTGAAGGCGGGGACGGCTCGGAGACCCATCCTACGGGAACGAGGGGAACGGCGCCCGATTGGCCGGGGCGGCCGGGGCGGCCGGGGCCCGCAGCGGCTCGGACGAGAGTCGCTGAGCGGTCAAGCCCTGTTGCAGCAGGCTCATGTCCGGCGCCAACACGCCGCCCGGCCGGTTCTCGCGCGTGGCGAAGTCCCGCAGTTCCAGCACGGCCGGGCCCAGCAGCAGAATGTACACGGGCGGCGCCAGACACAGGGCCACCGGAAACAGCATGGCCACCGAGCGGCGATTGCCCCGTTCTTCGGCCCGCTGACGCTGGGTCGTTCTCATGCTGTCCGCATACTCCTGCAACGCGGTCCCCACGTTGCTGCCCAACCGCACGGACTGGGACGTGACCGCAGCCAACGACTTGACCTCCGGCGTGTCGATCCGCTCGGCAAACAGGTCCAACGCCCGTTCCATCGTATGCGTCTCGGAATGCCGCCGGATAATGTCAAATTCGGTCGCCAGATCGCGATGGGCCGAACGGATCTCGCCGGTCACGCGCTCAAAGGCCATCTGCAGCGACAAACCGCCGGTCATGCACATGTTCAGCATATCCAGTCCGTCCGGCAGCGCCCCTTGGATGTTGGTCACGCGGCGCCGCGCCTGGCCCTGCAGCACCAAGCGGGGCATGGCAAAGATCAAAATCGCGAAGACGATGCCGACGATCACGACCAGCAGGGTCACATCCTGCTGCGGGTCGTACACGGCAAAGGCTGTAAAGGCGACCAGCAGAGTCCACGCCAGCAACGCGACATTTCGCGTGGCCAGGAAATCCGCCAGGGCGTGCGGCGTGTAAAAGCCGGCTTGCCGCAGTTCGCGGCCGATCTGCTTCTTGGCCTGGCTGGAGATGGGCATCAAGGCCGCCATGACGTTCGTCATGATCCCGAACGCCGGCCGGCTCCGCCCGTCTTCCACGGCCCCTTCCTCTTCCGCGGATTGCGCGCGAAAAGACCCCGTCATAAACAACCGCCCCAGCAGCCAGATCACGGCGGCCAGGACCAGGAATGCACTCAAGGGCAAGGCGATGTCTTGCATAACGTCTCTTCCGTAGCCTGACTCTCCTAGCCGTGTGTTCTCTCACCGTCGGCACGGCTCGGAGAGCCATGTTACTCGGTCAGTACTCCGTGCGTATCAGCCGACTGATCCACATCAGGCCGACGATTTCCAGGATTACGGCGATCACCAACAGCATGTTCCCCAGCGGCAGGTCCAGCAACTTGCTGACATAATCGCGCTGGAACATGAACATGTACAGGAACAACAGCGGCCCGACCGTGGCGATCAACATGGCCGAAAACCGGCCGGCGGCGGTTACCGAGCGCATCTGCTGGCGATACACCATCCGGTCGCGAACCACACGGGCCATCCGTTCCAGTGTCAACGCCAGATTGCCGCCCGCTTGCCGGTGGACCGACAAGGTCGTGGCCAGAATGCGAACGTCCATCAGCGGCAGGCGGTGGACCAGCGACCGCATGGCGGCCGGCACGGAAAGTCCCATCTGCAGATGCCGGGCACAGCGGCGGAATTCGAGTCCCAACGGATCGGCGGCCCGCTGGCCGACCAGCGTGATCGACTGCTCCAGGCTCTCGCCCGCCCGCGTGGCCCGCGACATCAGGTCCAGCACGTCGGCCAATTGAGCTTGGACGTCCCGCAGCCGGCCGGCCCGCCGCAACGACAGGTACGGAACCGGGGCCGCCAGGCCGACGGCAAAGCCGACCAGCCCGGAAAACAGGTCGTCCGTCCACAGAAAGGCCGCCCCGCCGCACACCAGACCGCTCAAGACCAGGATCAAGGTGACCGTCAAGCCGTCCGCCGGCACGCCGCTTTCCACGACCAGTTTCTCGAACTTGTCGTCGATCGCTCCGACCAGCCCCGCGCGAGGAACCGCGTCGCGGGCCAGCGTCAATCGCCCCAAGCGAGGCGGGGCGCCGTCCGCCGACACCTCGACGGCTTCACTGCGGCGGAAGAACAGATCGCGCACCCCCAGGCACACCGCGGCAATCACGGATGCCAGGCACGCAAAGCTCACGATGGT
This sequence comes from Candidatus Anammoximicrobium sp., assembly GCA_012515235.1. Taxonomy (GTDB): domain Bacteria; phylum Planctomycetota; class Planctomycetia; order Pirellulales; family Pirellulaceae; genus Anammoximicrobium. Next base: position 2,413 of record JAAYYU010000182.1, read on the forward strand.
CAAGAGGGTCAGGTCCACAGTTCCACTCGTCGTTCGGGTGATCGGTGTCCGGTGGTCAGTTGTCGGCCAGTTCCTGTTCCAAGGATCTGAATGACACGCGTGAACAAAAAGCGGGAAAGCGTCTCCTGATTCGTGTCATTCGTGTCATTCGTGGTTTCTCGGACCGTCTCTGACGTCCCTGTTTTGTTGCGGGCCGGAGCCCGCGTTAAGTTCACAACGGTCAGAACTTTTTCGCCTCGAACAAATCGTCGGGCATTTCCACGCCCGAGGCCTCCAGCCGCTCCAGGCACTTGGGGCGATACCCCGTGGCGTAGAACTGGCCGAACGCGACCCCGTCCTCGCCGACGCCGTGTTGCTCGAAGCCGAAAATCTCCTCCAAGTGGTAATCGCCGTCCCGGATGCCGACGATTTCCGACACGCGCATCACGCGGCGGATGCCGCCCTTCAAACGCGCCAGGTGCACCACCAGCCGGATGCCCGCGGCGATGTACTCGCGGACGACGTTGACCGGCAGTTCCAGGCCCGTCATGGCGACCATCATCTCCAGGCGGGACAACGCGTCCCGCGTGTCGTTGGCATGGATCGTGGTCAGCGAACCTTCGTGCCCCGTGTTCATCGCCTGCAGCATGTCCAACGCCTCGGCGCCGCGGACTTCGCCCACCAGGATGCGGTCGGGCCTCATGCGGAGCGAGTTCCGCACCAGGTCCCGCTGGTTGATCTCGCCCGAACCCTCGGTATTGGCAATCCGCGTTTCCAGCGAGACCACGTGCAGGTGCTGCAGCTTCAGTTCCGCCGAATCCTCGATCGTAATGATCCGCTCGCCCGGCGGTATGCACACGGACAGTGCGTTCAGCATCGTGGTCTTGCCGGACCCCGTGCCGCCGGAGATCAGGAAACTGAGCCGCGCATCGACGGCGCCGGACAGAAACTGGACGATCTCGGGCAAAACCGAACGGTTGCTCATCAGATCGTTCAGGTCCAGCGGCTTGTCGCCGAAACGTCGAATCGACAGCGTCGGACCGCGCAGCGACAGCGGCGGCACGACCGCGTTGATGCGCGAGCCGTCCGGCAGCCGCGCGTCGACCATCGGACACACTTCGTCGATGCGGCGGCCGATCCGGGCGACAATCCGCTGGATCACCCGCAGCACGTGCTGGTCGTCCGCAAAGATCACGTCCGTCAGTTCCAGTCGCCCGCGTCGCTCGACGTACACCTCATACGCATTGTTCACCAGGATGTCGCTCACGTCCGGGTCGGCCATCAGCGGTTCCAAGGGCCCCAGGCCGAAGACTTCGTCCAGCACTTCGGTCATCAGCCGCTGCTGGCCCGAACTGTCCAACTCGCCAGCCCGCTTGCGGCACAGATCGTCCGCGACGCTCCGCACCTCGGTGCCCAGGCGCTGACGGTCGACGGTCCCGACCAACGACAGATCCAGGGATTCCACCAGCTCCTCGTGGATGCTGGTCTTCAGCCGCTGAAAGGCATGCTCGTCCGGGTCCGGCCGAGTGCGTTTCGAGCGTGGAGCAGTGGGTGGGGTTGCGAGTATCATGGGTATCCTATGTGCTTCGCAAATTGTCTCCATGACC
>JAAYYU010000183.1 GCA_012515235.1 Candidatus Anammoximicrobium sp.
CGTTGTTCTGCAAGCTCTTCCGGGTATAACCCTCGTTTGCGAGATGTCCCAAGAAGGCAAGACGTTCCTCTAAGAAAGGGCCAGTACGATAACGCACCACTGCAACGGGACACTTGAAAAGTTGATCAAACATGGTCGAACCTCCAGGAGAATGGGGGAAACGGAACATTCTCCCAAGCGTAACTCGGAAATTATGTAGCGCAGAAAATCGGCGAAACGCTGAAATAGCAGCGGAGGAACAAGCTAGGCCACATAACGGACTGCGCCACATTAAATCCGTTATGTTGTCCACAACATAATGGATTCACGGCCAGGTACGGGTTGCCGGAAAACAGCATGGCAAAGGGCACGAATTCGATCTCGTCGCCCTTTCCACGATTGGCCGCGCAGATCACGGCTACCGGCTCGCCCGAAGCGACGAGTTGACATTCCAGCAAGGCCGCATCGCCGGCCAACATTGCACGGCGGAGTGTGTCGAAGTTCTGTCGGTGACCTTTCGCAAGTGCCATCAGGATACATCCTCCTGTGCGGATTGGTTTTCAGTGTTGGTTTTCAGTGTTGTCTTCGGCATCGTCCGGCGGTAGGCTATCGTTCAACGCTCCCTGGCGTTCGGTCCAGAGCTGCCGGACCTCCAGGCAGGCATCGCAAGGGCAGAGGGCCCCGTGTCCCAGCGGCAGACCATACGGATCGAGCATGATGCAAGCCTCCATCGGTTCGTGACGCTAATCACCGGCGACACAGGCGTGCGGGTCCCCGTGCCGTTCAGGACTTGGGCCTGCGCCGGCGTTTCCGAGGTTTCGGAGTTGCTTTCTCCGGGGCCAGACACCGCCAAAGCTCAGGCAGCGTCACGTCGCAGGTGGTGATGTAGATGTCCGAGTGCTTGGGGACGGCGGTCCAGCAGATCTCGAAGCAGTTTTCCGGTAGCCGGACGATATTGCCGGCAGCCGGCACGTAACGGATGATTTCCTGCTGGCATTCCATGCGCTGCGGCCCGAACTTTGCCAACTCCATGCCCACCGGCAGCACCGCACGGCCCGCCTTCTCAAACTGCCCGCTCCACCCCGCTTCGCAGTCGTCGCAGGCAGCGATCAGATCGAACGAATAGAATTCCACCGCGTACCGCCAGAAGTACACTTCGTACAGGTCAGGCAGCTCCCGGCGATGCCGGAAGAGCGTTTCGATATCCCGCCGCAGCCGATCGCAGAACGGCTTGGTGAGTTTCAGCAAGGCACATTCGCAGTCCAGGTCTGTTTCCGGATTGCTGCTGTGGACATTCAAGATCAAGTGCATAATGTTCCCCCTCCGACACGACCAGGGGCGAAAGAACGTGCGTCGCTGACTTCAGACCGGCAAGGCTAGACGCTGACCAGACCCAGGGCTTGGGCTGTTATTCGCCGGTTTTCCCAGTACCCGGCCTCGTCATAGACCTCCTCCAAAATGCCGAGCGACTGGGCGTGTTGCAGCAGATCGACGATGGCCAAGTGACAGCGGCGAAAGTTGCGTGCCCCGCCGCATTCGCGATTGCGGGCATATTCCGTCTTGCAGAAGCTGCCCCAGTGCCAGTGGTCCAGGTTGGTGTGGACCGTCCACTGAACACAGGGGCCAACTTCGATGGTCGCCGGATAGCGGCACAGGCCGAAGTTCGCCTGTTCGCACCCACGGCCCGGAGAGCAGGAGAAGGCAATGACGTGCTCCGGAATCACGGCGTACCGGCGGGCAGGCTCACGCGGGTCGGGCACCAGCTTCCGGGCCTGGATCAACAGCCAGCGGTGCGGAAACTGGTCATCGTGCTGCTGAAAAGCGCAATCACTGCCAGTCAGTTCGATGACCTCGTCCACCTGATCGAAGGGCAGATCGCGGGCGCGACTGCCGAGCTGGACGACCAGATTCCGGGCCTCTTCGGCACTCGCTGCCGTAGAACGCAGTTGGTAATGAATCGTCAATCCCATGATGTTCGTCCTTCTGTTATGTCGCGCTAAGTCGGTTGTCGTCGGGTCAGCACCGCCACAACCGAGCAACATGAACGACCAAAGCCCCACCGGTCAAAAGCGAACGATGGGGCTATGGTTTTGATTCGCGGAACTGGCCGAATCCAGCCATTTCATCAGCGCACATCGCGAGCGCGGCACCGCTACCGCGCGACGGCTTCGGCGTAGCCCTTGCCGATCTTGGCCGCGATGAGCTTTTCCGCGTGTCGGGTGGCCGCGGCCGTGTCCGGGAAAGGTTTCACCTGCGTCTGGCCGTCCGTGCCGATCCGCCCGAAGCGAACCGTCACCTTGTTGCCGCTGACGCCGATCTCCCAGAACTTCGCGGAACTGCCGCCGATGAACTCGAAGTAACGCTTGTCCATGATGAACTCCTTCAGGTTGTTGGTGTTGTCGATGGAAATGTGAGCCCCAACTGCCGGAACGCCCGGCTGCTGGGCGTCTGGAGCGAAATCGGTCCAGGCTACCGCAGACGTGTCGTCCTCGGTCCGGCCCCGCACGAAGGACGGGAAACGGGGTACACCGCGGTCCGTCAGTTCCTGGTAGCGGAACGTGATCAGGCTGCCGACAGGCGGCGGATTCTCCCGCTCGGCGTCCGTGAAGCCCGTGCCCACGGAGAAAGTCAGGCCGCTGGGCAGTTCTGCGACCACCGCACCCAGCCGTCCGGCATGACGCCCACGGCCCGGCAGATGCTCGACGACGCGGGCTTCCGCATCGTGGAAGGTCTTCACCTTCAGCAACGTGGACGATCGGCCCGGCTCGTACCGTGATGCCGGCTGCCGGAGCATCAATCCTTCGCCACCCAGCGTCTCGACACGGGCCAATTCAGTTTGCAGATGGCCGATGCCGGTGCAGCGCTCCTGCTGAAGCACCCGCGCATACTGCGGCCGATGCTCCCGCAACGTGGACTCCAGAAACGCTTGACGGCTTTCAAACGGCCCATCGGCGGCCGGTGCGTCGAACACCACAAAGGCAATCCGACGCCAGTGTTCGCTTTGGTCGTGCCGGCGGACGATACTCACGGTCCGCTGAAACGCTTTGCGATCCAGCCACAACTCGCCGTCCAGCGGCAAGTTTGGCAGTCCCGCGACGAACCAGTCGGGCGCGCGATACACATTGCCCTGCCGTGAGAGAAACTCGCGGCCGGTCCACCACGCCCGCACTCCGTCGAGCTTCTCGCTCATCCACCAACCGGCCAAGTCGATGTCGTTTTCCCATCGCTCGGCCAGCAGCAGGTTCGGCACGGTGCGTGTAGTTGAAGGCGTAGCCGCGGAAGGCTTTGAAAGCAGTGCGCCCAGGCGTTCCTGCTCGGCCTGTTCGCCACGAAACGCCCGCAGGTGTTTGCATGTCCGACGTTCGATGGGCAGCGATTGATTACGCCACGCCGGGCACGTACAGGAGTACACTCCGCCGACGTTCTTCAAGATATACGGTAGGCGAGCCGACCCTTGCACATGGGTCGACTCGCCGTCGTTCAAATCAGGCATGTTGGTGATCCTTGGTTCCTTGGTAGAGAAGTGGCCGTTGTCAGTTGTTCTGCGGACTGCGGGTCACCTTGCGCCGCGACGTTGGTTTCTCCGTTTGCCGCGTGTAAATCCCGCCCCGGTCGGCATCCAGGCACCGGCCACTGGCCCAGGTCCGCAATCGCTCTACGGCTTCCGCTGCTGTAGCTGCCACGGGTACGACGTTCTGAGCCGCCTGGATCAACGGCACGTCCAGCAACGCCGCCAAACGGCAGCAAGCTCTCACTTCAGCTCCCGTCCAGCTTTCGTCGTTCGGCAGCTTCTGGTCGCGGTCGATCTCGAACAGGTCCAGGTACAGCTGCCAGATGGCTTGCTTCTGCTCGTGGCCCGGAAAGTCCAGGAAAAACGTCGCGTCGAACCTTTCGGCGCGACTGAACTCCGGCGGCAGCTTGGCGACGTCGTTGGCAGTGCAAACCACGAACACGTCGGAATCGTGATCGTTCAGCCAACTCAAGAACGAGCCGAACATGCGCGACGAGACGCCGCTGTCGGTCTGGCCGGAGTTGCCGACGCCGGCAAACGCCTTCTCGACCTCGTCGATCATCACCACGCACGGGGCCATCGCATCGGCGATCTGCAACGCCTGCCGGGTCCGCTCTTCGGTTTGGCCCACGAGCGAGCCCATCAGCGTGCCGACGTCCAAGATCAGCACTGGACGCCCCGTTTCGCGGCCCAGACACTTGCAGAACTGGCTTTTCCCACAGCCCGGAGGAGACAACAGCAAAACGCCCCGTGGCCGCTTCAGCGGATTGTTGCGGCTCGGCTGCAGCAGGGCTCGCTTGGTGAACGCCTTCAGCGACGCCAGGCCGCCCAGGCTGCTGAAATCCTCCGTGCCACGGTACAGTTGCATCAGGCCGCTTTTCTTTAGCGTTTGGCACTTGAGATCCCATACAGCGTCGGGCACGATGCGCCCGTGGCGGACGAGCGAGAGCGAAAACGCGGACTCAGCTTCGTAGCGAGTCAGACCGGCCGCCGCGTCCAGCAGCATGTCGAGCTGTGCCCCGGTTGGCAGTTCGCCGTCCTCGGTGGCGATGCCGCGAGCAATTTCGTGCAACTGCTGGCGGAGAGGCAGGTCGTGTTCCAGCACAACGAACAGTTTTTCCAGCTCCACGGGGACCGAAACGATGGGTGAGAGGACCAGGATAAACGTGCGGTGCTGTTTACCTTTGGTGATCTGGGCGGCCAATGCCTGGATGATCTCCGGGCTGGACAGGAAACGATGAAAGTTGACCAACACGAGAAGCGACGCGCCGTCCGTGGAACCGAGCGCATCGAGCGATCGGATAGCCGCCAGCGGGTCGTTCGTGCCAGTGTCGACGTTGGCGTCATCCTGACGGTGAATCGTCAGTCCCTTGTTGATGTCCCAGACGACCATCCGCCACTCTTGGTCGCGGCACATCTGGGCGATTTCGCTCAGGGCGTCTTCGTGCTCGTGGGACTGGACCCACAAACCGGTGAAGCAAGCGGAGATGTACTCCGTCAGTTGTTGGGAAAGTTGCATTCGCGAAAACTCCTTGAAGACGGTGAACCAGCCCGCCGTGACATGGCCTGCGGGCTGGCCCGAGATGGGCTATACTGCGAGCGGCGCCGAGGCCGGTGGTAGGCAGGGCGGCGTGGTAAAACGCCGTACACGGGGGAAGCCAACGATGGACAGCTGCGAAGTGCTTCAGGAACTGGCCCGTGAAGTCCGCCAGGGCACCTTGCAGACCCTCGCCGCCGCCCGGACGGACTGGCTGACGTGGATCTGGATCATTCACGGTCTGCACGACGAGGCCAAGCACAGCGGTGAGATGTACCTGCTGTGGAAGATGTGCCGTCTGCAGCAGGAACGAGCAGGAAACAAGGGATAGCCGGGGTACAAGTCACGAGCCGGCGTTGCAGAGCCGTCTGTTCTGCCGTTTGCCCCGCCTGCGACTCGCCACTTCTCCGGTCGCGATGGCGTCGGCTTTCCTGTCTACGGTCGTTTTCAACCAGACGGCCAGGACCTTGTCCATCTCGGCCAACAGCCGGCTTTCCGCCTCGGGCACGGAATCGACGGCCGCAGCGCAATGCCGCAGGTCGGGCCGGCACGTGTTACTGGGTATGCCGTCGCAGATGGTGGCCAAAGCCAGCTTGGCCGGCGTGCCGAAGCACACGCGGTCTTTCTCCCGCTCCACGTCGACCAGGACCAAGTGGCCGACGAGCCTCTTGAGCCTGTCCGGGCCCGCCGTGGCCGCGACAAAGACCATCTTGCCGAGGCGATCGCCCGGCTCGACGATCACCGCCCGGTAGTCCCGGTTGCGGCCGGGCGTGAGAACTCGGCACCATACGGCCGGCTCGTCGTCGTAATGGGAGCCGGCGACGACGGCATACTCGCTGCCGGGGAGTTGTTCCGAGACAACAGCTTGAGTGCTGTAACGAACTGCCATAACGTGATTCCTCTCGCAATCGGTCCGTAGTAGTGTGCTTCCGGGCCGTGACCGAAAACAGCCTGGAAGCGGGAGTCGGAGAACGAAGAAACCAAGTTCTGTCCGCGCGCAGGGGCGTCACGTCGCATCGAACGTCGATGACGGACGGTGTACCTGCCGCAGAAGATAGACCGCCCGCCGAAGAAACCGCGGGAGGAAAGCAGATCGGCCAACCGGAGCGCCGGCTTACTGCCGCTGGCTGGCCTGCTGGGCAGCGCTTTGGCTGGCGTAGAACTCGCTCGTGAGACGCTCACCGGTGCGTTGGCCCAGGGCCTGCTCGATGAACTTGCTGGCCGCTTGGCACGCCGAACCGGCAAAGCCCCTGGTGGTGACAGTCGTCTCGCCTTGAGGCGACACGATGATCTCGATGATCTTGCTCACGCGGCACCTCCCACGCTGATGGTCAGCTTGATGGAACCGTCGGCCAACGGCTGCTCCGTGCAAACGTGCCCTTGGCGTCGTGCCTCGATCTTGGCCTTCTCCACGGCGTAGCTTTGGAGAAACGCGTCGAGGTGTCTTTTCTCACCCCAGTGGCCACGGAAGTTGTCGTACTGGACCTGACCGGTGGCCAGATCGCAGACGGCCGGATAGCGCCACTCGGGCAACTGCACGGCCAGTCCCGTGACCTGGCTCGTGAATAGTCTGTGCGTCCCTTGGACGGGCGCGGGTAGCCGCAGACGTTGGCAAGCGGCTTGCACCGCGCCGGCGTCGCGGATCTCGGTTCGAATCGTCACAACATGGCTCATGTGAGGATTTCCCTTCTTGCAACATTGGACGGTGGGCAACCGATTGGGTCTTGCGGCTCAAGACTTGGACATAGTCCGCACGGCCCACAGTCCCATGCCGATCCCCATCAGGACGACGGGCCAGTGGGAGAAGCTTCCCGTCACTGCGGTGATGCAGAATGCGGAGGCGATGATTGCCATCACCAGTCCGAACAAACCGCGGATCGAGTCGTGCATGCAAAATCGCTCCAGATTGGGTGAGTGAAGTTGACCTTCGTGAATCGCACGAGGTTGGTTGCTGTCAGCATCAGCCATCAGGTGCGCGCCGATTCGCCTTGGAACTCCTGCCACGCGGTTTCCAGCTCGCGCCGCGTCTGGGAGATGCGGCCGGGACTGACGCGAAACTTGCGTGCCGTGGCCTTGGTCGTTTCGCTGCTGGCCAAGGTCTCCGCAATGCGACGCTTGTAGCGGGGCAGGCTGTCGAACCAATCGGCGATGTCCATCCGTGCCGCCGCCGTGTCCGCCGGTCCGGATTTGCGATCCTCGATCAGGACCTCACGCCACTCGCCCTCCTCGGCGTCGTAGCGATCCAGACGATCGACTGAGAACCGCTTTGCCTGCTGGGCGTATTCACTGCTCACGTCGCGGACGTTCAGCCTGCAACCGACACGGCGACCGTCGCGAACCTGCTTGATCGCATACTGGGCCAGCGGCGTGGCGTAAACGGCATCGATCAGGCCGCGTTCGACGAGCCGGACAAACGCGACCCAGCAGTTGGCGATGGTCTCGGCGATCAGTTCCTCACGGCGTTCGCCACCTTCGCTCCGGAAAGCAAACCGGGCTTGTTCCCGAATCTGCGGCAACAGGGCCAAAAACTTCGCAGCGCGGGCAGACGCAGCGGATCGGCGCATCTTCTTGGCATTGGCGATCATTGGTGGGCGATCTCCTTAGAATTGAGGCCGCCCCGCGGGGCGGCCGTGTCCTGGAAAACACAGCCGCTCCCGCACCAATGCGAGAGCGCATAAAGAAAGTGCCCACCCACAACCGAATGGCGGTCGAGAGCGGGGCTTTGAGACTGAAACACTCGCCTTAAAGAGGTAAGCTGTCCGTTCTACAGATTTTGACGCGTTCCCCCCAGTTTATTTAGCTTCGGGGCTGGCGTTCGTAGGATCGGCATGCTCAGTGTTGGCGATTGCGGGGTCGTAAGTGATGACGTGAGGCGAAGCCGACGCCCGCGTCAGCAACGGATGCTCGGACACAAGATTTTCGATCAATACCTCGGCAATGAGGCGATCGGCGTCATCGGCTGGGGCGCGAAGTAGGTGCCAACCCAGGAGCAAGGGTAGCAGGCATGCCAGGACCAGACCGACGCTGGTGATCGCGGCAGCGATAATGGGATCCTGGCGGCGCTCCGCGGCCAGCGACCTTCGCTCCTTCTCGAGTTCATCGCGTTGGCGGCCCGTCTCCACTCGCTCCGTCTGAACCTCGCGTTGGAGGGCCGCGAGTTCTTCGCGCGCCTTGGCGTCGGCTGCCACCAACTCCCGGGAGCCGTCGGCGACCTGACGGTGCAGTTCGGCCATTTGCCGATTCTGCTCAGCCTGCCGATCCAGGTGACGCTCGGCCATTTCCGCAAGACGGGCGTTCTCGTCACACCCGATCACCGTCAATATCAGCGCGGCGACGATCGGGACAAACACAATTCTGGCTGCTTTCATGGGACCTCCAGCGATCCAGAAGACGTCGAAGGACTTGCTGTATGGCAATCCGCAGACGGCGCTCTCGGATGAGGGCCACGATTGCCAGCAGCAGGGTTACAGAAACGAAGCATAGTGCGATTTGACTCAACGAGTCACCTCCTTTCGCAATGGTTGCACTGGAGAAGGGCAATCTCGCAAGGCTAGTGGGTCCCCGCACGCGCCATGCCGTGTCCTGCCCGGCTATTTGGCCTGCGGCCCCGCCTCGTCACGAGTGGCTGGTGAGCCAACTGCCCCGCGTTGTTCCCGACGGAACTGCCGAATGACCAGAAGTGCCAAATCGCCGACGAGACGCGCGCGTGCCGATTCAGGTGACGGTGGGGCGTCAAGCGTGTCGGGCGGCGGTTCGGCGGAGCGATCGAGACCAGGTTCAGTCATGATCGTGAGCTCCTTCAAATCGAGTGCAGAAATGCGCATGCGACCGCAGACCGCAGCGCAAGAAAAACCCCGCCGCAAGGACGGGGCAAGAAATGTGGAACCGGGACGGGAACGTAAGTGCAGCTATGCCGATTTCCGCGGGCGTCCGTTATTGTACGGGCGCTTGGGCACCGGCAGACCGTGCATCTCATACCAGCGACGATAGCAATACCAGACGTTGCCGGAATTCACTTTGTGGTCCTCGCTCTGGAGGACCTTGGCGGCATCGCGATAGCTCAGACCGTCCAAGTCGATGAGCTGATGGACCCGCTCCGCAAGCGCATCTAGGCGCGGCGGCTTGCGAAGCCAGACCCGGACCGCCTCAGGATCGCCGGCGACCTCGGCACGATGATGGCGGAGTTCCGTCTGCAGGGTGCGCAATAATCGGGGTACGAACGTGCCATACACATTCGTGCGTTTGCGCCCCGGGCGCCGTTCGACATGCACGGCGATGTGGCCCCCCACCAACTTCCGGAACACTTCGGCAGCCTTGTGAATGACGTCGCTGCCCAGCCTGCCAGCGGCCCCGTCCTCCAGCAAGGCCGTCAAGTTCGCCAGCAGTTCACGGACGCGATCAGGCGTGATAGACACCGAGTTGGTCTCCAGGGACTGCTGCAGCCGCGCTCGTTCGGCCTGCACCGAAGCCCGCTCGACCTGAGCGGCTCGGATCTTGGCCTTCAGGGCCGCGCGGTCCTCATCGGTGCCCTCTCCGGCCAGTTCTGTCAGATCGTCGATCTTCCGCGTCAAGGCGGTGACCTTCCTGTCCATGCCGTTCAAGTCTTCGCGAGCGGCATCGTCGCCGGAGCGATCCAGTTCCTGTGTGCAGCCGATGACCTGTTCGATCAGCTGAGCGTCCTTCTGGATCAGGTCACTCAGTGTCGCGCAGACACTGAGAACAGCGCCTTTACGCTCGACTACGGTGAGACTGGGGCAGAGATCCGCGTTCTTGCATTTCATGCCGTGGCCGTTGGCCCCACCCTGGTAGTAACGGACCTTGCACGGAACACACCTGAAGCAATCCGTTACCAAGTCCCAGAGTTGAAGATCCTTCTGCTTCTTCGGTCCGCGCGGACCGAGTTTCGACTCTGCGAGCCGTTGCTGCACGGCAAAGAAGACTTCATCGCTGATGATCCGCAGTTCTTCGCTGACGACGAACGTGACCTCCGTTTCCGGCTGTTCGACGTGACGATTGTAGTCGCGTTTCGAGTTCCAGACGCTCCGCGTGCGGCCGAAAGCCCAGCGGCCCGTGTACCGAGGGTTTGAAAGCATCCGCCGGTATGCTGAGTACGTCATGAATTTGCTCGTCGACCGCGGGTCGCACGGGCCACCGCCCTTGACCCACCGTCGCCAGCCTTCCTTGATCGGCATCCCGTCGCGAATCCAATCGTAGTGCTGCGTGATCAGCTTGGCCACATCGGGCTCGACTTCGGGCATCGTTCGCGGACGCCCACGGTTGGTCAGCGGTGCCCCTGGGATCTCTTTGGGGCGGTAGCCCACGGTCAGGGCTCCCGTAACAAAGCCGCGTTGAAACAGACTGACAATGCCCGACCGCACGTGATCGGCGATGGTCGTCAGGAGCATCTCGTCCATGATGCCGTGCAGATACGCCAGTTGTTTCCAGGTCTTCTGGTCAGCCGTGTCAATGCCTTGGCTGACGCTGATCGCCCGCAGGCATTCCTCGACGACTTCCTCCTGGAAAAACTGAAAACCGCGGTACGCCACTCGGAACAGACGGCTCACCTTGAACACCAGTAACACGCGAGCGTGTTTATGCTTAAGGATGGCTTTCATTCGCTCGAGCCCGTCGCGGCGAGACTTCCGGCCGCTCACGCCTTCATCGACGCAGACGAACTCGGGTGGCACGTAGATCCCGTGATTGGCAGCGAATGACACGCAGTCGAGCACTTGAGCCGTCGTGCTGTGTTGCAATTTGGACGAGAACCTGGATAGCACCGCGCCGATGTCCAGGCCCTTGCTTTGCGCCCAGGCTAACCGATCGACAAGAGACGCTGCCGGATCGAAGCCCATTACGTCGATCCCGGCCCGGGCGGCGATCTCCGACCACGTCTGCTGCACAAGTTGAACGAGGTCCGGACTGGCCGAACCCGCAGTGGGTAATAGCGCGTTCATGGTTTCACCTTTCGTCGCGACGTTGACCGCGTGAGGTAGGGTTCGCCACCGTGGCCGAGTTGATCAGGCCCTTCCCGCACGCACTTGTGTCGCGTTGGCGGAGATTGTCCCAATGGTCGTTCGCATGCCTTTCGCACGGTGCGAAAAGAGGAGTGATTTTCGGCGGCGGGTAGGATGGCTGGCGAAGTGCTCCGCGCCGGCCGTGTGCCGGAGGGGAGCATGCCAGCCGTGGCCCGATCAGAATCGTCGGCGCGTCGGCTGGGGCATACCTCGTGCGGCTCATGTCGGGCGGATGTGGGCCTGCTGCCGGAGCAGAACCCGGATTTGTTCCAGTTTCTGCATTGCCGCTTCGATGGCCGGCAACAGGGACATGGCCTCAGCTTCCTCGGCGAAGCCCGCTTCGTCCACGAACAAGTCCGCAGTCCTGGTCACGTGGTCCAGGAACTGACCGAGCCTGCCGGTCTCCTGCTTCGGTTCACTCGGCTCCGGCGCAGGTTTTCGCAACTTTCTTGGCCGCTTGTCGTACGCCTGCTTGACCGTCAATCCCGCCAGCGCGTCCTCCTTCTCGAACGTGCGGGCAATAGCCCTGGCACGGGACGCTTTGGTCTTTTCGATGTCAAGCTGCGTTAAGAGTTGCTCCCACTGCCCGTGATTGAAGCTCCGCCTGAGCAGGTGGAGTGCCCGCCCCAACCGCCAGTATTTCACAGCCAGATCGCGTTCGTCGTCCAAGATCGCTTGATGCTGGGCCTGTGCGTACGTGCAAAGCTGCTCCGGCAACCACTCGTTGGTCGGGCAACCCGCCGTGAAATGTTGCGGCGTGCAACTTTCGTCGGGAGAAGATTCGTGATCCATCGCTACACCTTGGTGTTAGGTTCGTGGCATACCCCATGAATTGACTTGGGGACCACGATAGCGATGGTCATTCGCGTGCCGTTCGCACGGTGCGAATAACGTGCCTCATGAGACAGGCGGAATTGATACCTGGCGGCGACGGCGGCACTGGGTGCCAAGCCTTTGGCAGATGCCGACGTCTCTTTTGGGGGCGTCTAACCTGTGACTTCTCGCAGGATCTCAACCGCCTCGATCTTGAACAGACGGATCTGAGGTGGCGGCAGGTCGAGTTTCTGTCGTCCGCGCCCCGCCGAATTGATTAACAGGCCCAAATCGTGGGGAAATCCGGTTAGCTTGCACAACCGATGCTTTGTCTTCGACGGGTAGTCGCGATTCTCCGTTGTCTCGAAATGCGTGTGGCTGACACCGTCGCCAATCTTGGCCTGTGCGCAGAGCAGCCAAAAGAACTCCCACAGGGCTGTGTGCTTCGCCCAGTTGACGCCGATCTTATCCCCCTTCCAATATGCCGCGCGTCCACGTTCAACAAGAACCAGTGCTCCAGATGCTACAGCGGTCGCGATCGTATCGTCGGTCGTGGAATCCAGTTCTCCGATTTCACGCAGCAACCAGTTCTTCGTGGCCTCGTCCGTCAGGCCCACTTGGTACGCTGCTTCAATGATCGCCCGAGGTTGAGACACACCACGAAGCTCTCTCCAGATTCCCACGGTTCTTCCGTATCGGTCGTAAGCCGCAACCAGATCTCCGCCGAGACGTCGTCGTTCTTCCGGTGCCAGACGATCCCACACCCGCTGAGCACTCATGAGATGTTGCACGTGTAACCGAAGTCTCTGCAGTTCTGCCGTAACCTTCGGCGGATAGGGATCGTACTGTTTCGGGGCGTCGGTCATGGTTTGCGACTCCTGGAAGCTCGTGGATACCGGTTCTAAGGTATCGACATCGAGCATCCCCGCAAGGGGTTTCAAATCCTCGCCAGTGCTCGCCACGGCTCACGGTTTCGCTCGGACACCCGGACACCAAGCGGTAGCCTGCCGTTGACGCTGATTCGAAAGCCACTCGGAACGTTCGCTATCGAGCGAGGACTGACCAAATCAGACGATCGCACCAGACGGGCGGACCTTGAACGGAGGGCTTCGGAGTGTTTGGCCCAATCCGACAAGGCACACTGCGGAGCGTCGGATTCCAGGTTAGGTTCGATGCCCGCGGTGCCAACAGGGGTCCCTCTTAACCTAGCTCGGTTAAGCGGTCCACCTGGTCGAACTCCACTGCAAACACCTTGTCGCGCGGCAGCGTCAGGCGATAGACGCCCTTCCTGACCTCGATCAGGCCAAACAACTCGGACGGCAGGATGCGTTTCAAGTCGGACTTCGCGTCTTTGAGCGAGATGCCCAGCTCGCTTGCGGCGTCGACCCCTTGGCCCCGTCTCGCGTTTGCAGCCAAGGCCACCATCAGCGTCCAGGCACGGGCTGACGTCTCCCATTCGGCATCGACGAGTTCGCCGTGCCAATACAACTCCCGGCGTCCCCGGCCATCGACGATCACGAGCGGCACTTTGCGGCAGTTCTCTTGGATCACGTCCTCGGGGTCAGGCTCCGATCGATACAGACCGGCCACCTCTGCAAGGGCGGCGGCGACATGGTCGGTAATCGCTATATCCGCGCACTGGTCGACAGGGTAGCGGATCGACACCGCGTTCCCCGCCATCTCGCCGACAGCGCCCAACCAGGAGAAATCGGCTTGTTTTCGATACGCCGCGTACACTTGCACCAACGTGATACACGCCTGACGCAACGGTGACTGCGGATCGTGAAGGCAGATCGCCTCGAGCCGCTCCAGCGGTTCCCGGATACCACAAACGGCTTCGCGGGTTTCTTTCAGTCTTGCGGTATCCTTAGCCTGCCTCAGCACACCCTCAAAGCGCTGCTGGACCCGCAGCAGCCCATCGCGCCAGTACGCGATCCGAATCATCAAGGTACGGACGATGAAGTCACCTGGCAGCCGCAGATGGGGATGTACGAATGGCGAGAAGCTGGCAATCTGGACATGATCGCTGTTTGGGCCCAGCCAAGCCTCTCGGTCGACAAGGTGGAGATCGGCGACTGGCTGGAAATAGTCGTAAACGCAAACTAGGTCTCGCCAGGGTTTCGCGGCAATGAAGTGGGCCGGCGTTTCGAATCCAGATTTCCACTGCGGAATTTCAACTGGGCGTCCATTCGCCGGCGTCTGTACCGGTGGGGCGTGCTCTTCGCCTGCGGCAAGACCACCGATGAACTCTTGCAGCACGGGAGTTTGGCTCAGGTCAGCCAACCGCTTCGCGCTGGCGAGAATCGCGTTCTCCACGCCTTCGACCAGGCGTCTGGCTTCGCTATTGGCAAGTTTGTCGAGTTGATCAAGGGGCCACCTCGCCAGCCTCCGAAAGTCCGGTCGAGCCAGAAGTTGCTCCACCACCGGACAAACTTTGTCCTGAATCCAGAATGACAACGCCTCTGCCCCCCGCAGTGAATCGCTGCATCCCGCTTGGCGGACTCGGTCGTAGTCGCGGACAGTCGCTTCTAATCGGTCCAACATTGCACACCGACGGTTTGGTTCCCCAGAAAATGCCCCCTGATATGCAGACGCGGCCAAGAGTTCGTAGTTTCGACAAAGCGAACCGAAAAACAAGGTGGGTTTGCCGATTGTCCCGCGAATTCGCACGGTGCGAACGGCGTGCGAACCTGCCCTGTTAATTTCTTGGCATGGCAAAGCAACATTGGGACGCACTGCCGGCGACGGGGCAAGAAGGGCGCAAGCCCACACAGCCGTCGTCCGCTAGCGAATCCCAATTGCCCTTCGAGACAGACCTGCTCTCGCCAGCCCAAGCGGGCTGTCGTCTGGGCATTTCCGTGACCACATTCTACGACTGGCTCGGCATGTCGGACAAAGGGCTGCTCGTCATCCGCGGACAGCCTGTGACCATCGACTACTTCCAGGGTGGGCCGCAGGGGCAGGGGCGAATTCGAATCGAGGCAGCCGAGGTGGAGCGGCTTCGTGAGCTGATGCGGGTCCGTCCGCAGCGTCTGAAACCAGTCCGTCAGCCGACTCCTCGCCAGGGTTTTCCAGGCATCACGGTGCCGTTAGGCCGCCCAGACAACCACCGGTAGATGGCGAGCGAGTTGGCTGCCGTCTAATCGGGGCGGCATCTACCAGGGGCAGAGCGTCCCTGCAAAGGGCGTCAGGCAGGTGGCGTCGGTAGACGAGCGGACTGTGGCAACAGGAGTTGCTTCTCCCGCCGCACCAGATCGCTCAGACCGCTCGCCGCCAGAAGCTAATCCTCTGCACTCATGTTAATATGCCACATTTTTGCCGGATATTTAGGTCTTAATCGCTATGAATGCACGCAGATGAGCAGCGAGCCGGGCTGGTGAAAACCTGGACCCGGAGCCTGAAATGATAACTCTCCCCCTCATAGTATTATGACGCGGAATAGGAGTATATTTAGGTGGTATTGCATACGTTAACTGGCGGCAGAATGTCTCCGTGTCGCGGTCTGCTGGCCCCCCTTCCCCTTCGACCTTGAATCGCCAGCGATGAGAAAGAGAAGGCGATGCTGGTGGGGTGCAATCGCGGGCGTGGCAGTTGGCTGCTCCACCACGCGGGGATCCGTACAACCAGGATACGCAAATGCCGGGCGCAAGAACGGAGAGCCCGTTTCGTCTTGTCGTCATCTGGCTGCAGTCCTTGCACGTTGGCGATGCCTGCCCGAGTTCCTTGGTGTGACGCGATCGGGTGCCGTAGCGGTCTCCTTCCTGCCATGCTCGCCATTCATCTGTTCTGCGGTGGATGCCATGTTTGGTTTCGGACCAACGCCGATTGCTGTCCACAACGGATCCTGGTAATGCTGCCCCCATTCTCGGCCGTAGTGGTCGAAAGCAACCTTGGGCGTATCGCCGATCAACTCGGCCAAGGTCTCGATGGAGCAGCCCTGACCATCGTTCCAATAGCCTGACAGCATTCGATGAGCGAACGTGTGGCGACAGCTGTAGCAGGAGTAGCGCTGTCTTACCGGATCGCGATCCCAGCCCAGCTTCCGTTTCAACGCCAGGAATCGGCCCACCCCGGTCGGTTTTTTCCAGGTTCTATCCTTGGTGTTGCGGAACAGCGGAGTTCCTGAACCTCGGGGCGCCGTCTCCATCAGCCGTCTGGTCAGGTCTGCCACCTCCGGCCGCACGGGGATCTTCCGGGTCTTCTTGGTCTTCGTCGAGTACACCCGCCACATCATGCCGCGGGTGGTCTCCACGACGTCATCGGCCGTGAGTCGGGCCAATTCACAGAACGGTCGCAAGCCGGTGTGGATCGCGGCAAATACGAAATCTCGGAAAGGCTCGTCCGCCGCCTGGTAGACGGCCTTCTCCTCGTCCGCATCGAGCGAGTGAAGCCGGGGCCGGGGCGGCGGTTTCTTGAGACCTTTCAGCGAATTGGGGACATCGTACATTTCGCGTGCGTAATGGAACGCCGCCAGCACGGCGCCAATCGCATTTCGGTGCGTGGCCGGCGACCGCCAAGTCTGGTGACTCTCAAGCCAGTGCCGCACATGCCCCTTCCGAAGCTGGGCGACCGGCAGTGCTCCGCAGTATTCGCACAGATCGTTCATGTGCCGTACGATTTCTGAGCAGTAGTCCCTGCTGGTGGCGCCGCTGGCCGCCCGTTGTTGGCAATGTTGGATGAATACCGAGCAGACCCTGGCCACAAGCCATTGCCCCTGCTCCGCGGGCTCTGCCGCAGGACGCCACTTGCCCTGGAGCTTGACCCGTGCCAATGCCAATTCGGCCGCCTTTCGGTTGCCCTTCCCGCGGATTCGATTGCCATCTTCGTCCAGTAGGGCAACCCGTTTCGTGGTGCCCGGCGGCGTGAAGTACCAGCAGTCCGTTTGTTTCCAGTGCCACGCCGCCCCACGCGGCCGACGTTTTCGACGTTCTGTCGCCATGCAACCTACCCTCATGCCTTCGAGATCAACGCCGCGATGTGGTTTGACGTCGCTTCGCCGCCGCCCCGCCGCCTGCAGCCTTCTGTTTGGATTTGCCCGACGTTCGCGACTTTTCCTGCGCGGGCGACGTCGCCTCACGATCGGCCGGTTCGGTTCGCTGCTGCGGCTTGCAGCCAATCGCCGCCCACAACGGATCCTGGTAGTGTTGGCCCCATTCCTTGCCATAGTGGTCAAAAGCCACCTTCGGCGTGTCGCCAATCAACTCTGCCAAGGTCTCGATCGAACAGCCGACACCGCCCGTCCAGTAGCCGGATAGCATCCGATGGGCGAACGTGTGCCGACACGTGTAGCAGGAGTACTTCGACTTCACTGGGTCCGTGTCCCAGCCGAGCTTCTTCTTGAGCGTCAGGAACCGGACTACTCCAGTCATTCTCTTCCAAGGTTTGCCCTTGGTGTTGCGGAAGAGCGGCAGGCCCGCCCCACGCGGCGCCGTCTTCATCAGCCTGCGCGTCAACTCCGCTACCTCCAGCCGAACCGGGATCTTCCGTGTCTTCTTGGTCTTCGTGGAATACACCCGCCACATCATGCCCCGTGGGCCCTCCTCGACGTCATCCGCGGTCATGCGTGCAAGTTCACAGAACGGCCGCAAGCCAGTGTGGACCGCCGCGAAGAGGAAATCGTGGAAGCACTGCTCCGTCGCTCCGTACAGTTCCGTCTCCTCTTCCGGACTGAACGAGTGCAGACGCGGCTTAGACGGCGGCTTCTTCAGGCCTTTGAGCGGGTTGGCGACGTCGTACATCTCCTCGGCTTGGTTAAAGGCCGCCAGGACAATGGCGACAACACTTCGGTGGGTTGCCGACGATCGCCACGAGGCGTGACTCTCCATCCACGTCTTGATGTGCCCCTTCTTCAGTTCCGCGACGGGCAGGGCACCGCAGTACTGACACAGGTCATTCAAGAAGCTCACCGTGTTGTCGCGGTGTCCCTTGCTGACCGTTCCATTAGCAACGCCGCGTTCACAGTACTGGATGTACTCCGAGCAGACCCTGGCCACCACCCACGGCTCGCGGCTCGCGCCGCCTGCCGATTCCGAATCCCCCGCCAGCTTGATCCGTGCCAGCGCCATGTCGGCAGCTTCCTTGTTCTCCGGTCCTCGGATTCGCTGGCCATCTTCGTCGAACAGAGCCACGCGTTTCTTTGTGCCCGGCAGCGTGTAGTACCAGCAGTCCGTCTGTTCCCAGCGCCAGGCCGACCCGTGCGCCTGTCGTCGTTGTTTCCGAGTCCTGCCCATAATCTGCTTGCCTCCTATGAAGCCAGCCTTCTCCTGTAAAGTTGACGGTCGCAGTGCAGCGCGAAATACTGGTGCCACCGTGTTTCTGTATCTTGCTCCGCCGCCGAAGCGTCGTCCGAACGGCGCGATCGGCTGTGGAAGCAACCGTGACGACCGATCCTCAGCCCTTACGTGATTGAGGCACCCCCATGACGTTCCGTCCTTCCGCCGCTCGACTCGCGTCCAATCGCGATTTACCCCGTCAATTGCTACATCAAATAACTACACTAACTCTTACCATCGTCACCCTTGGTTTGTCAATATCCTCGGAAAAATACGGCTTCTGTGCCACTTCTCGGAGTGTACCAAACATCGTACTAATACTTGCCGATGACCTGGGCTGGTGGGACCTCGGCTGCTATGGCAGCGTCTTCCACGAGACGCCACACCTTGATCGTCTGGCTGGCCAGGGGATGCGGTTCACCGATGCGTATGCTGCCTGCAACTGCTGTTCGCCGACGCGAGCGAGCATCCTCACCGGGAAGTACCCGGCACGCCTGCACGTGACGGACTGGATTCCGGGCACGAATTTCCCCACGGCCAAGCTGCGGCCGCCAGCTTGGCTCCAGCATCTTCCGCCGGAGGAAGTCACGCTCGCGGAAGCGCTCCAGGCGGCCGGCTACGCCACCGCGGCGGTAGGCAAGTGGCATCTGGGTCGGGAGCCATTCCTCCCGCAAAGCCAGGGCTTCGACGTGAACGTCGCCGGCAATCACAGCGGGGCGCCCGGGAGTTACTTCTGGCCCTACGGCCATGGCGACCCGGCCAGGGCGAACAGGTATCACGGAGGGCCTGTGCCGGATGTGTATGCCGGAGGCCGGCCCGGCGAGTATCTGACCGACCGGCTGACCGACGAGGCACTGAAGTTCATCGAGGCCAACCGCGAGCGGCCGTTTTTTCTGTACCTCGCGCACTACGCGGTGCATACGCCCTTGGAGGCCAAGAAGGAGTTGATCGAGAAATACAAGGCCAGAGTCCGCCCCGGCCAACGGCAAAATAATCCGACCTACGCCGCGATGGTCGAGAGCTTGGATCAGAGCGTGGGTCGCGTCCTGGCTCGGCTCGAAGCACTGGGCATCGCTGGAAGAACGATTGTCGTGTTCACTTCCGACAACGGCGGCTACGTAGGCTATGGCGGCAATTCCGGGGCGACTTGGAACGGCCCGCTACGCCTCGGCAAGGGCAGTTGCTACGAAGGCGGCCATCGCGTGCCGCTGGTCATTCGCTGGCCCAGCGTTGCGCCGGCGGGAAGCGTGTGTCGTGAGCCAGTCGTCAGCGTGGATTTGTACCCCACGATTCTTGCGCTGACCGGCGCACGCGGCGATGCGAAGCACAATGCCGCCGTCGATGGCGCAGACATTACGCCCTTGCTGCGGCAAACCGGCAAACCAGCTCGTGACGCAATCTACTGGCACTATCCGCACTACAACGTCTTGCCGCAGACCCCCTACGGGGCAATCCGACAAGGCGACTACAAATTGATTGAGTACGACGAAGACCAACGCATCGAGCTGTACAACTTGAAGGACGACCTCGGGGAGACGACGGACCTCGCCGGCAAAACACCCCAGTTGGCCGGGGCACTCCGCGCGAGATTGGCGACGTGGCGACAATCGGTTGGCGCGCAGATGGCGCAACCTAATCCCAACTACGATGGCCACCCGGCTGATCGAGATCTGTGAGACCGAGTGCAACGCCAAGGACAGCGACGAATGGTCGGGCAAGGACATCACCCGTGCCCGCAAGGCCGCGGACGAATTCCGGCAAGCAGCGGTCGAACATCTCAAGCAGGTCCGGTACTTCTGGAAACAGGCCCAATGGCTCACGGAGCGGTTCCCGGACGGCGAACTCCGGGACGTGCAGGGCTTGGTCAAGCTGGTGGACGTTGCCGAGATCGAGGCCAACGATTGGACCCTGACTCCCGGCCGCTACGTCGGTGTCGCGCCCGAAGAAGTGGACGACGATTTCGATTTCGAGGAGGCCCTGCGCGAGATCCACGTCGAGTGGGTGCGATCCCGGAATATGGCGACGCCAGCGGAAATGCTAGCATGAGGGACCGTGCAAAGAAATTGGTCTGGAGCCGTTCGAGTTTTTTCGGTCTCCTTGCAATACGACGAACGTCTGTTTTGC
>JAAYYU010000184.1 GCA_012515235.1 Candidatus Anammoximicrobium sp.
GGGCTAACGCCACCCCGTTCGCCACGCCAAGATGCGCGCGTGACGCGCGCATCCTACGAACTCAGACTCGAACCTTCGCACCGGGGACAAGCACGTGTCACTCCTCCTGCTAACCGCCTTGCTCTGCGCCCCAGCGGCCCCAGCGGCAACAGCGCCCCCAGCGGCCCCAGCGGCAACAGAAACCTTTCTGCTTCCCGACAAGGACGATTGGACCGGGGCCGATCTTCGGGTCAATGCCGACGGTTCGCTGGGGCTGACCAGTGGCCAGGTGGCTTACAGCGAAGGCACGTTCCCCGTCGACACGAGTGCGACGTCCACGCTCCGCGGCGAGTTCAAGCGGCTGGCCGCCGCGAGCGACAAGGACCGGTTCTTCTTCGCCTTCCTGAATTTCGACAAGGACATGAAGCGAATCGAGGCCCTCCACGTCAACGCCGTGGAAGGCTCCGATACCGAACTGACGGCGCCATGCACCGCGCAGGACACCGTCCTCCGAGTGCGAAGCGGCGCGGCCTTCGGCAACGGAACGTTCATCGCCTTTCACACGAAAGCGGACTTTCAAGACCTGCCCAACCGAAATGTCAACCGCAACGCACCCGTCATCGAGTCGAAGGCGCTTCCCGACGGAACCTGGCAGGTGACCTGCAAAGCACCGATCGGAATGGAAGCTCCGGCCGGCACGCCGATCCGCGCCCATCGCGGCGGTTGGTACCAGTACTCCGGGGCGCTGGCCGAACCGATCCCCGCTGATTGGAAAACCTTCCAAGGGACGATTGAGGGCTGTGCGCCGGGCGACCACCGCAACCGGTGGCGGCCCGGGACGGCCCACGTGCAGTTGATCGTCTTCAGCAGCGGGCCGAGCAAAGGGCCGTTGCTCGCGCTGCGCAACGTCCGCTTCGAGTCCACCGGCGGGAAGCGGAACGTCGCTTCTGCCGGGGTCCTTGCCATCGCCGGCGACGCTGTCGAGACAAACCTTCGCCTCAAGCCTCTCGCCGGCGGCCAGGATCTGTGGGTGCGCTTCGCCGACGGCTCCTCGCGGGCCATCCGAATCACCGTCTTCGACCGCTCGGTAGACCAAGGGGAAAAGGAACGGATCGTTCCGCGGGCGGGCGTCGAGATCCAACCTTTCGACGTGCGTTACACGCTCTGCCCCGTGGAGCTTTTGGATTCGAAGACGGCGACGCAGGCCGCGATCGACGGCTGGGCCGCCGGGAACGCGATCTGGGACATGCCCCTGGTACTGTCGCTTCGGCAGCCGGCCGGCGGCGTGGAGTTCCGGGTCAACGGTTCCTACATCGGCACCATCAAGAAAGCGGCCCGCGCGGTTTCGATCGCCAGCAACGTACGGCTGGAGGACGCATCGTTTCACCCGGGCCCTTTGCCCGACCGGTTCACGCCGGTCGATATCTCCGCCGGAAGCAAGCCCGGAGCGATGGCCGGCGCGCGGCTGGAACTGACCGACAAGGCGGTCCCTTTTTTCGGAGCCACTGGCGAGAATCTCGACCTGGGCCTGACCGCGCGACAGGCGGCCCTCGGCGGCGCGCGAGTGAGCCTGGCCGAGACCCCGGCCTCCTTCCTCTTCACAGTTCCTTGCGAGCAGTATCCGCGGGCGTGGGTGTTGTGCGCGCTGGAAGACGATCCGGGCAAAGACCCCGTGCTGAACGTGCGGCTCACACGTTACGTGGAAGGGCCGGGCTACCTCGGTCGCGCCTTTGAGGCCATGACCAACGCCAGCGTCGCCCTTCCCGGCAACGCCACTCGCGTCGGCACCGTGGTCGTCGCGGCGAAGCGTGTGCCGCTGTGGCGGGCCGAGATTCCGATACCGATCGGCAAGATTCAGGACCTGGTCTTCACCGAGAACCGCGGGACTCACGCCCGGATGCGATTCGGCAAGTACCTGGACTTGGAACTGTCCGGGCGGCTCATCCCGCGGCGCGGCCCCAGCGGCGACCAGCGTGCCCGCCCCGATCCCGCCTGTGTCAGCTCGGTGCATGTCTTCGGCGTTACACTGGAGAGACCCGCCGCCGAGCTGGAAGTCAAGACCGTCGAGCCGGGCAACATTTTTCACAACGACGAAGTGCCCGAGCTGCGCGTGCAAGTGCGGCCGCGGCGGCCGGGCGATTTCTCGGTCCGCTGGAAGATCCGCGATGCCGAGGATCGGCCTGTCGAGTCCGGCCAGCGCCCGATCGATCCCAACGTGGTTGACGAGATGACCGTCTCCCTGGCGCAAAAGGAGCTGGGCTGGTACGGGATCGACCTGACTCTGCTCGATGGCGATCGCGAACTCATCACTCACCAGGCTTCCTTTGCCCTGCTCGGCAAGGACACCCGCAAGGCCGAGGTGGCGGATTCGCCTTACGGAAGTTGGAACTACGGCGGAGCCCACTACACCCCAGCTGACGTCCAGACGTACGGGCCGGTGCTCTTCAAGGCCGGATTTCGCCGCTCGGCAGGCGTCGACCGGTACTCCGAGAAGGAGTTGGCCCCCTGGAAGCTGGCCGCCCCGCAGATCCGGACCGGCGGCCTGGAAAGCACCGACGAGCAGTTGGCCGCCAGCATTCGCGGAAGCCTGGACCGCTATCCAAGCCTCACCAACGCGATGATCTTCCACGAACATGCCGTCTGGCCGTACCAAGTGGCGCCGGAGTTGATCGGACAGAAACCCGAGCCCGGTGCCGAGTGGAAGGACGCCGACAAGCGCTGGGACTACGCCCTCCGCCTGGGCCGCCTGCTTCGCCGCGACTTCCCACAACTCCGCATTACGTTAGGCAACTCGCTGGCCTGTAGCGAACTGATCGCCGAAGGGCTGCGGCGCGGCTTTCCCGAGGAGTACGCAGATTACCTTGGACTGGAAGTGGTCGGCCGCTCGTCGCTCCCCGAACGGCAATGGGAAGGTACGCTCCAGGGCGGCGAGTTGATGCTCCAGACCGCGCGGCGATTCGGATACCAACGCTGGAAGCTGAACGCCTGTTACGAAAGCAACTACCGCCTCGACGCCTTGCTGGGCCAGCGGCGGCAGGCCGAATGGTACGTGCGTGATCTGGTGCTCTCGCAGGCGTGGGGATTTCGCGACATCTTCATCGGCATCATCATGGACACGGGCAACGCGTACGCCGGCTCGTTCTGGGGCGGCAGCGGTCTTTGTACCCGCAGCCCGTTCATCTACCCCAAGAGATCCTACGTGGGCGTGGCCGTGGCCACGAAGCTGCTCGATCAGGTCGCCCTTTCGCGCCATCTGCCGACCGGCTCCCCCACCGTGTACGCGCTGGAATTCAAACGCCCGGACGGCCAATACGTCTATCCTGTTTGGACTTCCCGCGGCACGGCGGAACTGACGATCGAGACCTTGCCCGCCGACTACCAGATTTTCGACTTTTATGGCCGGCCGATCAGACGCCCCGACTCGCGGGCCTGTCTGTCGCTGACCGCCGGCACGGCCGTGACTTATCTTCTCGCCAGCGCCCCCGTGGTCCGCTCGATCGGGTGCGGGAAGAGAACGTATCCCGACGATCAGCCGCCCGACAACCTCAAGCTCGTCAACCGGATGGACGACGCGGCCGAGTGGACCCTTGCCGAGAAGAAAGAGCCGTTGTTGGAGAAGACCCGGGGGACGGCTTTGCCCTATCGAACGTTGGGGCGTTACGCGGTCCGGCAGGTCGCCGACTCTGAGAAAAGAAACTGTGTCGAGCTTGAGCTGGTCCAGCCGAACCTGGCGCTTCCCACGGTTTTCCATGAATACGCCGTGCTGAAACTGAAGCGGCCCGTGACGCTGGCCGGCAAGCCGAATTCCCTGGGCCTCTGGGTCAAGGGCAACTCGGGATGGGGTCAGGTCCACTGGGTGCTCGAAGACGCTCGCGGGCAACGCCGCATTTCGTGCGGCACGCGGATCCACCGGGCTGACGTCTTCGACTACGACGGACGCGTCTCGATCTCGTTCGACGGCTGGAACTTCCTCAGCATGCCGATCACCGACAAATCATCGATCCCCGATCTTTCAACCGGCTCGGTAGACAATCTCTGGGAGTTCGGCGAGGTGAACGCGGACGAAACGCTTCGCCGCGGCGGAGCCGCCTTGCAGTACCCGATCAAGCTCATGGGGGTCGCCTTCGCCGCCCAGTCCCGGCCCTTGTTCCTGACGGAGCGTCGCGAGCACCAGCAGATCGTCCGGTTCAAAGACCTCGTGGCGTTCGACGACTGACGCCGGAAAGATTCCTTCCCTGGGTTAGCGGTCCCGCGCCAATCGCCAACCCTGAGGAGGTTGCATAAGGTCTGGCAGAAACATGGATGGCAGAAAGATGTCATCCCAGCGCCGGCCGATTCCCCCGTTTTTCTGCCGCCGATCTTTCTGCCCGCTCCGCTCTCCGTGTCTCCCCTTCTCCGCGTCTCCGAGTCTTCTTCCGCGCCCGCCAGCCACACCGGCCCGGCCACCCGCACGGCAGCCTGGACCTGTTCCGTGAGCCCTTCCTCGGCGGAAACGACCGGCATCGGCAAGACCAA
>JAAYYU010000020.1 GCA_012515235.1 Candidatus Anammoximicrobium sp.
ACCCGTCGATCCACTCGTCGCTACCGAGGAACATCCCACCTACCGCCTGCTCCAGCGGCGACTTGGGCGGCTCGGATAACCCCGCCTCCACAAAAGACTGTTCAAGTCGTGCATCCCCGCGGACAAGTTCGGCCGGGGCGTGCGCAGATAGAGATGAAAGTGGTTGTTCATCAGCACCCAAGCGAAGACCCGCCAGCCGCAGCGTGTCGCGACGCGGTCCAGCAGTTCGAGCCAGCGCTGCCGGTCCCGGTCGTCGCGCACCACAAGCCGCTGCTCCCAGCCACGACTGGTCACATGATACAAGCCGTTCTCGATGTCGATTCGCAAGGGCCGAGCCATGATGGCTCAAACCTATTGCCTGAAAGGCTACCTGAAAGGTTAAATGTCAAGACCTGACCCCGTTACGTTGGGGCTGGTCATCCGGCATGGGCTCTGATAGCGTGGGACTGTCCTTGGGAAGCAGAGAAAACGTACCGACCTCCCACCGGCGACCGGAGTCGCCAGAACCGAGAAGCCGATTCTTCCACCTGTTTCTGCCCCATGTTCGGCAGACTTTCCGGAGAAGACGACGCAGTTTGGAGAAGACCGATGATGCACAGCTGGATTGGATTCGTATGTCTGTCCTTGACGGGGGCTGGCATTTCCGCCGGGGAGACTTGGCCCGAGTTTCGGGGTCCGACGGGGGACGGTCATGCGGACAGGGGCAGCACCGGACTGCCCGTTACGTGGAGCGAGACCGAGAACGTGGCCTGGAAGACCGCGATTCCCGGCCGCGGCTGGTCCTCGCCGGTAATTTGGCGCCAGCAAATCTGGCTGACGACCGCGACGCCGGACGGGAAAGAAATGTCCGCCGTCTGCGTCGATCGGGCGACGGGTCAGATCGTCCGCAACGTCAAAGTCTTCGACACGCCCAACCCGAAACCCATCGCCGTGGTGAACAGCTACGCCTCGCCGACGCCAGCGATCGAGGAGGGCCGGGTTTACGCTCACTACGGCACCTACGGCACGGCCTGCCTGGACACGGTGACAGGCGACATCCTGTGGACTCGCCGCGATTTGAATTGCGACCACCACGAAGGCCCCGGTTCGTCGCCGATCCTGTTCGAGGAGTTGCTGATCGTCCATGTCGACGGCCGCGACTTGCAGTACGTCGTCGCGTTGGACAAACGCACGGGCAAGACCGTTTGGAAGACCAACCGTTCGGTCGACTACAGCCCGCATCATTACAACTTTCGCAAAGCGTTCAGCACACCGCAAGTGATTCAGGCTGGCGGGCGGTCTCAGTTAATCAGCCCCGGCCCGATGGCGACGATGGCCTACGACCCGCGGACCGGCGAAGAGTTGTGGAAGGTGTGTTACCGCGGCTGGTCCATGGTGGCTCGGCCGCTGTTCGGGCACGGTTTGGTGTTCTTCATCAACGATTACGAACGGCCCGAGTTGTGGGCCGTCCGCCCGGACGGCCGAGGCGAGGTGACGGGCAGTCACGTCGCCTGGAGCATCCGCCGCGGCATGCCGCGGCAGCCGTCGTTCCTGCTGATCGGCGACCTGTTGCACTTGGTCACCGACGACGGGATCGTGTACGCGATCGACGCGCAGACGGGCCAGGAAGTCTGGAAGGAGCGGATCGACGGCAGTTATTCGGCTTCGCCGCTGTACGCCGACGGCCGGATGTACTTCTTCAACCGCGATTCGGTGACGACCGTCATTAAGCCCGGCCGGCAGTTCCATGTGCTGGCGGTGAACCGCCTGGACCGGGAGCAAATGATGGCCTCGCCCGCCGCAGTCGGAAAAGCCCTGTTCCTGCGGACGCGAACGCACCTGTATCGCATCCAGACGCCGTAGCATCGCCCGCGAAAGGACCTCCGCCGCAGCCCTGCCGCGTTGCTGACAACCCGCGACCGTGGCAACGGCGGCAGAACAACCTCCCGAAGCGGGAAATGATTCCTCTGCGCGAACCCTTGCCGACGCCCGGGCCGTGCCAGACGGATTTCTAGGGCTGGTCGGTCGCCGCGCCGGCAGCGGAAGCGGCAAAGAACCGTTCGTCCAGTTGGCGACGGCCGCGGTCGGCGTAGAACCGGACCAACTCCAGACGCAGTTCCCGCGGCGAGAGGCGGCCGTCGGACCGTTGTTGCGCCAGCTTCGCATGGCGTTGCCGGTAGTCCTGGATGCGGGCGATCTGGTCGGCGGAGTGCTGTGGCGAGGATTGGGCGTGCAGCGGACCGGCCAGCAGTGCCGTATAGGCCGCCACAAACTCGTTCAGATTCTCCTCCGCGATATCGTCCAGGGTTTCGATCACGGCGGCGGTGCGGGCGGCCGCCTCCAAGTCCATCCGCGCGTTGACATCGTTGGCCCGCGCCAAGGCGTTGGCCACCCAGGGCACCTGCTTGGCCATTCTCGCCAGTTTTTCTCGGAGGATTTGGAACGCGTCCGGCGAGGGCGTGAGAGTCTTGCGGATCATGCCGTCGGCGAAATGGTTGAAGATCAACTCTTGGACTTCCCGGCCCGGATCGTACACCGGTTCGCGTCGCCCGACGATGCTCAACTGCGGCGAGAACATGGCGCCTGTGGGCGAGAGGAAATCCCGGCCGAACGACAGGCCCAGTTTCTTCAGGTTGGCGGCCATGTTGCCTCCGGCCACCGCCTCGGTGATGGGAAAGAACTCTTCCCGCGGCCGTGACGTCGGCAGCGTGCAGGCCAGCAGGAAGCCGGCACAGTACGTGTGGATCAGTTCGCCCCGCAGCGGCTTGCCCTGCAACGCGGCCACGCGACTGGTGTCGAACTGCAGGTCGAACTGCGACTCGTTCCCGATCATGTCCGCAGCGGCCTGGCCCATGTGCCGGCCGACTTCGGCGTCCGGATGACGCAAGAAGACATAGTGCAAGGTCCGGGCAAGAAACGCCTCGACGTTCGTGGCCGGGATTTCCGCCCCGCGTTCCGGCAGGTCCACGATCACAAAGCGGCGGATACCGTCTCGGCCCTGCTCCACGGCGACCACGCCCACGTGCGTGAACAGGCCGGGCGAAAGGTCCGTGAACAAGTTGTAGGGGGAGGGGTTCCGCATCAGCAGCCAATCGCCGGGCAGCAACTCCAGAGCGCCCAGCTTCAGGCTGTCTTCCTCGATCCCGCGCTGCATCCGCCGCTGGAGCCAAGCCAGCAGCTCGCGGCGGTAGGCGACCAGGTGCTCCGGCAGGTCGGATTCACTCACCTGCGTCAGGATCCGATGCAACTCGCCAGCCAGGATCGGCGGCTTGAACCGCTCCGCTACGTTGCCGGGCCGGGGTTCCTGGGGCAATCCGAGCCGGCGCACCAATTCTGCCGCGATCACGATCAACGACGGATTCTTTGCCTCGCGCAGAAAGGCCGCGACGTACGGCAGCAGGTCGTGATGACGCGTCGCCAGGATCAGGTTCAACAGCTGGTACTTTTCCTGGGTGGAGTAGGGCGAGGCGCCGCTGTCGGCAGGCGGGTCGAACAGCATGTACGACATCACTTCCGCCCCGGCGGCCGCCTTGTTCTTGACGAGCAACTCCAGCAAACGTTGAAACTGTTGCGGTTGCGAGTCCAGATGATACGCGGCCACCTCGATCGCCTCCCGCAGCGCGGTGTGCAGCCGGCCGGACAGATCGATCATCTGGGAAGCCAGTCGCAGATAGAGCCGCAATCGCGCGTGCCGCTCGTCGCCAGCCGGCAGGCCGGCGAACTGGACGCGCATCGCGAAGGTCTGCTCCAGCAGTCCGTTGACCTGCGCGTGGATCTCCAGCAGTCGTTCGATGCTCGCCAGGATTTCCGGCGGCGAGTCGGCCGGCAGCGGTTGCTCGGCGACCCAACGCAGGACTCCGTCGGCGGCAGCGGCCACGTCGGCCACGCGAGTCGCCGTCAACTGAGCCGGAGAGGACGGCACCTGCGAGCGCAATTCGGCCAGCGGACCGGGGTCTGCCGCAGACGATGCGGCGAGCAAACCGCAGGCGTACCAGCCGACGAGCAAGTGCGCCATCGCCAGTCGCCGGCCGCAAAGCAACCAGGCCTTTCCGGACCAGGCGGGCTGGTTGGCGAGATTTCCCCACATAACCTGAAACCGCATTCTTGTACGGGCAGCAAGATGGATGACGTGCATGGGCAGACCGGCTTCCTTTGTCACTCACACGAACCAGGAAACGACCGCCAGAATCGCGACGATGATCAGCATAAAGCCGACGATCCAGACGGCGGTGTGATAGGTGTGCCAAAGAATGGGTTTGAGGAGTTCGTGCCGGGTGGCACCGTACACGAGGCTGATCGCGAGAATGATGGGGATGGCGTGCCACAGCAATCCCGTCGAGTTGGCAAGAAGCGGTTCAAACACACGCGGACTCCCGCAGCAAGAGGAAAGGCAGAACCGGTCGTATCCCCCGGACTCCTGACTTTAGCACGCTTTCGAGGGCTGAGACAAGAGCCGCCGCGAATTTCGATGGCCGCTGACAGAGGCCGCCTGCAGATGCTATCATGGTGACCCGTTGCCGGAGTCCGGCTTTGACAAAACGCTGGACGTGCCGCCCAGTCCCAAGGAACCCTTGCTGTGAGCCATTTTACCGACCGCTTGATCGCTGCGATCCGACGCTGCCGCAATCCCGTGCTCGTGGGCTTGGACCCGCGTGCCGACAGTCTGCCGTTGGGGCTTCGGTGCGCCCCCACCGACGACGGCCTTGAAGTGGCCGAAGCGTACCGCCGGTTCTGCTGCGCCGTGATCGACGTGGTGGCCCCGCTGGTGCCCATCGTCAAGCCTCAAGCGGCCTTTTTCGAGGAACTCGGTCCCCAAGGCATGTTGGCCCTGGCGGAGGTGATCGGCTATGCCCGCGACCAAGGCCTGCTGGTGCTGCTGGACGGCAAGCGGAACGACATCGGATCGACGGCCACCGCGTACGCTCAAGGCTATCTGGGAAAGCCGCCGGCCGGTTCCTGGGGCGCCGACGCATTGACGGTCAGTCCGTATCTGGGCGATGACAGTCTGGAGCCGTTTGTCCAAGTGGCGACGCAGCGCGGCGGCGGCGTGTTCGTGCTGGTCAAGACCTCCAATCCGGGCGGGAAGCTGTTCCAAGATTTGGTTGCCGACGGACGGCCGCTGTACCAGCACGTGGGCGCGCTGGTCGAGAGCCTGGCGACGCAGACCCTGGGCGAGGGGGGCTACGGCGCCGTCGGCGCCGTGACCGGAGCGACGTACCCGCAGCAGTTGGCCGAACTGCGGTCGCTGATGCCGCACAGCTGGTTCCTGGTGCCCGGCTATGGAGCCCAGGGCGGCACGGCCCGAGACGTGGCCGGAGCGTTCGACGCGCACGGCTTGGGCGCCATCGTCAACAGCTCGCGGGCCATCATTTTCGCGCACTCACGAAAGGAATACCGCGACCGGTACGGCGACGCGCGCTGGCAGGAGGCCGTCGAGGCGGCCACCCGAGACATGATCGCCCAATTGGCCAGCGAAACACCCGCGGGACAATTGGACTGAGCTAGTCGGGATGCGGGTTGCAGGGGGATGCAAGGCGCGGGGCTGATTCCCAGCCTGACTCCCTCCGCTTGCGGCCCACATCTCGTCTTCCACAACCCGCGTCCCGCAACCCCTACTTTGCAGCTTTGTGGAGTCCATCGATGCCTGCGTCCGAGATCAAGAACTTTCTGGAAATCCCCTACGACCAGCTGGAAGAACTCAATCTGGAGGCCAAGCACAAGGTCGCCGACCACACGCCGAGCGACCAGTTGCGCGAATGCTACCTCCGCTACCTGACTGACGAAAAGCGGCTGAAGGCCGTCACGGTCTGTTTTTCGGACCTGGAAGGCCGCTTCCACATGCTCGATTACGACAAGCGGTTTCTGCTCAGGTCCAGCGACAACTTGACCTTCGACGGTTCCTCGATCCGCGGCTTTTCTCAGGTCCGCGAATCCGATCTGCGTCTGGAGGTCGACTGGGGCAGTTTCCGCTGGCTGCCGTCCGACGTGTTTGGTCCCGGCAAAGTCCTGGTGTTTGGCCTGATCCAGGACCGCGACGCAAGGCACTATCCGTCCGACCTGCGCGGCCGGCTGAAGGCGTTGACCGATCAGTTCTGGGCGCAGGACGAGATGGTGGCGAATCTCTCCGTCGAGTGCGAAGGGTTCCTGTTCGAGGACGTCAACGCGGAGCAGAATTACTTTGTCGCTTCGGGCTTCAAACTGGTGTCCAGCGGCGGCTACTTCAGTTCGCTGCCGAAGGACTCCCTGAAGCTGTTTATCGACGGCCTGGCCGAGGCGCAACGCGCGCTGGGGTTCGAAAACGAGAAGGACCATCCGGAAGTGGCTCCTTCGCAATTCGAGTTGAACTATCGGTACTGCGACGCCTTGTTGGCGGCAGACCAACTGCAGTTGTACAAGCTCACGGCCCGGCAGGTGGCCGCCAACATGGGGATGACGGCCAGTTTTTTGCCCAAGCCGATCAGCGGAATCAACGGCAGCGGCATGCACTGCAACCTGTCGCTGTGCCGGGCGGGCCGGAACTTGTTTCATCAGGCGGGCGGCGAAGACGGACTGTCACCGCAGGCCTGGGATTTCATTGACCGCCTGTTGAGCAACGCCGCCGACATTTGCTTGATTCTCAACTCCAGCGTGAATGCCTATCGGCGGCTGGACCCGGATTTCGAGGCTCCGAACCAGATCAAGGTGTCTGCGGTCGATCGGACGGCGATGGTGCGGATTCCGTTGGGCAACGAGCAGACGGCCCGCATCGAGATGCGCACCGTGGCCCCGGATGCGAATCCGTATCTGGCGTTCTACGCGCTGCTGCGGACCGGCTTGGAGGGGCCGTTGGAAAAGCCGCTCAGCCGCGAGCAGCGGCAAGTCGGCTTGGGCCTGCTGCCGGTCAACATCTACGACGCGATCGAACGGTTCTCAGGCAGCCGGTTCGTCGCCCAGATGCTGGGCTCGCGCACCCAGGAGCGATTTGCGGAACGGAAACGGGCCGTCGCCCACCGCTCGCCCAGGGAACTCGGCAGCTTCGTCAAGACGAGCGAAGTCCGCTTCCACCACGAGGTCACGAACCAGTTCCTGTGGAACCAGTTCTAAATCGCCTGGCGCGAACGGGGGAAAGAGAAGCTCGGTGCGCCAACGGCCTCCGTGAGCGGAACGGCGCAAGCTGCCGGCCGCAGCGCAGAGCGGCGGCCAGCGCCGTCCCGCTCACGCCCCGCTTGGGGCGTTGACGAGCCGCTGCCTAGCCCGCCGGGTTTTCGATCCACTGCGCGTAGCAGGCGTTGCACAGGAAGATCGTCAGCCGCCGAAAGACCTGCTCCAACGCCTCGCGCTCGGACAGGTTCTGCAGGGTCTCGCACAAGCGGGCGAATTCGGCGCAGTGGTCGCGTTCCAAGTCTTCCTGGGTGAACTCCGGCGGCGTGGGGTCGGCGAGCGCCTCGATCCGCACGACGTAGAAGTCGCCTCGCCCCGGATGGAGTTCCCGGCTGCAGCGGTCACAGAACAGCGGCGACAGGCTCGATGATTCGTCCATGCCTATGTTGTACACGGCGGAGCGGGGAGGGGAATCCCCAGTGGCATTCCGCAAAACCGCTCTTTCCCAAGGTCGATTCTCGGGTACACTTCCAGCTGTGGGATTTGGTCTTGCTGTACGAAGGAGCCTTTCATGTCAGTCTTGCGGA
This sequence comes from Candidatus Anammoximicrobium sp., assembly GCA_012515235.1. GTDB lineage: Bacteria > Planctomycetota > Planctomycetia > Pirellulales > Pirellulaceae > Anammoximicrobium. Next base: position 7,647 of record JAAYYU010000020.1, read on the forward strand.
CGGTTGCCCTTGTCGTGCTCGTCTTGCTGTTTGCGGCCGGTGGCCTCCGGGCTCAGCACGTGACGTATGAGAAGTATTCTTTGCCCAACGGAATGACCGTGATCCTGCACGAGGATCATCGGCTGCCCGTGGCGACGATCAACCTCTGGTATTACGTCGGCGGCAAGGACGAGGTGCCCGGCCGGTCGGGATTCGCCCACTTGTTCGAGCATCTGATGTTCATGGGCACCCGCCGGGTTCCGGGCGGCCAGTTCGACCAGATCATGGAGTCCGGAGGAGGCTGGAACAATGCTTCGACCTCCGAGGACCGCACCAACTACTACTCGTACGGTCCGGCCAGCCAGTTGCCGACCCTGCTGTGGCTGGACGCAGACCGCCTCCAGGACTTGGGCCGCGCGATGGACCAGGAGAAGCTGGACAAACAGCGGGAGGTGGTGCGCAACGAGCGTCGCCAGAGCTACGAGAACCGCCCTTACGGCCGGGCCGAATTGCGGATTCCGGAACTCATGTTTCCTTCGGGGCATCCCTACTACATCCCCGTGATCGGGACTCACGAAGACCTGATCGCCGCGACCGTGGAGGACGTGAAGGGCTTTTTCGCCAAGTACTACGTCCCCTGCAATGCCTCGCTGGTCGTGGCCGGGGACTTCGACCCCGCCGCCGTCAAACCTCTGATCGCCCAGTTGTTCGGCAGCTTGCCCCGCGGCTCCACGCCCGCGCGCCGCGACGCGCCGCCCGTGCAACTGTCCGCCGTCGTCCGCAGCACCGTGAGCGATGAGGTCCAGTTCGCCAAGACCTATCTCGTCTATCATGGACCCGCCGCCTTCCAGCCCGGCGATGCAGAGATGGACTTGATTGCCGCCACGCTGGCGGAAGGCATCTCCAGTCGGCTGTACCAGAAGCTGGTGTACGACCAGGCGCTCGCCAGTGAAGTGACCGCCTATCAGGAGTCCATGCTGTTGGGCTCGCTGTTCAAGATCGAAGCGACCGCCAAGCCGGACGTGCCGCTGGACCGTATCGAACAGGCGATCGACGAGGTTTTGGCTGCATATCGGGACCACGGTCCCACTGCGGAAGAACTCGAACGGCACAAGGCGCGCATGGAATTCGGGGCCGTGAATCAACTCCAGTCGTTGCTGGCCAAAGCGGACGCGATGAACCGCTACCAGTTCTTTTTTGGCGAGCCGAATTCGTTTCAGCGCGACTTGGACCGCTATCGCCGCGCGACGGTCGGCGATCTGAAAACGTGGGCCCGGAAGGTGCTGACGCCCGACGCGCGGCTGATCTTGCGCGTCCTGCCGGAACTCCCGGCGGTTACTCCCGATCCCCGCGACCAGCCGCCGGCGGCCGGCGTGCCCGCGGCGTTCGCGCCGCCGCTGCCGGTCCACTTCCAACTCAGCAACGGCATTCCGGTGTATCTGTTCCCGCGCCACGACCTGCCGCTGGTCGAATTTCGGGCGCTGATCACTGGCGGATCCGTTGACGACGGCGTGGACGCCGCGGGCCTGGCGTCGTTAACGGCCCAGATGCTGGACGAAGGGGCCGGCACGCGGGGTGCCGTGGAGTTTGCCAATGCCGTCGATCAACTCGGCGCTCAACTGTCGTTCGAGGCCGCGCGGGAGTACACCCTCGGCGGCCTGTCCGTGCTGCGGAGGAATTTCGAGCCGGCCCTGCAGTTGATGGGCGATGCCGTGCGTGCGCCGCGTTTCGATCCGGCGGAATGGAAACGCGTCCAGGCACTGGCGGTGGAAGCGTTGGGCCGCGACCAGGACGATCCGAGCGCGGTGGCCAGTCTGGTCGGCATGCGCTGCCTGTTCGGCGACGCACATCCGTACGGCCGGCCCACGGCGGGCACGCCGGCGTCCGTCGCCGCCTTGAGTCTCGATCGCCTGCGCGAGTTTCACCGTCGCTCGTACACCCCGTCCCGCACCACGCTGTTGGTCGCCGGCGACTTGTCGGTCCAACAAGCCCAGCCGCTGTTGGAAAAAACGTTTGGCATCTGGCCTGCCGCTGCCGCCGCGCCGCAGGCCGAACTGGCGCCGTGCCCGTCGAACCCCTTGCGCGTGGTCCTGGTGGACAAGCCCGATTCGGTCCAGACCGTGATCCGTTTCTACCTGCCCGGCTTGGCGTACGGCGATCCGAACCGCGTTCCACTTGAGTTGTTGAACACCATCCTGGGCGGCAGTTTCACCAGTCGCCTGAACCAGAATCTCCGCGAGAAGCACGGCTATACGTACGGCGCCGGCTCCCGCTACCTGAGGCAGCCCCACGTGGGCTTTTTCCTGGCCTACTCCAACGTCCAGGCGGAGGTGACCGGGGCCGCGTTGCAGGAGTTTTTGACCGAGTTCGCGGCCCTCCGCAGCGGGGATGTCACGGCCGACGAGGTCGCCAAAGCCCAGGCCAGTTTCCGCACCGATCTGATCCAGGCCTACGAGGATCTGGGAGCCGTCCTTCAGTCGTCGATTCCCCTGCTGCGAAATGGCCGGCCGTTCGACGCGCCGGCCGCCGACTTCAAGGCCAGCCAGACCGTGAGCAAAGACGACCTCAACCGGATCGCCAGGCAGGCCGTTCCCCTGGAGCACGGCGTTCTGGTCCTGGTCGGCGACCGGCAAAAGATCCTTGCTCAAATCAAGGGCCTCGATCTGCCGAAACCGATCGAGCTGACCGTGACCGGGGATCCCCGACTGCCTTGACGTCGGCTTGGCCGGAATCTTGCATTTGCCGGAAAACCGGCTAGGATGGTCCGCTGGCTGGGACGCTCCGCGGTTACGAACGACGCCGCGGGGTTGCTCGGCCAGCAAGTCGTGGTCGCTTTGACTCCCTCCCGGAGTCTGTCATATTCCGGTAGGACGCTCCCGGCGTGCCCAAGTCCCAATCCAGCTCAGTTCAGGAGGTACAACCATGTCTCGTCGTCTTGTTGCAGCGGTGGTGGCAATTGGTCTCCTGGTGCCCATGACCCAGCCTTGGACGAGCGCCCAGGACGCGAAAGAGTCCGCGGTCGGAAAGAAGTTCCGCAAACCCGACGTGATCTACGTCCCCACGCCCCATGAGGTGGTCGCCAAGATGCTCGACATGGCCCAGGTCCAGAAAGGCGACATCGTCTACGACTTGGGCTGCGGCGACGGGCGGATCGTCGTTGCGGCGGCCCAACGCGGGGCGAAGGCAACCGGCTGGGACATCAATCCAGAGCGGGTCAAGGAGGCGCAAGAGAACGTCGCGAAGAACAAGGTCGACGCGAACGCCAAGATCATCCACGACGACATCTTCACGCTCGACCTGAGCGGGGCCAACGTGGTCACGTTATACCTGCTGACGTCGCTCAACGAGAAGTTGATCCCCCAGTTGGAAAAACTCAAGCCCGGCTCGCGGATCGTCTCTCACGATTTCAGCATGCCCGGAGTCAAGCCCGAGCAGGTCGTGGATTTCACCTGCACGGACGGCGGCGGCCATACGATCTACCTCTGGACGACGCCGTTGAAGAAGGAGAAGAAGGCGACCGCCGGAACCTTCGAGACGCAGATTCCCTGACATTTTGTTTCGGCCGCAGGAAGGAGAGAACGATGCCAGATACGAAGATCACTCGACGGACGTTTGCCAAGACGGGGGCTGCCGCAGCCTTCGCCCTCACCGCCGCTCAGACGCAGCGGGTGCGGGGAGCCAATGACCGCGTTCGGCTCGGCTTTATCGGAGTCGCCAACCGGGGAGGCCAGCTTCTGAACGCCTTCCTTGACCACGACGACATGGAAGTCGCCGCCCTGTGCGACGTGAGCCAATCGACGCTCGACAAAGCCCTGGCGCGAGTCGGCGGCAAGGCCGACACGTGCCGCGATTTCCGCAAGCTGATCGACCGCCAGGATCTGGACGCCCTGGTCATCGCCACGCCCGACCACTGGCACGCCATCCAGACGATTGCGGCCTGTAACGCGGGGAAAGACGTGTACGTGGAAAAACCCCTTTCCATTACCGTCTACGAAGGCCGGCGCATGGTGGAGGCCGCGCGGCGGAACAAGCGGGTCGTCCAAGTGGGCATCCATCGCCGTTCGTCGCCGCTGTACGCCCGCGCGGCCCAGTTCGTCCAGGCCGACAAGATCGGCAAGGTCACGGTGTGCCGCTGCTACCAACTCAGCAACATGTACCCCACGGGCATCGGCAAGGCGCCGCCCAGCGACCCGCCCCCGGATTTGGATTGGGAGATGTGGCTCGGCCCGCGCCCCCTGCGACCGTACCAGGCCACCATCGCGCCGTACAAGTTCCGCTGGTGGGACCTGTACTCGTCGCAGGCGGCCAACCAGGGCGTCCACTTCTTCGACATGATCCGCTGGATGACGGGCGACTTGGCCCCCGCCTCGATCTGCGCCATGGGCGGACGGTTCGCCGTGGACGACGATCGCACCATCCCCGATACGATGCAGGTGACCTTCCAGTGCCCGGCCGGCCGCCTGATCCTGTTCGGCCAGTACGAAACGTGCGGCAATCCGGCGATGGCCCAAAGCGCCTATGCCGAACTCCGCGGCACGCTGGGGACGGCTTACCTGAGGGACGACCTGATCGACGTGATCCCCGAACGCGGCGGACAGTTCCAGGACCGCAAGCCGCGCATCGAGCCGGTCCAGTTGAAGGCCAGCGACGAGGCGCCCACCAAGAGCGGCAACAAGAACCTGTCGCTGACGTCGCTGCACGCCCGGAACTTCCTGGACTGCATTAAGTCCCGCGGGACTCCCCACGGCGACATCGAGATCGGCCACCGCTCCACGACCTTCAGCCTGCTGGCCAACCTCTCGCTGGCCACCGGCTCGCGGCTGGAATGGGACGCCGAGCGGGAAACGATCACGAATCACCCGGACGCCAATAAGCTGCTGCACTACGAGTACCGCAGTCCCTGGAAGCTGGAGTAGCGGCGGCGCAGCGCAGTCAACCGGACCCGCCCGGCTCCGACCACGGCAGCCGGTCGAGGTCCACGTTGCCTCCGGAAAGCACTAGGCCGACCCGGCGGCCCCGGAACCGAGGGGCCGCCTGCAGCACGGCCGCCAGCGTGACGGCGGATGATGGCTCGACCACCAGCTTCGTGCGCTCCCAGATCAACCGCATGGCGGCGACGATCTCGGCCTCGCTGACCGTCAGCATCTCGCGGACGTGCTGCGAAATGACGGCAAAGGTGCGTTCGCACAACGCGGCTCGAAGTCCGTCGGCGATCGTGTCCCCGATCGGCGGCGCGAGCAGACGCCCGGCCCGCAACGACTGCTGAGCGTCGTCCGCACCCTCCGGCTCGACCCCCACGATCTCCGTCGCCGGGCTGACGCTCGCGGTCGCCAGTGCGATGCCGCTGATCAGGCCCCCGCCGCTGACCGGCACCACCAGCTGGTCCAACCCCGGCGCCTGTTCGTGGAATTCCAAGGCCACCGTGCCCTGGCCGGCGATCACGGCCGGATCATCGTACGGATGGACCAACACGCCGCCGGTTTCCCGCAGAATTTGCGCAGCGACCGCCGTCCGGTCGGCCAGCGTCGGGCGGCAGAACGTGATGCGGCCGCCATACGCTTCGACCGCGCGCCGCTTCGCCACCGGCGCGTTGTCCGGCATCACGATGTGGGCGGGAATCCCCCGCAGCCTGGAGGCCAGCGCCAGCGCCGCCGCGTGATTGCCCGAACTGTGCGTCACCACGCCCCGCGCCGCTTGCTCGTCCGATAACAACAGGACGGCGTTGCAGGCCCCCCGGAATTTGAACGCGCCGGCTTTCTGCAAATTCTCGCACTTGAAGAACAGGCGGGCGCAAGCCAGTTCATCCAGCCCGCGGCAGGTCAAGACCGGGGTTCGCTGCGCCAGCCCGGCAATCCGCTCCGCCGCCGCGCGGATCTCGTCGATCGAGGGAAGGGACAAGTTGGCTGTCATGGATCTCGCCGCCAGCGAGACGGGTCCGTGCTTGCGTCGCAACCATTACGAGGAAGAGGGATGAGCATGATCCGCACCGTCAGGTGCCCTTTTGCTCAGGCGGCTTTGTTCAGCGGGCCAGAAACCCGATCGGTTTTGCCGTCGTCTTGAAGGCCGCTAATCTCGTGAATCAGCACTTTCAGGTCAGGCAGCAACGTCGCCGGCACCTCTTGTCCTTGTTGCTCCAGAAGTCTGGCGATTTCTTCGGTGGACAGATCTTGAATGCGAGGCAGACTGTGCATGGGCTCGTCCTTTCGTGCAGGGCACAGTGGACTTATCGGCCAGAACGCGGCGTCAATCCAATCGCCGTCCCGCCGAGCGGCAAACGGGGCAAGTTCTTCCCGCCAGTTGGTTTGTCTTCCGCTTGTCAACGCCCGGCCTCCGCGATATCGGCGATAGCAGCCCGGACGGCTGCCTCCGCAGGGAAGATGCTAGCGACCGCTTCCAAAAACCGTGGGCAAGCGGCCGATCTTCTTCAGCAGCTCGTCCGTCTCCCACAGCGAAGCCTCGCCGCAATCCGCCAGATAGTCGCGCAAGACGACCTGGAAGTAGACCGCGTTGTCGGGGCCTTGGCCGAACAGGATGCGGCCTTCTTCATAGTCGCGCAGGGCATTTCGGTCCGTCGCCAGTCGGTAACGCTGCTGCCGCTGTTGTGCGTCGATTTTGGCGGTTTCCTCCCACGGGCCGATCCCCGCCGCGGGCCAGCCGTGCTGTCGGCCCAATTGCACGATCGGCCGCAGATTGCGGCCAGCTGCGGCGAGGTACTCCGCGCGGGGCTCGACCTGGTAAGCCAGCAGCAACCCGTGGACGTACTCCAGATTCCAGCGCAGGCCGGCCGTCGCGGGATGCGGGTAACCCCAGCCCCCGCCGGGTTGTTGCACGCGGGCCATCCAATCGTTCAAGGCCAGGATCGTGGCATGCAGGCGATTGTCCTCCGGCGCGTGCCGCCACAGGTAAGGCAGGGCGTTGGTGGCGTACTGGACGATGTACGGTTTGACGAAGGGCGTCTTGTAGCCCAGGGCGTCGGCGCCGATGTACAGCGCGTCGCCCACCGCCGGCTTGCCGCTTTCCGTGAACAGCAAGTCCGCGCCCTGCGTGGGCTGGAACGTTTTCCACAACCGCACGGCGTTGTCCAGATGGTTGCGATCGCCGGTGTATTCGTACATCTTCACGGCGTCGGCCACTGCCCCGACGGTCCGCGTGTAACTCAAGCCTGCATGTTGGTTCCGCTGCGACCAATCCGCAGCCGCCTCGGCCGCATGACGATAGCGCGGATCGCCCGTCTCTTCGTACATCAGCCAGAAGTTGCTCCAGCCCTTGTGGACGTAGATCGGCGTGTTGTCGAAACGCGGGTTGAAGGTCCCCGGACCGTGCGTGGGGCGATCGCGCCAGGCGTTCCCGCGGCGACAGGCGCCGTAGTACTTCGAGTCCGGTCCCCAGTACATTCCCAAGTCGAAATAGTTGCGGCACCAATCGTGGGCGACGTTCCGCAGTCGCACGTCGCCGCCGCGGAACCAGTCTTCCCAGACGTACAGGGCATGGTTCAGACGAACCGCTGAGCGATAATCACGCTTGGCCTGCCGCGGCGTCCAACTCCACGGCATCGAGCCGAGATCGTCGCCTTTCATCTGCATGTCCTGCAAGGCGAACACCATCTTTTCCACACCGTCGCGGAGGGCCGCGTGTTCCACCGCCAGCGGAGCGCCCGTGCGGTAGACCGCGTCGTAGGCGTGCCAATCGGCGTGGCCGTAGACCGGAGCGTCGAGCCGCGCGGCGAGTTGGTCCATGGGCAGCGGTGCGAGGGTCAACTCGCTGAATCGCCAAGCGCCTTCCTGGATCATGAGCCCTTGCGTCTGCTGGTCCTTCACCGGCTCGAGGCGCCGCGACCGGACCAGCGCCGCGTCGGCGTTCCCGGTCGCCTCGAAGGTTCCCCGGTTCTGGCGCAAGGCCAGCGGATTGGCTACGCAAGCCACCGTGCCGTCGCTGAGCGTCAGTGCTGCGAGCAGATCCCCGTTGGCCGGATCCGCAAACTGCGAATCCGGGTCGCGTCCCAACAGACGCGCCGGGTGGGGGGACGGGTTCAGAGCCTGTCCGCCGGGCGCGGTCAAGGTCCAGCCGAAGTCCGGCGTCCAATGATCGCCGTCCTGCTTCGCCTGGATGCGGTGTGTCAGACGTAACTCGCCGGTGCGAAAGACCTGCACGTCGCACTGCCGGTTCCAGGCCTCGCCGGAACGGTCGTACCGCAGCCAGACAAACTGCGGCCCGCAGTCGAGGACCTGCACGACGGCCTTCGCCGGGCCGGGTTCCGGGCCAGTCGGTTCGATCGTCGCCAGCAGGACCCTGCCCAGGCTGCGCAGCTCGATGCGATCCATCCCCGGCACGACCGACCAACAATCGGTGTCGATCGCGGCGGGCACCGCCGCGGGCGGCGGCGGCCCTTTTGCAGCGCGGACGTCGTTCCGCTCCTGCTTGCACGGACCCGAGTTCGTTCCAGCCAGACCCTGTCCGCGCGCCGGATACACGCCCGCTTGGTCGCCGTGTGGCGGCAGATCGACGGGGACGCTCAACATGACGCGGCGGATGGAGCCGTCCGGGTGACGCGTCACGACCGTCGCCTGGACCGGCACCGCCTGGCCCGCGACGAGCGCCTCGCCCGGGGGCGCCCCGGTCAGCAGGCCAGCCGGGACAGGCAGCGACACCCGGCCGACGGTTTTCACCGGAATCGCGGCCGGATTAGAAATGGTGAACCGTACTTCCCCGGCCCGCACCGCTGCGGTGGCCAGCAGCCACAGGGCAATCATTCCGCCTGGCGAGTGCAGCGCAGTGCCAACAAGTCTGAGCATGGGTAGCAACCTTTGCATCACGGATAGGTCGGGAATAGTCTACCAGACCCCTGACGACGGGGCCACGCACTGCCTAAGCCCGGCTTCCGTGAGCCCTACCACAAAAGGCGTGGATTTTCTGTCTGGGTGTTGTTGTCGACAAGGTAAGTTGGTTAAGATTGATGCAGCTTACCTGTCGATTCTTGGGAAAGAACTTTGTTCGCGGTCGAGAAGGACTCCGTCATGCTCAACAACTTGCCGTATCTGCTGGCCGAAGGCGAGGTCGCTTGGCTCGTGCTGGCTGGAGTCTGCATCGTTGCCGGCCTGTTTTTGCTGGCCTTCCTGATCGCCGCCGCGGCCTACGGCAAGCTCTGGTTCCAGGCGTTTATGTCCGGTGCCGACGTTAGCATCTGGAGTCTGATCGGGATGAGTTTCCGCCAGGTCAAGGCGACCGTGATTGTCACGGCCAAGATCATGTGCGCTCAGGCCGGATTGAATATCGACCGCCGCACGGGGATCAGCACGTCGCGGCTGGAAGCCCACTACCTGGCGGGCGGCGACGTGATGAAGGTCGTACACGCGATCATCGCCGCGCACCGGGCCAACATCGACTTGGACTTCGACCGCGCCGCCGCCATCGACTTGGCCGGCCGCGACGTGGTCGACGCGGTGCGGACCAGCGTCTACCCGAAAGTCATCGACTGTCCCGACCCGCAGCGCAGCGGCAAGACGACGCTGAGCGCCATCGCCAAGAACGGCATCGAACTCCGCGTGCGGGCCCGCGTCACGGTCCGCACCAATCTGGAACAACTGATCGGCGGGGCGACCGAAGAGACGGTCATCGCCCGCGTCGGCGAAGGCATCATCACCTCGATCGGTTCGGCCGATTCGCACAAGGAAGTGCTGGAGAACCCGGACCGCATCAGCAAAGCCGTGCTGGCCCGCGGCCTCGACTCCCAGACGGCGTTCGAAATCGTCTCGATCGACATCGCCGACATCGACGTGGGCGAGAACATCGGCGCGCGGCTGCAGGCCGATCAGGCGGAAGCCGACATGCGCAAACGCCGCGCCGAAGCCGAACGCCACCGTGCCGAGGCCGTCGCCATGGAACAGGAAAACCGGGCGAAGGTGGCGGAGAACCGCGCTCGCCTGGTGCTGGCCGAGGCCGAAGTTCCGCTGGCCATCGCCGACGCCTTCCGCGCGGGGAACTTCCACGAGCAGCGTCCGACGCTCCCGGCGTAGGGGCGTCGTCGGCAGCAAGCGTGCCCGTTTGGAGTGCGGCGCTCAGACGCCGCTTGGCGGCCGACCTTGCGCCGTGTCGGGCAAACCGGGTTCCGATCCTCGGCTGGCTTCGGTCCGTCGTGGTGTTGGCGTTCAGCCAAAGCGGCGACAAGTCGCCGCACTCCAAGATTCGCTCCGCGACCCTCCCCCGGCCTCCCCATGCCGTTTTCGGCAGCTTGTGCCCTCGCCACCTTTTCATCGAAGGGTGCTTATTTATAATTCGGAAGCCGCGCACGGACAAAGTGGAGGTGCAGATGAGATACGTTGCCAAAAGATATGTCGCTCCGGTGGTCGTCAGCTTCTGCTTGGCTCTGGTGCAGGGCCTCTGCTTGCCCTCCGCCGCTGCCGAGCGGACCGATCCTGGTTTCTTGGAGGCCGGAGTTCCCTTTCTGAAACAACACTGCCTCGCATGCCACAGCGGCGCGGAGCCGGAGGCCGAGTTGTCGCTGGCCGAATTCCGTGACGATGCGTCGGTGCTGAAGAAGCACAAACTGTGGGACAACGTGATCGGAATGGTGGAGACAGGCGGAATGCCGCCGGAGGATCAACCCCAACCCAAGGTCGAGGAGCGTGAGGCTTTCCTGCGGGCCGTGCGGGGCGTCTTTCAGCGCGCCGCGCGCAACGCCAAACCCGATCCAGGCCGCGTCACCATGCGGCGTTTGAACCGCACCGAATACCGCAACACGATCCGCGACCTGGTGGGCGTCGATTTCGATCCCACCGAGGATTTTCCCTCGGACGACATCGGCCACGGATTCGACAATATCGGCGACGTGCTGACCATGTCGCCCGTGCTGATGGAGCGGTACCTGGCAGCGGCGGAAGCCGTGATGCAGCGGGCGTTTCAGGGCCCGCCCGAAAAGTGGCCCGCCCGAGAACGCGGATTGCTCGCAAGCGCGGCGGACAAGCCGCAGGCGGAGCAGACGAGGGAGATCCTGCGGCGGTTCGCGACACGGGCTTACCGGCGACCGGCCACCGTGGAGGAAGTGGAACGGCTGGCCAAACTAGCCGAGTCGGCCGGCACCGCCGGTGGATCTTGGGAGGCCGGCTTACCACTGGCCATGCAGGCCGTGCTGTGCTCGCCCAAGTTCCTGTTTCGCGCCGAAGTGGACGATCGACCCGACAGCCCCGAAGTCCGTCCGCTGGACGAATACCAGCTGGCCTCGCGATTGTCCTATTTCCTGTGGAGCACCATGCCGGACGAGGAGTTGTCGCGCCTGGCCGAGAAGAACCAATTGCGGGCGCATCTCGATGCGCAAGTGCGCCGCATGATCCAGGATCAAAAATCCGAGTCGCTGGTAGAAAACTTTGCCCTCCAATGGCTGCAGCTGAAGCGGTTGGAGACGTTCGCGCCCGATCCGCAACGGTTCCCCCGCTTCGGCGACCGGATGCGGTCCGCGATGCTGGAGGAAACCCAGCGGTTCTTTGCGTCGGTGATGCGCGAGGATCGCAGCATCGTGGAGTTACTGGACGCCGATTACACCTTCCTGAATGAACGCTTGGCTCGCCACTACGGGATCGCCGACACCCAGGGAACCCGCGCCGGCAAGCCGCCGGCCCGCCCCGGCGGGCAACCGATCCGCGGCGACGACTTCGTGCGAGTCCGACTGGCCGACAAGGAACGCGGCGGACTGCTGACGCAAGCCAGCGTGTTGACCGTCACCTCGAACCCGACGCGCACGTCGCCCGTGAAACGCGGCCAATGGGTGCTGGAACAGATCCTCGGCGCGCCTCCTCCTCCGCCGCCGGCGAACGTGCCCGCGCTGCCGGAGGGCGGCGAGGCCGAACTGACCGGCTCGTTGCGGCAGCGTTTCGAGCAGCACCGCAGCAACCCGGTTTGCGCCAACTGCCACGCGCGGATGGACCCGATCGGGTTCGCGTTCGAGCACTACGACGCCGTCGGCGCGTATCGCACCAAGGACGGCGCGTTCGATATCGACACGGCCGGCCAGTTGCCCGACGGGCGCTCGTTCCAGACGCTGGCCGAGTTGAAGGAGATCATCAAAGAGAATAAAGACGACTTCGCCCGCTGCCTGGCGGAAAAGATGTTGATCTACGCCCTGGGCCGCGGCTTGGAGCATTACGACCTCGTGGCTGTGGACCGGATCGTGCAAGCGCTGCAGCGAGACAACTACCGTTTCTCGACGCTGGTCCTGGAAATCGCCGGCAGCGACCCGTTCCAGAAACGCCGCGGAACCTAAGGCAAGCGAAGGGGGCCAGACGGACAGCATTCAATGCTGGCCGAGCAAAGTCCTGCCAATTGGCTGGAGTCACCGTCGGCCAGAATTGAATGCTGTACGTCCGACCCCAGAGCCGATGACCGGAAAACTCCCATCTCGGAGCACCACCATGCCGAACGCAAACCTCGTCTCCCGCCGCACCGTCCTGCGTGGCCTGGGCGTAGCCGTCGCGCTGCCCTGGCTCGAATCCACGGGCCCGCTGACCGCCTGGGGTGAAACGTCTTCATCTGCCAAGCCCGCGCCGAACCGCATGGCGTTCCTGTACGTGCCCAACGGCATCAACATGGCCGACTGGACGCCTGCAAGCGAAGGCCCCGGTTATGAATTGACGCCCACGCTGCGGCCGCTCGCATCCGTCAAGGACCACCTGCTTGTGCTCAGCGGCCTCACCGCCGACAAGGCCCGGCCCAACGGCGACGGCGGCGGCGATCACGCGCGGGCCCTGGGGGCGTTCCTGACCGGCGCCCAGCCGCGCAAGACGGCCGGCACCGACATCCGTGCCGGCATTTCCGCAGACCAGGTCGCCGCCGCCCGCATCGGCGACCAGACGTGGCTGCCGTCGCTGGAGATCGGCTGCGAGGCCGGCGCGATGGCCGGCAACTGCGATTCGGGCTACAGCTGTGTCTACTCCTCGACCATGTCCTGGCGTTCGGCCACGCAGCCGCTGCCCAAAGAAGTGAATCCCAAGGCCGTCTTCGAACGCCTGTTCTCCACCACGCCCAACGCCGCTCGCGCCGAACGGGACGCCCGCCGCCAGAGCGTCCTCGATTTCGTCCGCGAGGACTCGCAGGACCTCGCCGGCCGACTGAGCGCCGCCGACCGCCGGAAACTGGACGAGTACTTCTCTACGATCCGCGACATCGAGCAGCGCATCTCGCGCTCGGCCAAAGCGCCGACGCTGCCCTCGCCGGGCTACCAGCCGCCCGCTGGAATCCCGAAGCAGTATGAAGAACATCTCCGCCTGATGTGCGACTTGATCGTCCTGGCGTTCCAGGCCGACGTGACGCGCGTTTGCACCTTGGTCCTGGCCAATGAAGGCAGCAACCGGTCCTACCCGTTCATCGAAGTGCGGGAAGGCCATCACGAGCTGTCGCACCACAGCAACGACCAAGCCAAGAAGCACAAACTGCACTTGATCAACACGTTCCACGTCAGGCAGTTGGCGTACTTGCTGGAGAAGCTCAAGTCGGTCCGCGAGGGCGACAGCACGCTGTTGGACCACGCCATGATCGCCTACGGCAGCGGCAACTCGGACGGCAATCGCCACAACCACGACGATCTCCCCATCCTCCTGGCTGGCGGCGGCTGCGGCACCCTGAAATCCGGGCGGCACATCCGCTACCCAAACGAAACCCCGCTGACCAACCTCTGGCTGGCCATGCTCAACCGCATGAGCGTCGAAACCGCCCAGCTCGGCGACAGCACCGGAATGCTGCAGGGACTGGCGGGCTGAAGCCGCAGGCCGATTGCAGATCGGCGGCCCTGGGGTGGGCCTTGCGCACGCAAGGTTCCTGGCACTGGCCTGGCTCGTGCAGCCGGCTAATAAAGGTAGGTGTCCGGAAGTTCGCCGCGCTCTCGTCTCGCGTGACAGCTCTGCTGGATTCCATCGGGTCTGGAATTGGAAGGCGCAGCCAATCTCGACAGATCAGGCAGATCGTCGGGGTACCCCATCAGCTGCCGGAAGTGCTCCTCGTCGTAGTCTCTGGCAAGTTGTACGTTGCGGATCCAGATTCTCCGCCACTGGATTGTCTGAGGAGTGTTCAACCAAAGTAATCGGATCGTCCGCTCCGCGTCAGGCGTCAGCCCCACGATCCGTCCGTCTTCATAGACTCGAACATTTTCGCTCGTCAGAACGGCGTCCGGCAGATTCTGATCGCCTTTTCGAAGATTACACGCGTGGCATGCGTAAATGAGGTTCTCATACTTGGCCGGCTGTTCCGGATCCCGGACCTGCGGAACGAAGTGATCGAGATCGAACTGGCCCGTCACATGGCCCCAACGTTCGCGGATCAGACAGTAGACGCAGCGAAAAGAGAATTCGTCTCGCAGCCACGGGCGATAGGAACGGTAATCGCCGTAGCCATCGGGGCCATGCCGCCGCGCCGCAGCATCTGGCCGGTACGTGAATGGGCCTATGTCACTGTTGACCACGTCGGTTCAGGAGTTGCTGATGCAGTCGCCGAGCGCCCTCGATGGGACGCGGAGCGATTCGATCGTAGTGCTGGTTGCCTTGCAGATCGAGGGCCGCAAGCTCCGCTCGCTCCTCCACCGTGATCGTGCCGGCGATGTCCTTGTCGATGAGATCACGACGGCGAGCTTCCTTCTCCGCCGTCCAACTGCCGCTTTCGTTGGATTCCGCAAACAAATCGCGAACTCGAACGTCGGTATCGGCAATCAGCACAAACCGCTGCTGCCGATCGGGATCGATGACGACGATCGGGGCGCCGTTGTGCTCGTCAAGCGTCTTTCGCTGTTCTGGACTAAGCGTAGGGATCATGGTTGAATTGTAACAGAATCGAATCCAGTGCGAAACACGATCTGGCCTTTTCCCCTGCTGCTGGCACAATGGGATAGGGAGCATGCTATGCGATTCGTCGTTCTCATTACGGGTTTCTTCGTCGTTGGTAGCCTGATCGGTGCCTCGATGCCCTCGGGCGCGTCGGAAGAGCGTGCTGCGGAACGGTTGCTCTTGGCCGAAAACGGCGCGGCGCGGTTGCCAATCGTCGTGGCGCAGGATGCGTCCGAGTCCACGCGGCAGGTGGCCGCAGAATTGGCTGAGTACCTGGGCCGCATCACGGGGGCGAAGTTCGACGTCACGACGGGCGACGGGGTACGCGGCATCGTGTTGGGTACGCTGGCCCAGTTTCCCGATTCCGGATTGAACGAGGCGTTAGCCATCCGCGACGGCGTGGACGGGCGCGAGGCGTATGCCATTCGAACAGAACCGGATCGGTTGCGGCTGATCGGAGCCACGGAACTGGGCGCGTCCCATGCGGCGTTTCGGTTCCTGGAGTCGCTCGGCTGCCGCTGGTTCTTTCCGGCTCCCGAATGGACGCTCGTGCCGCAACGGCCGACGCTGGCGGTACGAATCAACGAGACCGATCGGCCCACGATTCTGTCGCGGCGCATCTGGTGGGGCTACGGGTTTTTCGATCGCGGCGAAGGACGCTGCCAGGCCGATTACGAGGCGTGGGCGCGGCACAACCGCATGGCCATGTCCCGCAAGATCTGGTGTGGACACGCCTGGCAGTCGATCATCGCGGACAATCGGGCGGCGTTCGACGCGCACCCCGAGTACCTGGCGCTGGTCAAAAACGAACGCCGCGGCCCGCAAATGTGCGTCAGCAACCCGGCAGTCCGGCAAGTGGCGATCGAGTGGGCGTTGAGCCAACTCCGCCGCCGGCCGGAGCTGGATATGGTCTCGCTGGAAACTTCCGACGGCAGCGACCATTGCGAGTGCGAGTCGTGCCAGAAACTGGGCAGCATCTCCGAGCGGGCGTTCGGGCTGGCCAACGAAGCGGCGCGGGCGATCGCCAAGGAATTCCCCGGCAAGATGGTCGGCATGTACGCGTACAACGATCATTGCGAGCCGCCGTCGTTCCCGTTGGAGCCCAACGTGTACGTGCAGTCGACCGCCGGTTTCATCCGCGGCCGCTACACGTTTGACGAACTGATGGAGATCTGGCCCAAGCAGTGCCGCAACATGGGCTTCTACGAGTATTTCTCCGTGTGGCTGTGGGACTTCGACATGCCGCCGGGCGGACGCGGGGCGGACGTAAAACTGATCTGCCAGCGGATGCGGAAATACGCGGCGCTGGGGGCGACCAGCGTCGATTGCGAGAGCGGGAACAACTGGGGTCTGCACGGCCGCGGCTACCACGTCGCCAACCGCCTGTTGTGGAACCCCGGCACGGACGTGGACGCCTTGCTGGCGGACTTCTACGGACAGGCCTTCGGCCCGGCCGCGGCGGTGATGCAGCGGTACTATGAACGGCTCGATCCGGGCAACGATCCGCTGCTGAGCGAGCACTTG
Source organism: Candidatus Anammoximicrobium sp. (assembly GCA_012515235.1). Taxonomy (GTDB): domain Bacteria; phylum Planctomycetota; class Planctomycetia; order Pirellulales; family Pirellulaceae; genus Anammoximicrobium. The sequence goes on from JAAYYU010000020.1 coordinate 23,951, forward strand.
CTGGGTCTGGCGTTGCGGGATCTGGACGAGGCCAGCCGGCTGGCCCAAGACCGCCCGGACGTGCTGGCGCGACTGGACCACCTGAAGCAGTATCAGCACTACGTGCGGCTGCGCTGGGAGTACCAGCGGGCGGCCGACAAGCCGCGCCAGCAGGAACTGGCCCTGCAGGCCCTGACGCACGTCTACCGCACGCGGTACAGCTACATGAACCATTGGGAAGCGATCCGCCAATCGTGGATCGAGCAACTGGTCAAGGAGTTCGACCAGCCCAGTTGGTCGGATCGAGGCGGCCAACAAACGCCGCCTTGGAAGATCGACCAGCCGGTCGGACGCGACGAGACGGAACAACGGTTCCGCGATGATCTCGTGTTCTTTCCGCCTCAGGACGTGGCAGAGCGATCTTTCTCGACGGACTTGGTTCCCGCCGGTCTCAAGTCGGACTCTCCGCCCGCCTCCCGCCAGCAGTACCAGAAAGGAACACGTTACGCGTTGTGGAGCACCGGCGGCGAACCGCTGGAGATGACCATCGTGACGGGCGTCATCGCCTGGTACCGCGATCGGCCGGACGCGACCTACGTGGTGACCGACGCGAGCGGCAAAGAAGTCACGCGCGGCCGGCTGCCGCAGGATGGGAAGGAGCACCCGTTGCGAGTCGAGGTCGCCGCCGCGGGCTTGTACTGGTTCGAGTTCAACGACCAGGCGGCCGCCTGGAGCATCCGCGTTGCGGCCGGGCGGCCGGTCGCGGTGGCGCTGTCGCGGAGCGCGCCGCCCGCACATCTGGGGCACATGCAGCGGATGTACTTCTTCGTGCCGCGCGGCACGCGGAAGATCGAGTACTACTGGAAAGGCGGCCCGCACACCATGCACGGGCCTGACGGGGCCGTCCGGGCCGAAGTGACGGCCAACGGCAAGTTTGTGACCGTGGACGTTCCGGCGGGCAGCGACGGGCAATCGTGGTCGATCACCAAGCTGGCGCTCGGCCACTTGTGGTTCTTCAACGTGCCCAACTATCTGGCGGCTTCGCCCGATGCGCTGCTGGTGCCGCGGGAGGTCGTGCCATAGGCGATTTTGCATGGTTGAACGCGGCCTTGCCCGTTGAAGCGAGGCGAAGTCGCCGCGTCTTGTGGTAGACGCTGTGGCCGGACGCCGCCCACCGGCGTCCGTTCGGCTGCGAAGCAAAGAGTTCAAATTCTGACCGGAGGGGGAGCAATGATGAAGCCACATTCCTGCAGATTCTGGCAAGGCAACTGCTCGGCGATCTGGCTGGCGACGCTCGTCGGCTTGGGCGTGCCGGTTGCCTCCGCGGAGACGGTCGCAGCAACCGGGCAGCGGCCCCACGTCGTCGTCATCCTGGCAGATGACCTCGGCTTTGGCGATGTGCAGTGCAACAACCCGCAGCGCGGCAAGATCCCGACGCCGAACCTCGACGCACTGGCCGCCCAGGGGATGCGGTTCACGGACGGGCATTCGAGTTCCGGCGTGTGCTCGCCGTCGCGTTATACGCTGCTGACGGGCCGCTATCACTGGCGGACGCCGCTGCAGTCCGGCATTGTGGGCGTGTTCGGCGCACCGCTGATCGCACCGGATCGCGTGACCCTGGCGAGCCTGTTGCAGCAGCAGGGCTATCGCACGGCCTGTGTCGGCAAGTGGCATTTGGGCTGGGATTGGCCGATTCCGCAGGACCAGTCGGCGCTGTTCCGCGCCAAGCCGCAGGGGGAATCCGTGACGCCGCCCGAGGATCAGAGACGACTGTGGAGCCGCGTCTTCGCGCAGCCGATCGCAGGCGGTCCGACCGCGCGCGGCTTTGGCAGCTACTTCGGCACCGACGTGCCCAACTGGCCGCCGTACTGCTTCCTCGAAAACGACCGCACGATCGGTGTCCCGTCCGAGTTTCTGCCGGCGCGCTTGCTGGGGAACAACCAGGCCAGTTTGCCGGGGCCGGCGCTGCCGGAGTGGAAACTGGAGCCGATCCTGCCCGCGCTGAGCGAGCGGGCGTGTGCCTTCATCGAAAGCTGCGCCGGCCAGCGCGAACCTTTCTTCCTGTACCTGCCGCTCACGTCTCCGCACACGCCGCTGGCGGTGAACGACGCCTGGAAGGGTAAGAGCGGCTTGAACGCCTATGCCGACCTGGTGCTGGAGACGGACGCTGTGGTCGGGCGCGTGCTGAAGGCCCTGGAGACGAGCGGAGCGGCAAGCAAGACGCTGGTCGTGTTCACCAGCGACAACGGCTGTGCGCCCTACATCGGCGCGGCCGACCTGGAGCGCAAGGGCCATTTTCCAAGCGGCCCGCTGCGCGGCTACAAGGCGGACGTGTGGGAGGGCGGCCATCGCGTGCCGTTCGTTGTCCGCTGGCCGGGTGTGGTCCAGCCCGGCCGCGTGTGCGCGCAACTGGTGCAGCATGCCGATCTGCTGGCGACCTGTGCAGAGATCGTCGGCGCGAAACTGCCGGACACGGCAGGCGAAGACAGCGTGAGCCTGCTGCCGCTGCTGACGGGCGGCGACACGCCGGTTCGCTCGTCCGCCGTGAATTGTTCCGCGAGAGGACTGCTCGCGATCCGCCAGGGCCCGTGGAAGCTGATCTTCGGCCCCGGCTCAGGCGGCTGGAGTCCGGGCGGCGACAGCCAACTGGGCCAGCTGTACAACCTGGACGAGGATCTGGGCGAAACCAAGAACCTGTACGCAGAGCAACCCGAAGTCGTCGCCGAATTGACCGCGTTGATGGACCGCGTCGTCAGCCAGGGCCGCAGCACGCCGGGGGCGATGCAGGCCAACGACCAGCCGGTGAACTGGAAACGGTTCATGCAGCGTGATGGTCAGCCGAAGAAGAAGGCCAAGGCGAAAGCGAAGAAGCCCCCGGCCGACGCCAGGCGTGCCCCGTCTGCCGCCGCTGCCTAGTTTCGCCGCGCATCCCGGCCGGCACAGCCGGCAGGGCGGTGCGTTCCCAGGCGGAACCTGGAAACGAGAAGAACGAGAAGAGCCCGGCTTTTTCCGAAAAGCCGGGCCCTTTGCGGCTAAGAACTTCCCACATCACACTGTGCTCAGTACGGCTGGTACTGGCCGGGCATGGGAATCGGGTAGTCGCCGTTGGCGTTTTTCTCCACGGGTGCCGGGGCGTCCCAGGCGAGCTTCTCCGGGAACTCGCTCTTGCCCTTGGCCACGGCGTCGTCCCACTTGACGATCTTGCCCGAGTAGGTCGCCATGCGGCCCAGCACCGCTGTCATGCTGCTGGAGGCGCCGGTCCAGCCTTCGTGGTAAGGCTTGTCTTCCCGGATGGCCGCGACCAGGTCCTTGTGTTCCTGGACCATCGCGTTCACGCCGGGGCCGTCATACCGCCATTCGGTCTCGCCCTTGATCCAGCCAGCGCAGTTTGATTCGCCCTTCACGCCGTGAGCGGCTTCGCTGACGCTGCTGAACGTGTTGGGGATGTGCCGGCACTGGCTGTACATCTTCGTGCCGTCGGCATAGGTGAATTCGACGAAGTGCTCGTCGAAGATCTGGCCCGTGCCCTTGTTGCCGCCCAGGTAGCGCTGCAGGCAGCCGCCCATGCCGTTGGCTTCGACCGGATGCGCCAGCTTCGGATCGCCGTCCTTGGCCCAGGCCCAGTTGACGATGTCCAGGTTGTGGATGTGCTGTTCGCAGATGTTGTCGCCGCTGAGCCAGCAGAAGTGATACCAGTTGTCGACCTGGTACTGCATTTCCGTCGCACCTTCCTTGCGCGGCCGGTTCCAGATGCCGCCGCCGTTCCAGTAGGCGCGCAGGAGCGTAACCTTGCCGATCGCCCCGTCGTGAATCCGCTTGATCGTCTCGACGTACTGGGGCGTGTGCCGCCGCTGGAAGCCGACGCCGACCTTGAGGCCCTTTTCCTCGGCCATCTTGTTGGCGGCCATCAGCTTCTGGTAGCCCGGCGCGTCCACGCAGCAAGGTTTCTCCATGAACACGTGTTTGCCGGCCGCGATCGCGGCGGCGTAGATCATGGGCCGGAAACCGGGCGGGGTGGCCGTGATGATCAGGTCCGCGCCGACGGCAATCGCCTTGTCGAAGGCGTCCAAACCGAAGAACACCCGGTCGTCGGGCAGGTCGATGCGGTCCTTGCGTTTCTCGCGCAGCCGCCGGGCCGTCCCGGTGGCGCGGTCCTCGAAGGCGTCCGCTACGGCGATCACCTTCACGCCGGGATCGGCGTTCAGGCTGTCTTCGACGGCCCCATTGCCGCGGCCGCCACAGCCGATCAAAGCCGCCTTGATCACATCGCTGCCGGCCGCGTGGGCCATTCGGGCGATGGGAATCTGGCTGGCTACGGCAACGCCTGCGGCGACGGTGGTTCCCTTGAGGAAGTCGCGTCGGGATGCGTTCGTCTTGTCGCTCATCTCACATGCTCCTAAATCAAAGCCACTGCAAAATCGGCCAGCCCGGAACATCCGGGCGGGCTTGTCAAGAATTGTGTGCTTTCCGCTCGCCGGGGGCAAGTACGGATAACCGTACCCCAGCGAACGAAGGTGAAAATCGCGTTTCCCCGGAATTCGAGAGGCCCCCGCGACCAGCCCATCGCTGGGCTGTCACAGGACGGCTCAATAGTAACCCGACAAGGGCAAGGCAACCAGCGGCGGCGCCGCGGCGGCCGACGGGGGTAACAGCGAAGTCATGGGAACGGCGGCTGGCGCGGTGACCGCCGCGGCCGGGGGCAAGGACTGCCACTGGATCACCGTCGGCTGAGGCGTGCCCGGCTCTTGCGGGCGCGTGACCGAACTGGAAATCAGGGGCGTAGCCGCTTCCGGGGCCGCAGCGACCGTCGCCGGAGACGCCGCCGCGCTGTCCGAGTTGGTGCGGATCGTCTTTGAGGCCCCAGCCAAGTCGCGTTGACGCGCATACCAACTGCCGCCTCCGCCCACGCCATTCCCCGAACCGCTGGCGGCCGGGAACTGACCGGCGGTCGGATCTGGTGTCGCCGTCAGCGCCGAAGCGAGTTGCGTTCCGGCAGCCGGGGTGCTCCGCGCCGGCTCGTGCTGCGCCAGCAGCGGCGAACGCGGCGACAGCGGCGGGCTTCCCTGCCGCACCCATTCCAGCCAGGCAACTTGGAGTTCCGACAGACTCTGGTAGCCGTAGTGCTTCTGAGTTGCGGCCGTCCAGTTGTTCCATTTCATACCGTCGCCGACGTACGCGACGAACTCGCGCTTGCCGCTCTGGGCGATCAGGAAGCGGGCCAACGAGAAACCTTGCGAGTACAACGGCAGAATGTCTTCCGGGTATTCCTGCATGGCGAACATGTGATTGAACGCGATGCCGCGACCGGTGGTCAGGAAGTTGATCAGCAAATGCTGCTGCTTGGCCTTTTCGCTGACATGCTCGACCGACGTGGCAGCTCCTTCATCCGCCCAACGCGGCAAGGGCCGGCCGAAGTGGGTCGCAAAGATCATGTGGGTGATTTCGTGCGGTAGGACACTGTCCAGCAGCCGCTCGTAGGAACCCTGGATCGTCATCTGCCAGCCGAACGGGCGGCCATTGTCGAACATGAAGCTCGTGGCGCCGCCGGCTCCCAAGTGCTGGCCGACGTGAATCGTGATCGGGCAGGGATCTTGCCAAGGCGGCAATTCCCGGCCCAGCCACTCCAACGCCAGATCGCGGCGATACCGTTCGCTCGCCCGGCCGAGCGTTTCGGCCATTTCCGGCGTTGGGGCCGTGACGAGAAAACTCTGGGTGCGATAGGTGGCCCCCAGAGACAGCAACGAGGCGACGATCAGCGCCGCGGAGAAAAAGCGAGCTTCCATGCTCGTAGGCCACTCCCTTGTTGAATCCGTTCGTGAAGCAAAGGCGTCCTACCTCCGCTTCGACATAGCTCGATGCCGGGCATTAGGGCAAACTGCAAGCCAAACCGGTCGTACACCGCTTCCTTTTTTGCCCGCTCGTCGCAAACTCCTTACTGAACGCATCTTGGGACAAGATATTGCGTCGGGACATCATTGCCACGGTCGGCAAGTCTTGTAAGATTTGCACAAGGTAATCCAAATCGTGCTTCCGAGACCAGACCGATTTCGATGGTTTCTGGACGCGGCGGTCATCCGGCTGGAGATCCGGGTCCGCGCACGAAGTTCGACCCACCCGTCACCGGGGAAAACCTATACCTTATGGGTCGAAAGGCGCTGATGCCATTTCGGGGCTCGCAGCCGCCGGAAAATCTGGTAATTTAGGTATTTAGGGAACGGTTCGAGAGGCAGCCACACAGTGTTCTGACACCGTATGGATACAATTCCGAGGAATGCCATGTCGTTGCTTGCTTCTGCCGCTGTGAACGATGTTGGCGAGAGCCACGGATTCGACTCGCCGTATCGCTGCTGTCTGTGCGGCCATGTCCTGCCGTACCATCCGGCCTTTACCGCCGACGTGAATTGCCCGAAGTGTGGTTCGCTGCTGTGGTGTGTCCGACGCGACAACGGCAGTGAAGTAGTTTTGGAGGTCGTGCCTGGACGCACGCCGTCTGTCGAGGAAATCGAAAGTCTGAGCCGGGTGTTGCGGACCGACGAGATTGTTCCCCGCGTGATCGTCGATTTGTCCGGTTTGGATCTGATCAACAGCGCATTGGTGGCGATGCTCGTCCTGCTGAACAAACGGATTCACGCCGCGGCCGGCACGCTCCGGTTGAGTGGACTGAACGAGGTCGTCCGCGAGATTTTTTTCCGTTTCAAGCTCGACAGCCTCTTTGAGATTGTCGAATTCAAACCGGCCCCTCCTGCCCGATGCTCATGAACACGAGTTTCCGTCTTGCCTGCCTGGGATTTGCGTGTTGGAATCTGATCTGGGTCACGGCCGCGGTGGCGGGGCCGGCGACGCTGTACGTTGCCGTGGACGGCAATGATGCATGGTCCGGCAAATTGCCGGAGGCGAACGCGACGAGGACGGACGGGCCGCTGGCGACGCTGGAAGCCGCGCGCGACGCCGTCCGACGATGGAAACAGGCCGGACCGCTGCCGGCCCGCGGCGTGGTGGTCGAACTGCGCGGGGGTGTGTACGAGCGCGACCGCGCCTTGGAACTGACGGCCGAAGATTCCGGTGCGGCGGAAACGCCCATCGAGTATCGCGCCCGGCCCGGCGAATCGGTGCGGCTGATCGGCGGCAAACGGATTGCAGGTTTTACGCCCGTCACGGATGGGGCACTGCTGGGGCGTCTGGAACCCGAAACTCGCGGCAACGTCTGGCAGGTGGACCTGCGTGCGGCGGGAGTCACCGATTTCGGCGGTCCTGCGGGGGGCGGACTGGAACTGTTCTTTCAGGGCCGGCCGATGCACATTGCCCGCTGGCCCAACGACGGCTTTGTGAAGATCGTCCACGTGCAGGGGCCGACGCCGGTGGACATCCGCGGCACCAGGGGCTGTCGGGAAGGCGTGTTTTCCTACGAAGGCGACCGCCCCCGTCGCTGGAAGGACGAGAAGGACCTGTGGCTGCACGGTTACTGGTTCTGGGACTGGGCCGATCAACGCCAGAAAGTCGCGTCGATCGATGTGGACAAACGCCTCGTGACGCTGGTCCCGCCCAACCACAGCTATGGCTACCGCAACGGCCAGTGGTTCTATGCCTTTAACGCGCTGGCGGAGATTGACCAGCCGGGCGAATGGTATTTGGACCGCGAGACCGGCACGCTGTACTTCTGGCCGCCGGCGCCGATCGCGTCGGGCGAGGCCCTGGTTTCCGTCGTGCCTACCCTGGTCAGTTGCCAGGACACCGCCTATGTCACGATTCGCGGCTTGACCTTCGAGGCGATGCGGAGCACGGCGGTCGTCGTCCGCGGCGGTTCCCACAATCGTCTTGTGGGCTGCACGATCCGCAACGGCGGACGGAATGCGGTCTCGGTCACGGGCACGGCCAACGGCGTGATCGGCTGTGAGATCGATCAGATGGCGGAGGGCGGCATTTCGCTGTCCGGCGGTGATCGCAAGTCACTGGCGCCCGCCGGGCTGTACGCCGAAAACAACCACATCCATCATTACGGCCGCGTCAAGCCCATGTACAGTGCCGGCATTTCCGTGCATGGCGTGGGCAACCGAATCGCCCACAATCTGATCCACGACGCGCCGCATCAGGCGATCGGATTTGGCGGCAACGACCACGTCATCGAGTTGAACGAAATCCACAACGTGTGCTTCGAGTCGAACGATGCGGGCGCGATCTATGCCGGCCGCGATTGGACCATGCGCGGCACCGTCATCCGGCACAACTACCTGCACCACATCTACGGCTTTGAGCGCCGCGGCTGCGTGGGCGTGTACCTGGATGACATGTACTGCGGCACGGAGATCTCCGGCAACGTGTTCTACCAGGTGCCCCGCGCGGCGTTTATCGGCGGAGGCCGGGACTGCCAGATCGTGAACAATGTCTTCGTCGACTGCAAACCCGCCGTCCACGTCGACGCCCGCGCGCTGGGCTGGGCGCGCGACCACGCCGACGGCTGGATTCGGGAAGGCCGGGAACGGGGCACCCTGTCGGGGATCCGCTTTCGAGAACCGCCCTACAGCGACCGCTATCCGCCGCTGGTCCCCATCCTGGACGAAGATCCCGCCGCGCCGCGGGGCAACGTCGTGGCCCGCAACATCTGCTGGGGCGGCCGCTGGGACGAAATCGAGGGCAAGGCGAGGCCGTTGGTCAAGCTGGAGCACAACCTGCTGGATCAAGACCCGCGGTTCGTCAACGCCGCCAGCCTGAACTTCCAACTCCGCCCAGATTCGCCGGCTTGGAAGCTCGGTTTTCAACGGATTCCCATCGAGCGGATTGGCCTGGTCGGCAGCCCCGACCGCGCGCCCGGCGCAGCGCTCCCGGCCTCGTCCCAAACGGGGCTCTCCCCTGCTGAGTGAAAGCACTCGGTCCGCGGGGTGCGGAGGGGGAGTGACTTGCGGCCTGCGGACCCTACCCAGCCCGCCCGGTCATCTGCTATTCTGACGGCATGGCGCTCACTCCTGCAGATATCCTGGGGCCCGCCGGACTGATTGCCCGGCGGCTGTCGAATTACGAGCACCGCGTCCAGCAGATGGAGCTGGCCGACGCGGTGGCGGAGGCGCTGCGCAAGGGCCGGCACCTGGTCGCCGAAGCCGGCACGGGCGTGGGCAAGAGTTTTGCGTATCTGGTGCCCGCGATTCTGGCGGTGGCGGCCGCCCAGGAGGAAAAGGACAGCCCTGGCGGCGGGGAGGTGCAGGGAAGCAAGCCGCTCAAAAAAATCGTCGTCTCGACCCACACCATCAGCCTGCAGGAACAACTGCTGTACAAGGACTTGCCGCTGCTTACTGCGGTGCTCCCGCTGGAGTTCACCGCGGTGCTGGTCAAGGGCCGCCGCAACTACGTCAGCTTGCGGCGGCTGGAGACGGCCCTGGGGCGAGCCGGCAGCCTGTTCAACACCGAGGAGGAGCTGGACCAGTTGCGGGCCCTGCGGGACTGGGCCAAGGGCACCACCGACGGTTCGTTGAGCGATTTGACCTTCAAGCCCGCGGGGGCCGTCTGGGACGAGGTCGCCAGCGACAACAGCAATTGTCTGGGCAAGAAATGTCCGCGGTACAAGGATTGCTTCTACTACCAGGCGCGGCGGCGCGTCTTCAACGCGCAGATCCTGATCGTCAATCACGCGCTGTTCTTCAGCGATCTGGCGCTGCGGCGCGCCGGGGGCAGCGTTTTGCCCAAGTACGACGCCGTGATCTTCGACGAGGCCCACACGCTGGAAGCCGTCGCCGCCGACCACTTGGGCGTGAGCGTCTCGTCGGGCCAGGTGCAGTACATTCTGAACAAGCTGTACAACGACCGCACGAACAAGGGCCTGCTGGTCCATCTTCACTGCGGCAAGGAGCAACGCCAGACGTTGCACTGCTCCCAACTGGCCGACGATTTCTTCCGCGATATCCACAACTGGCTGCAGGAACAGACGGAGAAAAACGGCCGCGTCCACACGCCGGGCATCGTCGGCAATTCGCTCAGCCCCGCCTTGATCGGGCTAGCGGCGATGCTCCGGCAGCGCAGCGACGATGTCGAAGACGAAGCGCAGCGTCTGGAGTTCGTCTCGGCCTGCGAGCGGTTGATCACCTTGGCCAACGAACTCGAAGTCTGGCGCACGCACGCGATCCCGGAAGCCGTGTACTGGATCGAAGCCACCCAGTCCCGCCGCGGCCGGCCGCAGATCCGCCTGGAGGCCGCTCCGATCGACATCGGGTCGGTGCTCCGCCAGGAGTTGTTCGAGCCGATCCACAGCGTGATCATGACCAGCGCCACACTGGCCGTGGGCCGGCAGGGTTCGTTCGAGTTCTTTAGATCGCGAGTCGGCCTGACGAAGGCGGATACGATCCGGCTGGGCAGCCCGTTCAACTATCACCAGCAGGTCAAACTGATCCTGGTGGACGACATGCCCGACCCGACGCAGGATCGCAAGCAATTCGACGCCCGCTGCATCGCACTGATCCGCCGCTACATCGCCCGCACCGATGGCCGGGCGTTTGTGCTGTTCACCAGCTACGACATGATGCGCCTCGCCGCCAGCCAGTTGACGGCCTGGCTGAGCGAACAGAATCTGGCCTTGTACTCCCAAGCCGACGGGCTGCCGCGGCACGAGATGTTGGAGCGGTTCAAGGCCGATCCCCGTTCGGTCTTGTTCGGCGCGGACAGCTTCTGGCAGGGCGTCGACGTGCCGGGCGAGGCGTTGCAGAACGTGATCATCACCAAGCTGCCGTTCAGCGTGCCGGACCAGCCGCTGTTGCAGGCCCGCCTGGAAGCCATCCGCTGCCGCGGCGGCAATCCGTTCATGGACTACCAGGTGCCGGAAGCGGCGATCAGGCTCAAGCAAGGCTTCGGCCGCCTGATCCGCACCCAGCAGGACCGCGGCATCGTCGTGCTGCTGGACCCGCGAGTGCGGACCAAGCGCTACGGCCAGATCCTGCTGGAATCCCTGCCGCCGTGTGAGGTGATCGTGGAATCGGCGTACGACACGCAGGCGAGCGATGCGTGAGTGACGTGGCAGCCCGGCGGGCCTTTCCGTCGCCGCCACGTCGCGGGACACCCTGGAAAAACGAGACGCGGCTCACCGCAGAGGCAAGAACTCGATGCGGTTCTTCATCTCCTCCGGGGTCATGATCTTAGCAACCAACGCCAGGTCCGCTATCGCCTGGCCGACCGTGATTCGGAGTTGGTGTGCGTACAAAATTTCGCTGAACTCGCGGCCGGAAACCTGCCCGCGACGACCGATCGATAGAAAGTCGTCATCCTGGGTGAAGACGATCCGGCCGAGACCGGTCGCGCGGGCAAGAATCTCTTCGTCGTCCCAGTCCGCGGCCTGATCCTCTTCCGTCGTCAGGACATCGATTCCGCGACGCCGCAACCCTCGGGTGACCGCGGCTGGGACGTGCGGATCCATGTAAAACGCCAGACTTACGGAAGTTTCCCTAGCATCTTGAGTCTGGCTCGCACGATCGATGGCGGTTGACTGGCAGCAACGCGATCGACGTGCTCCAGTCGCTCGTCAATCTCGCGGTCGATTTCGTCTTGGTGATCGTGGTAGTAGGCGAGGGCAGCGTAAATCTGCGCGAGCGTCAAGTGAGGGTGTTGCCGTTGGATCTCATCGGCGTCCCAGTGATGGGCCAACCGGTCCAGGACCACTTCCACTACCTTGGTCTTGGTGCCGGCGATGATCGGAACGCCTTCGGCCGCCGATTCGATGTGAGGATACGCCGCCGTGATCATGGATGCCTCCGCTTTGCACGATGCACTGTCCGCGCCAGCCCAGCGGCGAACCTCGCCAAGTCCGCGTTCTTGGCTGGGGCAACCCAGCCAACAGTCCATGATTGTCCGATTCGTCTTGCCTGACTACCCGGCCAGCGTTCCCAAGCGGTTGCTTCACTCGGTCGGTGGTCCCCACCAAGCCCCCTATCTGGCTTTTCGCGGTACGGTCGGGTAAAATGATGCTCCGTATTGCCCTGAGGGATGGCCCGCCGGTACGGCGTCTCCCGCTTGCGAGTGTGACCTGCCTGCCTTCCCCGTTTTGAAGAGGAGAAGCCATGCCGGGCCGAAGATCTGTTTCACGTACAGCCGTACTGTCCCTCACGCTGGCCGCGACTGTTGCGGGGGTGGCCGCCCTCACGGCAAGAGCCGACGACAAACCGGCGTTACCGCTGCCGAGCGCCTCGCTGACCGGCGCGGGCTCGCCGCCGGCGGCGAGCGTCGATCCGGACGAACTGGGCTTCGACGAACTGGTGTTCGTCAAACGCAAGCCTTACTCGTCGGATCACTACTACACGGACATCAACAACGGCACCAGTCCAGACCGGTTTGTGCCCGACAACGGCATCTACCTCTACAACCTGCGGACGCGGACCGAACGGCCGGTGGTCACAGCCGCCGGTCTGCCCGGGGGGAAAGGCTTCATCGGCAAGATCAGTCTGTCGTTTGACGCCCGGAGGGTCATCTTCGATTTCCGCCAGGACCCCGGCTCCGGGTTCCGTATTTGGGAAGTAAACATCGACGGCACGGGCTTGCGGCAGATCTCGTTCCCGCCGCCGGACGAGACCCAGAAGGCGGCCCGCTGGCATCCGTCGTGGCACACCGACGACATTCATCCGTGCTATCTGCAGGACGGGAAGATCATCTTCTCCTCGACCCGCAGCGAACACACCGTGCTCTGCGGCGGCTCGGGGTCCCTGGTGGCCCCGGTGCTGCACCGCATGGACTCCGACGGCTCGCACGTCGAACAGCTCAGCCGCAGTCCTGTCAGCGAATTCTGTCCGTTGGTTCTGGATGACGGCCGGGTCATGTACCACCGCTGGGAATACATCGACAAGGGCGCGCGGGTGGCCAAAACCGTCTGGAGCATGAATCCCGATGGCCGCCGCCCGCAGGAACTGTACGGCCTGGCCGACGACGACACGACCGTCTACATGTACCCGCAACCGCTGCCCGGCAGCAGCCACCGCTTTGTGTGCGTGGGGACCTGCCACTATCCGCAAGGCGGCTGCCTGGGAGCAATCCTGCTGGTCGATTTCGGCAAGGGCGTGCGGGGCCGGGGCGCCGATCCGGACGAGGCGGGTTACGTCCAGTGGGACGACCGCTTTCCCGTCGTGAATCTCACGCCGCACGTGTTCATCCCGCGCCGCAAGGAACCCGGTTGGTGGTTCCTGACCAAAGAGGGCGGCTATGTCCACGACGGCAACGGCCAGCAAGGCCACCTGTACACGCATCCCTTCCCGGTCAGCGAGCGGGAGTTCCTGGTGTCCTACAAGGTCAATCCGGCCGACCACTACAAGAACGTTGCCAACGCCTATGCCCTGTACCTGATCGATGTCCGGGGACGTCATCGGTTCGTTCACGCGGACGCCAAGCTCTCCTGCTGGCATCCCCTGCCGCTGGTCGCGCGGCGCGTTCCGCCGGCCGTGCAGCCGTCGCGCGATCCGGAGTACGCTGCCAACGGTCAGGCACTCTGCGTCCTGACGGATGTTCACCAAGGCATGGCAGGCGTCGAGCAGGGCGAGGTCAAATGGTTGCGGATCAACGAAGCCTTGCCCCGCTACTGGTCGACCGGGCGACGGTGGACGCCGTCGCTGAGCAGTTCCAGCTGGAAGGCGGCCCTCTGGCCGCGCGTGCAGTGGGGGGTCGTGCCCGTGGAAGCAGACGGGTCCGCCCACTTCGTGGTGCCGGCCGATCGCAACATCTTCTTCCAGGCTCTGGATGAGAACTTCCGGGAACTCCAGCGGGAACGGACGTACGTGAATTACGCGCCCGGCGAGGTGCGTTCCTGTACGGGCTGTCACGGGCAACCCAACTGGACCGCCACGGCCCACGCGACGGCTACGCCGCTGGCGTTGCTGCGCGCGCCGAGCGTTCCCCAGCCGCAGCCGTGTGATCGAGCCGAAAACGGCGGCGACGGCCGGGCGGGACAGGTGATTCACTACCCGACCGACATCCAACCGATCTTCGACGCCAAATGCGTCTCGTGCCACGGGGCGACCGAACCGGCCGGCGGGCTGAGGCTGACCGGCGAGGTCACGCTGTTCTACAACACCTCCTACGAGGAGTTGTCCAAAAAGCTGCTGGCCGGTCCGATGATTCCCGAATTCACGTCGTTCCTGTGGGGAGACCGGGGCAATTATAACGGCGCGTACCTGCCGCCCCGGAGTCTCGGATGCCCCACCAGCACGCTGATCGACGTGTTGACGGATACCACGCATCCGAAGAACGCCCCGGACGACCATTCGCGGATGCTGACGCAAAGGGAACTGATGATCCTGTGCCGCTGGGTGGACACCAACTACCAGTTCTACGGCAGTTACTTCGGCCGCCAACATCCGCAGTGGGTCAACCCCGATCCTGCCGTTCCAACCTACAATCCGGCCGATTTTCGGCGCAAAGCAACGTTCGAAGAAGCCGTCGGTTTCGCGGCTCCCGAGTGGCACCGGTAACTGGACGTCGCGTGCCGGTGCGAAGTATGGTGTCCGCTGACGCCAGTCGCGCTGGTGCAGTGTAGCGGGGCCTCCCGGCCCCGCGTTCGAACACCGAACGACCGAACTCTGCGGAGGCAAGATCCACGCCGTTCTTTGTGTCGTTGCGTGCTATCAAGGCGAACCCCTTCGTCGGGCGTGATCGTCGCGAAGGGAGCGAAGCGACAATGTGATCATGACACTAGCAATCTGACCAGCCGACGGAGAAAACTCGGGTGTCGATACTTCCGAAGCGATCTCCTCCAATTCCTGCCATTGCTGATCGCCCAATGGGACTTTGACCCGACGTGAAACGTCCGCGAGGGACGGGCGACCGCCGGTAGACCGCAGACGCTTCATGAGTTCCTGCCTGACCCTGGTGCCAGCACCCGGAGCAACGCATGTTGAGCCGGGTCCAGTCGCGAATGACCTATGCCAACGCGGTGTTACCCCAGGCCATGTTCATCGCCGCTGAACGCTGGCCAGAGGAAGGATTTCTCGACGTGGCGAAGGCCTCGTTCGCCTTCCTGGACCGCACGACGACGGTCGAGAAGGTCTTCTGGCCGGTCGGCAACCGCGACTGGTATCCCCACGGGGAAGCCAAGTCGCCGTACGATCAGCAACCGGTCGAGGCCGCCACCATGGCCGACGCCGCGCTCACCGCCTTCGGGTTGCTCGGCGAGGAGCAATACCGGGCTAGTTTTCGCCGGGCTCACGCTTGGTTTTATGGGCAGAACAGCCTGGGACCACGGACTACTGACTACTGAAAAGGAAGTCAGCCATGCTTCGACAATCGAAAATCCATCAGCGGTACGCCGAGTTGTTTCGGCGTCACGGCGACAACCCGATCCTCGCGGCCCAAGACTGGCCCTACCCCGCCCATTCGGTCTTCAACGCCGGCGCGTGTCAGGTGGGCGTGGAAACCGTCCTGCTGGTCCGCGTCGAGGACCGCCGTGGCCATTCTCATCTGAGCGTGGCTCGCAGTCTCGACGGCGTGACGAATTGGCACATCGACTCTCAGCCCAGTTTCGCTTCCGATCTGGCGAATCATTCGGAGGAAGCGTGGGGCGTGGAAGACGCACGCCTGACCTGGGTCGAGGACCGCGGCCAGTGGATCATCGCCTACACGGCCTTCTCGCCCAGCGGACCGTTGGTCTTCTTAGCCGAGACCAAGGACTTCGTCACGTTCTCGCGGCTCGGCCCGGTCATGCCCCCCCAAGGACAAAGATGCCGCCATCTTCCCCCGCCGCTTTGGCAATCGCTACGCAATGATTCATCGGCCGGTTTCCACGGGGAGTTCGGGCGCCCACGTCTGGCTCTCTTTTTCGCCGGACCTGACGCATTGGGGCGACCACCACATCCTCTTGAACGCGCGGCGCGGTTCCTGGTGGGATGCCAACAAGATCGGGTTGAGCCCTCCGCCGCTGGAGACACCGGAGGGTTGGTGGCTCCTGGATCATGGCGTGCGCGTTACGGCGGGGGGATGTCTGTATCGTCTCGGATTGGCCTTGCTGGACTTGGAGGATCCTTGTCAGGTTCTGCGGCGCAGCGACGAATGGATCTTTGCGCCCGAGCAGCCGTACGAGCGCCAGGGAGACGTCAACGGCGTGGTCTTTCCCTGTGGCTGGATTCTGGACCCGGGGACCGGGGCGATCCGTCTGTACGATGGCGGCGCGGACGCCTGCGTGGCCTTGGCCACCGCCCAGCTCTCCGACCTGCGGAGCTACCTGCGGAGCTACCTGCACGCGTGTCCTGAACCGTCCTCGCGGCAGGGCAAGGAGGTGACGTTGTCCGCTTGACGGTGCTCCCTATCGCCTGCGGTCCTCCGGCACGAAGAAGAATTGGCGCGCGGCGGGAGCGAGGCAGCACAAAGCAATCCTGCTGCCTTTGGTCCGCAGCTTCTTGCCGAATACGGCCAGCGCGTCGATAAAAGCAGCGTCAAACAACGCCACCCCGGTGAAGTCCACCAAGACTTTACTGTCGATACCCAACGCATCTGCGAGTTGCGCGAAATCCGCTCGGAGGCCAGCGATGGTTTCTTCGCCGAAGTCCTTGGCCTCCGTGAACTGGACGTGTGTCACACCCGCTGACCGCGAGACGGTCAGATGCTTGAAGACCCACGAATCCGGTGCGCTGGATTCAGTCGCGATTTTTTCTAATCTCGGCGTGAGGGCGCGGGTCGCCTCATCGCGGGACTCATAGATTTCAAAGATCCGATGCGGGATTTTTGCCATGGCGTCTTCCTTCGGCACGTCGCCGGAACGTCAATCAGCGTTCCTCCTGGCCTAGGATACCAGAAGCGAAACCACCCGTCCACAATTGCTTTCTGTGCCGCGATCCGTAAAATGGCGATTGGGCGCGCATGAACGCTTGCGCGGTTTTGCCCGCAAGACGATGCGCAGTTGTCGGATGAGTAGGTGAAGGGCAACCCGGCGGTGCTGGGGGGGCTCGTTAACGAGTAAGCCGACGTGGTCGAATACCTCAAGGTGTTTGGGCACGTCGTTTTTTGTTTCTGTCCACAAGTGTTTCGACTGCCTGCACTTTCCGAAAACAGAAAACCAGTTTGATCTTGGTGGAAATCGTCAAAGCGCGCAAAAAAGGTTCTCCCGTTCAGGTGTATGCCGCACCTTTATTGAACAGGAGAACCAAGGATGGTTCCGTATCAGCCGCCGAGCGAATGTCAGCAGTGGGTCGCTTGGCTCGCCGCCGGATTGCACGGTTGAAATCGCTGGCGGTTGTCTGTGATCATCATGGGGATCGTGTTCGCGACTGGCCGACGAACCCTCACCACGTGGCTCCGTGCCGTCGGGTGAGTGACGACTTTAGCGACTATTATATTACTTCCTGCAGCCCCTGGGACGCAAGGCCAAAGAACGTGCCCTGCGACTGCTGGGGTTGTTGCTGGTTCGGCTGAGCCAGGGCGATCGCGTCCTGTTCGCCGTGGATGATTCGCCGACCAGACGCTATGGCCCAAAGGTGGAAGGGGCGGGAATCTACGACCGTCACGACTCCCCCTGGGACGACAACGAACGTCGCCCGAGTCATGCCGATCGGCGCAAAGCCTTACGGCGAGAGACCCTGCACAACCAATATTTGTCGCTTTCCGGCTCGCACCGCCTACTTTGGCTGGATCGCCAGCCGCAGACGTTCGAGTTCGACCGTGACGGCTTGGTCGCTGAAAGCGTCGGGGCTGATCCTTGCGCCCAAGTCTTCGCCGTCAGCGCCCAGGACATACACGGGCACGTCCCGCAGCAGGACCCGCCCGAAACGGATCGCCGGCACGACGCCGCGTCGAGCCGAGACCAGGCGTCCGGTTCCAACCGGCCACGGGACGGCCGTCTCAGCCGGCGGCAACGGCAAGCCGGCGGCTTCCATCATCGACGTAGTCAGCACCGTCGGGCCGCCCTCCGGCTGCCACGTGAAAACGACCGGCGCCGTTTCGTTCAGGACCGCCCCGACTCGGATTCGGCCGCTCTGCAAATAGACCGGCAGCCACGGGGTGA
>JAAYYU010000185.1 GCA_012515235.1 Candidatus Anammoximicrobium sp.
GGATTTTGGCTCCCTCATTCCAGGTTCAAGTCCTGGCCGGGTAGCTCTTCAATTCTGGCTTGTCAACCTGTCGAAAAAAGGGGGACTGGCTCCGAGCTGCGCTGGAGACACGCGAGGAAAAACGACCGCCGCGAGGCGGCCTGTCCTCTTTGTATCAACAGGCTGCTATCGGATTGCATCCCGCTGTCACGTCCGTTTCGATTCCGCGACACCGTTTTTCGTGTTTCACGGTTCGTCGAATGCCATGTCTCGCTGGCTTCCCCTGCCCGATCCTCCGTTGCCGTTGTTGATCACAGGCATTGCCGGTGTGGCCGGCTACAATGCTTTCGATTACTTCCACCGGCGGTATCCGGGCCGCGTGATCGGCACGCGGCGGGCGGACAACGTGTTGCTGTCGGGCCCGGCCATCGAAGCCTGCGACATCTACGACGCGGACACCATGCAGCGTTTGTTCGACCGCTACCAGTTTGCTTCAGTGCTCAGTTGCGAGGGCACCTGCAAACTGAAATCGTGCGAACTCGATCCCTGGCTGGCTTGGCGGGTGAATGTGGCGGGCGTCGACAACTTGCTGGAAACGATCGGGGACGCGGATGTCCGCCTGATCCATTTGTCGGTCGATTTGGTTTACTCCGGCATCGGCAGCGGCGGGTACCTCGAGCACGACCCGCCCGACCCGGTGACGATTTACGGCAAGACGATGTCGCATGCCGAGCAGCTGATCCTGGCTCGCCGGCCGGATGCGGCCGTGCTGCGGATCTCGCTGCCGATGGGCATCAGTTCGAATGGCCACGCCGGGGCGATCGACTGGATCCAATCGCGGTTTCAGAAATCGCGGCCCGCGACGCTGTACTACGACGAGATTCGCACGCCGACGTACACCGACTGCATGAACCGGCTGTTCCAAGCCCTTTTGTCCAGCCGGTTGTCGGGCCTGTACCACGCCGGCGGGCCGCGGCAGTTGAGCCTGTACGAAATTGCCCAAGTCGTCAACCGCATCGGCGGCTACGATCCGGACCATTTGCTCACCTGCTCGCGCTTTGAAGCCGGCCCGATCCCGCCACGGGCCGGAAACGTGACGATGGACTCCAGTCGCCTGATTCGCGTCCTGGGCTTCAACCCCTTCGACCCGTGGCCGCTGTACGACGACCACGTCCCCACCCACCGCGACTGGCACCGCGAACGCCCCCACGGCCACCGCGGCTCGCCCGCCTTGCTGGCCGAAGTCCTGTACCGCAACCCGCGCCTCGGCGACCTGGCGGCGTGAGCGTTTCGAGCGAAAAAAATCCGAACGATCGAGTGTTGATCTCAGCTGTCGTAGCTGGGGTCAGGCGTACAGAATTCAATTTTCGCGGGGACGAGACTGTCCAGATGGCTGGACGATAGGCCGCGAAAACTGAATTCTGTACGCCTGACCCCAGCGTCTGTTTCAGATCCACGGCTCGATCAGCCAGTGCATGAGCACGTAGCAGACCATGCCGATGAAGGCAGAGCAGGGGATGGTCAGAATCCAGGCCAGCACGATCCGTTCGCCCCAGATCCAGCGGACGCTGCGGACGCGCCGCGTGCTGCCCACGCCCAGGATGGCGCCGGTGATGGCGTGCGTGGTCGAGATGGGCACGCCGCCGACCTTGGTAAAGCCCATGATGGCCACGGCGGCGGCCGTTTCGGCGCAGAAGCCGCCCACCGGCTGCAGCCGCGTAATGCTGGACCCCACCGTTTTCACGATTCGCCAGCCGCCGAACATGGTGCCCATGGCGATGGCGAAATGGCACGACAGGATGATGGGCATTCCGTAGGCATGATCCAGGCCGAACAGGTGGACCTGGCCCCACGTCGTCCACTGATCCAGGCCGGCCGCAGTCAGCAGCAACACGATGATCCCCATCGTCTTCTGGGCGTCGTTGCCGCCGTGGCCCAGACTGTACAAGGCGGCCGACACCAGTTGCAGCCGGCGGAACAAACGGTCCACCCTGTGCGGCGTCGCGCCGCGGAACAGCCACGCCACCAGGACCAGATTGGCTGAGCCCAGGACGAAACCGAAGGCGGGGGACAGGACGATGCCCAACAGGATCAGCACCCAGCCGTGCATGATCAGCACGGTGAAGCCCCCCTTGGCGATCGCGGCCCCGGCGATGCCGGCGACCAGCGCATGCGACGAACTGGTGGGCAGCCCCAGCAGCCAAGTGATGATGTTCCAGGCAATCGCCCCCAGCAGGCCGCCGCACACGACGTAGACGTCGATCAGCGACGTTTCGACCAGGCCGGTGCCGATCGTTTTGGCCACGTGGGTGCCGAACAGGAAGGCCGCGGCAAAGTTGAAGAACGCCGCCCACGCCACCGCCAGCCGCGGCGACAGGACGCGGGTCGAGACCACGGTGGCGATCGAGTTGGCCGCGTCGTGAAAGCCGTTCAGGAAATCAAAGACGAGCGCCACGAGGACCGTGACCAGGACGACGACCAGCGTTCCCGTGCCCAAGCTGGACGGCACGGAACCGGCGTCGGCGGCGATCAGCGTCCACGGGGCGTCAGCGAGGAGGTCCATAGGAGTGGCCGGGGTCAGCGAAGGTGTTCGGCTTGTTAGCGGCAGGTTGTGGAATGGCGAGCATCCTGAAAATCCGAACTCCGCGGCACAACATCTACAACAAACCGGAAATCGAAATCCGGAATCCTCAAAACGAACGAAACGGTCCCCTGGCACTTACCTGATCCGACCGGCAGAGTCTTGAACATCGGAATTTCCCGCTCTGAATTCGCTTCGGTTTTCGTCATTCGACTGGGCGACTTCCTCACGGTCTGTGACGGCGTTCAGCCGTTTTTCAGCGAGATCCGCTCCAGCGTGTTGCTCACGTCTTCACACTTGTCGATGGCCTTTTCGACGCGTCCAAACAGGTCCATCCACTTGAAGACCTCCAACGGCTCCACACCGCCCTCGAACAGGTGCGACACGGCGGCCTGGTGGTTGTCGTCGCCTTCGTTTTCCAGGCGGTGAATCTCGATCAGTTGGACGCTCAGGTCCGTCAGCCGGTGCGTCTTGCGCAGCCGATGCACCGCGTCGCGGACCGCCGTAGCGGCCGCGACCAGCACGTGCGTCTGCTTGATGAACAGGGGCTCCATGTGGTTGGCGTGGTACATGGGAAACCGCTTGGCCAGGGCGTCGATTTCGTCGATGATGTCGTCCAGCCCGCCGACCAGTTCGTGGATGTCCTCGCGGTCAAAGGGCGTGATGAAGGTCCGGTCCAGGCGGTCCAGCGCTTGGTGCGCCAGGTCGTCGGCCGCGTGCTCCGCGTCGCGGATCCGCTGGATGATTCCCTTGATCGCAGGAAACTGGGCCGCCAGTTCGGTCAGGCACTTGGCCCCGCTCAGCACATGCTCCGCAAGCGCCTCGAACAGATCAAAAAACGCGGTATCTTTCGGCAGCAGATTGAACACAACCGGTTGCGTCTCCTGGGCAGGTGGACATGGGTAACCACTGGCAGCCTGTTGAAAACAGGGGGACGGCGAAAAAGGGGGACAGGCACCTTGCGGCAGTCGTTTTTCCTTGGGGTCTTCCAACGCAGCTCGGAGCCAAGCCTCTTTTTTTCAACAGGCTACTAGAAGAAAGCAGAGGAATCGAGGCACTTCTACGGCTCGTCAAACAGGGGGCCGGCGGTGACTCGATGATCGCTTTCGCCGTAGTGTACAGGAACTTCCGGACAAAGGAAACTACCGGTCTCAACCGAGCCGGTGGCGCTGTGCGCAACGTGTGTCTTGGAAAAGACTTCGGTGAAGGCCTGAAAGCCATTCTTCACGCCGCACGGACAACACCCTGCGCGTCGCTGCCAAAATGCCGCTCACCGCCTGAGATGGCCCGAAAGACAGCCCCACCAGCAAGACGATCCCGCAACTCTTGAGGGAGGATGACGGCGCGCGGGACCGTCTGGTCTTGAACATCGTTCCACGCTGGCGAGCAGCGTGCTGACGAAGGAGGAAGGGGGCGAGCGGGCTCTGGTGGTCGCACGCCACGAGCACTGTTGGCCAAGAAGTCGCCCGCTGACTGGCCCGGCCAGCGTCCGGCTCGTTCGTTCCTGACGCGGCTGGTTCGGAAGCCATTGATTTGGGAGCGGACCGGCGGTATTGTGCCCAGGTGCGTTTCTTGCGGAACCGGGAGGCGGATCGATGAATTCACGCGAGCGAGTGGCGGCGGCGATGCGGCACGAGATTCCCGATCGCGTGCCGGTGATGTGCCAACTGGCCCTGGGCCATTACTTCTTGCACAGCGAGCACGATCCGGCGGAGATCTGGTTCGACAGCGAAGTGTTCGTGCGGACGCTGAGCGAGTTTCAGCGGCGGTACAGGTTCGACGGGTTTTTGATCAACGTGCCCGGCCGCCCGACGGACTGGCGTCGCTGGCTGAACAGCCAGCGGCGGGACGGCGACCGGCAGGTGCTGGTCTGGAAGGACGGCCTGGTGACCTCGTTCCCGCCCGACGACAACGGGCACACGACGGCGGCCGACGGCAGCGATCTGCCGCGGGCCGACGCCGCCCGGACCGATCCGGCGGACCCGGCGACGTACCGGATATCGGGCTACGTCTGGAACACCTGGCACGCGCCCGGCTTGTTCGACGTGCCCGCCGAGGCCGACCTGGGCGATCCGGCCGCCTATCCCGACTGGCTGACGGGCGGACTGCGGGCGGCGCGCGCCGCGTGCCCCGACGTGTCGGTCCACATGGAAGTCTTCTCGCCCCTGACCCACCTGCTGGAATTATTCGGTTACCAGCCGGCGCTGATGGCCCTGATCGACGCGCCGGAACTGTGTCATCAGTTGCTGGAGCGGTTTACCCGGATCGTCACGGCGATGGTGCGCTGTTATGCTCCCCAGCAACCGGACGCGATCCTGATCAGTTCGGCGTTCGCCGGCGCCGGGTTCATCAGCCGCGGCATGTATCGGGAGTTCGTGGCGCCGTACGAGCAACGCGTCGTCCAGGCGATCCACGAGTTCGGGCTGCCCGCGTACACGCACACCTGCGGCGCGATCGGCGACCGGCTGGACCTGATGGCCGAGACGGGCCTGGATGGGATCGACACGTTGGACCCGCCGCCGCTGGGCACGGTCGATCTCGCTCAGGCCAAGGCGGAATTCGGCCGGCGGCTGTTCTTCAAGGGCAACCTGGACGCCGTAAACGAGATGCTGTACGCCGACGACGCGCGGTTTCGGCAAGCCGTTCTGGACCGGCTGCGGATCGGCAAGCCGGGCTCCGGATACATCCTGTCTTCCGCGTGTTCCGTCGCGCCTCGCGTGTCGCCGCAGCGGTTGGTTTCGTTGAGCGAACTGGCGGAGGAATTCGGCCGCTACGACCGCCCGTGAAGGATCGAGGTTCCTTTGCCCCCTGAAAAGGACTTGCCGTCGTGAAAGTTGTGTTGGCGGAAAAACCATCGGTCGCGCGCGAAATCGCGGCCTTCCTGGGCGCCCAGTCGCGCCGCGACGGCTACCTGGAAGGCAACGGCTATCAGGTGACCTGGACGTTCGGCCATTTGGTGACGTTGAAGGAGCCCGACGAGTACGACCCGGCGCTGAAGAAATGGTCGCTGGAGCGGCTGCCGTTCATTCCGGAGCGGTTCGAATTGAAGCTGGTTCCGGAGAAGCACGCCCGCCAGCAGTTCGCGGTGGTGAAGCAATTGTTCCACGCCGCGACCGAGATCATCTGTGCGACGGACGCCGGCCGCGAAGGCGAGTTGATCTTTCGCTACGTGCTGACGATGACCGGCTGCAAGGGCAAGCCTGTCCGGCGGTTGTGGCTCAGCTCGCTCACCCGCCGCGCCATCGACGACGCCTTCCGGCAGCTGAAGCCGGGCGGCGACTACGACCGTCTGTACGCGGCGGCCAAGTGCCGCGGCGAGGCCGATTGGATCGTCGGCCTGAACGGCACGCGGAACTACACGGTCCGCTTCGGGGCGGACGGCATCCTGTGGAGCGTGGGCCGCGTGCAGACGCCCGTGCTGGCCCTGATTGTCCAGCGGGACGACGAGATCCGCACTTTCCGGCCGGAGCCGTTCTGGGAACTGCTGACCCGCTATCGCGAAACTCTGTTCCGCTTCGCGGGCGATCGATTCCAGGCGCAAGCCGCAGCGCAAGCCATGCTGGATCGGGTCCTCGGCCAACTGCTGACGGTCACCAAGATCGACCGCCAGCGAGAGCGTTCCCAGCCGCCGCAACTGTACGACTTGACGGAACTCCAGCGGGACCTGAACCGCCGTTACGGACTGTCCGCCGCCGACACGCTGGCCGCCGCCCAGGCGCTGTACGAACGAAAGCTGATCACCTACCCGCGCACGGATTCGCGGTATCTGGGCAGCGACATGAAGCGGGAAATTCCCGAGATTTTCCGCAGCCTGCAGGCCATTCGGCAGGCGGACATCGACCGCCTGGACCTGTCGTCGTTGCGGTTCACCGGCCGGATCATCGACGACCGCAAGGTGAGCGACCATCACGCCATGATCCCGACCGGCAGCCTGCCCGGCCCGCTCGCCGGGGCGGAGCAGAAGGTCTTCGACGCGGTCGTCACGCGACTGATCGCCGCCTTCTATCCAGCGTGCGAAAAAGAAGTGACAACGGTCCACGCCGTGAGCAACGAAGTGCCGTTCCGGGCCAAGGGCTACCGCGTGATCGAGCCCGGCTGGACCGCCCTGTATCCGCGCGGCAAGCACGACCAGGAGAACGGCGAGGAAGACCAATCGCAAGCCCTGCCGCCGTTCACGCCGGGCGAACGCGGCCCGCACGAACCGTCGCTGAAACGCGGCGAGACGACGCCCCCCAAGCCGTATACGGAGAACACCCTGCTGGGCGCGATGGAAACCGCCGGCAAGCTGGTGAACGACGAGCAACTGCGGGAAGTCCTCAAGGAGAAAGGCCTCGGCACACCGGCCACGCGGGCGGCGATTATCGAGACGCTGCTCAAGCGCAAGTACATCGAACGCCGGAAGAAAACGCTGGCCGCCACCGACTTGGGCCGCTATCTGATCGCCGTGGTGGAAGACCCGGAACTCAAATCGCCCGAGTTGACCGGCCAGTGGGAAGGCAAGCTCCGCCAGATCGAATCCGGCCGGCTCGATCCGCAGCGGTTCATGGCAGAGATCGCCGAATACACGCGGCGGATCGTGTCGCGCGCGGGCGGAGCGGCCGTGGATCAATCGCACTTCGGCGACTGTCCGCGGTGCGGCAAGCCGGTGATCCAGGGCAATCGAGGCTTCGGTTGCTCCGGCTGGCGCGACGGCTGTCCGTTCGTGCTCTGGCCCGAATACAAAGACCAGACGCTCACCGCCGCGGACATCCGGCAGTTGCTGCAGCAGCGCGTGCTGATGCAGCCGATGCGCGTCGAGGGCCACGAGGTGATCCTGACGCTGACCGCCGCAGGTCAAGTGGCCGAGATTCCGGTGCCGAGCAAGTCGCAGCAGCTGCCAGGCCGGCGGCAGCGGTCGGCGCAGAAGTCGTTCCGCGGCCGCTCGAAGTCGGGCCGGGGCCGGGCACGGACGGAGCCCGCGGCGGGGGCGGGGGCGGAACCGGACTCCGCTGCGCCGGCCGTTCTGGGATCATGCCCCCTGTGCGCGGCGGAGGTGCGCGAGCGGCCGAAGTCTTACAGTTGCAGCAACGGCCAATGCCGGTTCGTGATCTGGAAGACGATCGCCGGCAAACGGATCACCGCCCGTACCGCCAAGACACTGCTCGACCGCGGCGAGACGCCGCTGCTGGAAGGCTTTCAATCCAAGGCCGGCAAGGCATTTTCGGCGCGGCTGAAGGTGCTCGACGGCCAGGTGAAATTCGTCTTCGACCGGGAGTAGTGGACTCGTTTCGAGAACGGAGCTGGCGGAAATACGCGGGCAGATGAAAAAGACCCCTTCGGCCTTTTCCTGCCCCGATTCTCTTGTCGGCCAGTCCCATTCCCGTTCAAACGCTTTCCCCGCGTCCCAGGCGGTCCCACAAGCCGATGGCAGCTTGGCGGCCTGTGACCGGCGCTTGGCAGGCGAAGTTCTCGCACACGTAGACCGTCGGCTCCGGCCCGCACAGCGACTTGCCCTGGAACAAGGCCGCCAAAGGCCCCGAGTCGCCCTCGTGTCCGGGAACACGGCACGCCAGGGTTCGATTCGGCAGATAGCGCCGCCGCAGATCGCTCAGCACGGCCGCCGTATCTCCGCGGGAGGGATCGCCGACGATCGCAATTTCCGGCAGGGGGCCCAGCAGCATTTCCGCCGCCGCGAGCATCTGGCCGACGGCCGACGGCGCGCGTCGCATCAGTCCCGCGGCCGCGGTGACCGTCCCGTGAGCCGCCTGCAGATAATCGCTGCGGCCGCACAATTTGCCCAGCCGCAGCAGCGCCGCGGCCGCGACCGCATTGCCGCTGGGAACGCTGCTCTCGTAGAAGTCCTTGGTTCTCGCGATCAGCTGCTCGTGATCGTCCGCCGTGTAGAAGAAGCCGGCTTGCTGCGGGTCCGCGAAATGGTCCAGGACCAGATCTGCCAGCCGTACGGCTGCCTCCATCCACCGCTCGTCGAACTGGGTTTCGTACAGCGTCACCAGCGCTTGGATGAGGAACGCATAGTCGTCCAGATAGGCAGCCAGCTTCGCCTGCCCGCCGCGCCAGGTGTGCAGCAGGCGGCCGTCCGGGCGCTGCATTTCGCGCAGGATGAACTCGGCCGCGCGCACGGCTGCGTCCTCGTATCTCGGCTCGTCGAACGCGGCGGCCGCCCTGGCCAGCGGTTCGATCATCAGCGCGTTCCAGCTAAGCAGCACCTTGTCGTCCTTGCCCGGCCGCACCCGGCGATCGCGGGCGGCAAGCAGTCGCCGCCGGGAGTCGTCCAATTCCGCCTGCAGATCGTCCGGGTCCCGACCTGTCAGCTGGGCATACTCCTGGATCGTCCGGGGAAGATTCAGAATGCTGCGACCCTCGAAATTGCCGGCCTCGGTCACGTCGTACACGTCGCAGAAACGCGCGCCGCGTTCGCGGCCGAGCCGTTGGTGGATCTCCGCCGGCGTCCAGACGTAGAACTTGCCCTCCTCGCCTTCGCTGTCGGCGTCTTCGGAGCTGTGGAAGCCGCCGGCCGCGTCGGTCAAGTAGTTCAGCACGTAGTCCAGCGTCTCGCGAGCCACGCGGCGATACGTGGCGCGGCCGGTGGCCAGGTAGGCGTCCAGGTACGTGGCCGCGAGCAAGGCGTTGTCGTACAGCATCTTCTCGAAGTGCGGCACCAGCCAGCGTTCATCGACCGAATAGCGGGCAAAACCGCCGCCCAAATGATCGTAGATTCCGCCGTGCGCCATCTTGTCCAGGTTCCGCTGCACCATCTGCAGCAGGCCGTCGCGCCCCGTCCGCCGCCACATCCGCAGCAAGAATTGCAGCGCCATCGCGTGCGGGAACTTGGGCTTCGAGCCGAACCCGCCGTGGACCGCATCGAATTCGCGCGCGAGTTGCCCGACCGCCTCCTGGAACAACGGCGGGCCGACAACGACATCGTCCGCTTCCGGCACGCCGGATTGCTGCAGAAACTGAGTCAGCTGCGCCGCCTGCTGGACAGCCTCGCTGCGCCGCGTCCGCCACAGTTCATCGACCGCCTGGATGACCTGGATGAACCCCGGCATGCCCATCCGCGCGTACGGCGGCCAGTACGTCCCGCCGTAGAAGGGCTGTAAGTCCGGCGTCAGGAACACGGACATCGGCCAGCCGCCGTGCCGAGTCATGACTTGGACCGCCGTCATGTAGATCTGGTCCAGGTCCGGCCGTTCTTCCCGATCGACCTTGATGCAGATGAAGCGCGCGTTCAGAAATGCGGCAATCTCCGGATTGTCGAAGCTCTCGTGCTCCATCACGTGGCACCAGTGGCAGGCCGCATAACCGATCGACAGGAAGATCGGTTTCTGCTCCGCTCTCGCCCGCGTCAGCGCGTCTGAACCCCACGGATACCAATCGACGGCGTTGTCCTTGTGCTGCAGCAGATAGGGACTGGTTTCGAGGGCAAGCCGATTTGACATGACGTCTTCAACGCACTCCCAGATTCCGTTCGATTTCCCGCGCCCGGTCGTCGATCCCGAGCATCTGGCCGGGAGGCCCCGGCTTGCGGAAGGACTCGCCCACGCTGGGCTCCGGGTCGGCCGGCTCGATCGGGGGCTGCGGCCCCAATGAAGTGCAGCCCGCCAGCCCCAGCAAGGCCAGCCCCAACGCCACCGAGGCGAATTGCAGCGACTTACGAATCGGGTTGAAGAGTTGCGGAAACATGGCAATCGGAGGGGACCAGAAGTGGAGGAATCCTGGGTGCTAGCATCGTCCGTCATGACGTGCGGCCGTGGCCAGCGCAAGCCGCGCCGGAACTGTCTCAAAACCGGGCGGACAAGTCCAGGCCAGTTGAACGAAACAGCGGCGGCGGGCATGATAGCAGCTGTCGGGCAAGGCATTGCCCGTCCACGGTCCGCCCTTCTCGCCAGTGCCGCAGAGGCCGCAGGAACATGAACCCAAGCCCAACCGCTCCTTTGCCGGATTCCGCTCCTGACCCTGGGCCGTCCCCCTTGTCGCTGGACGTGCTGGTGATCGCCCCGCACCCGGACGACGCCGAGCTGGGCGCGGCCGGGGCCCTGTTGAAGCTGCGGGCGGAAGGGATGCGCGTGGGGGTGCTGGATTTGACTGACGGCGAGCCGACGCCGTACGGTTCGCCGGAGCAGCGGGCCCGCGAGACGGCGGCGGCCACGGAGGTCCTGGGATTGGACTGGCGGCGGAACCTGGGCTTGCCCAATCGCAGTCTGGAACCGACCCTGGACGCCCGCCGACGGTTGGCGGAGGTGATTCGCGAGGTCCGGCCGCGCTGGCTGTTTGCGCCGCACTGGGTCGACGCCCACCCCGACCACGTCGCCGCGACACAGTTGATCGAAGCGGCCCGATTCTGGGCCAAGCTGACCAAATGCGAGCTGGCCGGTCAGCCCCATCACCCGCAGCGGATCTATTACTACTACTGCGTCCACTTGAAGCTGGCTCCCCAGCCGGCCTTCGTGTTGGACATCAGCGCGTGCTGGGACCGCAAGCTGGCCGCCATCCGCTGCTATCACAGCCAGTTCATCGAGGGCCGGCCGGATGAACCGCCGACGTTCCTGGACCGTCTGCGCGACGAGGCGGCCTACTGGGGCAAGACGATCGGCGTGGCGTACGGGGAACCGTACACGTGCCGCGAGCCGGTCGGGCTGACAAGCTTGCAGTCGCTGATTTAGACGCCCCGGCCCTTTGCGCGGTTCGCAAACGTGAGCCGGCTGCCCCCTTGGCGCAAAGGCTGCTGTCCCGCACGATGCGCGAGAGGAGCGCGCCGACCGTGAATCCCAATCAACCCAACCTGGCGACGAAAATCGAACCGCTGCGAATCGGCCCCGTGGTCGTGGATCCGCCGGTGCTGCAGGCGCCGATGGCGGGGTTCACGAATTATGCGTTCCGGCAAATCGTGCGGGAGTTCGGCGGGGCGGGGTTATTGGCGACCGAGATGGTCTGCGCGCGGGGGTTCGCCTGGCTGGACGACCACGACTTGGAGCATCCGGACCGGCTGTGGGGCGTGCGGGATGAGCCGCGGCCGCTGGCCGTCCAGATCTGGGACAACAATCCGGACACGCTGGCGCGAGTGGGCGCGCGGCTGGCCCACGAATACCGGGTGAGCGTCGTGGACATCAACTTCGGCTGTCCGGTGCGCGACGTGAGCGAGAAAGCTCAAAGCGGGTCGTACCTGCTGCGGTTTCCCGAGCGAATCGGGGCGATCGTCGCCCGCGTTGTCCAGGCCTGCGCTCCGACGCCGGTGACGGCCAAGATCCGCTTGGGTTGCACCCGCGAAGAAATCCGCGCCATCGAAATCGCCCAGGTGGTCGAAGCCGCCGGCGCCGCCGCGCTCACGGTGCATGGGCGCGTCGCCCAGGACTACTTCAAAGGCCACGCGGACTGGGACCAGATCGCCGCCGTCAAGCCGCATTTGCAGCGCATGCCGCTGATCGGCAACGGCGATTTGGATTCGGCCGACAAAGTGGTGTACGCGCTGCGGCACTACGGGGTAGACGGCGCGATGATCGCCCGCGCGGCGCTGGGCCGGCCGTGGCTGTTCCGCCAGGTCCGGGCGGCGATCCGCGGCGAGCCGGTGCCGCCCGAACCGTCGCTGGACGAGCAGCGGGAGATTCTGTTGCGTCACTTCCGGTTAGTGCTCCAGCGGTTCGGCGACGAGAGAGGGACGATGCTGATGCGGAAGTATGCCTGCTGTTATGCCCAGGGCCGGCCCGGCGCCCGGCACTTCCGGACCGCCATTGCCCAGGCGGGGACGCCGGACAAGTTCGATGCCATCGTCGAGCGTCACTTTCCGCGGGAGCCGTGAACCGCGGCTCGAAGCGGGCTGTACGTGTTGCCGTTTCACGAGATCTTGTCTTCCTGCACACGTTTGGAAGACGCGAGTTGGCACTTGCCCGGCCGCCGGCCGCGCGGCGACGGCGGCAGAAGACGTCACGATGCAGGCTCGATTCCCGCCGCTCGCAACTGGGCGACCAAGCGTTCGTTTCGCTGCCGCTCCTGTTCGGCACGCTGCCGCTCCTGTTCGGCCTGGGCCGCGAGTTCGACGTAGGTGGCCAGCGGCCGGCCATCGGGTCGCAGAACCTGCAACTCGCCGCGGGACAGGTCGAATCGCACTCCCAGGCGGGGACTGGTCCAGCCATCTACCTGCTCGATCTCGGTCAAGGAACCGCCTTCGCGGAACCAGCCTTCGAGCAATTGCGTGTCGGGGTCGAACAGGTAGAATTCTTCCACGCCAAAACGTTCATAGAAGCGGAACTTGCGGATCGTTTCGGCCGGGCGATTTCCCGGCGAAAGGATCTCAAACACGACTTGCGGCGCGACATCGCCTTCTTCCCATTGCCGATAGGATCCGCGGTCGCCCTTGGGACGACCAAAGACGACCATGACGTCCGGCGCCGCCCGCAGCGTATTGTTGCCCTCGACGGGATACCACAGCAGATCTCCCGCGACGAACACGTTGGGATCATCTCGAAACAGCGCATCGAGGCCGCCCTGCAGCCTGACGATCCAGCGGAATTGGACGGTGTTGTCGGCCATGGGTTGCCCATCGCTGTCAGGGTACTGGATCTCAGCACGCGTGCGGCTGGCAATTTGTGTGCTCATCGACGATGGCCCTCGTTCCGGCGATAACGTGTTTGCATTATAGCCCCCGCCGGGCGCCACGCCAACCAAGGAATTCCGCGAATCAACCGCGGCCCGCGCCGTCCGATTCCCCGCCGGGCGCGCACAACACGATGCCGGCCAACACTAATTCCGGGATAACCCGCGCCTGCGGCAGAAAGGCGGCCAGTCGCTCCGCATCCCCGCCGGCGACGAATACTTGAGGCGGGGAAGCCAGTTCGCCGGCAATCCGCTGAGTCAACTCGCGGACCGCGCCGACTTGCCCCCAGAACAGACCGCTGCGGATGGCTGCGGCGGTCGATTTGCCGACCACGGGCGGCGGGTCGGCCGCGGGGTCGTGGTCGACGTGAGGCAGAAGATCCGTGCCCTCGGCCAAGGCTTTCGTGGTCAAACGGAATCCCGGCAGGATCACGCCCCCCTCGAAGACCCCGTCGGCAGACACGAGGTCGACGGTGATGGCGGTCCCGGCGTCGACGACAATCGCCGACCGATTGGGGTCACGTAGATGGTTGACCGCGACGGCGGCCGCCAAGCGGTCGGCGCCCACCTGCTGCGGTTGCTCGACGTGAATCTGCAAAGGGAAATCCGTATTCCGCAGCAGCCGGTAACGATCGTACGGCCGCCGGGCCTGCACCCAACCGGCCAGACGCCGCTCGGCTTGACGTTGGACGGCGGCGACGTACCAAGCCATTTTTTCGGCGGGCAGCAGCGCGGCCAGGGAATCGCCATCGGCTTCGTGGGTGGGCAGACTCCAAACCCGCGCAGGCTGCGGCAGACCGGGTCCGGACTCGCGGGGAAAGAGCCCGAACTTGATTTGATGGTTGCCGATGTCGACGGCCAGCAGAGGTAGGCGCGCAAGCGTACACACAGTTTTAGCAGTATCTCCAAGGGACAATGGCCGTCTCGTCCTGCGGCCGGATCTTCACGCGCCAAGCATCGAATGACAGGGGGCCAACGGCAGATCGCCGGCTTACCGCCGTGTTCACTCGACACCCTTCACGTGGCCAGGGCACCAGCCCGGCTGGCCCCCGATGCGTCAGGACTTCTTCTTCTCTTCGTCGCCCGGCTTCTTTTCATAGAACTGCAACAGATCGGAAAACGACCGCATCGGCTCCTTGCCTTCGACCATGGCGTCGGTAATCGGCCGAACTTGTTTGGGTTTGCGGGATTTGACCTCGGTGACCCGCAGTCGCTCGCCGCCGCGTTGCCCCTGGGACGAGCGGCCCTCGTAGCGGCGGCCTTGGGGCGCTCGACCGGGCCGGCCTTCCGGACGCCTTTCCGGGCGGGCCGCCGCGGGCGGCCGTTCGCGCCGCTCCGGCTGCGGCCTTTCCGTGCCCGGCCTGATCGCCGTGAGCGACACGCGGCGCCGCTGTTTGTCGACCTCCACCACCCACACGTTCAGGATGTCACCCACGCTCACGACCTCGTGCGGATCCTTGACGAAACGGTCCGCCAGGCGGCTGATGTGGATCAAGCCGCTGTCGGGCAGGCCGATATCCACAAAGGCGCCGAAATCCACGACGTTCAGGATGGTCCCCATCAGTTCCATGCCCGGCTGGAGATGCTCCAGTTTCATGACCTGGCGGCGAAACGCCGGTTGGGGCAGGTCTTCGCGCGGGTCGCGGCCGGGCCGCTGCAAGGAGTTCAAGATGTCCTGCAGCAGGTGTTCGCCGACGCCTAGTTCGGCGGCCAAGGCGGCCGGATCGGCCCGCGACGCGCGTTCGGCCAGCGACAGCGCGGGGGGCGCGGCGGCGGTGGCATCGTCCGCCTCCGCGACCGAGGGCGGCGGCCCGGCCGAGGCGGCGGGAGCCGGCGGCTCGACGGGCATTGCCGCCGCCGCGACGGCTTCCGCAGCTTCAGCGATGGCCGGAACCGGTTCGGCCTCGCCAGCCGGCTCGGCAGGCCCAGGTGCGGCCACTTGTTCCGAGGTCGCGGCGCCCGGTGGCTCCGCGACGGGCTCCTCGGCCGCGGCCGGCGGAGAGGGCTCCGCTGCCGGGGATGCGGCGGGCTCGCCGGGCGCAGCGGGCTCAGGGAACGCAGCGGACGCAGCGGACTCGCTGGGCGCTGGCAGCTCGCTGGGCGCTGGCGGCTCGGCGTCCGCCGGTTCCGCCTGCACGGCCTCTACCACGCCTGTGCCAAAAGCCGGCCGGACCGCGGCGTCGGCCAGCTTGCCGCGCCCCGCGAGTTGTCGGGCCAACTCGGCCTCGCTGCCCCCCAACTGCTCGAGCACTCGCTGGGCGATGGGATAGCTTTCCGGGTGAATCCAGGTGGCGTCCAGCGGGTTGTCACCGCCCATAATCTTCAGGAATCCGGCCGCCTGGATGAACGTCGCATCGCCGAATCCGGGAACGTTGCGAAACTGGTCGCGGTTGCGGAACGGGCCGTGCTTCTGGCGGTACTCGTACATCCGCCGCGCGGTCAGCTGATTCAGCCCGGAGACGTAGCGAAGCAGGGCCGGGCTGGCAGTATTCACATCGACGCCCACGAAGTTCACGCACGATTCGACCACGGCGTCCAGCGAAACTTCCAGATGCTTGGATTTGACGTCGTGCTGATACAGCCCCACGCCGATGTTCGCCGGATTGATCTTGACCAGTTCCGACAGCGGATCCTGCAACCGGCGACCGATGGAGACGGCGCTGCGCAACACGGGATCAAAACGGGGCAATTCCTCGCGGCCCACGGAACTGGTCGAGTAGACGCTGGCCCCCGCTTCGTTGACGGTGACGTACTGCACGTCGTGATCCTTCAACTCGTGGGCGATGATGTCCGCGATCAGCCGCTCGCTTTCGCGACAGGCCGTGCCGTTGCCGATGGCGATCACCGGAATATGGTACATCAGGACCATCTCGACGATCTGCTGGCGTCCGCGGCGGACGATCTCGTCTTTGCCGATGACGTGGATCACGGTGTGGCCCAGCACGTTGCCGAATTCGTCCAGCGCCGCCAGCTTGCAGCCGCTGCGGAACCCCGGATCGACGGCCAGCACCCGGCGGTCGCGGACGGGCGGTTGCAGCAGCAGTTGGCGCAGGTTGCGGGCGAAGACCTGCACCGCGTGCAATTCGGCCTTCTCAGTCAGTTCGCGGCGCACTTCGCGCTCCAGGCTGGGCAACAGCAGCCGGATCAAGGCGTCCCGCAGGCAACCGCGCAGTAACTCGGCATGAGGATGGTCGGGGCGGATCAAACGCTGCTCGGCCCGTTCGTACAGGGCCGCCGGGTCGACCTCGACCTTCACGCGCAGGATCTTGGACCGCTCGCCGCGATTGATCGCCAACAGCCGGTGCGGCGGGATCTTGGCCAGCGGTTCCTGGTAGCGGAAGTAATCCTTAAAGGACTCGATCTTCTTCTCCCGCTTCCGCTGCTTGGCCTCCTTGCGACTCTTGGCAGCCAACTGCTTCAGCGTCAGCTTGGGGACGGACCTGGCAGCCAAGGGGCCGACGCCGGGCGCAGGTTTTGCCTTGGCGTCTGAGGGCTCATTGCCCGCGGCAGCCTGCGGCGGAGGCGACGGCTGGACGCCCGCGGCGGCGGCGGTCTCCGCGCCAGGCAACGGAGACGGCGCGTCGGACGCGGGCTCGCCGGCCTGGACGCCTTCCGCGGGCGTGCCGGCCTGGGCGGGCTGAGCGACTTCGGCCGCCGCCTCGGTCGCGACTTCGGTCGCCGCCTCGGTCGCCGGCGCCGGCTGGCTGGCGTCCGCGGGCGGCGCGTCTTCGGCGTCGGCGGACGCCACGGCCTCGGCCGGAAGGTCGCTTGGGCTCGAAGCCGCAAGCTGGTCACCGGCTGCGTCCGGCGTGGCGACGGCGGTCTCCTCCACGACCGGTTCGGCGGGTGGCTCCGTCGTTTCCGCAGCCAGTTCGCCGCCCAGTTCCGACTCGGTCGTTGCCTCCTGTTTCGTTTCTTCGTCCTGGCCGGGGGCCTCGGCTTCCGCTTCCTCGTCGGACTCGCCGTCGGCCTGCACAGCGTCCTCTTCGTCCTCGTCCTTCGCTTCGCCGGTTTCCTCAATCCGCGCGCTGACCAGTTTGCCAGTCCTTTTGATCGATTCCCGCAACTCGTCCCGCACGGGGTAGTTTTCGCTGAACATCTCGGCGATCAGATGTCCCGCCCCCTGCAGCACGTCGGCGACGGTGGGCAACCCCTTCTCCGCGTTAACGAAGTCGGCGGCCCGGACTTCCAGATTGGCGGCCGCCGACTGGGCGGCGACGATCTCGTGGGCCAGCGTGTCCAGTCCGCGGCTGCGAGCCAACCCGGCCAGGGTTTGCTTCTTGGGCTTGAACGGCAGGTACAGATCTTCCAGCCGGCGCAGGGAGTCCGCCGCGTTGATGCGGTCAGCCAGGTCGGGCGTCAACTTGCCCGCCGCCTCCAGCGATTTCAGCACTCGTTGCCGCCGGTCGGTCAGAATCCGCACCCGGGCAACCGCCTCCTGGATCTGCCGGATCTGGTCTTCGTCCAGGCCGCCGGTTTGGTCTTTGCGATACCGCGTGATGAACGGCACCGTGTTGCCATCGTCCAGCAACTCGACCGTGACCTGCACTTTTTCCAAGGGCAAGGCGAGTTCTCGCGCCACTTGCCCAAGCTCAACTTGAATCGTCGTTTCCATCGCCGCCCCGCCAGGAGGTTGCTAGTTCGATCGCTCTTCCGCCGATGCGCCGCCGCAGAATGACGCAATCTAAGCCCTAATCAAACCATTTGTCAAGGATTCCGGCCCAGGGCCCTACAAAGAACTCGCCCCCGCGGTCTCGTAGACGGCGCGCACGCGACGCAGGGCCAGGTACTGAATCAGGCCGATCACGGTCAGGCTGAGCGCGAACGGAAACACCTCGCGGAAGTTCAATTCCAGTTCGGGCAGGTAGGCAACGGTGTACGCGACGTGAGCGAGATACCCCAGCAGCGACAAGACCGTGACGTAGCCGACCAGATCCGCGCGGAACCGCAAGACCGAAAAGGCGACCAGCACGTGGTACAGCAGCGCCAGCGAACTTTTGGCGCTGTCCGTGGTGAACAGGAAGATCGTCAACAACAAGACATCCCACGTCGCCCAGAGAAAAAGGACCACCGGCCGACCGGAACGGCGCAGGCGGCGCTGGAAGATCCACGCGCCCAGGCACCACGCTGCGCACAGGGCGGTGGCCGCCAGATTGAACTGGACCGTCTGCTCCGGCAATTGCAGGATCCAATAACACACGGAATGATAGAAGTAGAACACGGCCACGGCGGCCCAGGTCGCCGCCAGGCCCGGCTGCTGCCGCGCCCAGCGCCACACCCTGCGGCTCTGGCTCCAGGGCCGCGCCAGGATCGGCTCGCCGTCCAGATACCGCCGCAGATCCTCCGCCAGTTCGCCCGCGTCGGCGTACCTGCGGCCGGGGTCCTTCTCCAAGCACTTCAGGCAGATCGTATCCAGATCGCGCGGCACATGGCGATTCAGCACGCGGGGCGCGACGATCTCCGCTTCCTGGATCTTTTGCAGCGTTTCCAGCACGTTGGCCGCCTCCGCCTGGATCGGCGGACGGCCGGTCAGCATTTCGTACAGGATCGCTCCCAGGGAATACACGTCGGACGCCGCCGTGACCCGGCTGGCAGCCCCCATGGCTTGCTCCGGCGACATGTAGCCCGGCGTGCCCATCACGTCCCCGGCGGCCGTCAGCGAGGAATCATGGTGCAGCTGCTTGGCCAAGCCGAAATCGGTCACGCGCGGACGGCCCGCGCGGTCCAGCAGGATATTGGAGGGCTTCAGGTCGCGGTGGATGATCCCTTGCTCGTGGGCGTGGCCGATCGCCAGGCAGACCGCGTGCAGCAGTTCGACCGCTTGCCGCGGAGGCAGATCGCGCGCCCGCAGACGCTCGGCCAGGCTGGGACCGTCGACCAGCTTCATCGAGAAAAAGTGCTCGCCCTCGTGCTGCCCGACTTCGTAGATGGGCACGATCCCGTCGTGGTCCAGCCGGGCCGCCGCCTGCGCTTCGGCATGGAACCGCTGAACGTCGGCCGGCGAAGCGAACCGGCCGGCGCGGATCATCTTGACGGCCACAATCCGGTCCGGCTGCCGCTGGCGAGCGCGAAAGACAACCCCCATCCCGCCGCGGCCGATCTGTTCCAGCAATTCGTAGCCTGCAAAGTCCTCGTGCGCGCCGTGCGAGGTTTCCGCCGCCGCGGCCGATCCGTCGCTGTCCAGCGTCGGCAGGAACGCATCCCTCAGGCCGGCAACGAACTCCGGCGGATCGAGCCGGATTTCGCCGCTCGCCTCTTGCTCCAGCATGGCTTGCACGTGGCGCCTCAAGTGCGGTTGTTCGCGGCAGGCTTCGTCCAACGCCCCTGCCCGGTCGGGTTCGGGCAAGTCGCCCACCTGCGCAAACGCGCGGACCACAAACTCGTATTCTGCCGGAGTCATGCTTTTCAGTATACACCGGCGCGAGTCTCGCCGTAGCGCAAACTTCCGTCCGCTCGGACGGAATGAACTCCGGCGAACGGCGGGCGTAAGCCCACCGGTGCGTCTGCCGGTAGCAGGCCGCCTCACGAAAAACCGGTGGGCTGACGCCCACCGCTCGCCGAAGTCTCACCGCAACGGCCGCAATCCGATTTCGCGGCGGCGGGCGTTGGTGTGGGCCAAGGCTCGCGGTTCGAGCTTGAGGAATTTCGTCAGCTGCGACCGCGTGCAGTGCAGAGCCGCGGCCGCTTGTTGGAGATCCGCCCCGCAGGCGGCCAGCACGTCCAACGCCTCGGCCAGCAGGGCCGGAAATTCGTCGTGTTCCGCGCTGATCGCCAAGCGGCCGCCCTGGCAGCGAAGTTGCCAGCCGGGACTGGGGACGGCTGCCGGATCGCGCGGGCCGCGGACCGCCAACGCCAGATTCACCCGCAGGCGGAACACGGCGACACGGAGGTTTTGAGCCTGGCTGCGCCGCTCGTTGGCCTCGGCCCGGACTCCCGTCGGCGCGTGGGTCAGCACGATCGCCGTCTCGACCTTGTTACGATGCTGGCCGCCAGGGCCGGTCCGCCGCGTCCGCCGCACGTCGCAAGCCTGCAGCAGACGCGACGAGTCCAAACTCGCGGGATGGACGGCAGATCGATTCATACAACGGGCAATTCGTAGCCTTTGCGCCGCGGCCGGTCGAGCAGCGCGTTGCCCGCATCGCAGTTGGTGAACCGCTCGGCGATCGGATTCCACTTCAGCGTCTGGCCGACCAGCCCCACGTCGCGGACGATGTTGACCAAATAGCACAGCGTCGTGGCCCGCAGGCCGATTTCGATATCGGCGGTACACGGCTGGCGGCTCTTGATGCACTCGATCCAGTTCTCGATGTGGTAAGCGGTCTCCGGCCGCTTGTTCGGGCCGGGGTTGTCCGCCGCCCGCACGAGTTCCTTGGGATTGCTGGCCAGTTTGTTGCGGTTGATTTCGATCTTGCCCTGCTCGCCGATGAAGATGGCCCCCAGGCCGGGACCGCGGTTGCCGTCCAGGTGCAGCCGCAACTCGGTGCCGCCGGCGAACTTCATCGTGACCTTGGCGCGCGGACCCTTCAGCCGGGCCATGCGGTGGTAGTCGGTGCCGGTGTCGATATCGCCGGTCTCGCCGACGACGGTCCCGCCGACCGTTGTGCCGCCCACCTCTTTATAGGTGTCGCTGTCGGGATCGACGGACTCCTCCAGCAGCACTTCGGCCGGCCCGGTGTCGTCCGTACCCAGCGCGCGGTTGATCTGGTCGTAGGAATGCGTGCCCCAACCGGTGACGCCGAAGCACAGGCCGCCGCCGTCGTAGTCCCACCACCGCGCCCAGCCGCGGTGGATCTCCGGGCTGTAGGGCCGCAGTTCCGCCTGGTTCGTCCAGATGTCCCACCACTTGTCGACCGGCCCTTTCACATCGGCCGACGACGTTTTCGTCCAGCGGAACGGGCTGACAAAGTTGGGCGCCAGGACGGTTTTGATCTTGCCGATCGCCCCATTTTTCACCAGGTCGCTGGCCCAGTTGTTGATTGGCATCGAGCGTTGCTGGGTGCCGACCTGGGTGACGCGGTTCAGCTTCCGCGCCGCCTTGACCATCGCCCGGCCCTCGCCGATCGTCAAGCACATCGGTTTCTCGATGTACACGTCCATCCCGGCTTGCATGGCCTGGATGGTGATCCAGCCGCGGGCGTGAGTGGTCGTCTCGACCATCACGGCGTCCAGTTTTTCCTCGTCGATCATCTTGCGGAAGTCGTCGTACACGCCCCATTTTTCGCCGCCGGACAGTTCCTTCACGTACCGCTCGGCTTTGGCGATCTCGCAGTCGCAGGCCGCCACCACGC
This sequence comes from Candidatus Anammoximicrobium sp., assembly GCA_012515235.1. Taxonomy (GTDB): domain Bacteria; phylum Planctomycetota; class Planctomycetia; order Pirellulales; family Pirellulaceae; genus Anammoximicrobium. The sequence goes on from JAAYYU010000185.1 coordinate 21,439, forward strand.
GGAAGCCCTTGACGTCGGCGCCTTCCCGGATCAGTCGCGATCGTCCGCCGCAGCCGATGACGCCCACGCGCACGGTCTCGCTCGCCGGAGCTGCGCCGTTCAGGCCCAGCACGTGCGCCGGCACAAAAACTGGCACCGCCAGTGCCGCGCTCGCCTTGAGCATCTCCCTCCGCGTCCATTGGTGTCGTGACATTTGTGCATTCCTCCGGAATTCGTCGTGGATGGTAGGTACTGGCCAGGACGCCGTTGGGCTGGCCTCAGCTGGTCTCCATGTTCTGCCTCCGTGGTAGCCCATGTCAAGAGCCTGCTCTCCAGTTTCGCGGGCGGCCAGGCGGAAAGACTGTCCGGTCTCCAGAGGACGAAGCTTGGAAAGGGAGAAGCTGGCGGACGTTCGCCGCGGCGGTTGTCTGCGGCGTGTTCCGCATTTCGATCGCGGCAGCCGCTGTCGAAACCCTTCAGAGCGATCGGGGCGGAACGCTACTTTCCCGGCGCGAGTCGTCCCAGGCCGGGAGCGGACTGTTTGCATCAAAGATGCGGTCGAAGATCGCCAGCGCCTGGTCCTGGGCGAGCAAGCCCGAGCGCACGACCGGCCAAGAGGAAACGTCCCCGCGCCAGACGACCGAAGGCCCGTACTTGTCTTTGCCGGCTACCCAGACGGGAATGGTGTCGAAACCCGCGGCGGCCAGAGCGGCCGCGCGGTGATTGCCGTCCGAGATCAAGACGCGGCACTCGCCCTCGCGCACCAGCAGATTGGCTCGGATGTGCGACGCCGGGCGGTAACCGCCGCCACGGATGGAACGATAGACCTTGAGGAGACTGGCCAGCCGCATTTCGCCATAACGTTCGGAGACTGGCCCGCAGAACCTGTTCAAAGCGTAGCCGTCTCCCAAGCGACGGGTCCGCCGAGCGACCTGGGTCCGAGTCTGGCCGATCCAACGCTCCCAATCGGCTCCGCCGCTCCACGGCACCAGCCAGGGAATTGGCGGCAAGCCCAGCAACTGGTCACCCGCCTGCGCGGGGACGATCAGGAGCGTCTCCGCCAGGTTCGCCGGCTGCCAGGTTTCATAGAATCGTCGCAACGGCGAGTCCTGATATGTGCGGCACCGGCCCTGTTCGTACGCCAACAGCGTCTTGGCAAACGGGCTGCCGCCTTCTGGCGCACAGCTGAATCCCAACGACCCGAAGGTGCGCATGCGGTCCAGGTTCACGTCGATGACAAAACCGGCGCTCCGAGGCGCGCGATAGTAGGCCTCCAGCGCGTCCTTCGTCACGTTCCGCAAATCGACAGGCGGCCGGGCGTTTTTCAGAACCTGCTGCACCTGCCACCGGAGCCGGCCAAGTTGCGTTCCGACGAACCGCCAGGACCAGCGATCCGAACGCACTCTTGGTGTCCGCGGCGGGAGCGTTTCCTCCCCGCTGCTGTCCCGCTCAGCAAGTGGCTTCATCTTTCTGCAGCAGCCAGATTTCGACATTCGCGTAGACCAGACGTTTGGTGACCACCCGTTCCAGGATCGTCCATCCCAGGGCTTGAATGTGGTCCTCCACCAGTTTCCTCGGATGCGATTCGACATCCAGCACGTTCTGTCGGAACGACAGCCGGCCTTCCTTCCACGACCGGAACACGGCGGCCCCGTATCGGCCGACGAACTTGGGCCACTTCACGAGGCGCCGAAAGCCCACTTGAAAGCCGTTGTTATGGACCCGCAGGTGGATGATCACGAATTTTTTCGAGGCCGCGCACAGGGACTCGATGAGCGACAGGGCCGTCTCCGTATGCCACCAGCCCAGGAACCGGGTGGAGACCACCAGGTCGAACTCGTCTTGCCGCGCCGGCAGATATTGGAAACAGTCCTGCTCCAGGATCCGCACGTTCCGGGCGTCGTCCTCCCGCACGGACCGCCTGGCGACGGCGATCATGTCCTGGGAGACGTCCACGCCGGTATAGTCGATGTCCTGGTCTTGGAAGAACGGAATCCAGCGCCCCGTTCCGCACGGGATGTCCAGGACGGAGCGGATGGGCCCGCTTTGCGCCGCGGTACGGAAGAAGTCTTCCACCGCCCCGGTCTCCGTGAGCCAGCTGCGTGACTGACGACGCTTGGCATCGTATTCCAACGCGGTTTGTCCGAAGTACTTCTGGGTGATCGTCATCGCTTGCTTCGTTCCCTTCTGGAAGGTCGTTTTCGACTGCTACAGCTCGCCGTCGAAGATTCTCGCGTAAACCCGTTCAATCCCCGCGGCTTCCCCGCGGATGTCGTAGTTGGCCACCACGTGCCGCCGGCTGCGCCGGCCCATTTCCAGCAGAGTCTGTGGATCTTGGATGCAGCGTTCGATCCGCTCCGCGAGCGTCTCCACGTCGCCGACCTCCACGACGTAGCCGGTCTGGCCGTCTTCGATCAGCGTCGGAAAGATGCCGGTCCGCGTCGCCACCGCGGCGGCTCCGCACGCCATGGCTTCCAAGGGTGTCAATCCGTAGCCCTCGTAGCGCGGTGCGGCGACGCACAGGCTGATGCGTTGAAACCAAAGGTGCCGCTCGCAGGCCGGTATTTCGCCCAGCCAGATCACCCGCTCCGACAGGCCGGCAGCAGCGATCCGCCGCGCCAGGGATTCCTGAAACGGCTGCTCGGAACCTTTCCAGCGGCCCGCGATGACCGCGGTGAATTCCGGATACTTCGGCAGGACGCGGCACATGGCCTCGACGAACAGATCCGTGCCCTTTTCCGGGCGCACACGCCCAAACGTGCCGATTCCAAAGCGGCCCGGCAGCCCCGTCGCTTGCCACGCCCGCCGCTTGTCGTCCGGCGGAACAAAGACGTCGGTATCCACGCCGTGTGGCACGATGGCGTCGCAACGCGGAACGAACGAAGCCGCTTCCGGCGTCGTCGCCAGGATGGCGTCCATGGCGGAGATCAGCGCCCGTGGAATCCGCGAATGACGGCGCTGCGCCGCCGTGGTGAAGACCAGCTTTACGGGCGACCGCAGCAGGTACTTGAGAAACAGGCCCAGCCACATCTCCGGATTGCGGCGGGCGTGCCAGATCCGCACGCGCCGGCCGGCAGGGCGGCTCCAGAGCAGGCGGGCCAGACTCCACCAGCCGAAACGCCTCACGCGGGTCGGCAGTTCCTGTCCGAAAATGGCCGTGTCGAATCGCCGGGCGTGGTGTTCCGACAAATTGGCGATCGTGGCCGAAACGCCCGTGAAGCTGCCGTGCATGTTCGCCAGGATGACTTCCGGATTGACGGGCACGGTGCCGGCCCGATTCGCGGCCACGGCGGCGGTCGGCTTGCTCGGACATAAATCGCAGCCGATCCGCGCGGGCCGGATGTCCTCAGTCAGCGTTGTCATGCCTCGGAACCTCGGTGTTTGTTGGCCAGCAGGAAAGGCCCAGGAGCGCTGTCACGCAACATTTCGGTGCGGGGCGACGGACCAAGGGCAAGGCGGCGATTTCTTGGCGTCCTCGGCCGCGCCTGATTGTCGTGTGATCTTCTGCTCGGCCAGCGCCAAACCGCTGATCGACACAGGAGGCCTTTCTAATGACGACTCGATCCGCCTGCACTGCGAGTCGCGATCGTCTCCGTATAAGAGGTGCAGGTAGTACTGGGCTTCCAGCGCGTCATCCGTGCTGTGAACCACCCGCAGTTTCGCAGCCTGGCGGAACTGACGGTTGATCGTCTGCCGGATTTGCTGCTTGAGCGAAGCGACTCTTTCGTCACGGCGGCAAGTGCCTCGGCCGGTGCCCGGACGAGGAACGCAAAAGGCAACCGAATGCGGGAGAATCGGTGTGTTTTTCTTGCCTTCGACCCAATTCCCGCCGCGCGCGTGTCTGGTCAGCGAATCGATCTGGTGCTCGGTCAAGGCAAACGCGGCAAGGCAAAGGTATTCCTTTCGGATGGCATCCAGGATCGCGTCCAGGACGGTTTCCTCGGCCGCATCACCACGGATCACAAAGACCACGAGATCGGGCAGTCGCTGGGACCATTCGCTCAGTCCAGCCCATTCCCGCTGGATCAGATGTTGATGCCATTCGTCTTTGACTTTCCAGCGGATGAGCAAATCGAGCGGCATTTGCCAGTGGGCGTTGACCAGGTACTCGTACAAGCCCGTCAGCGTGCGCGGAAGCGTCAAAGCCACGTCGTAGGCCCGAGCGATCCTCTGCGCTTCGTCCAGGTAGGCGTTCGGCCCGCTCGCGACGGACGGTGCGACGGCAGCGGCGCACATCGGGATGCCGGATTTTGTCCCCTTGTGATAGACCAGGTGGTACACAAAGGTCAGCAGGTGATGCTTTGCGTCCGGAACGTAGAAGCCATGGTGCGCGGAGAAGACGCGGTCGCGCAGGACCAGCGATGCCAGGGCCGGCGGGTAGTACGGCAGGCGGTTGTAGGCAAAGCCGCGCTGCGCTCCGACGCCGTAGAAATCACATTTCACGGGACCCCGAAAGCGGCTGGCGATGGACACCAGCCGATCCTGAAAACTGTCGTCAATCAAAAAATCCACGTCGTCTTCCGCCTGCCGGCACGAACTCTCGGTGAGCGGAACGCGATCGTGCCACCGCAGGATCACGTAAGGGATTTCCCGGTTCAGCGCCGAGAGGAATTCCGGCATCCTGGCGACCTTCAGACGCAGCGTCTTGTGGCGGGATCGCGCCCGCAGGAAACGCATCTTGTTGACGAGCAGGTCGATGATCACGGCCGTTCCAATCCCTGGAAAACTCTCCGGTTCAGGTTGGCCCGCTGGCGGACGGACACTCGGGGACCGCTGGCCAACTGGTCGACCAACAAGTCAAACCGGTCCCGGCGTAACGAGGGACGCACGCGGGCGTAGACCTCGTCCTTGAAGCAAGCAGCCTCGCGCGAGTCCGCGGCGAACGGCGAGGTCTGCAGGAAGTACGCCGTCTGCATCACGGCCTGAGAGACCCGCGGAGAATCGAAGAAGCTGGCGTACTGCCAATCGATCAGCCGGAGCCCGTCGGCGCCGATCAGGATGTTGTCGACGGAAGCGTCGATGTGGTTGACGCCCTGTGCCTGACAGGCGTGCAGCAGAGCGGCCGCGTCTGCCAGCGTCTGCCAGCGATCGGTTGTTTCCCTCAGCAGCGCTTCGCGGAGCGTCGTGTAGTCTGCCAGATGTTCCATCAGCACGCCGCAGCTTTCCGTGAATCCGAAACGGTTCTGGACGTGGAAATAGGCATACAGTCCGGCGGTGGGAATCCCGCGGCAGACGGCTTCACGATGGTTGCAGAACTCGCGGTAGCCGTAACGCCGCCAGCGCAGTTGCGCCAGCAAGTTGCGGAGCGGAAACGCCTTGATCACGAGCCGTTTCCCGTCGTCTGCCGTCCTGTCAAGGGCAGCGACGAAACGTCTCCCCGCGTCCTTGAACACGTTCCGGACCAAGGGGCAATCCTGCGGCGACGAGACCAATCTGCACACGTCGCGATCGATGCTCAGTTGCTGGCGGGCCAGGAAGTAGACGTTTTTGGCGCGCAGACGCTCTTCGACGTATCTCATCGGATACGAAGGGGCGGAGGCCGGAGCCGGGCGGAGCCGGACTGGCCGCCGCAGGCTGCCCAAGATCGGCTCCTCCGGCTGCAGGCAGATTACGTTGAGATCCTCCATGATCCTCTCGCAAACAGATGGCTTTTCGTCCGTCGAGCGAGTCCCTTCGACGACTTCCGGGGCCGTACGGCCGGCTGTTATGACGAATGTAGCCTGGGCGGGTCAAGATCAGTTTGCGTGGCCGCCTCCGTTGCTCCATTCGCCGGAACGGCGCCCTGCACCGCCGCCGCTCGCCAGAACGCCAGCGTATCCTGCAGCGTCCGCTCGACGGAAATCCAGGGCTGCCAGCCCGTGGCCTGGCGGAGCCGCGTGGTGTCGGCAAGGGGCTGCTGGATCGCTGCCGGGGCAACTTCGGCCACGGGAAGGCGGCAATTCGCCAAGGATTGCAGCTGGGCCAGCAGGTCGCCGCTGGTGCGGCCTACGCCGCTGCCGACGTTGTAGATCTCGCCGGCGCGACCGTGGATTGCTAGCAGCCGGTACGCCCTGACCACGTCGCGCACGTCGGACAAGTCGAAGCAACTGCTCAGACTCTGCACCCGCACCCTCTCGGCCTCCGGCGACACCAATTGGCGGCACCATTCGGAGATGGCCAGGCGGGCATCTTGCCGCGGCCCGGCGTGCTGGAAAGCGCGGGCAATGACCGCGTCCAGGCCTTCTTCCGCGACGGCCTGCAGCAATTCGGACTCGGCCGCCAGCTTGGTCTTGCCGTAGCCGCCCGCGGGAACGGTGGGCGCGTCCTCCCGGACCAGCGGCCGCGCGGGCGGCACGGGGGCGTAGACGTGACAGGAGCTGGCCAGCAGCACGCGCGGCCGCCGAGGAAGCGTCGCGGCCAGGCGCAGCACCGCTTGCGTCCCGTGGACGTTCGCCTCCCAAGCCTGGCGGCTCGGCTCGGACGCCCCGCAGTCCCGCGGCACGCTGATCGCCGCCAGATGGAACAGGCAGTCGGGGTCGAATTCGGCCACGGCGGAGCGGACGTGGTCGGCAACTCCGGCCGTCACGTCCCAGGCCAGCAACGACAGCGGCCGCAGGACGGCCGGCGTGTGGGGCCTCCAGCAGCCGCTGTGCGAGCAACCCAGCACCCGATCGCCGCTGGCCAGCAGGTGCTCGGTCAGGTGGCTCCCCGCAAATCCAGTGATTCCCGTGATGAAAGCTCTCATGCTTCCAACTGCCGCCGATCCGCATCCACCATCATCCGCACCAGATCCGAAAACGATACTTGCGGCTCCCAGCCCAATTGCGCGCGGGCCTTGGACGCGTCGCCGCACAGGGCGGGCACGTCGGCAGGCCGAATCAGGCCCGGATCGACTTCGACGTGGTCGCGGTAGTCCAAGCCGACGTGGGCAAACGCCTCCTGGGCGAACTCCCGGACCGAATGACGCACTCCGGTGGCGATCACATAGTCGTCCGGCCGCTCGTACGTCAGCATCAACCACATCGCCCGCACGTAGTCGCCCGCGAAGCCCCAATCCCGCTGGGCGTCCAAGTTGCCCAGTTTCAGTTTGTCCTGTAACCCGGCTTGGATGCGGGCCACGGCCAGCGAAGTTTTCCTCGTGACAAATTCCGGGCCGCGCCGGGGAGACTCGTGATTGAACAGGATTCCGCAACAGGCGAACAGGCCGTAACTTTCCCGGTAGTTGACCGTGATCCCGTGCCCGTACACCTTGGCCACGGCGTACGGGCTGCGCGGCCAGAAGGGCGTCCGTTCGGTTTGAGGCTCTGCGGGCACGGCGCCGAACATCTCGCTGCTGCTGGCTTGATAAAACCGGATCTGCGGATTCACCTGCCGGACGGCCTCCAGCAGACGGACGACTCCCAGGGCAGTGAACTCGCCCGTCAACACCGGCTGGGCAAAGCTGGTGGGAATGAAGCTCTGAGCCGCCAGGTTATAGACTTCGTCGGGCTGCGCTGCTTCCAGCACGCGGACCAGGGACGACGGATCGAGCAGATCTGCTTCGTGCAGCGAGAGGCGGTCCTTCAAGTGCTCAATCCGCTCCTCGCCGCCGGAACTGCGGCGCCGCAGCATGCCGTGAACCGCATAGCCTTTGTCCAGCAGGAATTCGGCCAGATACGAACCATCCTGTCCCGTAATGCCTGTGATCAATGCCCGGCGTGTCATGTGCGCTGCGCCTGTTCTTACGAAGAAAGAGAGGAAACGACGTTGCGGCCACAGTCCGCGCTTACCGTCCGCGATTAAGGATAGCACATCCCCCTCACCGCGCGTTCACCGCGGGGGCGACCCGTTCCCCGAGTGGGCGACGCGCCGCGGGGGCGAAAGCTGCCGGAGGCAACTCGCGAGGCCCGGCGGACGCGCGGGCAAGCGGGGCCTTGCCGACCGTATGCAGTATATGCCAGGCACGGGTCCAAGGTCTACTCCGAGAGTCCCCGGCAGCGCGGGTTTCTGTCCGCCGGGGCGGAGTGAATTCCGGCCGGCGAAGCGGTTCCCGGAGCGTTCGGCAGGATCCGCGCCGCGGCCCACCAGGGCGCGGACGCCCGTCCTGGCGGCCCGTCCCGCCGTTTTCGAATCGCGTTTTGGGACAAATTCTGCGGAACTCAACCGATTGCTCTTGACCCCATCTTCCGCGATCAGTAATTAAGCCGCTCGCGTCGACAACCAAGATGCCCGGCGAAGGGCAGAACCAGTTCCCCGCGGCGCTTTGCCGCGGACGGGTGCAGGCTGCCTTTGCATCGTCTCATCTTGACGTGAGTTCTCACGTGCCATTCGGGGCGGACGCTCGCGAGGCGGCTGCGCCCGAAGACCAGGACGCGCAGGATCGCGCTGGCGAGAGAGCTTGGTTCGTGCGCTTGTCGTAGTTAAGGAGAAGCAACTTGAAAGCGACCGCGTGCTACATCGTTGGCTGCTTGGCCGTATGGTTCGTCCTGCCGGGAACTCCGGGGCAGGCGGCCCATCCGCTGGTGACGGGAATGCTGGCCGCCGCCGAATCGGTTCTCGCCCAGGCGGGTCCGGCAGCAGCATCTCGAGACCGGCAGGAGGTGGACCGGCTGCTCCAGGAGACGCGGCAAGCGATGAACCGCGGCGATTTGGAGGCGGCCCAACGGCTGCTGTCCAAGGCGGAGAGGCTGCCCGTCCAATATGACCCGCTGTACGAGCGGTTCCAGGACACGCCTGCCAAGGTACGGCGAGCCCTGCAGGATCTGCAAGCGGGCCGGTCACCGGACGAGCGCAGTCGCCCCAGCGATCGCTTCGCACCGGCACTCCATGGACGCGGCCTTTCCAGCCCGGCGCCGCTGCCGGCCGGCACCGCGCCGTCCAGGGACGCCGCCCAGGCGCTGGACACCTTGACGGATGACGCGAAAGCCAAGGCCAAGACCTATGCGGAAAAAGGCCGGCTGGCGCTCCAGCAGGGCGACCTTGCGGGCGCTACCGCGTGGTGCCAAAAGGCGATCGCCCTGAACGCCTCTTTCGAGTTGGGCGAATACTCGCCGGCCGCGTTGGCGGACGAGTTGCGGCGGGCCGGCGTCGCTCCGGAACGGCTCGTCGCCGCCAGTCCCTCGTCGCTCGGCCCAGCGACGCCGAAACCCGAAGACTTTGCTCCGGGACGGGAAACGTCCCTGCCCCAACCGCTTCCCGCCAGCGGCCTGACGCCCACCTCCTACGACCAGCCACTGGCCGCGGAAATGCCGGGCGAGCCTCGGCGACTGCCCTCCCTGCCGCCGGCCAGTCTGGCCGCGCGTGAGGAAGCCTTGCGTCTGCTGGCACTGTCCCGCTCCGCCTTGGACCGCGGCGACGCCGCGGGCGCCAAGCAGTTGGCCGAACAAGCCCGCGCGCTGCGGGTTCCGGACGAGGCCTTCGGCCCGAATGAGCCCCGGCCCGAACACTTGCTGATGGAGATTCAAAGTGCCCTCAACCGGCGGGCGCCCACGCTCGCGGCCGCGCCGTCGGGCGTCGTCCCGGCCTACGATCCAGGCACTAGCTCGCGCGATCCGTACCCGGTCCGGCAAGGACTGTACGATCCCGCCCAGGACCGCTCACGGACCCAGCCCGCGCAAGCGCTGGGGGTCCCGGTGGCGGCGGGGTCCCCGGCTCCGGGCGCTGCGCGCCCCACGGTCGCCGGCCAAGGGCCGGAACTGTACCGGCAGGGCCTGCTGGCCCTGGAACGCCAGGATCGAGCGACCGCGCTGCAACTGTTCTCCGAAGCATGGAAACGCGAAGCGGAGTTGGATCCGGCGACCCGCCAGTCGCTCCGCGACAAACTGACCCTGCTCCGCGTCGCCGCCTCGGCCGCGCCGGCGGTCGGCACGCCCGGTTCCGCGATTGAAGAGGTCGACGCCGAACAACGCCTGTTGCGCGATAAACTGTTCCGAGACATCACCCGCGAACAGAGCGTGGCGGAAAAAATGCGGCAGACCGATCCCCGCGGCTCTCTGACCAGGCTCCAGCGGCTCCGCGAACAGGTCGAGCAGGACACGCTGGACCCGACGCTCCGCCGCCAGATGCTGAATCTGGTCGACCGCAGCATCCGCGAGACCGAAGGCTACATCGTCCAGAACCTGGCGGATATCGAACTCCAAGAGCACAACCGGTCCGCCAACGAGGACATCGAACGCTCCCAACAAAACAAGCTCGACAAACAGAACAAGCTGGCCGAGCTGGTGGAGCAGTTCAACAATTTGATCGACGATCAGCGGTTCTCCGAAGCGGAAGTGATCGCCAAGCAGGCCCACGAATTGGAGCCCGATTCCGAAGTCGTCCGCAGCATGCTGCTGACAAGCAAGTTCGCCTGGCGGGTCCAGGAACAGAATACGATCCAGGACGACAAAGAGCGCGGGTTCTACGACGCCATGGCCTCCGTGGACAAGGCGGGAATCCCCTTTGGCGACGACGGCCTTCCGCTGCGGTTCGGGGACGCCAAGGACTGGAATCAGCTGTCCCGCACCCGCGGCGATTGGCTCCGAGAACAGCGGTCGCGTCTCACGCCCGCCGAAATGGAGATCCAAAAAGCCCTCAAGACCGAAGTGGACGTCAAGTTCGAGAACCGCCCCTTGTCGGAGGTCGTCGAGACGCTGGGACGGATGGCCGGGGTGAACGTGTTCCTGGACCAACAGGGACTGCACGCCGAGGGAATCACCACCGACGAGCCGGTCAACATCAATCTGACGCAGCCGATCTCGCTGCGGAGCGCCTTGAACCTGATCCTGGAACCGCTGCACCTGAGCTACGTGATTCAGAACGAGGTCTTGCGGGTGACCAGCGAACAGACGCGCGACGCCAACGTCTATCCGCGCGTCTACAACGTCGCGGACCTGGTGATCCCGATTCCGAACTTCATGCCCAGCTACAACATCGGCCTGCCGGGGGCGATCAAGGAAGCCATGAACGCTACCGGCCTGACCCGGACGACGGGCCTGCAGCAGACCGTGCCCCTGACGCTGGCCTCCAGCGACGCGGCGCAGCAGGCTGCGAGCAATGCCTCCGTCCTGGCTCAGATGAGTTCCTCCGGCATGTTGCCGGGCGTCACCTCGCGGTCGCCACAACCGCTGGGCTACGCACCCGGCGGCATGGGCGGGGCCTCGATGGCCGATTTCGACACCCTGATCGACTTGATCACGACCACCATCGCCCCGCAGTCCTGGGACACGGTCGGCGGTCCGGGCTCGATCGAAGGCTTTCCGACCAACCTCAGCCTGGTGGTCAGCCAGACGCAGGAAGTTCACGAGCAGATCGCCGATCTGTTGGACCAGCTCCGCCGGCTGCAGGATTTGCAGGTGACGATCGAAGTCCGCTTTATCACGCTGAACGATTCGTTCTACGAGCGGATCGGCATCGACTTTGACTTTGAGGTCGACGACAACTCCGCCCAGATCGCGGGCCAGAATTCCATCCTGCCCGACGACACCGGTCCCAGCATGGCCTTCGGCTTGGATCCCACCGGGACCCCGACCGCCGATTTCGACTATGCCTTTGCCCAGGACATGTTCACTTCCGCCGTGCCGCAGTTCGGCGGGTTCGACTCCGCCAGTGCGGCCAACTTCGGGTTCGCGATTCTCAGCGATATCGAAGTGTTCTTCCTGCTGCAAGCCGCCCAGGGCGACGATCGCACGAACGTGCTGCAGGCCCCCAAGGTGACGCTCTTCAACGGCCAGACGGGATTAGTCATGGACAACTCCCAGCGGCCCTTTGTGACCAGCGTGATCCCCGTCGTGGGAGATTTCGCCGCCGCTCACCAGCCGGTGGTGGTGGTCCTGAACGAAGGCACTTCGCTGAGCGTCCAAGCCGTGGTCTCGCCCGACCGGCGCTTCGTGCGCTTGACGCTGGTTCCCTTCTTCAGTTCGATCGGCGACGTCGATACCTTTACCTTCAACGGCCGGGTGTCGTCCGACTCCGGGACGACCGTGGCAGATCCGACGAACGAAGCCTCCAGCGTGACGAACAACCGGCAGAACTTCGTCGAGGGCACCACGGTCCAGTTGCCGACGTTCAACTTCACGACCGTCTCCACGACGGTCAGCGTGCCGGACGGCGGCACGGTGCTGCTGGGCGGCATCAAGCGGTTGAGCGAAGGCCGCAACGAGCGCGGCGTCCCCATGCTGAGCAAGATTCCCTATATCAACCGCCTGTTCCGGAACGTCGGCATCGGCCGCGACGCCCAAAGCCTGATGATGATGGTCACGCCGCGAATCATCATCCAGGAGGAAGAGGAGTTCCTGCAGACGGGCTACGACAGCTCGCAGCAATAGCCACTCTCCCCGGTCCGCTCGCCCACGACGGCCATTCCCAAGCCCGGCTTTCGCCAAGCCGGGCTCTTTTTTTCGAACGGAAAACGGAACCCGCCTCAGGCTGCCTTGAACCCATTCACGACGCCGGTCGTGCGGCGGCGGCCCCAGCCTTCGCCCAACACGGCCAGCGCCACGCGATCTTCCAGGTTCGGACGGAAGACCGTCAGCAAGGTCAGCGGCAGATACCAGGCCATGTACAGCCCCCCGCCGTAGCCGTGCCAGAATTGCGTGGCCACCATCACGGCCGCCGAGCAGCTGAGCAGGGTGCCGAGGTTCTTCTGAGGAGGCCAGATCGCCAGCGTCCAACTGAGCGCAAAGAAAGCGGCCAACACCGGAATGCGGTACACCGGATTCCAGCCCAGCCCCCAGATGCCCTGCAAGCCTTCCATCTGCGGCGGCCAAAGCCCAAACATCTGCTGCAAATTCTGCCAGTAGGACGCATGCGGAATGAACGCTAGGGCGACGGCCATGCCCAGCAAAGTGGCCGCCACGCCAATGGCAAACCGCATCAGCCCGCGCCGCCAGTAGAAACTGACCCACAAGGGCAGGAGAAACAGCGGATAGTAAATCAGGCCCGTGGCCAGGCCGAGCAGCATCCCGGAGGTCAACGGCCGACGATAGCACTGGATCGCCCAGACCAACAAAGCCGCCGGGATCACGTGGTCGATGTAGCCCGTCATCTGAGCCGTGTAGGGCAGCATCAAGTACAAAGTGGCCACTCCCGCCCCCGTCTTCGTGTTGCCGAAGTGCCAGTAGCCAATCGCCATGATGCCCAGCACGACGGCCAGATGGCACAGCACGGTGATCACCTTGGCGGCAAGGGCGTAGGCTCGCCATTGAGAACGGACCGTCACCCCGTCCCCGACCAGCGACATGGTGGGAATGCTGGGCACGAGGTTCAGCAGCGCGTAGCCCGGCCCGCGGCGCCAGACCTCCTGAGTGCCGCGGTCTCGGTCGTCCGGCCCCGCCGCGCGCTCCCACGTCGGCGGCTTCTCCTCCGCCTCGGCCTGGAACCTCTGGCTGGTCCAAACGTTGGCCATCAAAAAGACAAACAGCGAGACGCCGATGAAAACCAAACCGCCGGTCGTCAGATTCGGTTCCAGCAACGGCCGGCGAACCATCGTGGGATCCAGCAGCAGACGCACCAGCCACACCCCGCCAATCGCGTACAGCCACAGGAAGCCCAAGCGTTCGATGCGGACGCTCTTCAAGAGATTCTCGGAGGCCGGCGACGATTCCGCCGGCTGTGGCGCCTGGCGGGCCTCTTCCTGACCGATCACGGGCGACGCGGCAGCCCGCTCCGTCAATCCCGACGGCGATTCTTCCGGCATCGCGCCCTGGGAACTCGGCGGCGTTCCGGCAAGGGTTGCCGGTGCTTCGGACTCGGCCCCCGCGGGGTCGGACCCCGTCGTCAGCTCTTCCGAGGCCGCCGCCATACGTTCCGCCTCCAACGCCGCCAGACGGGCGGCACTGACCCGCGTCTCGCTGCCGTATTGGGCGATCAGCAGCCCTGGGGCTAAGAGAATCAGCAAGACCAGATCCAGGTTACGCACACTCCAAAATCGGCCGAACTTGAAGTACAGGCCGATCATCAGCAGCGACGAGAGGTAAACCCAGGTTGTGGGGTTGACCCTCTGGTAGTAAAAGAGGATTTCGCTCATCCGCCGACTGCGCGAACCGTGGAATGGGGACCGTGATGGCGTACTGACAACCTTCCAGAATACGCCAGCATATCCAAATTGCAAGCACCCTTGCAGGCGGGCGGCACTTGGGCAGGATTTGTAAGCCGTTGCAGCGAAGTCTCTTACAGACGGGCCGGCCCTTACAACGGCCGCGTGCCACCGCTCGCCTAGGCCGAAAGAATCTGATAAACTGCGCGACCTTTGACCGGCCGCCGTTGGTTGCGTCGCGACGCCGCTCCTCCGCGCCGGCTTGAAAACCACTGAACACCGAAGCGGAAAGCGAGGCCGAACGATGGCTTTGGACGTCTACCAATCCTGCCTGGGCGGGATGCCCAAGAAGATCAAGCACTGTCCCTGTGCGAAAGACCTGTTGGCGGATCTGAACAAGATCGTCGATGCACTCCGGGGCGGTCAGCGGGCGGGAGCCTTGAGCCTGCTGAACCGCCAATTGGAATTGAAGGGCAGCCGAGCATGCCTGCTGACGCTCAAAGGGACGGCTCAACTGCAGATGCAGGATTTCGAGGGCGTCACCAAGACGGCCGAGGAATTCCTGCAGGCCCACCCGGACAACCCGGTCGCCTGCGGGTTGTCCGCGTTCGCGGCCGCCGCACACGCCGATCGCGACGTGGCCGTCGCCCGCCTGCAGCAGGCCCTGGCGGAATCTTCGTCGGAGATTCACGAAATCGTCTACGAAGCGATCGGCGCCGTCGCTCAACTCCTGGTTCAGACGGGCGATCTGATGGCCGCGCGGGCGCACTTGGGCCTTTTGGTCGACATGGGATCGGAAGACGATTCCGGACCGCGCGAGATGCTCATGCGACTGGACGGCACGCGCGAAGTCCCGCTGTTGCTCAAGCAGGATTGGGAGCTGAGCCCGGCCCCGCCCGACGCCCTCTGGCGGGACGCCTGCCAGACGGCTTTGGATTCGGCCCAGCGCGGGGCGTGGTCCGAGGCGCTGCAGCGGTTTCAAGCGCTGGCCGAGGAACTGCCCAACGAGCCGACCGTGTGGCGGAACATCGCCATCCTGGCCGGCTACCTCGCCCAGTCGGCCGTGGCCGCCGACGCCTGGCACCGCTACGCGGCGCAGGCCGGCGTGGACCTGGACGACGCCGTCGAAGCCGAAGCGCTGGCCCAACTGCTTTCGATCGCCGAACACCCGTCGCTTCCGGAAATCAGCCAGACCTACGCCGTGCTGGACACCGAGCGGGTGATGGAACGGCTGCTGTCGGAGAAGCACGTCGACCGGATCCCCGGCGACCTGGCCTCGATGGGCAGCGACGAATCGCCGCCGCCCAAGGCCGCTTTCTGGCTGCTGGACCGGGCGCTGCCGCGCAGCGGCGAAGGCCTGACGTTCGACCAGGTGCCCGCCGTTCTGGGTGAAATGTACCTGTTTGGCCGCGAGACCGACCGCGAGGCCCGGCTGGAATTCGTCACCACCAAGACGCCGGACCTCGAAGCCAAGATGGAACGCGTGCGCCAGTTGCTGGCAGAATTCGGCGGCGAACTGCGGCAGGAAGAGGAAGTCGGCGAAGTGCCCGTCTCGTCCGCCGCGCTGTCCTGGCGGTGGCGCGTCCCCAACGACGTGACGCCCGCGCAACGCAGTACGCTGATCCAGGACAAACGGCGCGACGTCAATCTGAACGTGTGGCCGGATACGCCGCTGCCCGAATTGGACGGAAAACGACCCGCCGAAGTCGCGGCCGATCCGCTGTACCGCGTCCGCATCCTGGCCGCGATTCTGCTGCTGGAGTTGAACGCCGAACAGGACAATATCGACTTCGACTTCAACGAACTCCGCGCCAAGTTGGGATTGCCGCTGCGGGAGGATCTCGATCCGGCCATCCTGGAATCCCGCCGCGTGACGCTGCCGTGCGTCCACTTGCTGCCCGCCGAAAAGCTGAGCGACGATCAATTGACCAGCGTGTACATGCTGGCAATGCTGTATCACGCGCCCCGCGCAGTGAGGCGGATCGGCGCCGAGATCCTCCGCCGGCCCAGTTTGAAGGACAAACTGAACCAGGCCGAGATCTGCCACTCCCTGTGCGCCTTTGCCCGTACCAGCGACGATGCCGTGGAGTGGATCCAGCGCGCTCAACAGGCAGCGGTCCAAGCCAAACAATCGCCCGCCCGATTCCTGCTCCAGGAACTCGAACTGCGCCGCGCGCGCAACGAGCCTCAAGAGTGTCCGCCGATCTTCGCGCGGCTGCAGACCCAGCACATCCGCGAGCCCGGCGTGGCCCAAGCGTTGTACGCCTGGCTCAGGCAGGTGGGGGCAATTGCGCCGGACGGCAAGCCGGCGATGCCTGCGGCTTCGGCGGATGCGCCCGCCGCCGCGCCGGCCGACGCGGGAATCTGGACGCCCGACCAGCCGGCCGCGCCGGCCGCAGGACAAACCAAATCCGGGATTTGGCTTCCCGGCATGGACTAGAGGACCTTTCGCGAAACCGCACTGAGACGTCTGCAGGTGCCAACCTCCGTCCGGACGCCGCCATGTCCGTCATCGATTGGGATCGCTGCTGTATGGCCCGCGCCCTGGAGCTGGCGCTCCGCGGCCAGGGCGCCGTGGAGCCGAATCCGCTGGTCGGCTGCGCGATCGCGCAGGGCAAGCAGATTGTCGGCGAAGGCTGGCATACGCGGTTCGGCGGTCCCCATGCCGAAATCGAAGCCCTCGCCGCCGCGGGCTCCGCGGCCACCGGAGCAACGCTGTTCGTGACGCTGGAGCCGTGCTGCCATCACGGCAAGACGCCGCCTTGCTCCCAGGCGCTGATCCGAGCCGGCGTGCGCCGGGTCGTCGTGGCGCTCCAGGACCCGTTTCCCCAGGTGGCCGGACACGGAATCGCGGAACTGCGACAAGCCGGCATCCGGGTGGAAGTGGGACTGCTGGAACAGGAAGCAAGGCAACTGAACGCCCCCTACCTGAAACTGATCCGCCGCGGACGGCCCTGGATCCTGGCCAAGTGGGCCATGACCCTGGACGGCAAACTGGCGACGCGGACCGGCAGCAGCCAATGGATCTCCGGCGAAGCCTCGCGGGCCCGCGTCCACCAGCTGCGCGGCCGCGTGGACGCGATTCTGGTCGGACGCCGGACGGCCGAACTGGACGACCCGCTGCTGACGGCCCGGCCGCCCGGACCACGCGTCGCTACGCGGATCGTCGTGGACAGCCAGGCTCGCCTCGCCTCGCACAGCCGACTCGTGCAAACCGCCCGCGACGTTCCTGTGCTCCTCGCCGTCGGGCCGGAGGCGAGCGCCGCGGATTGCCGCCGCTTGGCGGACGCCGGCTGTGAAGTCTGGACCGGCGCGGCCCGCGATGCCCACGAGCGTCTGCTGCAACTGCTGGACGAACTGGGCCGGCGGCGGATGACGAACGTCCTGGTCGAAGGCGGCGGCCGCCTGCTGGGCAGCCTGTTCGACGCCGGCCAGATCGACGAAGTCCACGCCTTCATCGCCCCTAAGCTCGCCGGCGGCCAGGCGGCAGCCACCGCCGTGGGCGGGCAGGGCGTGGAACAGATGTCGCAAGCCCGCTGGCTGACGACGCCTACCGTCGAACGCTTGGACGACGACGTGTACGTGTGCGGCCGTCTCCGGCCAGCCGTACAGCACGAGGGGTCAGGCTTACAGAATTCAATTTTGGCCGAGCAAGGTCGTTCCACATCGCGGGACTCTCTGTCGGCCAAAATTGAATTCTGTAAGCCTGACCCCAGAGCACAGACGGTGACTTCACCGACGAAGCAAGAGGAAGAGGGATAACGCCCATGTCGGCCTTCTGGTGGACGACCGCCAGCGTGACGATCGTTGTCGTTTCCTTGGCGACCCTGTTGGTGCTGCGCTCGCGCCGCGGACGCTCCGCGTATCAACTGGAACGGGCACGACAGCTGTTCCACCTGCGGCGCGAGGTGCTGGAACTGCAATTCCTGCAGTCTGCGTCGCGCCTCGGCAAGCCGCGCGGCTTGGCCTGGGAGGACTGCCACTTCGAGGACGAAGCCGCCTTTGCCACCGACCCGGCCACGGGGCAACTGCGGGCCTTCGTCAGCGTCGCCGTCCGCTTCCAAGTCGCCGAAGGCGGCGGCCTGGAGGACGCCCCCAACCTGGACACCCCCCGCGCCGCCACCGCCGTGTTCCTGTTCGACGGCCGCCAATGGACGACCCAAGGCCGGACGGTCTTCAACCTCAACCCGCTGGAAACCATCGAGCGGTTCCAGCACGGTTTGGAAGGTGTCGACTGACGGGACCAGCCCGCCCCTCCCGGCTTTGAAGTTGCGCACCCGTCAGCGCCATCCGTTCACGACCGCTGGTTGTCAAGCCTTCCCGCTGCCGCCGGAATGCCCCCCTGCATCCTCCTTGGCGGACGTTCGCCCTCTTCAAAGCCAGCTTGTTCCCGCTGCTCCCGCCGGTCATACTGACACCCGCAGGAGGGTATCCGGTATGGCTCCGATTCTGGAATTGACGTTCAGCGACGTGGCGGGCGATCCGTGGGAAGGCCGGGGGACGGTCCGGTTTCAAGGGGAAACGTCCGATGCGTTCCCGGTGCGCGAGGGCTTGACCACACGGCAGCGCGGCAACCTGCGGTGGTACATCGAAGATTTCATGTACTACCCGGAAGCCGGGGATGCGGTCAAAGCGGCCCAGATCGAACAGGACCTGGCCGCCTACGGCCGGGCCTTGTGGGACGGCTTGACCAACCCGGTGGCCCAGGCGTGGCTGGGTGCGGTCCGGGCGGCGGGCACCGGTCGGCTGGACCTGCGGGCCGCCACCCGCGCCGATGAAGTCGCCTTTCGCTCGCCCTGGGAACTGCTCCGCGCCGCCGTGCGCGCCGCGGGCGACGGACAACTGCTGCACCAGTTGGGCGTGACGGTGGTCCGCCGAGTACACGCCGAAATGCCGCGGCTGGAAACGCCCGCCACGGCGGACGGCCTGCGCGTGCTGGCGGTCGTCTGCCGGCCGTCCGACACGGGGTTTCTGGACCCGCGGTTCACGCCCGAAGCCATCCTGACGGCGCTCGAAGCGCGGCCCGAGGTGTCGGTCGAGTTCTGCCGGCCGGGGACGCTGGCGGCGCTGGTCGACGCGCTGGAGTGCGCCCGCAACGACGGCCGGCCGTTCCACGTCGTGCATTTCGACGGCCACGGTACGACGCTGCCGATGGAATTGGGCATCGGGGCGCTGTGCTTCGAGACGGACGACGGCGTGCTGGACCTGGTCCGCGCGCCGCAGTTCGGCGACCTGATGGCCCGCTTCAACATCCCGCTGGTCGTCCTGGAAGCCTGCCGCACGGCGACCAAATCGTTCGCCCAGGACACGGTGGCCGGGGCGTTGCTGCGCCAAGGCGTCGCCACGGTGCTGGCCATGGGCCACGCCGTCCACGTGGACATGACCCGCGAACTGATGGCCGGGTTCTACGAAGGCATCGCCCGCGGCTGGACCCTGGGCGTGGCCCTGCAAGCGGCCCGCAACCGGCTGTACGCCAACATGCACCGCCGCACCCGCATCGCCGCCGACGCGCCGACCGTGAAACTGCACGATTGGTTCGTCCCCCAACTGTACCAGGGCGGCGACGACCCGCGACTGCTCCAGGAAATCCCCGCCAAATACCCCCGCAAGCCCCGCTCCACAAGTCCCATCACTCCCCTGTTCGCCGGTTTCCCCCCCGAACCCCGCGCTGGCTTCCAGGGCCGCGGCTATGAACTGCACCGCCTGGAACGGACGCTGCTGAACCATCGCGTGGTGGTCGTCTACGCGCCGGGCGGGATGGGCAAAACGGCGCTGGCCCGCGAGGCGGGCCGGTGGTGGCTGCGGACCGGCATGTTCCCCGACGGCGCGGTGTTCGTATCGCTGGAGGGCAACCCGTCGCCCGAGCGGCTGGTGGGCCTGGTGGGCGAAGCGCTGGAGGGCGTCGAGTTCCACCAGCGGAAGAACGCCGCGACGTGGCTCGAACGGCAGTTGACCGAACGGCGGATGCTGATCGTGTGGGACAATTTTGAATCCGTGCTGCCCGCGTTCAACGCCGGCCGGCCCATGCCGCCGGAGTTCGCCGATCTGGCCCGCCGCTGGACCCGCGGCGCGTCCCGCGTGCTGATCACCTGCCGCGACGACCAGGTGGGCTTCGACGCGCGGCCGTTCCCGTTGGGCGAGTTGAGCAAGCCGGAAGGCCTGATGCTGCTGGTCGGCTACCTGGACCGTGTCCAGATCGACCGCCCCCAGCGCGAACAGCGCGGCTGGACGGCCGCCGTGCTGGAGCCGATCGTCGAGCGGGTGGGCGGTCATCCGCTGGCCCTGGAACTGCTGGCTCCGCAGCTGGCCCAACTGGGTCCACAGCGGGTGTTGGACGAGGTGTCGGAGTTGTTACGCCGGCTGCGGCAGGAAGCGCCGGAGGGCCGCAACCAGAGCATGTGGGCGTCGCTGGACTTTTCGATCCGCCACCTGAGCGACCCGACCCGCGCCGTGCTGCCCGCCGTGGCCCTGCTGGCCGGCGGGTGCCTGGAGAACATGGCGGCGATGGTGGTCGGCTTGAAAGCCGACGCCTGGCAGCAGGTCCGCAGCGAGCTGGAACGAACCGGCCTGGTGCGGGTCGAGAACGGTTTCTTGCGTCCGCATCCCGTGCTGGGGGACATGTCGTTTAACCGCGACCCAACGGGGAGCGCGTCCGCATGGCAGTCTCCGGCGGCGACCGCGTCGGCAGATCAAGCTTCGTCCCACGCGCTCCCCGTTGGGTCGCGGTTAAACGAGGTTGCCCCCGACGTCTTTCATCGCTTCCTCGGCATCGTGCAGGCCTTCGCGGCCGAATTCAACAAGCTGGTGCGGACGCCCAACGCGCGGGCGGCGTTGGCGGCGATGGCGGGCACCGAGGTGGTCGTGCGGCGGGCCATCGAGCACGCGGTCCAAGCCGGCCAACTCGAAGCGGCCGTAGACATGGCCGGCGCGCTGCGGATTTTTCTCGAACTCACCGGCCGCGGCGGCGAAGGCGCCGCGCTGATCACCCGGCTGCACGACCAAGTGGCCGGCACCCACGTGGGCGAGTCTCTCCGAGATAAACCTTTGACACCCGCCAAGCCCTGCAAAATGCAGGGTTTCTTTTTTTCTGGACTGGGTGTTGACACCAGAAGTGACACCGTTAGGATGAAAGGGCATCGAAAGTGACACCCGCCCATGCGACTGAGCGGGTGTCTGACACCTACCTGAACCCTTTGAGTGGAGGTAAGCATCATGGTCAAGTGTACCAAGCCCAAGTCCCGCCCGTCAAAGCCCCGCCCAGATTTCCCCCTGTTCCCACATGCCTCTGGACGCTGGGCAAAGAAAGTCCGTGGCGCGTTCTGCTATTTCGGGAAAGTGGCGGACGATCACCGCGGGGAACGTGCCCTACAACTCTGGCTTGACCAGAAGGACGACCTGTTGGCAGGCCGGAAGCCCCGCCCCAAAATCGACGGCACCCTGACCGTCGAGAACCTTGTCAATCGGTGGTTGGACGCCAAGCACAAGCGGATGGACAGCGGCGAACTGTCCCCTCTGACTTGGCGCGGGTATCGGCACCTGGGGGCAATCATCGTCGATGCGTTGGGACGCACACGTGCTGCTGCTGACATCGGGCCGGATGACTTCGGCAAGCTGCGGGCCGTGTTCGCGTCCAAGTGGGGGCCGGCAAAACTGGCTACCGCAGTCACGCACACCCGCGCCGTGTTCAAGTGGGGGTATCAGGCCGGGCTGCTGGCCACACCGCAGCGGTTTGGTGACGACTTTGGGAAGCCGAGTACCAAGACGATGCGGCAGGCCCGCGCGGCGAAAGGCCCGCGAATGTTCCAGCAATCGGATCTGCTGGCGATCATCGCCGCGGCCGACGTGAACGCAGGCGCCATGGTCCTGCTGGGCATCAATGGGGGCATCGGGAATACCGACCTTGCCCTGCTGCCGATCAGCAGCATCGACATCGACGGCGGCTGGTTGAACCTGCCCCGCGCCAAGACTGGCATCAATCGGCGGATCCCGTTGTGGAGTGAAACCGTCGATGCGATCCGTGATGTACTCGCCCACCGCCCGGAGCCGAAGCGGGGCAACGAGGGGCTGCTATTCCTTACGCAAACCGGCGCGAACTTGGTCAAAGGCCGTAGCGGTTCCTTGGTCGCTGGCCTGTTCCAGAAGGCGGCTACCGCAGCGGGTGTCACGGGCAGGGTGTTCTATGACCTGCGCCGGACATTCGCCACCGTGGCTGATGGTGCAAGAGACCCGGTTGCCGTGTCTGCCCTGCTGGGCCATGCGCCGAAGTCCGGCGACATGACAGCGATCTATCGGCAAGCCATCGACGATACGCGACTGCGGAACGTGGTGGATCACGTTCACGACTGGTTGTTCCCCGTGGCCACCGACGTCCTCGTCCAGGAGGACGTCGACGTCCGGGGGCAGGCCGCCGAGGATCCCTTGGCCGTGGCCGTGGCTCGTTGCCGGGCGGCGATCGAAGCGTCCGAGGGACCGACCCGCAAGACCCTGGAATCGTGCTGGCTGGCGGAACTGGAAAACGCCCGGCAGCATCCCCGTGGAAGTGCGGCTGAGAGGATCGTCGAAGTATGGGGGGCCAAGACATGACTACGAAAACCGATTGCTACCGCGTTGGGGCAGCCGATCCGTGGTTGCTTCCGCAGAGTTCACGGACTGGATTGATTTCCTGCAGCAACATCTCTCCAGTTGTTTGTTGAAAAAAGGCCCCCGCCCGTGTTGACGGGGGCGACGGTTTGCGGAGAATGAACCGGAGTAACGCATAACTCAACCCTGGGGGCCAAACATGTTTTCTGAACCAGCGGCCGGTTTGCTGCTGGTGTCCGTTGTTCTCATCTAGCGCAACGAGGAAAACATGAGGATTACCTACCGTGCCCCAAACATTTCTTGTTTCGGAAGTGGCGGAGATTCTGCGCCTTAGCGAAAACCGGATCATCACACTGATCCGGACGGGTCAGTTAGAAGCCGTCGATGTTTCGATGCGGCGAGCCGAGCGACCGCGTTGGCGAGTCACCCAACAGGCATTGGATAACTTTCAAGCCGCCAGATCCAGCCTACCCGCAAAGAGCGCCGCCCCTCGTCAGCACCGCGAGAAGGTGCCTGAGTACGTCTAACCCAAACCCTTAACCGGACGTCGAGCTGGGGAGCCTCGTGCGTCCACAAAAAAGCCCCGCACGGCGTGGGAGTTCGTGCGGGGCGCATTTCAGGAAACAACTATGGCAAGTGTACCAAGCGACAAGTCGCAAGGCAACGGCGGGTGGTTTCGGATTCCAAACGAAGCGCTGGAGAAGATCCCTGAAGTAGGTCACTTGGCGTGGGCGGTCTTTTGCGTGTTAGCCAAACACGCTGACCGGGATGGTTACTGCTATCCGGCAGTTTCCAAAATCGGGAAGCTGTGCAAGGTTGACGACAGATCGGTACGGCGAGCAATCAGCAGGCTTGAAGCTGCTGGAATGATCGAAAGACAGGATAGAGTCAACCGTCGTGGCGGCCGAGTCAGTAACCTCTATCGGGTGTTACTTGCACCCCCCAATACCAAGGGGACCCTAGAGTCAGGGGGCTATCGGGGGGTATTACCCCCCACCGGACACTACGGTCAGGGGGACCCTGACACTAGGGTCAGGGCCAGTTCCTTGAAGGAAGACTCATTGAACAAGACCCAAGAAGAAGAACCCCCTTTATCCCCCGTGGAGGATGCTTCCTCAGAGAAGCCAACATCCTCAAAGGACAACACCCCCTCAGAGAAGTCCCCTCCGAGAAGGACAACGGTGCCGGCCGGGTTCGATGCATGGTACGCTGTGTACCCAAAGCATGTCGCCAAAGGCCCGGCCAGCAAAGCCTACTCCAAGGCCGTGGCAGAGATCACCAAGTCCAAGCAGTTGGACGTGGAAGCGGCCGAGGCGTGGCTGCTGGAGATCACCAAGCAGTACGCAAAGGCC
>JAAYYU010000003.1 GCA_012515235.1 Candidatus Anammoximicrobium sp.
ACCTTGCGAGTCAGCGAGTGCCTTGGCTTGCTGCCGGGTTCCGCTGAAAAGCCAAAATGGCCCTTTCTTTCTTGTTTTTGTGTTTGGGGGGCTACATGCCAGGGGAGAGTTGTTTCGGCGTCCGTTGCCGCGGAGTGTGTTGGCTACTTTGACGAGGCGACAGTTGTTTTTCGAACGATGCTAAGCCGTGCCACACGCAGGGCCACGCGCGTCGCATGCCGGGTCACCCAAGTCCGTCCGCAAAGGCTTCAAGAGCCCGACGAAATTGGCCTGTTTGAGCGTCCTGCCAGCCACGGGCCTCGATTTCTTCCAGAATCGCAAAGCAACGCTTCAGATGCGCTCCTCCAGCCTCAGCGTCCTCCTGGCCAAAGGCCATCATCGCCAACCTGGAGAACGACACAATCAGATCATGCAGGCTCTCGGGCGAGCGGCCGAACTCGCTCACGATCTGCTGGCTCAGCCCCAGGCTCTCGCGGTACAACTCCAGCGGCGTTTTGCGAGCGCCGTCGATCTCCACGTCCGCCTGACCCGCCTTCAGCAGCACGTCCGCCAACCGGTCCAGCGAGACGCTCACGTCGCGCAGGCTCTCGGGCGAGCGGCGTAATTCGCGGACCAGGCCGGTCAGCAACGGCAACGCGAACGCGAATTCATGAACGGCGATCAAGACGTCGATCACGACGCCTTGCCAGAATGCCGGTACCAGGTCGATCGGCCAACCGCCCGCCCGAGCCCGCGCAAAGGCGATGGGTTTCGTTTCGCGGGGGCTGCTTGGCGTTCCCAGGGAGCGGGGCTGGCGTCGCGGTGGAATTCGCGCCAACCGCCGGCCGCAGCGAGGCAGGATAGGCAGCGGCCGGCGGCTCGGAACGAAACCGCTCCTGGATCGCCTGCAAGGCCTTCGTCTCTTGGTGCGCCACATGCCCATCGGCTTTGGCGATCAAGTTGGCCAGGCGGC
Source organism: Candidatus Anammoximicrobium sp. (assembly GCA_012515235.1). Lineage (GTDB taxonomy): Bacteria > Planctomycetota > Planctomycetia > Pirellulales > Pirellulaceae > Anammoximicrobium. The sequence continues at coordinate 953 of JAAYYU010000003.1, forward strand.
AGACGACCGTCTCCAAGTCCGCGATTCTGGGCCGCAGTTCCGGCACAACGACTCCTCACGGGAGGCAACCCAACTTGGACTGCCGCCTGATTTATAGACCTGCGCCTCATCCGGCGGCAATCGTCTGCCGGAAGAACGGCCATCGTCTGGTCAATCACCCGTGCTTGGGTTAAGATTCTGCGACCCACAAGCGAGCGTGACAACGTGGCCGTTCGCGGCCCCAATCCAAAACACGAAACGAATGCAGACCTCCGAACAAGGCATCCCCCGCAGATCTATGACCGAGAAACAGCCCGCCCCTTGGCACCTGCTCAGCACCGAAGAAGCGTTTTCCCGCCTCACCTCGACCTCCGCCGGCTTGACCGCCGAGGAAGCGGCGCGGCGACTGGACGCGCACGGCCCGAACGAACTCCGCGAAACGGCTCGCGTTTCGCCTTGGCAGTTGCTGCTGGAGCAGTTCAAGAACATCCTGATCATCATCCTGCTGGCGGCCACGGTGCTGTCGGCGTTTCTGGGCCATGCGGTCGAGGCGGTGACGATTGCCGTGATCGTGGTGTTTGCCGTGACGCTGGGATTCATCCAGGAGTTTCGCGCGGAACGGGCGATTCAGGCGTTGCGCCGCATGGCGGCGCCGCTGGCGACGGTCTTTCGGGGTGGCGTAGAGACGGAGATCCCGGCCCGCGAACTGGTTCCCGGCGACGTGATCCTGCTCAAAGCCGGAGACCGGGTGCCTGCCGACGTGCGGTTGACGGAGGCGGTGAACCTGAAGGTCGACGAAGCGGTGCTTACCGGCGAGTCCGTGCCGGTCGAAAAACACACGGCCCCGATGGCCAGTCCCGAGGCGTCCTTGGGCGACCGCCGAAATCTGGCCTTTGCCGGGACCGCCGTCACGTACGGCCGCGGCCGCGCCGTGGTCGCCGCCACCGGCATGCAGACCGAGTTCGGCAAGATCGCCCAGATGCTGGACACGGTCGAAACCGTCCGGACGCCTTTGCAGGAGAACTTGGACCGGGTGGGCACCAAGCTGGCCAAGGCCGCGTTTGCCGTCGTGGGCGTGATCGTGGTCATGGGCCTGTGGCGCGGCGAACCGTTCCTGGAAATGCTCATCTTCGGCATCGCCTTGGCCGTGGCCGTGGTGCCCGAAGCCCTGCCTGCCGTCGTCACGATTTCGCTGGCGCTGGGAGTGCAGCGCATGGTCCGCCGCCACGCGCTGGTCCGCCGCCTGCCCGTCGTCGAGACGCTGGGCAGCACGTCCGTGATCTGTTCGGACAAGACGGGCACGTTGACCAAAGACGAAATGACGGTCCGCCGAGTATCCGTGGCCGGACAGTCGCTGGACGTGTCCGGCGCAGGCTACGATCCGACCGGCGAGTTCTCGTCGCAAGGCGCGCCCGTGGAGCCTTCGGCGGCCGTGCGGCAACTGCTGCAAGCGGCGGCGCTAGCCTCGGATGCCCATCTGGTGCATAACGAAGCCGAGAATCGTTGGCAGATCAAAGGCGATCCGACCGAAGGGGCGCTGATCGTCGCCGCCGGCAAGGCCGGACTGGACAAGTCGGAACTGGACGCCCGCTTTCCGCGCGTCGACGAAATCCCCTTTACCTCCGAAACCAAACGCATGACGACGCTGCACCAGGATGCCAACGGCGTGGTCGCGTACGCCAAGGGCGCGCCGGAAGTGATCCTGGCTTCCTGCACGCGGCAGTTGACGGCGGACGGCGAAACGGCGTTGGACGAGTCCAGCCGCGGACGGACGGTGCAGGAAGCCCGCGTTTTGGCCAGCCAGGCCCTCCGCGTGCTGGCGGTGGCGAGAAAGCCGAACGCGACCCGCGGCGACGCCGAACGGGACATGACGTTCCTGGGCCTGCTGGGGATGATCGATCCGCCCCGCCCCGAAGCCAAGGCGGCGATCCACACCTGCGAACTGGCCGGGATCAAGCCCGTGATGATCACCGGCGACCATCCGCTGACGGCGGAGGCCGTGGCCCGCGAACTGGCGTTGCTCAAAGACGGCCGCGTGGTCACCGGCCCGGAACTGGAAACCTGGAGCGACGCCGAACTGGAACAAGCGGTGGGCGGCATCGACGTGTATGCCCGCGTGTCCCCGGCGCACAAGTTGCGCGTCGTGACCGCCTGGCAGAAAAACGGCCAGATCGTCGCCATGACCGGCGACGGCGTGAACGACGCGCCGGCGCTGAAAAAAGCGGACGTGGGAGTCGCCATGGGGATTACGGGCACGGACGTCAGCCGCGAAGCCGCCGCCATGACGCTGACCGACGACAACTTTGCCTCGATTGTCGCCGCGGTCGAGGAAGGCCGCGGGATCTTCGGGAACATCAAAAAGTACCTGATGTACCTGCTGTCCTCGAACATCGGGGAAATCGGGTTGATGGCCGGAGCTACGCTGGCAGACCTGCCGCTGCCGCTGTCCGCCGTGCAGATCCTGTACGTCAACCTGGCGACGGACGGCCTGCCCGCGTTGGCGCTGGCCGTCGATCCGCCGGAGGACGACCTGATGCGCCGTCGGCCGCGCGACCCGCGGCGCGGCATTTTCACCACCCCCGTCGTGACCTTGATGCTGATCGGCGGTTGCTGGTCGACCCTGGTCAATCTGCTCCTGTTCGTCTGGGCCACTCACTCCGGGCGCAACCTCCAGGAAGCGATGACGATGACCTTCGTGTCGCTGGTGCTGATCCAGTTCTTCAAGGCCTACAATTTCCGCTCCGACCGGCATTCCGTCATGCGCCGACCGTTTGCCAACCGGTGGCTGAATATCGCCATCCTGTGGGAACTCCTGCTGTTGCTGCTGGTGGTCTACCTGCCCTTCCTGCAAAAGGCGTTCGGTTCGTTCTCGCTGACGTTGACCGACTGGGCGATTGTGGTCGGTTTGGCATTCACGGTCTCGCCGGTACTGGAGTTGGCCAAATGGTTCGGACGCCGCCAACTGGCGCAGGACGCTTGAACTCCGCCACGGGGCCGCGCGGCGTCGAGACGGACGCTTCTTGGCTTGCTTCCGGATTCGCCGATCCGTGTCAACTCAGGCCCGTGGCGGTGCCGTCGGGGGCCACCTTGATGCGGGCGGCGGCGGGAACTTTGGGCAAGCCCGGCATGGTGACGATGTCGCCGCAGATCACCACGACAAACCCCGCGCCGGCGCTGATCCGCAACTCGCTGACCACCATCGTAAAGTCCCGCGGACGGCCCAGCAGTCGGGGGTCGTCGGACAACGACTTGGGCGTCTTGGCGATGCAAATCGGCAGGTTTCCGTAGCCGGACTCGATCAACAGCTTCAAATCCTCCTTCGCCCGCCGTTCGTACTCGACATCCTTGGCTCCGTACAGGTCCCGGGCGACCTTGGCGATCTTGTCCACCAGCGGCATCTCCAACGGATAGGCGAACCGCAGTTTTCGACCGTGGTTTTTCTCCAAGCCGTGAAGCACCGCCTTGGCCAGCTCGACCGCACCCGCGCCGCCTTCTGCAAAGTTGTTCGCCACGACGGCTTCGACGCCCAAGGTGCGGCAGAATTCGATGATGCGGTTCAGATCGCTGTCGGTGTCCTCGGCAAAGCGGTTCAGGGCCACGACCGGCTCGAGGTTAAACAGGCGGATGTTCTCGATGTGCTTGGCCAAATTGCCCAGTCCGCCGTCCTCGCTGAAGCCGCCGTGATAGGCGACTGCCTTGGCCGTCGCCACGATGACCACCGCGTTGGGTTCCAGTCCCGCCGTGCGGCATTTGATGTCGAAGAACTTCTCGGCGCCCAGATCCGAGCCGAAGCCGGCTTCGGTCACCACGATTTCCGACAGCTTGAGCGCCGTCCGGGTGGCGATCGCCGTGTTCGTGCCCTGGGCGATGTTGGCGAACGGTCCCCCGTGGACAAAGGCGGGCGTGCCCTCCATGGTTTGGACCAGGTTCGGATGGATCGCGTCGCGGAGCAAGACCTGCATCGCGCCTTCGGCCTGAATGTCACGCGCAAACACGGGTTTGGCTTTGTAGGTGAACGCCACCGCCATGCTGGCCAGCCGGCGGCCCAGGTCGGCAAAGTCGCTGGCCAGGCACAAGATCGCCATCACCTCGGAGGCGGGCGTGATGTTGAACCCGTCCTGCCTGGGCACGCCATGCTTGACGCCGCCCAAGCCAACGAAAATCTCGCGCAACGCGCGGTCGTTCAAGTCGATGACGCGGCGAAGCACGATCCGCCGCGGGTCGATGCCCAATTCGTTGCCGTGCTGCAAGTGGTTGTCGACCATGGCGGCCAACAGGTTGTTAGCCTTGCTGACCGAGTACATGTCGCCCACAAAGTGCAGGTTGATGTCCTCGGCCGGAACCACTTGGGACCGCCCCGCGCCCGTGCCGCCGCCCTTGATGCCGAAGTAAGGGCCCAGCGACGGTTCCCGCAAACAAATCGACGCACGTTTGCCAATCCGCCGCAGGGCGTCGCCCAGGCCGATCGTGGTGGTCGTCTTGCCCTCGCCCGTCGGCGTCGGCGTCATGGCGGTGACCAGCACCAAGGCGCCGTCCGGGGCGCCGGCCCGCCGCTTCAGTTCGTCGAACGGGATCTTCGCGATGTAATGCCCGTGCGGCAGAATCGTGTCGGGATCCAGCCCCAACTCAGCGGCCACTGCGTGAATCCGCCGCGGCGGGATGCGATTGTTGATCGAGGTCGAGTCGGACATGGGCAGCTCCTGGAAGTGACGGTCAGTGTTCGGTGTTCGGTGTTCGGTGTTCGGTGTTCGGTGTTCGGTGTTCGGTGTTCGGTGTTCAGTGTTCGGTGTTCGGTGTTCGGTGTTCGGTGTTCGCGGGCGGAGTCTGGGGGGGGGACTCCATGATGCGTGCTTCGGTGTGGGGCTTCATCGGGTCAGGCTCTTTCCACGGGAAAGGCGAGTACCTGGGCGATGTCGAGCGTGCCAGCGGCGAGCATGACCAGCCGGTCGAAACCCAACGCGGCACCGGCACTCGGCGGCAGGCCGCGTTGCATCGCGGCCAACAGGCGGCTGTCCTCCGGCAACGGGTACTTGCCGTCGGCTCGTCGCAGCTGGTTCGAACCTGCATTCCGCGCTCGCAACACGTCCGGGTCCAACAATTCGTGGTAGCCGTTGGCCAGTTCCACGCCGCGCACAAACAGCTCGAAACGCTCTGCTACCGGCGGATCTTCGTCCCGCACTTGAGCCAGCGCCGCCTGGCTGGCCGGATAATCGTACACGATCGTCGGGCGGGTCTGGCCCAAGTGCGGCTGGACGCATTCCACCAGCAACAGATCCAGCCAGGCATCGCGATCAGCCACGTCGAAGTCCGGCGGACTGGCCAAGCCGCGCCGCCGCGCGACTTCCGCCAACTCCAGGCCGCTGGCCGCCAGCGGGTCGACCTCCGCATACGTCAGCAGCGCCTGGCGATAACTGATCCGTTCCGTCGTTCCCATTCCCAGCAGATGCTCGGCCAGTTCCGCGAGCAGCTGGATGCCCTCGCGCATCCCGTCGCCCACGCGATACCATTCGACCAGCGTGAACTCCGGGTTGTGCCACGCTCCGCGTTCGCCGCCGCGGAACACGCGGGCGATCTGGTAGATGGCCGTCGCGCCGGCCGCCAGCAGTCGTTTCATGCCAAATTCGGGCGAAGTCTGCAGCCACAGCGTGCGGCCCGTTGCCGGCTCGCGCGGATCGTCGAACAACGTCACTCGCAACGGGTCCAGGTGCCGGTCGACCACGGTATCGGCCGACAGCACCGGCGTCTCGACTTCCAAGAAGCCGCGGCCGTCGAAGAACTCGCGGACCCGCCGCGCCAGCCGGGCCCGCAGCTTCAGGTTGGCCAGCGGCGCCGTGGGAAGAAAGTCTGCCGCTGGGGGATGGATCGCGAACATCGCAGCCTGGTGGCTTTCGGGCGTCTGCCGGAACCGGATCGGGTGGTCACGCGGCCAGCCCGCGGGAGCCGCGCGCGGCGCCCGCGGGCCACGTGGGGGGCGTCTGGCGGCCGCGTTAGGTGCTGACGCGTTCCACATACTCGCCGGTCCGCGTATCGACTTTAATCACGTTGCCTATGTTGATGAACGACGGACAGCTGATCTCCGCGCCCGTCTCGACCTTCACGGGCTTGGTCACGTTCGTCGCCGTGTCGCCTTTGACGCCCGGTTCGCAATACTCCACCTTCAGCGTCACGTGATTGGGCGGCGACATCGTGATCGGGTTGCCGTTGTACAGCACCATCTGGCAGGCCATGCCTTCCTTCAGGTACTTCCAGTTGTCATCGACCTGAGCAGCGCTCAGTTCGTATTGTTCGTAGCTCTTGTTGTCCATGAACACAAAATTGTCGGCCTGCCGGTACAGGTACTGGACCTCGATCTCTTCGACGTCGGCCGATTCCAAAGAATCGCCCCCCTTGTAGGTGCGGTCCAGGACCGTGCCGCGGATCAAGTTCCGCATCCGGCACTTGTACATCGCGTTGCCCTTGCCCGGCTTGACGAAGTTCATCTCGATCATCAAGTACGGTTCCCCGTCGATCTGAACCTTCAGCCCCTTGCGAAAATCGCTGGTCTTGTAAACGCCCACTGGTCGTAGTCCCCACTTCGATTCTGTGATTGAAACCGTTACGATACTCGTCCAAGTTACTACTGAAGCAGCCGGCTTTGGAGCAGCCGCGCTTCCGGAAGGCCCCGACAAAACCGCCCGACGGCTCGGAACCGCCCGACGGCTCGGAACCGCCCGACGGCTTCGAGAGCCATTCTACCGGGCAGTTTTGTCAGGGCCTATTCTTTGTCAGGGCCTATTCACTGTCGTTTCTCGGTGCCTTCCGCCAAAATGGCTATTTTAGCGTCTTCCAACCATCTTGTCCGCGCCCCTGCCACAGCTGGGCCGGCTTGGCGTCAAGCCCTCCGTACGGCCGTGCGCGATCCGCTGGAACTTTGCCGGCGGCTGCGGTTGCCAGCCGAGTGCGCAAACGCCGCGATCCGCGCCAGCCGCCGTTTTCCCGTCTTGGCTCCCACGAGCTACATCGCCCGAATGGAGCCTGGCAACCCCTGCGATCCGCTGCTTCGGCAGGTGCTGCCACAGGACGACGAACTGACGGCCGCGACTGGCTTTACGGCTGATCCCGTGGGCGACTTGGCCGCCCAGCGGGCCTCCGGACTGCTGCACAAGTACCTTGGACGGGCGTTGATGATAACGACGGGCGCCTGTGCCGTCCATTGCCGTTACTGCTTCCGGCGAGAATATCCGTACGCTCCCAGCCCCGCAGTCGGGTCGCGATGGTCCGGCGCCATCGCCGAAATCGCCCGCGATCCGTCGCTGGAGGAAGTCATTCTCAGCGGCGGGGACCCGCTCACCCTGGGCGACGCAGGCTTGGCCGATCTAGCGAAGACGCTAGCACGAATCCCCCACGTCCGCCGCCTGCGGGTTCATACCCGGCTGCCAATCATGATTCCCGAGCGGGTTACCGAGGAGCTGGTCGCCTGGCTCCGCGGAACTCGTCTCACCCCCGTGGTGGTCGTGCAGGCGAATCATCCTCGCGAATTGGACGCCTCCGTTGCGGCCGCGCTCGGCAGGCTCGCGGACGCCGGCATCCCGCTGCTGAATCAGGCCGTGTTGTTGCGAGGCGTCAACGACGACTTGGACACTCTGGTCGAACTGTCCCAGCGACTGGTGGACTGCCGGGTGATGCCTTATTACCTGCACCAATTGGACCGCGTGGCCGGCGCCTCCCACTTCGAGGCGCCCGTCGAGACCGGGCAGCGACTGATCCAAGGGCTCACCGCGCGGTTGCCGGGATACGCCGTTCCCCGGTACGTTCGAGAAGTGCCGGGGGCGGCCAGCAAGCAGCCGATTGCGTGAGACGGACGCAAGACGAAGGGCTGGCGGTCCGAGAAAGCACGACTGCCGCGACGCGCCTGTCCCTTTTTTCCCCTGGCCCCCATCTCGCCAATCAACCCATGACAGCTTTTTTCAACAGGCGGCTAGCCTGTCTGATCGCGTTGAAATGCGTCACGGCGCAAGCGACTACGCGTACCGCGCGCGAACGCCGGTTTCAACCGTACGGACCAACGCCACCTATTGGAAGGCCACCTGTCGCTCGGTTACCATGGGACGGCTGTTGCTGCCCGGAGCAGATCCGAGCGGCATGCCACTGAGGAGTGTCAACCCAGTCACACGGAGTCGAGCGTATGATGACGATAGCTTCGGCCGCAAGGACGCTGTCCTGGATTTCGGTCATGGCCGCGGGGATTGCCTGGGCACCGTCCCGGCCGTTCGCCGACGCTCTGCAGCAGGTCGGTGCCCTGGCGCGATTTCGGCCCGTCGTCAAGGTCGGTTCGTTTTCCAGCTACGACCGTAACGGCGGCAACGACGACGGATTCTCCGGGAAATATTCCTTCCTGCGCAAAGAGGGGGACGGGCTGGTCATCGCCGAACTGCATGGTCCCGGGGTCTTGACCCGCATTTGGACGCCGACCCCGACGACCGACCCCCTGGAATTCTATTTCGACGGCGAGACCTCGCCGCGTCTGCGTTTGCCGTTTCTGGAGTTATTCGGCGGGCAGTGTCCGACTTTCGTTGCGCCGCTGTCGGGCCGTGGCGGCGGCGGTTATTACTGCTACGTGCCGCTGGAATTCGCCAAGTCGATCAAGGTCGTGTTCCGCGGCCCGAAGCTGCAGTTCTACCAGATCAACTATGCGCTCTACGCGCCGAATGTTCCTGCACGCAGTTATCGCCCGGGCGACTCGTTTCCGGCTCCCACCGTGACGCCGACCGGGAAGACAATCCGGTCGCAGCACGTGTTGAGCCCCGACAAGCCGGTCACGGTCTTCGAAACGGACCAACCCGGCCGCATCTTGTCTCTGAAGCTGGGGCCAGCGGAGGCGTTGGCCGGCCCGGATCGGCGGGTTGTTCTTCGTATGTTCTGGGACGGCTCCGCTCGGCCGGCCGTAGAGGTTCCCGCCGGCGACTTCTTCGGAGCCAGTTTTGGCGATCCCGCCGCGTGCTCATTACTCCTGGGCACCAAAGAAGGTTGGAGCTACGCAAATTTTCCCATGCCGTTTGACCGTTCCGCCCGTATCGAGTTGGTTTCGGAGCGCGGTTCGGGAGGACCAGACGTGACGATTACGTCCGAGGTGGTCCGGCAGGATCGTCCCCGTGAGGCGACGGAAGGCTGGTTCCAGGCCGTGTGGCGCCGTGAGAATCCGACTCAGGTTGGTCAGCCCTTCACGTTTCTCGATGTGAAGGGACGAGGCCACTTGGTGGGTTTGACGCTCCAAGCCCAAGGCGCCAAGCCTGGCGATACTGGGTTTTTCGAAGGAGACGACCAGGCAAGGATCGACGGAGAACTGGCCGTGCATGGGACCGGCTCCGAGGACTTTTTCAACGGGGGTTGGTACATTCTGCCCGGCCGTTGGGACGATCGCGCGACGTTCCTGCTGTCCGGCTGTCTCGATTACCAGCTGCACCTCGCCCGCACTGGCGGCTATCGACTCTTCTTGGCCGACGCCTACTGCTTTCATCGCAGCCTGCTGCTGACGATCGAGCACGGGCCGGTCGGCAATCAGGCAGTGACCGATTACACGGGCGTAACGTATTTCTATCTGGACCGCGCCGGCGGCGAGGCGGCGCCACTGGCCTCGGTCGAGGCACGGGCTGTGACGCCTCCGAAAGGCTTCGTCATCGTTCCCGCCTGGGTGGGACCTATCCGTTCTTTTTCCCTGGATCACGCGACGATCGGCCGGGTCGCGGAGCAGATTGACGGCCAGACCGTCCGTTTTCTCTCGCTCAGGCAAGATGGTCCACCCAGCCTCTTGCAGCACTTCGTGGCACTCTCCGCCGATGTGCCGCGCAGCGGCCGGTACGTGGTGTCGGCCATCGGGATTGCCGGTCCTGACGCGGGCATCGTGCAAATGCTCCGCGACGACCAGCCGATCGGCAAGCCAGTCGATTTCTACTCCCCTCGCCGGGGCAAGACAGACCTGTTGCAGCTTGCGGAAATCGACCTCGCACGTGGACCAAACCATTTGTTTTTCGCGCTGGTGGGCAAGAACGAAAAGTCCACGGGGAAGGGCTTCGACCTCGTGGAGATCCACTGCCAGCTCGCTGAGAATGCTGTTGGAGGCTTAGGATCGTTCGAGGAGTAAGTGAGCGGAATGGCGCTAGCCACCGGTTCCTGATCGGCCGTACCGGCTGAAATACCGGCGGCTAGCGCCTTGCCGCTCAGTCTTCACCGGGAGAACCCGAACATGACTTTCAACCACCGAATCACACGGCGCGGCGCGTTGCAGGGGATCGCGGCCTGGGCGGGCGTGGCCCGGTTCGCGCACGCTGCGGAGCCGTCCACCGTTGGCCGATTCGTCGAGAAACAGCCGACCGGCGCCGAGATATGGCAGGTCACCACCGAGGAGTTCGACCAGTCGGACATCTACGGCGAAGTGCCATACTGCTCCCGCGATTCGCGGTACTTCGTCTACGCCGCCCGTATTCCCGACGAACGAATGGCAAACTTGCTGGGCTGATTGATCACCATGAATAAGCTCTTCTGCATCGTTTTCGTACTGCTCACCGCCGTCGCCTCGCCAGTTGTGGGCCAGCAACCGGCCACGCCAAGCCCATCAACCCAATCGCCCGCCCACATTATCCTTGATACTGACATGGACAGCGATTGCGATGATGCCGGCGCGCTGGCGTTGCTGCACGCGCTGGCCGATCGCGGGGAGGCGAAGATCCTGGCCGTCGCCGCCAGCTCGCTGTACCGCTCCTCTGTGCCGTGCATCGAGGCCATCAACCACTATTACGGCCGGCCCGATCTGCCGATCGGCACCCCGAAGCGTGACGCTGTCGACAGCCATGCCGGCTCGAAATACGCCGGCGCCATCGCCGAATCTGTCGCGACGCGGTGGAAAACAAACGACGATGCTCCGGACGCGACCGAGGTGTACCGGCAGACTCTCGCTTTGCAGCCCGACCGCAGCGTGATCATCGTCAGCGTCGGCGACCTGACCAACATCCGCAATCTGTTGCGTAGCGGGCCCGACGCCCATAGCCCTCTTGCCGGCCCGGAACTCGTCCGGCGCAAGGCCATCCGCTGGGTTTGCATGGGCGGGCGTTATCCCCGCCACCTTGATCCCCGCGTGTTCGGCAACTTCAAGACTGATCCGGCCGCGACGGTCGAGGCCTGTCGCGACTGGCCCGTCGAGGTCGTTTTCTCCGGCCTCGGCGACAACATCTTCACGGGCTCCCGCCTCAAGGAGACGCCGCCCAAAAATCCTGTGCGGCGGGCCTACGAACTGTACCTCGGCAAACAGCCGGCCCGCCCAAGCTGGGACCCCATTGCCGTCCTGTACGCCGTCCGTCCCGATGCCCCGTTCTGGCATCGCCGGACTGAGGGCTACAACCATATCTTTTACAACGGCACCAACGAGTGGCGGTCGGAGCCGGACAGTCCGACGCACGTCCTGCTGGAAATCGTCCCCGGTGCCGACGAGGAAGTCGGCCGCAGCATCGATGAGTTGATCATCCAACCTCCGCGCCATCACGCTCCGTAAGACGCGTCTTGGCGGACTCAACCAACGGTCCGTTCCGCGGTCCACGACTTGAAGGAAAGAACGATGAGCAGGCACGCCGTTTGTCAGCCGCTGGTCTTGGGACTGCTGCTTGCGTGGCCACTAGGTTCGTCGGCCGATGAGCCGAAGCCTGCGTCGCCGGTTCGTGCTGGGTACACTCTGGCGTGGCACGATGAATTCGACGGCGACCGGTTGGACACCGGCAAGTGGACTTATCGCATCGACACCCGTTTTTGGAGCGTGCAGCGTGCCGAAAACGTCTCGGTGGCAGACGGTTACCTGCGTTTGGCCTTGAAGAAGGAAAGGCAAGGCGAGTTCGAGTACACTGCGGGCGGCGTGATCAGCCGCGAGACTTTTCAGTATGGCTATTACGAGGCCCGGTTTCGTTGCCCGCCCGGAGCCGGTTGGCACACGTCATTCTGGATGATGCGGCACGACTGGCGAAAGACGGCGGATGAACCAGCGGCGGTGCAGGAAATCGACGTGTGCGAGCAGGATTCGGTGAACCGTACGTCCTACTCGGTCAACCTGCATCGCTGGAAACCGGGGCCGCACGTCAGCCACGGGCACAAGCGGATCACGACGCCGGACTTGGCCGCCGAGTTCCACGTCTGGGGCTGCGAGTTCACGCCCCAGCGGATCGACTGGTACTTCGACGGGCGGTTGGTCCAATCGCTCGACGCGACTGTCATTCCGCATGGCCCGCAGAGTATCTGGCTGACCAGCGTCGCGGCGCCGCTGGGCGGCACGAAATCCGTTGACGACTCGAAACTGCCCGCTGTCGCCGAGTTTGATTACGTCCGGTATTTCGAGCCCTGCAGAGCGAGCAACTCCCGGTGCGAGTAGACTTGCTCCATGAGGGCCGAGGGAATGTCACCGGTCATGACGGTAAACCTACAGACGCCGGCGAGGCGTGTCAGGCACCCGCAAACGGGTTCACCACTTTGACCGTGTCGTAGGTCATCCCGTCGTCCATATCTTCGCTGTAGAGCGTGTCGACACCCGCGGTCGCGCAGGCTGCGAGCAACAGGCTGTCCCAGTGGGAAAGGCTGTAGCGGTCGCGGAATTCGAACGACCTCTCGGCGGCCGCCAGATTCGGGTACTCGACCCTCATCCGGCTCGTCATCAACTCGAAGTAACGACGCGTGCGACGCGGATCGTAGCCGCGCTGCTGCTCCCAACGCCGCAGTCCGGCCAGGAACTCCCCCAGCACTTGCCACATGAGCAGCGGCTCATCGGTACGCCCAAGCTGCCGAAGGAACTCGCGAGCCCGCTTTCGCTTGGCGGGTTCGTCTTCGTCCACGGCGTACAGCAAGACGTTCGTATCAACGGCGTTCATGAAGCTCATCCCGCGTATACCGCTTTCCACCTGAACCGACCGGCTGTTCATCACAGAGCCGTTCCAGATCGTCCATGAATTCGTCCCATCCGCCGTGAGACACATCAAGTGGCGTTATCGTGAGTTCGACCCGGCTGGCATGGGGCAGGCCCAATGGCTGATCCAAGCGGATTACGTCGCCGTCGATGGTTCCTACGGCCTTGGCAATCATGTCTTTGCCTCCCACGGAGTTGCGTCACGAGGATGGGCTGAAATTCTGCGGCCCTCGCATTAATCCTAGCCCAGAGGCTCGCCGACGGCTACAGGTTCGACGAGGAAGTTGGATTGCTGGCACCAGCTCAGTCGGCCACTAACCACAACTGGCAGAAGGCGGCGGACGGAACAGCGGCGGTGCAGGAAATCGACGTATGCGAGCAGTGGGCCTTCTCGATCCGCGCCCCGTGGTCGGCGACAATCTCCTCTGTCAGGTCCCCGAAGTCGATCCCGCGCGAGGCCGCCAGCCGCCGGGGCGAGGACAGCAAGCCCTTGGCCTGCAGGATGTCGGCCGTGGCATCATCCACGGGCTGGATGTAGGGCAACTCCTGGGCGTGCCAGACGTGGGCGAACGGGTTGACTTCGCCGGCCGGGATGTAGCCAAGCGAGTCGCGAAGGGAATCGGCACGTTCCACGGCCTTGCGGAGCGCGGCGTCGGTCACGGCCCACTGGCGGACTTTCCATTCGTAGACCGGGCGGTGGAACGAGCCCATCATCCACGACTGGATCTCACGCCACCGCTGGCGGGCCTGGTCGATCGCGCCCCGGAAGCCGCTGTAGTTCGTCTCGCTGGCGTCCAGCAGGAACACGCACAGCGGCAGGTCCAGATTCACGGCGAGGATGCCCAGCAGCATCTGCGAATGCTCGAAAAACTGCAGCCCCGGCAGCGTCGGGACGAA
>JAAYYU010000186.1 GCA_012515235.1 Candidatus Anammoximicrobium sp.
GACTTTTAATCCGTAGGCCCTGGGTTCGAGCCCCAGCAACCTCACTTCCGCCAAGTTCCGCAGCTTCCTGCCGCGTGCCGCTTAAAGCGTTGAACGTCAACAGGTTGCGTTGACCGTCGACGCTTCGGTCATCGTCCGAGGATTCGCAGCTTCTCGCCACGATTGTTGACGTTTCGCTGCCGCACTGCTGCCGATTTGCTGCCATGTTCGTCCCGTTGGCGTCCGTTCCCGTCGCTGCCAGGGCTTGGGGGGCGTCGCCTAACATCACGGGCAGTCGGGCTACCGCGTCCGCTTCCGCACCTGGGAACAAGTGCCCATACGTATCCATCGTCAACGTGATGGACGAATGCCGCATGATGGATTGAACAGCCTTTGGGTGGTTGCCGGCCATCGCCAGCCATGCCCCGCAAGTGTGTCTCAGGGCGTGGAAGTCCGCTCGCTCGCCGTCGTGGTTCCGGTAGCCGAGAAAATCGCTTTGTTCCCGCGTCATCCGGTCGTCAGCATCGACCGCAGCCGCCAACCATGCCCGCCGGGCGTCTGCCAGGTCCTGACGGAACATCCGGGCAACGTTGTACTTCGTCGGCATCGTGAACACCGGGGCCGCTGGGGCTTTGGTTGTGATATGGGCCTGCAGTTCGGCCGCCAAGTCGGTCTGGATGTACTGCCGGGCGTCTTTCCGGTTTTTCGTGCTGCCGATGTGAAGAGCGATCTGAAACGGCGGAGTGAAGGGGTGCGGATCAAACACTGGGGTGGCAAGAACTCGGTGAAGATGTACAACAAGTGCCCTATGGGACCTCAAACAGCGTCGCCGGGAGGCAGACCGAGTCACCCGGAAGCTCGCGTTGTTGCGTGCTCACGCCCTGATCAAGAAGATCCCGCGCACGCACCGCTATCTTCCGACGGAATCCGGCGTGAAGGCCATCTCTGCGATCTTCGCCGCGCGCCAAGCCTCCCTGTCGCAGTTGGCCGCGGCCTAAAATGCGCGCAAAACAACAACGCATCGGCCGTTAACGGTGTAAGCCGTGCCACACACGGCTGGGGCACGCCCGCTGGCGCTCAAAGCCCGGGGGCAAATTCGGATTGAGCCGACGAAGCGATCAGCCGATTCCGGCGTGCTTGAGCGACATTTTGACCAGCAGGCCGCAGTTTTTGACGAAGAAATCGGGCGGCATGAGTTGCGTCTTCTGGTACACCTCGGCGCCCAGGGCCGCCGCGATTTCCTCGGCCGGCTTACCGGCTTTGGCGTCCGCCACGATCCGCTCGTGGTACGCTTGAGTCACCTCCATCGCGCGGCGGAAGTAGTCCCGCACGTCGTCGGCGCCGCGGATCACCGCGTTGTGGCTCAGGCACAGCACCTCGGCGTCCACGGCGGCTAGACGCTCGATCGAACGCACGTACGCGCCGTAGTCGGTGAAGTAGTTCGGCCACCAAGTGTCGTGCTGCGGGACGTAGTAGCCGGTGGCGTCGGAGATGATCAGGACTCGCCGCGCGGCGTCATAGAAACTCAGACTGCACTCGCTGTGGCCCGGCGTCTCCAGGACCTCCAAGGCGACGCCCTCGTCCACTTCGATGCGGTCGCCTTCCTTGACCACGCGGTCCACGGCGATCTGGTTGGCGGCCAGCGGCGGGCGGCGATGCTGCTCGCCCACGACGCCCGACTGGATCAGCACCCCGGTCAGGGCGTCGTCCATCTTGCAGAAAAAGGCCACAGCCTTCTCGGCCTGCAAGGTTTTGGCCGCTACGGCCGACGCGATGACCGTCACGCCGGGGAACATTTCCCGGAACAAAGGCACGGCCATCACGTGGTCGGGATGGGCGTGCGTGACGATTACTTGGCGTACGTAATCCGCCGCAATCCCCAACTGAGCCAACTGTTCGCGGAGGACCGGTCCCATGGCCCCCGTACCGCCCTCGACAATCGTTCCCCCCTGGGGGCCCTTTAACAAGTACAGCGGGTACAGGTTCGTGCCCAGCATCCAGACGTTGTCCATGATTTCGACAGGAGGGTCTTTGACCAGCATACGACGGCTCCTTGGAGAGAGGGATTCGGGTTGCGGGAGAGGGGTAACGGGTTGCGAGATCCGGGTTATGGGGTACGCGGTCCGCGTTTTGGGATTTTTTTCGGGGGGGGGCGGGCGACGGGATTTACGGTCCAGTGTCCGGGGTTCAAGGCGACGCAGCTTGCTCCTCGCGGCCCGCCTCACCCGTTCGCCTTCTCGAACGCCATCAGTGCCGCTCCGAAGGCGCCGATGCATTGGGGATCGGGAGGCACCTGCACTTCCCTGCCGAAAGCCTCCGAAGCCAGCGTGGCCAGCAACGGATTGTGAGCCACGACGCCGCCGGTCATTACCAGGGCCCCGTCCACCAGACCCATTTCGATGACCCGCTTGATCACGGCCCGAAAGGCGCCCTTGACGATGTCCTCGACCCGTTCGCCGGCGCGGATCTTGGCCAGGATCTCCGTGGCCGTGAACACGGTGCAAAAACTGCCCAGGGTGACTTCCTTCGTCGATTTCTCGGCCAGGCCGTTCAAGTCGCTGACGGGCAAGTCCAAGCGGAGCGCAATCTCTTCCAGAAAGGCGCCGGTCCCCGCGGCGCATTTCCGGTTCATCTTGAAATCGACCCGACGGCCGTCGCCGTCCAGTCGGATCAGCTTGCAGTCCTGGGCGCCGATATCAATCACCGTCAGCGGCTGGCGAAAGTGAAAAAACGCGCCTTTGCCGTGGCACGCGATCTCGGTTGCCACGTCGTCCGCCCAACGCACGTTGTTGCGGCCGTAGCCGGTCGAGAGGGCGCCGCCGATCTCGTCCCGCGCCAACCCGTACTTGGTCAAGGCTTCTTCCAGGCACAAATCCGCCGATTGCGCATAGTCGATGCCCGAACGGCGAACGGCCCGCGCCACCGGATGCTGCTGCTGGTCGATCAGCACCAGCTTGACCGACGACGCTCCAATATCCACTCCACAATAGTACGGCATGATTCTCCTACGCCTGCATCAGTTGCTCGGCAAACGCCTCGATGTTCGTCCGGGCCTGCTCTTCCGAGTACAGACGCAGGTCGTTCAAATCGCCGTTGATCGTCAGGAACGGCTTGCCCAATCTTTCGCGGAGCCGGACCGGCAATTCGTAGCGGCTGTTCGAGTTGTTGGGACAGGTTTTGGCGTCGTGATACAGGATCCCGTCCACCCGATACTCCTGGACCATCCGCGCGATATAGGCTTCCTTGAAATCGTCGCTACGGCAAATGAAGATGCTGGAATAGGCCCGCGCCATGCTGCGGAACGGGTCGGCGGCGTCCAGGTCCTCGAAAACCCAGCTGTTGCAGTACGTCGAAGCCACGACGCAAGTCCGCAGATTCAGGAACTGCGTGGACAGATCGCGCAGTTTGCCCCAGATCGGCATGCCTTCCCAATAGATCCGCAACCGCTCGCCCTCGACCGCCGCCACGCCCTGGGCGATCCGCTGGTTCAATTCGTCCACCAGCACGCGATAGTAGTCCACGGCGTCTTGCGTGCCCCGCAGCACCACGGCCGGCCCCATCTGGATCGTGCCGTCGAAAAACGTAATCGGCGAAGGCACATTCGTCGCCGACTTCAACACCTGCTTCCACAGCATCGTACACTGCTTGGACAAGTCCACCACTTCCCGCAGCCGGTCAATGTCGAATTTCGTTTCGGCGACTTGTTCCAGCGGCTCGACGAGTTTTTCCGTTTCCCTAACGACGTAATCCAGCACGGTGTCGTCGACCTCGGTCGTGCCGCGCGGCGTATGGATGCCGATGCACGGAACGTTCCACCGCCGCGCGTACCACTGGAACCAATCTTTCACATCGCGGCACTGGTTGGTATTGAACACCAGCACATCCGCTTTGGGGACACCAGCCAGGCCCATCTTCTGCAGCGGCGTTTCGTTCTTCAGGTAGGAACCGATGTCGCTGGTCAAATACGAGCAGATATCGGGGGAGAATCCGTGGGCGTTGGCCAGCGGGATCAGGTCCGTCGCCATCTTGGACGCGCCCAGCATGGCCCCGTGATTCTCCGGAAAAAAGACGTTGAACCCCATCGCGTAGAGCAATTCGGCGGGGCCGACGCTGGTGCACCAGGCCGTTTTCTTGCCCTGGGCGGGGCCTTGGCTGAATTCGGTGAAATACTTGCCCATCACCGCCTTCATCTGCTTGTTCGCCGCGAAATCCTTACGTTCCGGTGTTGCTGCCATCAGGTGATCCCTTGCCTTTCCCTCTCAAAAGTTCACACGGAAAGAACCGCTCGCCATACACGGCGGCTAAATGTTCCAGCCGTGTCCGCACGTTGTCTACCCCGACGTCGTGGGCATACTTGATCACGCCGCCACGGAACTCGGGGAAGCCGGTGCCCAGCACCATGGCCACATCCAAATCGGAGGGATTGCGGGCGACCCCTTCCTCCAGGACGCGATAGGCCTCGCAGACCATCCGCAGGACCAGGCGTTCGGTGATTTCTTCCCGACCGACGTCCCGCGGCTGGCGGCGTGTTTCCTCGCGCACCTCCGCGACCACTTCCGCTGTCTCGTCGCTGGCCAGCGGCGTGTGGCTGCCGGGCTCATAGCGATACACACCCCGGCCTGTCTTCTGCCCCAGGCACCCGCGTTGAACCAGGCGGACCGCGATGGGTGAGATCGGGCCGTGATAACGAAACGCGCGGTGCAACACGCGCTGACCATGCAACAGAATATCGATTCCCACCAGGTCGATCAAGGCGAGGGGCCCCATCGGAAAACCAAACTCGATGGCTGCCGCGTCGATCCCCTGTGCCGCGGCCCCGTCCTCGAACAGGGCAAACGCCTCCTGCAAGTACGGCAGGAACACGCGATTGACCAGGAATCCCTCCCGGCTCTTGACCAGCACCGGCGTCTTGTGCATGGCTCGACACAGCTTGACGGCCGTCGCCAGCGTTTCAGGCGGCGTGGAACCGCGGCGAATGACCTCGACCAGTGGCATCCGCTGGGCAGGATTGAAGAAATGCAACCCGATCAGCCGGTCCGGATGGCGGAGGCCCGCGGCCAACTCGTCCAGGGAGATAGTGGACGTGTTGGTGGCCAAGATGGCGTGCGGAGAACAGGCTTCCTCCAAGCGGCTGAGTACGGTCCGTTTGACCGCCGGATCCTCAAACACCGCTTCGATCACAAACGCCGTCTCTGCCGCATCTTGCCAACGGCTCGCGGCCGTCAGCAGGCCGGCCATCTGGTCCGCCCGCTCGCGCGTCAATTTGCCGTCCGCCACGCGTTTGTCAAACGCCCCGCAAATCCGTTGCCATCCCTTCTGCACCAGGCTCTCGTCCCGGTCCAGGATCGTCACGCGCACGCCTGCCGCCAACAACGCCTGAGCGATGCCGACGCCCATCGTGCCCACGCCGACGACGGCAGCCGAGTTGACCGTCGCGCCGGCGGCATCGCCCAGTTCCGGCAGTTTGGCCGTCTGTCGTGCGGCAAAGAACAAATGGATCTTGCTCCGAGCGCCCGGCGTCGCCAGGCATTCGGCCAACGCCGATCGCTCCCGCCGCAGGCCGGCATCCCAGGATTCCTCCAGCCCCGTGCGGACGCACTCCAGGATCTTCTGCGGCGCCACGACCTCCGGGCGGACACGGGAGAGGCCCTTGGCCGCGTTCTCGTAAGCGACACTCCGGGCTGCCGTGTCTGCAAGTTTCTCAGTGCGATCCCGCGTCTTTTTCACGGCGGCCGAAGGCTGCAGCTGTCGCAGACCGTCCTCCCATTGCTCGTGGGAAAGCACCGCGTCAATCAGTCCTAACTCCAACGCCTTGGCAGCGTCCATCGTGGCCGCGGTCAGCAACATCTGCAACGCCACGAGCGGGCCGACGAGCCGCGGCAGGCGCACCGTTCCGCCAGCCGCAGGATTGATGCCCAAGTTGACCTGCGGGATGCTGAAGCGGGTCCCCACGGCCGCCACGCGGTAATGGCAGGCCATGGCGAACTCCAGGGCCACGCCGACGACATTGCCAGCCAACGCGGCAACCACGGGCTTGGACGAGTCCTCGATCTCCTGGAAGGCTTCCTGGAAGATGCGCGACGTGAGGATCGCATCTTCGTCCGAAACGATCAGTTGGAACGGATGCACGTCCGCACCAACGCCGAAATAGTCCGCCGCGTCGAGGATCACAATCCCTTGCACGCGGACGTCCTCGTTGGCCTGCCGCACCGCAGCCCGCAGCATTTCCAGCAACTGGACCGTCAACGTACCGAGCGGCGGTGCATCCAGCCGCAGGAAACACACGCCGTCGGACACTCGATATTCCAACATGCGACGCTCCTTGCCGGCCGAGCCGGGACTTGAGGTGATTCGTGCTCGAACAACTCGGACGAGAGATTCTTCTGGGATACATGGCCGCTATATCTGCGTACGCAAGTCTCTTTCTACAAACACTTTACCGCTGTTTTCTAGCCCGGTCAAGTGACCCCGTCAGGCGACCGCCACGATGCCAGATTGGGCTATTGTCTCGCGCTGCGGGTCCGCAGAGAAAGCCAACCTTCGGCCCATGGCCTGCAAGCGAATCGGGGGAGACCGCGATGAGACGCACCCGCGGCCACAGATCGAAGCTCCAACCCCACTCGGTCGGGATCTGTTTCACTTCGCCGCTACCCAAGTCCATCACGACGATCGTGTTCGGACCGCCGTACTGCAGAAATTCGATCTGCAGCAGATCCCACTTCCGGTCGGCCAGATTCGGAGCCCCTCGCTATGCACATCTCGCGGCACCTCGCTCTCAGGCTCTGCCTGGGAACGTACTGTCTTCTCGGCTCTGCGACCGGATGCGAGGCGGCGCCTCGCGGACAGTGGGTTACGAGGCAGAGCCTCGTAACCAGTTCCTTTGTCCTAAGTTGCGCCTCACGAAGTTCTGCAAAGCAGTGGGATTCGGTGCCCACAACAGCCCCCTCTCCCGCGCGCCATTGACGCAATGGCTCGGCGGGATGGGGATCATCGTCCTAGGGCTCGCCATTGTCCCGTTCTTGGGCGTCGGCGGCGTGCAGCTTTTCGAGGCGGAGGCTCCCGGTCCAAACAAGGACCGGCTGAGCCCGCGCATCCAGGACACGGCCAGAGTGCTCTGGGGTGTATACGCGCTGATCACCCTTGCGGAGGTTCTGTGCTTGTGGGCCAGAGGCATGGACCTGTTCGAATCGTTGTGTCACGCGATGACCCCCTTGGCGACCGGCGGGTTCTCCACGCGCGACGCAAGTCTTGCCGCTTGCGTCACCGCGACCCAGTTGGTGGTCATTGCCTTCATGTTCTTGGCGGGTGTGAACTTTGCGCTGTACTACTTCGCGCTGGCACGCCGCGACTTGAATGCTACTGGAAGAGCGCGGAATTCCGCTTCTACGTCGCCATCATGGCTAGTGCCGTGCTCGTCATCACCTTGTTGGTGGCGGGCGACTCCGGCGTCCCCGGCCATTTGCTGACCAAGCTGCGCGACGCCGCCTGTCAAGCCACGTCGTTGGCCAGTTCGACTGGTTGTGTCACGGCCGACTTTGAGACTTGGCCTAGGCTGGCTCAGTGCATCCTGATTTCTCTCATGTTGATGTGCGCCTGTGCCGGCTCCACCAGCGGCGGAATCAAGGTGATCCGGAGCCCGCTGGTGCTCAAATACAGCGTCTTGCAGATCTCGCGTCTGATCCACCCTCGTGAAGTCCGCGTCTTGAAGCTGGATCACCGTCCCGTCTCGCGCGAACTCATTCAGAGCGTCCTCAGCTCCTGCGCCCTTTAGATGAGGGTATTCCTTGTGGGGGCGTTCGTCATGGCGAGCGTCCTCCCGCCGTCTCCTCATGGTGGTGCTGATCTGCTGACCGCGTTCACCTCCGTGATTACCACCATGGGAAATGTGGGACCCGCGATGGGTATTGCCGGTCCCTCGGAAACCTACACAACAAGATCGACGGCAGGCAAGCTCGTGTTGTCCCTTTGCATTGGTCGGCCGGCTCGGACTGTTCACCGTGCTCGTGATGTTCTTCCCGTCGTTCCGGAAGAGGTGATGGATGTTTTCTCGACCCTTCTTTCGGGCAACTCGAACCCGCGTCAGGTAGGTTGACAGCAGAACCGGCTGTGCCGTGCCCGCATCGCGACGCCGGGGCCAGAAGCCCACTTCCGCCGGTAAACACGCCACGGACGAACGGCGAGCTACACGGGCGGGAATGGCGGCACCTTCACCCCATAAACGCGACACGGGCAAACGGCGGGACGTAGAGACGAGAATGACGGCCAGCGGGCGGCGATCCCCCTGTGGTCATCACCCACCAAATCGCGGCCCAAATCACGGCCAGGGGCTGCTCACTGCCAACACGTAGGTCGGCGATCGTGTAGCTGACTGGCTGTCTGGGCGGCCGCGTTACATTGCGATCGGAAAACGAATCGCCCTTTCCGATCCCTTAGCTCGGAAAGGGTTTTTCACTTTCCCGACAGTCTCTTCTACCATCTCTTGCCGCCGCCGGACCTACCGCCACGGCCACCGCCGCCTCGTTCCTCTCGAGGCCTGGCTTCATTGACCGTCAGGGCACGCCCGTCCACTTCCTTGCCATTCAGGCCGTTAATGGCAGCCTGTGCCTCCTGGTCATTGCCCATTTCGACAAAGCCAAATCCCTTGGAACGACCTGTGTCCCGATCGCTGACGACCTGGGCTGACTGCACTGTCCCAAACGCTCCAAACATCCTTTGCAGATCGCTGTCCGATGTGTTGTAGGACAAGTTACCGACGTACAACTTCTTCGCCACGCTGGACTCCTTCGAAAAAACATGCAACACCGGCAAGGCCCACTGCGGGCAAATGCTGTCGCACGCACGCGAATTCTGACCTGAAGCTGCAAGAAAAGCAAGGGGGCGACGGGCCAGCAACGACCGGATCGCGGCCAGGCGGCTGACGCTCACAGGCTGTGCGGACCGGACGGCGGAAGCATCTGCCGGATCGCGGCTAGGCAACGCGCGCCCGCGCCGCCGAACTGGACCTGCTGATCGACTGCATCGTGTTTCGCTTGTTCGACTTGACGTTGGACGAGCAGAAACTGATCCTGTCGCGCGTTGGCCCCGACCGCCCCCTTCCCCCGCGCCGCGGCGGGAAACGGAGCCAAGCCAAGAAACTTGCCGATCGGAATCTGCGGCGGTTCGAGGACGGCTGAACCGCTCATGAACGGGCGCATTCCAGGCTGAATCGCTCGATCATTTGCTGCCCAAACGACTTGCCGCCCGCAAGAAAAAACGTTGGTTTCTTCTGTTTCGCTGACGAAAACAAGGGATATAATCCGCCGATTAGGCGGTTTTTTCGCGGCGGGAAAGCGAAAAAGAACTGCTAGAACGGTTTTTGACGCATGGTTTAGTTAAAACTAAACTTTCCAATGAACCCGGACGATAGCCATATTGTCGTGCAGGGATCTCAGTGCATTGTCGAATACGGCGTGCTCGGCGATGGCAGTTCGCCCGCGAGGGATTTCCTGCGAAATCTGCAACTAAAGGACCGAGCCCAGTTTGTTTCGACGTTTATTGAGGTTACCGAACGCGGCGTCTTTGGCGTACACAACGAGGAGCGATTCAAGCCAGAACGCTGTTTTTGGGCCGCGAAAAACAACCGATGCAGTGGCGGTCCGGAGGGACGCAAGCGGGTCCGCATTGTTGGCTTCCGGAGACGCGACTAGGCGACAGGCATCGACCGCCTGATTTTGACCCGCGGGTTCTGGAAGACGCGAACCGCGAAGTGGCCGGAGAGTGAATTTGCACGCGCGGAGGCAATTCGCGACGAGATTATTGCTCGCGAAGAGCGCGAAGAAAGACAAGGGAGATCATCACGACAACCGAACTCGAACGGCTGACGAGTACGCCTGAAGGCAAGCGGCTTCTGGATCAGGAACGGCTGATCATGCAGGCGACGGAACGCATCGTCGAGTTGATGCAGGAACAGGACGTTACGCGCACGGAATTGGCCAAGCGACTCGGAAGAACCAAGGGCTGGATCAGCCAATTGCTGGCCGGGGAGGCGAACTTCACGCTGCGCACACTGGCCGATGTTTTCGGGGCGTTGGGGCTGCGTCCCATCATCAGGCCCGCCACGCGCGTCACTGGGGAATCGATTCCTCCGCCATCAGTTCCGTGAACCAAGCGTCCAGGTCGCGCTCGTACCGCTGCAGGCGGCTCCGCCGCGGGAGCGACGTTTCTTCTGCATCCTCGCTGGATTGAACCAGTACGGCGGCCAGCAGGTCCGGGCTCTGGGATGGCAGGCATGGCGACTCGCGGGCCTCGTCGCCCTCTTCCTCCAGCAAGTCGTCGTGTCCCCAATCTGCAAACACGGCGTCCGACGTCGCGGAAGGCGGAAGGGGGAAGGCGAAACGATGAAGAGCGAAGGACGAAGACGCAGCCCGCGCCGGGGACGCGGACAACACCGGCGCCATCAGGCCGGCGTCGCTGTGCTCGTAGCCCAGCAGGTGACCCAGTTCGTGCATCATGACCGTCAGCAGGCTGACGCCGTCATGGGGCATGGGTCCCTTGTCATTTGTCATTTGTGCGTCATCAAGCGACCAGTGACC
>JAAYYU010000021.1 GCA_012515235.1 Candidatus Anammoximicrobium sp.
AGGTTATTTTGAAGTATTTTACATGCCAACATTTCGGCACCAGAATTTCTCTCCCGCGCACAAAAAAAGCCCTGATTCCGTGCGGTTGCACAAGAACTAGGGCTATGACCAAAAAGGGAACTTCAGAATAAGGAACGGACGCGGGACGGTCCGCAGGTCCTGCCTGCGGACCGTCTTCTGGCCGCCGTTGCCGATTTGCCCGTCCTTTTCGACGCACCCGTCGGCAGGTCAGGTTTCCTTCGCCCTTCGTCTTCTGCTCCTGCTGTCGCCGGCAGTTGGAGCCTTGCGCGGCGCGGCCCGCAAAGTCCGATCAAAGTCCCCGAATCATTTAGTCGATACAGAACGAACGCCGACAGGTTCGTCGGCGGCCAGAGGTGCGTCATGCAATTCCGACACGCTTCGTTCCAGTTTCCGTCCGCTGCCCTGCCGCTACTGCTAGCTGGCTGGGTGCTGGCCGCCGCGGGCTGCAGCGACAGGACGCCTCCCACGCCGGCAGAGACAGCGGACGCGACGCCGGTTCTGACGCCCGCCGAGCGAATCGTCCAACAGATGGTGGCCACCTACCGCCAGGCCGAATCCTATCGCGACCGCGCCGTGGTGCGGCTCAAATACCGCCAGCAGGGCCAGGTTTTTGAGGACGAAGGCCAGTTTGCCGTGTCGTTGGTGCGGCCCAACAAGCTGTCGCTGCAAGCCTACCAGCTGACGCTGGTCAGCGATGGTCGTCGGTTGCGTGCGGTCATCGCCGATCCGGGCTCGAACGACATGGACGGACAAATCGTGGTCCGCGAAGCGCCCGCCGTCTTTCGCCTGGACGCGATCTACGAAGATCCGTTGATGGTGGACGTTATGTCCAACGGAATGGGCGGCCCGCCAGTGACGCTGGAACTGCTGCTCAGCGAAAGCCCGTTGCAGGAATTGCTGGCAGCCGGCAAACGCGTCGAGTTGTTGGACGAAGGCAAGATCCGCGATCGGGTCTGCGACCGGGTCCAAGTCCAACTGGCCGACGGACCGTTGGTGTTCTGGGTGGACCGCCAGTCGCATCTCCTGTTGCGGCTGGAGTACCCGACCGATCGCCTGGCGCGCGAGATGGCCGCCGGGAATTGCACGGACGTACGCCTGACGGCCGAGTTCGGCGAGGCGCGCGTCAACGAGAGGATCGCGGACGACGAGTTCGCGTTTGCCGTGTCCGAGACGGCCAAGACCGTCAGCCGCTTCGTGCTGCCGCCGCAGCCGCTGCCCTCGGAACTGATCGGCCGTTTGCCGGACGATTTCCACTTCGCGGGCCTGGACGGCGAACTGCTGACTCGCGACGCGTTGTTGGGCCGGATCGCCGTTTTGGTCTGGTTCAACAACCATCCGGCCTCACAGACCGCACTGGAACAATTCGAGCAGATCCGCAAGGCCCTGCCGGCCGAGGCGCAGGTCGCGTGTTACACCGTGTGTACGGAGCCCAGCAGCGTGAGCCACGCGCAGCTTCGGACACTCGTTCAGCGTTGGGGCAGCACCGCGCCATTGGTCCGCGATCTGGAGGCGTTCGGCCGCGACGTGTTCAAGATCCCCTATGCGCCGACGGTGGTCGTGCTCGACGCGCGCGGCGCCGTGCAACTGTTCGAGGTCGGCGCCAATCCCAACCTGGCGTCCGAGTTGCCGGACCGACTCCGCTTGTTGGCGGCCGGCGAGGATCTGGCGGCCGGCCGGCTTGCTCAGTTCCGGCAAGAGCAGATGCTGTACGAGAAGAAACTCGCCGAATTGTCCCGTTCCGCTCCCCAAGACGCCCGCGTGCTCCGCGCCCCGTTGCGGTAACCGCCGCCGAACGGATCCGCACAGCCCGCCTCACCCTCGCTCCGCGCCTGCTCCCGGTTCCCGTGTTGCGTACATTTCCCGCCAGCGGTCGAGTACCTGTTGCGGCGTAGCCGTGCCGGTGGTGCCGAGTTGTTGAACGGTGATCGAGGCGACCAGGTTGCCGACGGCGGCCGCTTCGAGGTCGGTCGCGCCGGCCAGCAGGGAGAGGACGATTCCGCTGGTCGCACTGTCGCCCGCGCCGACGATATCGACCGGGCCGTGGACGCGATATCCGGGAACCAGTGCCGTTTCGCCGCCGGGCCGGCCGACGAGGCAGCCTGCTTCCCCGACGGTGCAGAACACGGGACGGCCGGTGCGGGCGGCCAGTTTGCGAACCGCGCCTTCCACCTCGGCGGACTCGCCCGCGGCGGCCAGGATCTCCGAACGGTTGCCTTTGAGGGCGCCGAAGTGGAACCGGTCCAAAAAAGCACGGCTGTCCACGAACAACAGCTTGTCCGGCTGGACGCGGCTGAATTCGGCCAAGTGAGCGCGGACCGCTTCGTGCACGACGCCCTGGTTCCGTTCGCTGATTTGATCCAGCACAATCACGCCATCGCACGAGCGCAGCACGTTGTCCAAATGCTGGCAGACCTGACGCAGCGCCGCCTCGTCCAGTGGGCCCCGCGTCCGCACGTCCAACCGAGGAAGTTCTTGCCAGGCCCCAGCGGCGGTTTGCCGCAGCGGTTTGGTGTACGTCGGTGTGAGCCGGTTCGGGGACCGCACGATGTGCCGGACGTCCACGGGCAGTGTCGCGAGCGCCTGCAGCAAGTCGTACCCGTGCCCGTCGTCGCCGATCACCGTGACCGGGCGCAGCGTGCATGCGCCCAGCGCGGCCAGGTTGTTCAGGACCGTGCCTAACGCGCCCGGACTGTTGCGCACGCGGGTTACCTGATAAGCCTCCAGTCCGGTCTCAATCGAGTACTCAAGAACCGAAGCGGGAATCTCCAGGTAGCGGTCCAGGAACAAGTCGCCAACGAGTCCGAGGGTCAGCCGCGGAAATCGCTCCAGCAGAAAAGTCAGACGTTCGAGGGTAATCATCAGCGTTCGTCTGGGTCGGCGAAAACCGGAAATCCGAAGCACGCAATTCGAGACAACTTCGAAAGCCCAAAATCCAAGTGGCCGAAACGCCGGAGCAAGCGTCTTTGCCTGACGCAAGTCCCGTTCGAGAAAGGCGGGAGTGCACGCGCGCTGGATGTCCTTAGAGAAATCACCGTCGCTTCGTCAAAGTTGCCGTCCGGCTCCGTGGGAGGATCCGCAGCAACCACGGAACCGTCGTTTCTCGAACGAGGCCAACCCCCGGTTCTGATTCGGCCGCAGGACCGGCGGCTAGCACCGTGCCGCTCACGCGTCCGCAAACGGTCATTTCTCGAACGGCGCGGAGCCGTTGCGGACATCACGTCTTGACCTTGTTTCGGATTTTGGATTTCGCGTCTGGGATTTCGAGTCTGTTCGGCCGAGCCGCCTGCTTGCGTCACTCCGCCTTCGGCGCTTCTTCGCCTTCTTCCTCTTCCTTCGGCACGCGGACCACGGCCGCTAGCAGATCGTCTTCGTCCAGGCTCATGATCCGCACGCCCTTGGTGTTGCGCCCGGTCAATCGCACTTCGCGGGCCGCGATCCGCTGGATCTTGCCGTGGGCGGTCATCATCAGCAGTTCGTCGTCCTCATTCACGCGGACGATGCTGACCACCCTGCCGTTGCGCTGGCCGGCCTTGATGTCCCGCAGGCCCTTGCCGCCGCGCCGCTGGGTACGGTACCGCTGGCTGCCCGAGGATTCCTCTCCGTTTTCTTCCTCGGTTTCGTCTTCGTCGGCTGCGGGCTGTTCGGCCGCGGGATCCTCGTCCTCGGCCAGGGCTTCCTCGTCCACGGGCCCTTCGCCTGCCGCCTCGGGCGCTATCGTACTGGGCCCGAAATTCGTCCGTTTGCCGTAGCCGTTTTCGCAGGCGGTCAGCAGCATGGCATCCGGATCGGCGACGACCATGCCAACCAGTTCGTCGTCGCCCTGCAAGCGGATGCCTTTCACGCCGGACGTGTTGCGGCCCATGGGACGCGCGTTCGATTCGGGAAAGCGGATCGCCATGCCGTGGGCGGTCGCTAAAACCACTTCGTCGCCGGCCTTGGTGATCACGACGTCGACCAGTTCGTCGTCCTCGCGCAGCTTGATGGCGATAATGCCGCCCTTCTTGGGCCGGCTGTATTGCTCCAGGGGCGTCTTTTTGACCAGGCCCTTGCGGGTGGCCATCATCAGGTAGTGGTCCGGCAGGTCGAAGTCGCGTACCGGACGGCAGTCGGTGATTTTCTCGTCCGCCTCCAGGTTCAGCAGGTTGACGATCGCCCGGCCTTTGCTTTCGCGGCCCAACTGCGGCAAGCTGAAGACCTTTTGCCAGTAGACCTTGCCCTTGTTGGTGAAAAACAGCAGGTAGGCGTGGGTGCTGGCCACGAACAGGTGCTCGATGGGGTCCTCTTCTTCGGTTTGCGCCCCGCGGATGCCTTTCCCGCCGCGCCGCTGGGCCCGGTAAACGCTGGTCGGCGTGCGTTTGATGTAGCCACGATGGCTGATGGACACGACCATCGTCTCCTCGGTGATCAGGTCCTCCAGATCGAGGCTGCCCACCTCTTCGCCAGTGATTTCCGTTCGCCGATCCTCGCCGTACTTGCGTTTGATCTCCCGCAGATCGTCCTTGATGATGTCCAGGATATTCTGCTCGTCGGACAGGATGCGGAGGTATTCCGAGATCTCTTCCAGCAAGCTGCGGTGCTCGCCGCTGAGCCGTTCCTGCTCCAGGTTGACCAACTGGCCCAGCGTCATCTTCAAGATCGCGTCGGCCTGGACGGCGGTCAGCGTATAGCTGTCGGCGGCCCCCCGTTCCTCTTGGAACATCCGGAACCCTTCCTCGCCCAAGGCGCGGGCCATCATCGCCGCCGGGCACTGCACGCCCATGATGCCGACTTTCGCTTCGGCCTGCGTTTGGGAATGGCGGATGATGTGAATGATTTCGTCGATATTGGCCAGCGCCAGCAGCAGACCTTCGACCGTGTGTTTTCGCTTGCGAGCCCGGGCCAGCAGGAACTGCGTGCGGCGGCGGATCACGGTCACACGGTGCCGAAGGAATTCCTGCAGCAAGTCCTTCAGCGTGCACAACCGCGGTTTGCCGTCGACCAGCGCCAGCAGGATGATGGAGATCGTGTCCTGCAGCGGAGAGAACTGGTACAGCTGATTCAACACCACGTCGGGGTCGGCGTCGCGTTTGACGTCGATGGCGATGCGGACGGGTTCGTCCAGGTCGCTAAAGTCGGTGACTGCCGAGATGCCTTTGATCTTGTCGCCGTTGACCAGTTCGCCGATGCGTTCCACGATCCGGTCGCGGAACTGCTGGAAGGGGATCTCCGAGATCACGATCTGAGGGCGGCCGTTGGCTTTCTCTTCGATTGTCGCGCGGGCCCGGACGACGATCGTCCCGCGGCCGGTGTAGTAGCCTTGCCGGATGCCGGCCCGCCCGCAGATCACGCCGCCCGTCGGGAAATCGGGACCCTGGACGATTTCCAGCAGTTCGTCGATCGGCACGTCGGGCTCGTCGATCACGCGGACCAGCGCGTCGCAGATCTCGCTCAAGTTGTGTGGCGGAACCGACGTCGCCATCCCGACTGCGATGCCAGTCGCGCCGTTGACTAGCAGATTCGGAAACTTGGACGGCAGCACCGTCGGTTCCGTGTTCCGCTCGTCGTAGGTCGGCACGTAATCGACCGTGTCCAGTTTCAAGTCGTCCAGCATCGCGGCGGCGATGGGCGACAGGCGGACTTCCGTGTACCGCATCGCGGCGGGGGGGAGTCCGGCGATGGAGCCGAAGTTGCCCTGCTTGTCGATCAGCACGTGTCGCAAATTCCATTCCTGGGCCATGCGGACCAGCGTGGGATAAATCACGCTTTCGCCGTGCGGATGGTAGTTGCCGCTCGTGTCGCCGCAGACCTTTGCACACTTGATGCGTCCCGCTCCTGGACCCAGATTCAGGTCGTTCATGGCGACCAGGATGCGGCGTTGCGACGGTTTCAGGCCGTCCCGCACGTCGGGCAGCGCGCGGCTGACGATCACGCTCATTGCGTACGTCAGATAGCTGTCCTTCAGTTCGTCTTCGATCGAATGGTCGACGAGCCCGACCGGCATCACGCCTTCTGCAGGCGGCGTGTCGTTGGTGTCCGGTTCCTCGGCAGAAGGCAGATCATCAGGAGGGAGATCCGTAGGCAAGAGCAGAGTCCTTTCGTTAGGTGACTGCGCGTGGAGCGGGATCGTGTTTCGATTCCGTTCGGCCGAAATTCTATCATTTTTCGCCACGGCTCACAACTGGCCTGCGATCGTTGGCGTGCATCGCAAGTGACGACACGGAAACAACTTGCAATTATTCGTCGACTTGCAATTGCCGGGAAAGAAACGGGAAAGAAAAACGCCGCGCTCCGGTGGCGATTGCTGAGAGTCAAAACGCTCGCCGCGGCAAAGGCACTTGAAGGCCGGTGTTTTTCCGGACGCCCGTCGCTTACACTCGTGCCAATAGGATTCCACCATGACCATCGACTTGATCCTGGGCACCGCCGGCCATATCGACCACGGAAAGACCTCGCTAATCCGCGCGTTGACCGGCGTCGATACGGATCGCTTGCCCGAAGAGAAGCGGCGCGGGATCACGATCGAACTGGGGTTTGCCCCGTTCGACTTGGGCGAGTATCGATTGGGAATCGTCGACGTGCCCGGCCACGAACGGTTCGTTCGCAATATGCTGGCGGGCGCCACGGGGATGGATCTGGCGATGCTGGTCGTGGCCGCCGACGATTCCGTCAAGCCGCAGACGCGCGAACACCTCGAGATTCTGCGACTGTTGAACCTGGAGACGGGGGTGATCGCGATCACGAAGATCGATCTGGTGGAGCCGGAGTGGATGGAACTGGTCGAAGAGGAAGTGCGCACCGTGACGGCGGGCACGTTCCTGGCCGATGCGCCGCTGGTCCGCACCAGCGCGACGACGGGTCTGGGACTGGACGCCTTGCGAGACGCCCTGACAACTGCCGCGGCCCGCGCGGCCCGCTCGCAGCGCATGGCCATGATCCGCGCTCCGTTCCGCATGGCCATCGACCGCTCGTTTACGATTGCCGGCCACGGCACGGTGGTCACGGGCAGCGTCAGCAGCGGCCAGGTCGGCCTGGGGGACGCCGTGGTGATCGAACCGGGTGCCGTGGCCGTCCGGGTGCGCGGTTTGCAGAACCACGACCGCGTTGTGGAGCAAGTACACCGCGGCCAGCGGGCGGCGATCAATCTGGCCAGCGTCCATCACGAAGCGATCGGCCGCGGGCACGAGTTGGCGACGCCCGGCCATTTGGTTCCCAGCCGCATGCTGACGGTCATGCTGTCCCTGTTGAGGTCGGCTTCGCGGCCGCTGAAACACCGAGCACGGGTGCGCGTTCACGTCGGCACGGCAGAACTGTTGGCCACCGTGGCGTTGCTGGACCGGCCTAGTTTGACGCCGGGCGACGCGGCTCCGGCCCAGTTGTACCTGAATCAACCGGCGGTCACGACCTGGAGCCAGCCGCTGGTGGTCCGCAGCGAGTCGCCGGTGGAGACGATCGGAGGCGGCCGCGTGCTGGACCCCGACGCGCAGCGATTGCGTCGGCCCGACGAGGCCGTCCTCCGATTGGTCCACGACCTGCAATCGCCGGACGCCGCGCAGCGTGCCTCGGCCGCGCTCTACTTTGCCGGGTTGCGTCCCTGGCAGCCGCAGGATCTGGCAAGGCTGGCGGGAATCGATCGTCCCGACGAAGTGTACCGGCAACTGCTCGACGCCGGACAGGTGCGGGAAATCACGATCTCACCCACCCGCGTGGGACGCTTCCAGCACTTGGTCTTGGAGCAACAGGCAGTCCGCGTCGAAGCCGCTTTGCACACGCTTCACGAGCGGCATCCGTTACGCTCCAAGTTGGATCCGCAGCAGTTGGCCGCCGGATTCAGTTATCTCGACCAGGCCGTGTTGGCGGCGGTCCTGGACGATCTCCGGGCCGCCGGTCGCCTGCAGGTCTTTGGCGATGGCGTGGCGCTGGCCGGACACGGCCCGAAGTTGTCGCATTTCGAGCGGAAACTGCTGGACGAACTGATTGAGATCTTCCGCACGGCCGGCATCCAGTCGCCCAGTGTGGCGGAGTGCCGACAGCACGCGGCCAAGAACCCGCAGTCCGTGCCTCCGTTGCTGGCCCTGGCGGCCGCCAACGGCGACTTGGTCGAGATCGCCCCCGGTTACTACCTGCATCGCGACGTCGACCGTCAGTTGCAGGACCTGTTGCGGACGGAACTGGCAGACGGCCGCGGGGCAACGCTGAGCGACATCCGCGAGATGCTGGCCACCACGCGCAAGTACGCCGTCCCGTACTGCGAATACCTGGATCGCATCGGATTCACGCGCCGCAACGGGGATCTGCGTCAGCTCGCGTGAGCGAACGTGTGGCAAGTGGCTGGAGACGGTTTCGACGGCGAACCGTTGGAGGCCGTCGGCCACGGGCGGGCTGGGATGCCGTGTCCCACGGGGCTCCGTGCGACCTGATTGCGCGACGGTTTCTTTCTGAGAATTACCTCGGTTGGTGCTGGTTGCGATTCGCAGGTTTCGCTAGAATCCCCCGAAACATGTCCGCGTAGCGTCGATCTTGCGCAGCTTTTGGGGTGTGGCGATTCTTCCGCCACTATGACACGAGGAGTTTAGTATGAGTCGTGGCTGGGTTGTGACGTTGGCGGGAACGGGGATTAACCTCGCTTTGGGCATCTTGTACACCTGGAGTGTGATCAGCAAAGCCATCCCGGCGGATTGGAATTGGACCGAGCAGCAGAAATCCTGGCCCTACGCCATTGCCTGTCTCGTGTTCTCCATCATGATGGTTCCCGCGGGACGCCTGCAGGACAAGATCAGTCCGCGGTGGGTGGCGACCTTTGGCGGTTTGCTGGTCGGGCTGGGGATGATGTTGGCCAGCCGCAGCAACTCCTACTTCAACTATATGCTGGGGTTCGGCCTGTTGGCCGGAGCCGGCATCGGCTTCGGCTATGCTTCCGCAACGCCGCCGGCGGTGAAGTGGTTTCCGGCGGCCCGCACGGGGATGATCGCCGGGATCGTCGTGTCGGGCTTTGGATTGGCGTCGGTGTATGCGGCACCGCTGACAAACTGGTTGGTCAAGCAGGAGGGCGGCGTGCCGGGCGCGATGTTCCTGCTGGGAATTGCCTTTCTGGTGGTGGTCGTTGTCCTGGCCCAACTGTTGCGCACGCCGCCCAAGGGTTACGTGCCTCCCGGAACGGTTCCGGCCAGCCCCGGCGCGGTTGCCAAGAAGGAAGATTTCTCCCCCGCAGAAATGCTCGGCACCAGCCAGTTCTACTTGCTGTGGTTCATGTACGCTTGCGGCGCGGGCGCGGGGCTGATGATCATCGCCAAGCTGGCTGCGATCGCCGACAAACAAGCCGGCGTCGCGCTGGGATTTGTGCTGGTGGCCTCGTTGGCCGTCGGCAACGGCGCTGGCCGCATCATCGCGGGCATGGTGTCCGACAAACTGGGCCGCAAGCCCACCATCATCGGCTGCCTGCTGCTTCAAGCGGTGTTGATGGTCGTCTTGACGCTGGCGACCCAAGGCTCGCCGCTGTCCACCGTGCCCGCGCTGGCCGTCCTGTCGGCGCTGATGGGCGCCAATTACGGCGCCAACCTGGCGCTGTACCCGTCCGTCACTAAGGACTTCTACGGTTTGAAGAACTTCGGCGTCAATTACGGCTTGGTGTTCACCGCCTGGGGCATCGGGGGCTTTGCCTTGTCCCTGGTGGCCGGCAAACTCTACGACACGTACCAGAATTTCAGCTATTCGTGCTATCTGGCCGCCGGCCTGCTGGTGCTGGCCGCCGCCGCCGCGCTGTGGCTGCGACCGCCGGCCGCGCAACACATTCAGGAATCGTGAAGCAGACACACGGTCTGTTTTGCGAAAACGAATCGGCGGCGTTAGATTGGAATAAGTGCCGGGAATATGTCAGGCTGGAAAGCCTGACGTACACGGTTGCGGACGTAGACGCTTGGAGGGGAGTTCTCCCATGAGTGCGACCATCGACGCCGGTATGACGGTCGAAGAACTGCTGGCTCTGCCGGAAAACGGCATGGACCGGGAGTTGATTTGCGGTCCGCTGAGGGAGAGGCCAAGGTCGTACCGGAATCGTTTTCATACGCGGGCGGTGACGAGACTAGCTCACGGATTGGAGCGTTGGCTCGAACACGCCCGGAACCACGTGGAGAGATCCATACGGGCGAAGTCGGCTGTATCTTGCGGCGGAATCCGGATACGACCGTGGGCATCGACGTGGCCTTTTTCTCCGCCGACGTAGTAGCTCGCCAGTCGGACGAAACGACGCTGGTCGAAGGCGCGCCCAAGCTGGCGGTGGAGGTGCTGTCGCCCTCGGACAAGACCAAGGAAATCCGCGACAAGGTGCTGGAGTACCTGGCCGCGGGAGTTGAGCTCGTGTGGGTCGTGGACCCGTACTTTCACACCGTGACGGTCCATCGGCCCGCCGGCCGGCCCGAGATGTTCAACGACGAAGAGACTCTGACCGGCGGGACGGCGTTGCCCGGACTGGAAATCGCCGTGGCGGACCTGTTTCGGTGATTCGGCGCCGTCAACCTCCGATCCTTGCCAACATCGCTGCTTTGGCCAACGCCGCAAATCCGCTGCAACCGCCGTTGGAAAAAAAGAGGACAGACGCCTCGCGCTGGTCGTTTTTCGTGCAGGCCCTCCAACGCAGCTCGGAGCCCGTCCCCTTTTTTCAAACAGGCAGCTACCCGCCCAACTTCACGAACCGGTACATCGGCAGGTGCCGGTAGTAGACCTGCAGCGTCAGCAGGGCCATGGCCGTGGAATACATCCGCCCGCCGCGTGCGCCCCAGTCGGTGCCTTGGGGGTTCCAACTGCCGGTCTTGTGGCCCGTCTTCTCTTGGGTGCGGATCAGGTGCTCGCGCATGCGATGGTTCCACAGGTCGAAATTGGGGCCTTCCATGTGGTGGAGGACCTGGGTGGCATAGTAGTAATAGTAGATGGGTCCCAAGTTGCCTCCCGACTCCGGTGGCAGGTTCTCCATCAGGTATTTGGCGCCGGCCAGCAGGTCGGGCTCGTCTTTCTTCCAGCCCAGATACTGCCGCGTGAGCAACCCGGCCGCCGACAGTGACAGTTTTTCTGCGGTTCCGGGGGTGTAGGCATAACGCGAGTTCTTGGCCTCGGAGGGTCCCACGGCGCAGGAATCGACGAACCGCCCCGCCCGGACCAAGGGCGGCTTCAGGACGTCGATTCCCGTCAATTGGGCGCTGCGGATCGCCAGGAAGACCCAGCCCGTGACCGACATATCGCCGGGTGTGCCGGGACTGTAGCGCCAGCCGCCGCCCTTTTCGTGTTGAGCGTTCAGCAGGTACTTGATCGCCAACTGGGCGTTGACCTTCAGCCGCTCATCCTGGGAAAGACCGTAGGCCTCGCAAAGCGCGATCGTGCCCAGGGCGTGCGCGTACATGCTGCCGCCCAGATAGCCGTCCTTCTTGTCGTCCTTGCTGCGGATCTGGTGCTGGGCCAGGAAGATCAAGCCCCGCTCCACGAGTCGCTGGTACTTGGCCAACTCCGGCGGTTGTTCGGGCGCGCGATTGTGCGTCACGCCCTCTCCCAGAAACGGCAGGATGCCGAAGGCGGTGCCGGCCGTCCGGCAATCTTGAGCCTCCTTCTCGAAATCGCCTTGGCAATCACAGCCTTCGATGCCCTTGCCATAGTCCTTCAGCCCCCAACTGCCGTCCGGTTGCTGGTGCGCGGCCAGCCACTTCAGCCCGCGCATCACCGTGGCGTGCGCCTCCGGCGTGCCGCCGTAAAAATCCGACAGCGCTTGCTTGCTTTCCGCCGTCAATCGCCCGCCGATCGATCCGCGCCGCAACAGGGGGATGATCTCCGGGTTGGCGACGATGGCCGGCGGCAGATAGGTCTCGTCCGCCCCGGCGATGCGGAGCACGATCGAATCGGAACTGCTCAGGTCTCCGCCCGTCGTCACCATCTTCGTCGAATGCACCCGCTGCGCGGCGTCGGCGGCGACGGATACCTCGACGCGGGCTTTGGTCTGATCGGGAGCAATCGCCGCCGATTTGATCGTCACGCCTGGCGGCAAGGCATCGGGCTTCACTTGCAGCGGCCCCTTGTAGCTGCTGCGAGTGACGGGCACCT
The DNA here is from genome assembly GCA_012515235.1 of Candidatus Anammoximicrobium sp. GTDB lineage: Bacteria > Planctomycetota > Planctomycetia > Pirellulales > Pirellulaceae > Anammoximicrobium. The sequence goes on from JAAYYU010000021.1 coordinate 12,082, forward strand.
CGATGAACTGAGTATCCCCCGGCGCCAAAGTGACGACTCGGAACGTCTTGACCTGGAACGGCTGGGACTCGATCTTCACGGGCACCTCCGCGCTCAGCGTACGGCCGAACAGCGACGTCGACACGCGGATTGCCTGGCTGACGTTGGGCGCGTCCGCCGCCGCGGCCAGTTCCAAGGTCGCCGAGTCTTTGCCTTCGTCGATCTTGGCCACCTTGCACGCAAGTTTCGCCGGGGCGTTCTCGACCCGCAGTTCCACAGGGCCCTTGTAGCGCTGCCGCTCGATCTTGATGTCGACCTTCTTTGTGTTGCCGGGCTGCATCAGGATTTGACTGACAGGCCGGAAGGTCGGCAGGCCCAGTTCCGGGACGTTCACCGCCAGCGTGCCAGTGGCCGCTTGTTCGCCGACCTTGACATGCACCGCCAGCTTGGCGGCCAGCGCCGTGTCGCCCAGCGTCGGCGCGGCTTTCACCTCCAGTTGCCCCGCGCTCTGACCGTCGGGGATCTCGGCAGCCTTGACGGTCAGTCCCTCCGGAGCGCCCTCGACCCGGACCTGGATCGGCCCGGCGTTCTCGTTGCGGGTGACCTGCAGGGCGACCGTCGCGCTCGCGCCCGCCTCCAACGTCAGTGGTTTCAGTTCCGCCAACTGAATCGGCTTTGCCGCAGGGGGCGGCGGCGGAGCCGGAGCGGGAGCCGGCTCGGGCGGCGCTTCCACGACAGGCGGTGGCGACTCGCCGCAGCCAATCACCAACCCCGCCAAGAGGGCGAAACAACAGGCAGACCCGACCGTCGTCGATTTCATGATTCGATTCCCCCAATGAGCCGCGAGAAGACGCCTAAAATTGTCTCATACCTCGTCGGCATGTCAACAGCGTACCCCGACGAAAAGTGATGAGAAACGCGTTCCCCGGATCGCACGCGACGGTCCGCCGGCCGGTAGCGACGCCGACGCCGCGCCGACCGCAGTTGCTTCACAACTCCGACCACACGCCCGGAACCGGCACGGGATAGCGTCCCTGGTCGTCGGCCTGGACGGGTGGCAGCGTGTCGTAGTCCATGGCGTCGATGTTCGGATAGAACTGGAAGTTCGACGCCAGCGCTTCGTCCCAGGTGATCAACTTGCCCGAATGAACGGCCGCCCGGCCCATCAGGTCCGCCACGTTCGAGTAGGCCGCCCGCTTGGTCTCGTTCTGCGGCTTGTCCCGGCGGATGCTGTCCAACAACACGTTCCACTCGGCATCCCAGGAAGTGATCGCCTCCGGGGGCGTCTCCCAGACCAGCGTGTCCTTCCCGATGCGCTGGTCCTGGTACAGTCGCGCCGTTTCTCCGGCGCGCAGTCCGTACGTGTTGAACTGGGCCGCACACTTCGTCCCGTGGACGTACGTGGCGAACTCGCTGTGGCAGTGTCCGCCCAGCCAGCGCACCACGTCGTAGGCTTTCGTGCCGTCGGCAAAGGTCCATTCGATCGACAGCGAGTCCAGGTTCTGCCCGCAGTCAGTGCTGTTGGCGGCTCGGCCACCGACGCCGTGGGCCGAGACCGGCCAGGCGTCCTTGATCCAGCAGAGCTCGTCGATCTGGTGGATGTTCATCTCGGCGAACAGCCCGCCCGAGACCCACAGGAAATGCACGAAGCGGCCGATTTGCCAGAGCAGTTCATTTTGCTCCGGCGGCCGCTTGCCCAGGCCTCCGCAAGCGTGGACCCGGTAGGCCCGGATGAGTTGCACGTCTCCGATCGCCCCGTCCCGGATGCGTTGGATCAGCTCCTGTCGGTTGGCGCTGTGCCGCCACTGCAGGCCGGCGGCGATTTTCAGGTTCTTCTTCTCCGCTTCCTCCCCGGCCTTGATCAGCCGCCGCAAGCCGGGGATGTCGGGCGCGAACGATTTCTCCATGAACACGTTGACGCCTTTGCGGACGGCGTATTCCAGCTGCAGGGGACGAAAGCAGGAATAGTTGGTCAGCATGGCGATGTCGTTGGGACCGAGGCAGTCGATGGCCTTTTTGTAGGCGTCGAAGCCGAGAAACTGCCGGTCCGCGGGAACGTCGATCCGCTCGCCGAACCGGTCGCCCAGGGCCTTGCGAGACAGCTTCAGCCGGCTTTCAACCAGGTCGGCCATCGCCACCAACTTGACGGGCCCGTGAACGGAGTTCATCGCGTTGGCCACCGCCCCGTTTCCGCGGCCGCCGCAGCCGATCAAGGCCAGGCGAATCATGTTGTCCTCCGCGGCGTGGACGCGCGGCACCCAGGCAGTGGCCAGCGCAGACGCGGCCGCCGCCTTGCCGGTTTGCGCCAAGAACTGCCGACGCGACGCCTGCCGGGACGTGTCCCGCTTTGGCAGAGAATCTCTGTTCATCGCAAACCTCCTTCTTGATGCTGGGGTCAGGCTTACAGAATTCAATTTTGGCCGAGCCGAGTCGTACGACGCGGCTGGCACCAAACTCGGCCAACAGTGCTGGGGTCAGGCTTACAGAATTCAATTTTGGCCGAGCAGAGTCGTACGACGTGGCTGGCGCCAAACTCGGCCAACAGTGCTGGGGTCAGGCTTACAGAATTCAATTTTGGCCGAGCAGAGTCGTGCAATCTGGTTGACGTGACCATCGGCCAAAATTGAATTCTGTAAGCCTGACCCCATTTCGCGCGACCGTGCCATCATCGACAGCGACTTTCCGTGGATGTTTCCCGTTTGGTGCTAACGCCAATCCGCTCACGGATGTCCCGAATACTGCCAAACGGCAAACCACA
>JAAYYU010000187.1 GCA_012515235.1 Candidatus Anammoximicrobium sp.
CACCACGCTGCTCGCCAGCGTGGAGCGATGTTCAAAACCAGAGCTGTCCCCGAATTCCGATTCTTCGCCACCACGCTGCTCGCCAGCGTGGGGCGGTGTTCAAGATACGGAAAGCATGGAGCGGGACGATGCCTGGTTCTGAACATGGCTCCACGCTGGCAAGCAGCGTGGTGGCCCAAGGCGAAGAAATCGCGTAGAGGCACGGCGACTGGTGCTGAACATGGCTCCACGCTGGCGAGCAGCGTGGTGGCCCAAGGCGAAGAAATCGCGTAGAGGCGCGGCGACTGGTGCTGAACATGGCTCCACGCTGGCGAGCAGCGTGGTGGCCGAAATCCGGGAAGTCATTTTGGCTACCGTTGCTTGCAGCCCATTGAAAGAAAGAGGCTTGGCTCCAAGCTGGGCGGGAGAAACGCAGGGAAAAACGACCAACGCGAGCTGCCTGTCCTCTTTTTTCAGCAGGCTGCTCGTCGGTCGTCCGCGTTCCGTACGTCGTGGATTCCATTTGGCTTGGGAGTTGGACAGCGCTGGAGGCTATCGCCGTGGACAAAATCCAAGAACACGTTGCCGTGGCGCGTCGCCGCATGATTGCTCAGCAGTTCCTGGGCATCCTCGGCTGGTCGCTGTTCGCGGCGTTGGTGGTCGTCGCTGTCGGCTTGGCCGTGCCCAAGATCTGGTTCCTGCCGGGCGATGACGCGGTCTGGACCTGGTCGTGGCTGGGTGGCGGGGTGGCCGCCGGACTGCTGGTGGCCGCCGTGTGGACCTACTGCGTGCGGCGGTCGGGCCTGGACGCCGCGATCGAGATCGATCGCCGTTGCCAGTTGAAGGAGCGCGTATCCAGCGCCTTGTCGTTGTCGGCCGAAGCGTTGGACACCGACGCCGGCCGGGCTTTGGTCCAGGACGCGGTTCGCCGTGTGGAACGGATCGACGTCCGGGACCGTTTTGCGGTCAGGCCGCAGCGGCGGATTCTGCTTCCCTTGCTGCCCGCGGTCGCCATCGGTGCGCTGGTCTGCTTCGTCCCCAATGCCGTACCCGAAACGCCGGCCGTCGCCGCCAACTCGCAGAACCAGCAGGCCCAGCAGGTGAACCGCAGCGCCAGGAAGCTGCAAGAGCAAATGGAACGAGCCAAGAAGAAGGCCGAGGAAAAAGGGCTGGAGGATGCCGACGTTTTGTTCCGGCAATTGCAGAAGGGCGTCGACGAACTGGCGAGCCAGGCCGACGTCGACCGCAAGAAAGCGCTGGTCAAGCTGAACGACCTGGCCAAGACGCTGCAGGATCGCCGGGACCAGTTGGGTGGCGTGGACAAAATGCGCGAGCAGCTGAATCGGCTGAAGGACGTCGCCGGCGGGCCGGCCGACAAAATCGCCGAAGCGATGAAGCAGGGCAACTTGGAAAAGGCGATGGACGAACTCAGGAACCTCCGGGAGAAGCTGAAAGACGGCCACCTGACCGAGGAAGAAAAACAGCAGTTGATCAAGCAACTGGAACAGATTCAGCAGCGGTTGCAGGAGCTGAAGGACAGTCACGAGCAGGCGAAACGCGATTTGGAGGAGCAGATTCGCCAGCGTCAGGCCGCCGGCGACTTGGAGGGCGCAGGCCAGCTCCAACAGCAACTGGACCGCTTGAACCGCATGAACGACCAGATGGACGCCTTGCAGAAACTGGCGGAGCAACTGGGGCAATGCCGAGAGTGTCTGCAGCGTGGCGACGGCCAGGCGGCCGCCGCCCAGTTGGATCAGATGGCCCAGGGCCTGCAAGAACTCCAATCGCAAATGGACCAACTCGAAACGCTGGACCAAATGCTCGACGAAATCGCCATGGCGAAACAGGCGATGGGCTGCCAGCAATGCAACGGCGAGGGCTGTGAAGCCTGCCTGGGGCAGTTCGGCATGAACGGCAAAGGCGACGAAGGCGAACCGGGAATGGGCCTGGGAGAGGGCCGTGGAAAGGGCGAACGGCCGGAGTCCAAGACGGAGACCAGCGTGTACGAATCCCGCGTCAAGGGCAACGTCCAGGCTGGCGAAGCCGTCCGCACCGGCTCCGCAAACGGCCCCAACCAGGCCGGCAACACGCTGCAGGACGTCAAGGACCAGTTGAAGAGCAGCGTCAGCCAGGACGCCGATCCGCTGATCGACCTCCGCCTGCCCAAAAAGGAACGCGAGCATACCCGCGAATACTTCCGCCGCTATCGCGAAGGGCAGTAGCGCCGCGGCGTGGGATGCCGGATGCCGGCGTGCGGATTCCGAATCCTGTTAGCGACAATCGTCGTGGCCCGGATCTTGGGAAAAGTCCGCTACGGTGAATTGGGCATGATCCAGTCTACGGTCGGCATGTTTGCGGTCCTCGGAGGCTACGGTCTCGGCCTGACCGCAACGAAGCATGTGGCCGAGTTGCGCCGAACTGATCCAGCGCGTGCCGGCCGCATCCTCGGCATGTCGGCCATAATGGCCCTCTTGATCGGCGGTGTCATGGCGATAGGCCTTTTTCTATTCTCGCCGTGGCTCGCGGAGCACACGATCAATGCGCCGCACCTCGCCGGAGTTCTGCGCATCGGAGCGCTAATCCTTCTGGTCAATGCGCTCAACGGGGCCCAGACCGGCGCGCTCTCCGGGTTTGAGGGCTTTCGCGCAATGGCCCGCGTCAATTTGCTGGTAGGTCTGACTTCCTTTCCCATTCTCATCGGCGGTGCCTATTTCGGGGGCGTAACCGGCGCGGCCTGGGCGTTGGCGGTGAATATCGGGTTCACTTGGCTTTTATCCCATATCGCCTTGCGGCATGAGGCACGCAAGTTCCATGTGCCTGTCACGCTGACCGGCTGGACTTGTCGGATGCTGTTGCTGTCACGAGTCGTTACGCAATACCCTGCCTTGAAGCCGGGGCCGCCATCAGACTTCGCGACCGCGCGTTCTATCTTCCTCATTGCGGAACTCAGGCAGATGCGACCTGTCTGGAACAGGGCCGCCTAGTCCAAGAATACGGCGACGGATGGCTTTTTCACGCAGGAAAGCTGTCCGGATCACGCAAAACACCGGCGCTCTTTCAGGCGATCCGCCAAGTGGCCGAACGATTCCCAGGACGGTTTCGTGGCCTCCTCATCGCCGGAGAGGACGAGCACGGACGGGCAATGAAGGACGCTGCTCGCGCGGGGGCACAGGCTCTCGTCAAGCCGCTGGGGTACCTGTCCCAGGAAGCAGTCGCCCGGATCGCATCGACAGTGTCATGGAATCTGGTTGTGGAGGCGGACATGGCAGAGAGCCCATTCCTGCCGAGCAAATTTGCAGACTGTGCGGTCAGCGGCAAGCCCATTCTCGCAATTACGCCTCCCAAAAGCGAAATCCGTTCCCTGTTTTGCGAGTACGGCGGCGGCATCGCAGTCTCGAACGATGCGACCGAAATCGTCGCCGGAATCGTTGAGTTGTTAAGCAGCGGACGGATCGCAGCCCCCACGAACGGAACGCTTAGCGCACGATTCACCGCTGACAGTATCGTAAAGGCCTACCGTGATATGTTTTGTAAGGTACGGGAAACGGCGAGGTGTTGAAGCCCGATGTCCCGCGGAACAAATGTCCGTTCGGCGTGCGACGCCCTTCGCTCAAAACCCTCAAGAGGGCTGCGTGATGTTTTTTGGAGTGGGCTTCCCGCGGCGATGCAACTGACGCACTTCTCACTCAATCGCTGTCATCTTAGAGAGAACCAACGGGCCGATTGATCCTGTCGCAGTTCCTCCGTCATTTCTGGCCCGCAATGGACGACCAATTATGCAGGTCAGTCGCCGGCTTGCACACCGCCCCACTGACGACTTTTGCTGTCCTCGTGGCGGCCATCCTTTTCCGGTAATTCCTGACACGTGATCTTCCCCCAAACACGCCACGATCAACCAATGGAAACGACGATCCTTGTCGCCGGAGACATCTGCCCCATCGGCCGCAATCAAGATCTCTTTGCCAGTGGCGACAGAGCGGGCCTGCTCGGCGACCTTTCCCCAATTTTTTACGCGGCCAGTCTCGTTGTCGCGAACCTTGAGTGTCCGCTCATTGAAAAACAGTCGCCAATCAGAAAGTCTGGGCGAAATATCGGTTGCCCGGTCCAGTGCGTCGGCGGCCTCAAGGCGATGGGCGTCGACATCGCAGGATTGGCAAATAACCACATTATGGACCACGGCAAAGCCGGCTTGCGGACAACACTAAGGGTGCTGCGCGATGCCGGAATCACCGCCGTCGGCGCAGGCAACAACGCTGAAGATGCCGCTAAGATTGTGACAACTCAAAACGGCTCGCTTACCATCGGTGTGCTGGCGGTTGCAGAACGCGAGTTTTCAATCGCCTCAAAGGACACGTCCGGTGCCAATCCATGCGATCCTATCGACTTCGTCAAAACCGTAAGGAAGCACAAGAACACCTTTGAGTATCTTCTAGTCCTGCTGCACGGCGGAATCGAGTATTACCCTTTTCCAAGTCCAAGGCTGCAGAAACTCTGCCGCTTCATGATTGAAGAAGGGGCTAACGCCGTGATTTGCCAACATTCTCATTGTCCAGGTTGCTACGAACAGTATCAACACGGACACATTGTCTACGGACAAGGGAACTTTCTGTTCGACCTGGATGCGCGAAAGAAGCAGCACTGGAATCAAGGGTTTTTGGTGGGTCTTCGAGTGCAAAAAGAACGTACGGCTGACGCCTTCTTTATCCCTTATCTTCAATCCTTCCTGCAGGCGGGCGCAAGGCGAATGGCGCCAAAAGAGGAAGAGTCATTCTTGAACGATCTGGAAACGCGGTCGCGTCTGATTTTGGATGACGGCTTTGTTTGCGACACGTGGCGTGCCTTCTGCGCTTCAAAGAGAGATACCTACCTTAGCACGCTTCGCGGGCACCGTAGGCTGGTCCGGGCGTTGAACAAGCTGACCCACTTCACAAATTGGCAATACTCTCGCGACGCATTGACGACGCTCGAAAACGTCGTCCGTTGTGAGTCGCATTTAGAGGTTCTCAACACAATCCTTTCCGATTTCGCCTAATGTTGAGATCTGAACAAAGTGTGGAAAACGGAGACAACGCCGAAGAATTGGGCAGGTCTGTTGTGTGGGAAACGCCTGTGTCGCCCTGTCGGCACAACCGCCCTGCCAGGTTTTTTCGAAGCGATATCGAACAATGTTCTTTCCGTATTTCCCGCGGCAAACTCACGACTCATTCTCGCTGCGCGGGCTGAAGAAGACCAAGTGAACTCAAACCGCCTGACCACGAGTGGGGCTCCTAATACGATGGAGCTACTGGGCAGCTTCTTTCTGTTGGCGGCGGCCCTGGTTTCGATCGGCATGGTTCCTCTGAACTGGACCTTTGCGGCTGGAAGTCGCGCCACGCATCTTGGCGTGGATTCCGCCGACAGGACAGTGCCGCAACTGGCCCAGGCCTTTTTCTTTTTGTGCCTGCTGGTGTATCTGGCGATCACCAGACCCAGTGCATGTTCGCTGAGACTGATTCCTGGCCAAGCTTTTCTTGTGCTTTCCTCGTATATGTTGCTGTCGGTCTTTTTTTCGCACGAGGACCTACCGTATCGGCTTCGTACTGCGATCGCGAGCCTACAATGGGTGGTGACCGCGTTGGTCGTCTCGCGTCATTCCGCGAATGGCCGGCTTTCTACGGGGCAGATCTTTTGCTTTTCGGCTTTGACCACACTCGTCGCGGCAGCTTATATGCTCGTTTTCTTTCGGCAACACGTCACGGCCGATTCGGTCAACCTGGAAAACTACCTGTTGATTTGGTGCATCCCGCTGCTTTTGCTTGGGTCTCCGCGGGGACGGAATTTGTTGCTCGTTTCTCTCGCGGTGATCCCAGTCGCACTGAGCCTTAAGCGCGGAGCCGCGTTGTGCCTTGTGAGCGGCTTCTGCGTATATGGAGTTACATACATTTGCATAGCGCCGGCAAAGGGCCGCTTTCGCGGCAAGGTAATCGCTTTGTTGCTCATTGCGATCGTCGTTGTTGCGGTCGGTTCCCAGTGGGAGAAATTCAGTCACACCTTCGCTACGGAATCAACTCAGGGCGTGGGACGGTACGGAAGCGGCCGGGTGGAAATGTGGACTTGGATTGTCAAAGAGGTCTTCAGAAGTGATCCTTTTTCCCTGGTATTCGGTCATGGCTTTATGACTTTACCTAAACGGATGTACGGCCGCTTGGGAATTGCCGGGGTCGCCCATAGTGATTGGCTTCAGATTCTCTGGGACATGGGGGTTGTGGGCATTGTGCTTTTTGCCTACGTACACGTTCGTCTCTTGGTTTTGCTTCGGTTTGCGTGGGCGCAGAGGCATCAATGCGCACCGGCACTAGCGATGGGATACACCATATTTGCGATGCGGAACCTTTTTTCAGGCACAGCGATGCCCGCTGGCCATGACGCTGTCTACTTCGCGTTGCTGATTGGATACGCATCGGGGATCACGTTGCGTGATTTTTCAAAACGGATAGGTGTTGACTAGGATCGGCGTCGACAGCGGCACAGCCCCGAAAGGGTCTTTGTGCGTGAGGTGGATGCCGCAAGCGCAAACGCGGCCCTGAACGGCGGTCGTTAGGCCGCCACCTAGTTGGCAATTAGCCAGTGGCCGCCTCGGTTTCGCCGATCTCGCGCGAAGTGAACAAGATGGGTGGTAATGAAATCGCGGATAACTCAGGCGGACCCGGCGGGCTGACGCCCGCCGTTCGCCCGGTTTCCTTCGATGTCGGAAGCGTCGACAGGCATCAGCAACGATCGCAGGATCTGATGGCACACGAACGTTCTTCGGTCCAAGAGTCGCGAATGTACGTGCTGGTTGGTGCGGATCCAAATGCGACGAATATAGAGCACCCTGGCGGGCAGATTACGGCATCTATCGGACTAGCAAGTTTCCTTGTCTCGCAGGGATTTCGGTGTGAAGTCGTAGACACGACGCAATCAAGTTTTCCGATACCAGGTCTTGGCACGCGGATACGGAAGGGCGCCAAACGCCTGGTTCAGGTCATCCGGTTGTTGAGAAAAAACCCAGTTAGAGGTGTGGTAATATTCGCCAGCGCGGGATGGAGCTTTTATGAAAAGGTCTTGATTTCCGGCATCTGTCGGCTCTTTCGAGTACCAGATTTGTTCTTTGTTCGGTCGGGCCACTTTTTGGCGCAGGTCCAGTCCTCGATCTGGCGTCGGTTGCTAGTGTCGGCACTTCTTCGCGTTCCGGCAAGAATCGCGGCGCAGGGCGAGAACTGGAAAGACTTCTACCGGAGTTTGGGTGTTCGACGCGAGCGCATTTTGCTGGTCCGGAATTGGGTCCCGCCATCCGTCGGCATTGTCACGGAGGCCAAGGCCGCGCCATCGGATTCGCCGCTGCAGTTTGTTTTTGTCGGCTGGTTGGTCCGGCAAAAGGGCGTGTTGGAGTGTTTGGAGGCCGTGGAACGTCTCGCAAATGACTTCGATTTTCGATTCGTGTTTGTCGGCGGGGGCGATCTCGAAGACGAACTGCGGCGACGGGTGGCCAGGGGAAACTGGTCTGGACAAGTGGTCGTGTTGGGTTGGCAGAACTACGCCGCGGTTCAGGCCATTCTTGCCGAGAGCCACGTATTTGTACTTCCCAGCTATGCGGAGGGATGCCCCAACGCTTTGCTAGAAGCCATGGCGCACGGACTGCCCGCGATTTGCACGGCTGTTGGGGCGATTCCCGACTCGATTCAGGATGGAATGAATGGCTTCCTCGTGCCTGTCGCTGACGGGCAGGCGGTAGCGGGTGCAATGCAGAAGTACCTGGCAAGCCCCGATCTTGTGCGCGACCATTCCCAGGTTACGCTGCGAATCGTCGAACTAATTCACGATCGCGTTAAGAACTGCAGCCAAATTGTTTCGAGTTTTGATTGAGATAAAGAACCGTTCGTGCTTCTTCCGGCTGGCAAAGTTTTGATTTGCCAGAGTCGAGGTGCTCGCTTCGCCTGAGGCCGCGGTCGTGGGGAAGGGTGGGCGGTTGAGTAAAGCGGATGGGAGCGGGCCGATTTGGTGAACCCAATTCTCAGTTGTAACCCCGCCCGACATGGGCGTTCGGGAAGACGGTCGCTTGCTTTTTTGCGCGAAGTGCTTGCGAACGCTTACGGCGGAAAGCCTCTCGCTCCTCGGCTTGAAAGGCACTTCAACGGTTATCTTCTCCCTTGCGCGTGAGCACGGAAAGAGCCCCATGAAACCGATCGCAATTCATCACCGGAAAGGCAGTTTTTCCGACCGTTGGATTGAGTACTGCCAAGCCAACCAGGTGCCGTTTGTCCTGGTGGACTGCTATTCCTCGGAGATCATCCAGCGGTTGCGGGATGCCTCGGCGTTGCTGTGGCATATCGCACATGGCGTGGCCACCGACATTCTTATGGCTCGCCATGTTTTGAACGCGGCGGAAGTGATGCGGTTGCCGGTATTCCCGAATTGGGCTGCACAGTGGCATTTTGATGACAAGGTTGCGCAGAAGTATCTGCTGGAATCCATTGGTGCGCCGCTCGTTCCGACGTTTGCGTTCTTTGATCTGCAATCTGCGCTTGCTTGGATCGACAGCACCACGTTTCCCAAGGTTTTCAAGCTTCGTCGTGGGTCCGGTTCGCGGAATGTGCGACTGGTGCGTACGCCGAAGGAGGCCCGTCGTTTAGCCCGCAAGGCGTTCCGGTTCGGGTACAAACCATCCGGCGCGCTGCTGGATTCGATCGTCGCACGCAAGCTTCAGAAGTCGCAGCAAGAGGGGCGACTGTGGAGCTTTCTGCGCAGTATCCCGGCCAAAGTGCGTCATCGGTTGGCCCATGATTTCATGATGGGACGGGAACGCGGTTACGTGTATTTCCAAGACTTCGTCCCGAATAATGACCACGACACGCGAGTGACCGTGATCGGAAAGCGAGCCTTTTGCTTCCGCCGAAGGGTACGGTCAGGGGATTTCCGAGCATCGGGCAGCGGCCAGATTCTGTTCGACCAGGAGGCCATTGATCGGGAGTGCATCCAGATCGCCTTTGGGATCGCACAGCGTCTCGGAACGCAGAGTCTGGCCTTCGATTTTGTGAAGAACGAGGACGGCCAAGTGCAGGTCATCGAAGTCAGTTTTGGCTACGTTCCGAAACTTGTTTACGATTGTGGCGGATTCTGGGACTCGGACTTGCAGTGGCACGCAGGGGCCATGAGGCCGGAGGATGCCATTCTGGAAGACATGCTCACCGTCTTGAGTAACTCATGAATGAAACGGTTGACGTGATTCGAGATACGGCTGAATTGACACTCTCTCCGCGAACGGAATCGCGGGGTGCCGCCCAGCGTTCTGGTGAGGTAGGCTGCCTTGTATTTCGAGAGAACAACTTTGACCTGATCCGACTCCTGGCTGCGATGCAGGTAGTCTTTCTTCACGGTTGGGGGCACTTGGGCCTGCCGACGGAGGGCACGCAGTGGCTCCTGCACGCGGTGGGCATGTTTCCCGGAGTTCCCATCTTCTTTGTAGTGAGCGGTTTCTTGATTTCCGCTTCTTTCGAGAGAAGTCCGTCCACGTGGGAGTATTTGCGAAACCGATTTTTGAGGATTTATCCAGCACTCTGGGTGTGCTTTTTGGTGTCGTTGGTCACGGTTGCGATCTTCTCCGACGCGCGAACGTCTTGGCGATCGTTCACTGTTTGGACCTTTGGCCAGTTGACGATCGGGCAGTTTTACAACCCGGACTTCCTTCGAGGTTATGGCGTAGGAGTATTGAACGGAAGTCTTTGGACCGTCACAGTGGAACTTCAGTTTTACCTTCTTCTTCCTTTCCTGTATCTCGCTTTTCAGAGAATTGGATGGAACCGTGTCTGCGTCGGTTTGTGTTTCCTCCTCTTTGTCGGCATTAGCCAGTATTACGCATGGCTGGCGGATTGGGGGGAGGAGAGCATTGGGGTCAAGCTTCTTGGCGTTACGGCTTTGCCGCATTTCTATTTGTTCTTTGGCGGCGTTTTGCTGCAAAGGCACCGTGGTTTCGTGGCCAGAGCACTGAAAGGGCAGGTCTTGTATTGGTGTTTAGGTTATCTGTTTCTGGGCATCACTCTTCGGGCAATTGGACTTCCAGTTGCGGGGAACAGGCTTAATCCACTATCGGCGCTGTTTCTTGGCTTTGTCGTCATCTCGTGCGCTTACACGTACGCGGACAGACTGGGGCGTCTCTTGAATGGGCTCGACATTTCGTATGGAGTATATCTTTACCACATGGTTGTTTTTAATGTCTTGGTGAGTGTTGGGGCGATTCGCAGCTTCTCGATGTTTGCGGTGGGGATCGCGGCGACTGTTCTTTTGGGGCTGCTGTCTTGGGTTTTCGTCGAGAAGCCGGCCTTGAGTTGCAAGGCCTATTCTGTCAAACGGCAGTGATTCAGGCTTCGTTTATGCGGCCAGACCGCAGGGTGTCGGTGAAACGTCACGCAGTCGCGGATGCAATCGGCGCGGAATCGTTCGGCGAGGTTTACCACACAAGTAGGCGCGGAAGATGAAAGAAGTTTTACAGCATCTGCGAACCGGCGAGGTTGTTCTCGCCGACGTCCCGTGTTGCGGGGCGAGTCGGGGGATGGTGCTGATCCGCACGTCGCGGACGTTGATTTCGGCGGGCACGGAGCGGATGCTGGTGGAGTTTTCGAAGGGCAATCTGCTGCAGAAGGCTCGATCGCAGCCGGAGAAGGTGAAGCAGGTCCTGGACAAGATCAGGACGGACGGGCTGGTGCCGACGTTAGAAGCTGTGTTCCGGCGGTTGGATGAACCGTTGCCGCTGGGGTACTGCAACGCGGGGCGGGTGGTCGAGGTGGGAGCGGGAGTGAGGGGGTTCCAGGTCGGCGACCGGGTGGCGTCCAACGGCGGTCACGCCGAGTTTGTCTGCGTGCCGCAGCATTTGTGCGCGAAGATCCCTGACGGGGTGAGCGACGAGGCGGCGGCGTTCACCGTGTTGGCCTCGATCGGTCTGCAAGGGATCCGGCTGGTCGAACCGACGCTGGGCGAGCGGATCGCGGTTGTCGGCGCGGGGCTGATTGGGCTGGTGACGGTCCAGTTGCTGCGGGGCAGTGGGTGTCAGGTGCTGGCGGTGGACGTGAGCGACCAGCGACTGGCGTTGGCCGAGCGGTTCGGCGCCAGGACGTGCAACGCGGCGGCAGGCGATCCGGTGGCAGCCGCGGGCGCGTGGACCAGCGGCGAGGGCGTGGATGCGGTGCTGATTACGGCCAGCGCGGAGACGGACGAGATCGTGCATCAGGCGGCGCAGATGTGCCGCAAGCGGGGCCGGATCGTGCTGGTCGGCGTCGTGGGGTTGAATCTCCGCCGAGCGGATTTCTACGAGAAGGAACTGACGTTCCAGGTTTCCTGCAGCTATGGGCCGGGACGCTATGACGACCACTACGAACAGAAAGGGCACGACTACCCGCTGGGGTTTGTCCGCTGGACGGAGCAGCGGAACTTCGTTGCCGTGCTGGGGGCGCTGGAGTCGGGGCAGTTGGCGGTGGAGCCGCTGATTACGGATCGCATCCCGCTGGCTGGGGCGGCCGGAGCGTACGACAAGCTGTTGGCTGATCGGGGCACGCTGGGGGTGATCCTGCAGTATCCGGACAACGCGGAACCAACCCGGACGGTGGCGGTCGCCGCGACAAGCTCCCGGCCGGCGGCCACGGCGGTGGCGGCCATGATTGGGGCGGGCAATTTTGCCAAGATGACGATGGCTCCGGCGTTGGCGAAGACCACCGCCCGGCTGAAGTACGTCGCGGAACTGGCCCATCCGGCTGCCGCTCACCACGTGGCCCGGAAATATGGTTTTGAGAAGGTCACGACGGATGCCGAGGCAGTGTGGAACGATCCGGAGGTCAACACGGTTTTCATTGCCACGGGCCACAGCAGCCACGCGGATTTGGTGTGCCGGGCGATCGAGTCGGGCAAGCACGTGTTCGTCGAAAAGCCGCTGGGCATGAACGCGGAACAAGTGGCGCGGATCGTCGCAGCGGCTCAAAACCACCCTGAGTTGCACGTGATGGTGGGGTTCAACCGGCGGTTCAGCCCGCATGTGCAGAAGATCAAGCAGTTGCTGGCCGGGCGCAGCGAGCCGTTGGCGATGCACTTGGCTTGCAACGCGGGCATCGTTCCGCCGAACGTCTGGATCCACGACCCGGAACTCGGCGGCGGGCGGATCGTGGGCGAGGCGTGCCACTTTCTGGATCTGCTGACCTATCTGGCGGACAGCCCGATCGTGTCGGTGGCCGCCGTCCAGATGGGCGAAGGCGTGGCGGTGCGCGAGGACAAGATGAGTATCGTGCTGTCCCTGGCGGACGGCTCAGTGGGCACGGTGAACTATTTCGGCAATGGGCACAAAGCGTATCCGAAGGAAGTGTTGGAGGTCTATTCGGAGGGGCGAATCCTGCGGTTGGATAATTTCCGCCGACTGGACGGCTGGGGATTTGCGCGGTTCAGAAAGCTGAAAACCCGGTTGGACAAGGGGCATCGGGTCCAGTTTCAGCAGTTCGTCGAGCGGATCGCGACGGGCGGCGAGCCGTTAATCCCGCTCGACCAGTTGGTGAACGTGACGCGGGCCAGTTTCGCTGCGATGACCGCGGCCAGCGAAGGGCGAATGGTACGGGTGGAATAACGTGAGTTCGACGGGCGAGTTGGAGTTCCGGCCGGGATGAATCGGGGGCGCGGTTGGTGGCGGGTTTATCAGGCCGTCCGGTATCAGGGCGTGCGCTGGTTGTTGTTTCGTGCGGTCTATGCCGCCAAGCGGCGCACGGGGTGGTTCCGCTTCCGTTTTCCGATCGCGGCGTGGCAGCACGAGCCGGCGGGACGGATTCGGGAAGGTTTGTCGCCGGTTGCCGGGCCGCGTGGGGACGGCCTGGGTTCGCCGCAGGCGGTTTGCCGGGCGGAGCGGATTCTGGCTGGTCGGCAGCTTTGGTTCTCGCGGCACGAATTCGAGGTGGGATTTCCTCCCGACTGGTTCTACAACCCCTGGGATGCCGCGTCCGTCTCGCCGCCCGCGGCTGCGATGCGCGAAGCGGCCGTGGCGAGCACGGGCCATGTGGAGCGAGCGCACTGGTCCCAGATCGGCGACTTCGCCGCCGGGGACATCAAAGGGGTCTGGGAGCAATCTCGGTTTGGATTCGTGTATCCTTTGGTGCGAGCCTTTGCCCACGCTCCGGACGCGCGTTACGTCGAGGCGTTCTGGGAAGCTTTGGAGGACTGGCAGGAGAAGAATCCGCCACACTGCGGAGTCCACTGGAAGTGTGGCCAGGAAATTGCGCTGCGGATGATCGCCTGGACGTTCGGCTTTCTGGCGTTTCGGGCCCACCCCGCAACAACTTGCCGCCGCGAGGCGCTGCTCGCCGAGATGCTGGACGTTTCCGCCCGGCGCATCGAGGGCAACCTCGGGTATGCCTTAAGCCAGAAGAACAACCACGGCGTGAGCGAAGCGACGGGCCTGTTGACCGCCGGGCATCTGCTCAGTCGGCCGGCGTGGGCGGCGCGCGGGCGGCGTCTGCTGGAGACGCTGGCGGAGGAACTGATTTATGCGGACGGGTCTTTCTCGCAGCATTCGGCCAACTATCACCGCCTGATGCTGCACCTTTATGTGTGGGCCATCCGTTTGGACCAAGCTGCCGGTCAGACGCTGTCGGTCGAGGCGGTGGACCGGGTCCGCCGGGCGGGCGTTTGGTTGCGTACGCTGTTGTGCCCCGAGACGGGCCAGGTTCCCAATCTTGGCGGCAACGACGGAGCCCATTTGCTGGACTTGACCGATTTGGGATATGGCGATTTCCGGCCCACGGTCCAGGCGGTGGGACTGGTGACGGAGAATCGTCGCTGGCTGCCGCCGGGGCCATGGGACGAATTAGCCGACTGGTTGGGCCTGTCGGACGATGCGAGCGGCGGCGGCGAGCGTGTTCCGGAGCCTGCGGGTGGGTCTTGGCAGGAGTTTGCCGACGGGGGGTACGCGGTCTGGCGGGCCGATAGCCTGGTCGCCATGTTGCGTTGCCCACGCAGATTTCGGCATCGGCCGTCGCAACAGGATTTGCTGCACTTCGATCTGTGGCATCAGGGACGCAATCTGTTGCGCGACGCAGGGGCGTACAGCTACCACTGCGAGGAACCTTGGGCCGGCTACTTTGCCAGTTCTGCGGCGCATAACACGATCCGCTTTGACGACCGCGATCCGATGCCCAGAATTAGCCGTTTTTTGTACGGCGGTTGGCCGACCGGCGAAGTAGACTTGACGGACACGGTCGTGACAGCGAGGTTTCGCGATCATCGAGGGGTGGACCACCGTCGCCGGGTGGAGCGGACCGCTGGCGGGTTCGTTGTCAGCGACGAGATCGGCGGTGATTTCCGCGAGGCCGTGTTGCGTTGGCGGCTGGACCCAGACCAAGCGTACGACGTGGCCGGCGCAAGCTGCCGTTCGCCGCGGTTCACGCTGGCGGTCGCGGTGCAGCCCCCGGAGACCGCGGCGACGTTTCGATTGGCTGAAGGTTGGGAGTCGTTGTATTACCAGGAGAAGACTCCCTTGCCCGTTTTCGAGGTCCGCGTGGGGGCCGGCTGTCGCAGGCTGATCACGGAGATTGCCGTCGCGCGGTGAAGGCTGCGGGCCGGCTCAGGTTGAGTTACTGCGAATGAGAGTCCTGTACTTCCACCAGCACTTTTCTACACCGCTTGGTTCGACGGGCACGCGTTCCTACGAGGTGGCCCGGCAGTTGATCCGGCGGGGGCATCAGGTGACGATGGTGTGTGGATCGGGTGCTTTGGCTGACACCGGTCTGACCGCGGAGCCTCGCGATGGCCTGCGCCGCGGGACCGTCGATGGAATCGACGTGATCGAGATTTGTCTGCCCTACTCGAACTACGACAGCCTGTGGAAGCGCAGCCTGACTTTCTTCCGGTTCGCCTGGCGCAGCGTTCGGATTGCCCTGCGTGAGCCGTACGATCTGCTGTTCGCGACCTCCACGCCGCTGACGGCTGGCATTCCTGGAATCGCGATGCGGGTCTTCAAGCCGCGGCGGAAATTCGTGTTCGAGGTGCGCGACTTGTGGCCGGAGCTTCCCCGCGCCATGGGCGTGATCCGCAACCCGCTGGTCCTGCTGGGCATGGGGGTTCTGGAAAAACTGTCCTATCTGGCCATGCACGGGGGGGTGGCGCTGTCTCCGGGCATTCTGGCCGGAATGCGCCGCCGCACGGCTGCTCGCAAGCCGATCGAGATGATCCCCAACGGGGCGGACCTGGAACTGTTTCGCCCGCCGGGCGAGAAGCATCCGAACGTCAGCGAGTTGCCGCCGGGGTTTCCCGGCGACGGTCTGCGTTGTGTGTTCACCGGCGCGCACGGCCTGGCCAACGGCCTGGACGCCGTCCTGGACGCCGCCGCGGAACTGTTGGCCCGCGGCCGGACCGACGTTCATTTGATCTTCATTGGCGATGGCAAGCTCAAGCCGCAGCTGGCGGCCCGCAGCCGGCGCGAGGGGCTGACCAATTGCCGCTTTTTCGATCCGCTTCCCAAAAAGCAGCTGGCCCACGTGATGGACGCGATCGACGTCGGCCTGATGATCCTGGCCAACGTGCCGGCGTTCTATTACGGAACGTCGCCCAACAAGTTCTTTGATTACATCGCCTCCGGGCTGCCCGTGCTGACGAATTATCCCGGCTGGCTGGCGGAGATGATTCAAGCCGAGCAGTGCGGGGTCGCGGTGCCGCCCGCCGATCCGGTCGCTTTCGCCGACGCCCTGGTCCGGCTGGCGGAGGATCGGGATGCGCTGGCGGGCATGGGCGTCCGCGCGCGGCAACTGGCGGAGCGGGAATTCGACCGGGAGGCGCTCACCCATCGCCTGGTCGATCTGCTGGAGCGCATGATACCGACGTCAGCGGCGACCGCGTCTGTGGCAGCGCCGCCGGCAGAATCCACGGCGGAGCTGCCCGCCGGAGCGGTCGTGTCGCAAGACGTGGGAGGGAGGTCCCGCCGATGAAGATCCTGTCCGTCGTGGGGGCGCGGCCCAATTTCATGAAGATCGCACCGTTCCTGCGGGCCGTGGAGGCGTACAACGCGAACCGGCGGGACGAGGCGGCCCTCGAACATTTGCTGGTCCACACCGGCCAGCACTACGACGAGCGCATGTCCCAGGCCTTCTTCGAAGAACTCGGCATCCCCCAGGCCGATATTCACCTGGGCATCGGCTCCGGCAGCCATGCGGAGCAGGTCGGCCGCACGATGATCGAGTTCGAGAAAGTCGTCCGCGCTCGGCGGCCGGACTGGATCGTCGTGGTGGGCGACGTCAACGCGACCTGCGCCTGTTCGATCACGGCCAAGAAGGAGTGTGTGCGGCTGGCGCATATCGAAGCCGGCCTGCGTTCGCGAGACTTGACGATGCCCGAGGAGATCAACCGCCTGGTGACCGATCGGTTGTCCGACCTGCTGCTCACTCCGGATCGGCCATCCAGCGACAACCTGCGCGCCGAGGGGGTTGCCGAGGAGCGGATCAAGCTGGTGGGCAACATCATGATCGACACGCTGGAGCATGAGCGGCCGCGTGTCGAGCGGTTGGACGTGCGCGAGGTGATTTGTCGCAATCGTCTCGCGGCGCTGGATTCGGAGCGACTGGACCGCGCCGAACCGGGCCGCCTGGCCGTGGTGACCCTGCATCGGCCCTCGAATGTGGACGAGGCGGCCCATCTGAGCCGGCTGGTAACGTTCCTGGTCGACGAGGTGGCGCGCGAGTTGCCTGTGGTGTGGCCCATGCATCCCCGCACGCGGAACCAACTGGAGGCATTCGGGCTGTGGAACACCCTGGCTGCCAGTCCGAACGTCTTTCTCTTACACCCGGTGGGCTATCACGACATGCTGCGGCTGAACATGGACGCCCGCCTCATGTTGACGGACAGCGGCGGCTTGCAGGAGGAATGCTGTGTGTTGGGCACGCCCTGCTTGACGCTGCGGAACAACACCGAACGTCCCGTGACGTTGCGCGAGCACGGCGGCGCGTCGGTGCTGGTGGGCAACGACGTCGCGCGGATTCGCGCGGAGTACCGGGCGGTGCTCCTGGCGGACCGCAGGCCGCGGCGGCCGGAGTTCTGGGACGGCCGGACAGCCGGGCGGATTGTGGATGCCCTGGTGGCGGAAGAGCGCGGGCGGCAGGTCCCGCACAGCTGACGGAGAACGCGGTCCGGTTCCGCGCAGCGGACGCCGGGGTTCGCGGACTTGGTGCATGATGAAGCGATGGATGGATTTGGCCGGAGCGGGATTGGGGCTGCTGCTGCTGGCTCCGGTCCTGGCGTGCGTGGCGGCGGCCATCCGCTGGAAGTTGGGGAGTCCCGTCCTGTTTCGCCATCGCCGGCCGGGCTTGCACGGGCGGCCCTTTGAGATGTTCAAGTTCCGCACGATGACCGACCAGCGCGACGAGCGGGGCGAGTTGCTGCCCGACGCCCAGCGGCTGACGCGCCTCGGCCGGTTCCTGCGCAGCACCAGCCTGGACGAACTGCCGGAGTTGTTCAACGTCTGGCGCGGCGAGATGAGTCTGGTGGGGCCGAGGCCGCTGTTGATGGAGTACCTGGACCGCTACACGCCCGACCAGGCGCGCCGGCACGCCGTCAAGCCCGGAATTACCGGTTGGGCGCAGATTAACGGCCGGAACGCGATTTCTTGGGACGAGAAGTTCGCCCTGGACGTGTGGTACGTTGACAACCGGAGCCTGGGGCTGGATCTTCGAATTCTGTTGACCACCGTCTGGACCGTTTTCCGGCGGCAGGGGATCAGCGCCGATTCCCACGCCACCATGCCCGAATTCAAGGGTCACTCAAACGACACGAAGGACTCAGCGTGAGCAGGCAGGAGCGCGTTTATGTGATTGGGGCCGGAGGCCATGCCAAAGTGGTGCTGGCCCTGCTGCGGGAACTGGGATACGTGGTGGCTGCCGTCTTCGACGACGATGCGGCTTGCTGGGACACCTCGCTGTGCGGGATTCCCGTCGTCGGCTGCGTCGATTCGATCCGTCAGCACCCGCCGCTTCCCACGGTCATTGCGGTCGGCGACAACCGGGCCCGTGCGGCGATTGCCGCCCGCCTGGACCTGCCGTGGCTGAGCGCGGTTCACCCGCGGGCGTCGGTCGATCCGTCCGTGCAACTTGGGCCGGGAGTCGTAGTCTTTGCGGGGGCGGTCGTTCAGCCCGATTGCCGTCTGGGCGCTCATGCGATTGTCAATACGTCGGCCTCCGTGGACCACGACTGTCAGGTCGGTGATTTCGTCCATCTTGCTCCCGGCGTTCATTTGGCCGGCGAGGTATCCGTTGGCGAGGGGGCGCTGGTCGGGATTGGCGCCAGCGTCACGCCGGGCGTGCGGATCGGCCGCTGGACGGTCGTGGGCGCGGGGGCGGTGGTGCCCGGCGACCTTCCGGAACTCGTGGTCGCCGCCGGCATCCCGGCCAGGGTCCGCCGGGCGGTCCAAGAGTTGCCAGCGCCGGAAGCAGGAGAGGGCGGGGCGATTGCGGCCGCCGGCGGCCGGGGGCAGGAGCCGCGCAGGGCCGAGCCACAGGAGCCGCAAGCGAGCGAGCCGCCTCGCATCTATCTTTCGCCGCCCCACATGGGCAGCCGGGAGCGGGAGTTGTTGCTCGAAGCGTTCGATTCAAACTGGATTGCGCCGCTGGGCCCGCACGTGGATGCGTTCGAGCGGGAGTTTGCGGACAAGGTGGGCGCGGCCCACGCCGTAGCCTTGTCCAGCGGCACGGCGGCCCTGCACCTCGCGCTGCAATTGTTGAACGTCGGACTTGGGGACCGAGTGGCCACTTCGACGCTCACCTTCGCGGCCTCGGCCAACGCCATCCGCTACGTCGGGGCCGAACCGGTGTTCATCGACAGCGACGAGCGCAGCTGGAACATGGACCCGCAACTGCTGGCCGAGGAACTGGAGGCCGGCGTTCAACGCGGCAAGCCGCTCAAGGCCGTGCTGGCTGTCGATATCCTTGGCCAATGCGCCGACTTCGAGGCGATCCAGCCGTTGTGCCGGTTCTACGACGTGCCGTTGATCGAGGATGCCGCGGAGGCCCTGGGCGCCACGTACCGCGGCCGCCCCGCCGGCTCGTTCGGCCAGATCGGCTGTTTCTCCTTCAACGGCAACAAGATCATTACGACCAGCGGCGGCGGGATGCTCGTCACCGCTCGGCGGGACTGGGCGAACCACGCCCGGCACTTGGCCACTCAAGCCCGCGATCCGGCGCCGCATTACGAGCACAGCGAGATCGGCTACAACTATCGGATGAGCAACCTGCTGGCCGCGATCGGCCGCGGACAGTTGCAGATGCTGGACGAGCGGGTCCGGCGACGGCGCGAGATCTTCCGTTTTTACCAGCAGGCCCTGGCTGATCTGCCGGAGATCACCTTCATGTCCGAGCCGCAGGCGTGCCGCTCGACACGCTGGCTGACCTGCATCCTGGTGGACGGAACCGCGGGGCAGGTGGGCGGCCGGGCGACGACTCGCGAGGACCTCCGTTTGGCGTTGGCGCGCGAGAACATCGAGTCGCGGCCGGTGTGGAAGCCGATGCATCTGCAGCCGGTCTTTGCCGGATGCCCCGTCGCGGGCGGGCAGGTCTCCGAACGCCTGTTCCGCGACGGCCTGTGCCTGCCCAGCGGATCCAGCCTCTGTGCCGCTGACCTGGACCGCGTCGTCGCGGTGATCCGGGCGGCATTCAAGCGGCCGAGGCGCGAGGCGGTCAAACCGTCGCTCGCCCAGACGGTCCCCGCGCGCGGCTCTACCTGAGCCGCGCGAAACCCCCGCGTTGCGGTTCCGCGTCGAGCGGGCGTCGTCCAGCGCGCCCGAACGTCACCGCCCGCTCAAACCTTGTCGGCCGCGGGGCAGGCAAAACCATCGCGGTACTCGCGGGCGACCATGGCGGTGGCGGCCGCCGAGTCGGGGAAGACTTCCTTTTCCGAGTCGAACTTCAGCAGCGGGCCCAGCGAGATCGGGTACTTGGCCAGATCGTTGCCGTTGTCCTTCAGGTGTTGCAGCGTCCGCTGGAGCGTGGCGCCGTTGTCGTCCAGGCCCTTGATTCCGGCCAGCACTTTGGCGGCCTCGTCGGCCGAAACCTTGTTCGCCTCGCCCAGGTAGTACGAGATATTGCCCAGGTGGGCCAGGGCGGCAGACAGGTGGCCTTCGCGCACGTCGGCGTACAGGTCCGTGTGTTTGCGGCTGACGCAGGCGTCGATGAAGTTCCCGTAGTGGTTGCCGCCGCCTTTGAACTTCTTGATCGACTTGAACTGCTTGTCAAACGCTTCGCAGTCCGTATAGGTCCGTTGCACCAGGTAGCCTTCGCTGCCGTAGAACACCACGCCGACTTTGCCGCCCGTGTTGCTGCCGAACAGGCGGTTGAGTTCTTCGTCGGCGCAATTGTCCACGGACAGGCCGCGGGTCTCGAACACCAGGGTCTTGTCGCCGTAGTCGAAGATGGACACCTCCGTGTTGGGCGTGTCGCCCGCGTCCACGTAGCTGTCGTCCTGGCGTTCGGCCTGATAGCCCAGTCGGCCGCCGTAGGAAATCACGCTGTTCGGATGCCGGTCCATGCCCAAGCCCCAGCGACCGATATCCGTCTGGTGCGGGCCCTGGTTGCCCGAATCGCCGTTGCCGTACAGCCGCTGCCAATGCCAGTCGTAATGGAACTGGGGGCGGGTGACCTTGGGGGTTGAGAACGGAGCCGGGCCCGACCAGAGGCTGAAATCGACTTCCGGCGGGACGGGATAGTCGCCCTTGGCTCCGATCGACTTGCGGCGTTTGTAGCACAGGCCGCGGGCCAGTTTGACCTCGCCGATGCCCCCGTCGTGCAAAAACTGCATGGCCTCACGGACCGCCTGGTGGGAGCGGCATTGCGTGCCGACCTGGCAGATCCGGCCGTACTTGCGCGCCGCGGCAATCATCGCCGTGCCTTCGGCAATGTCGTGGCACACCGGTTTTTCGACGTACACGTCCTTGCCCGCCTGCATGGCCCAAATGGCGCTCAAGGCGTGCCAGTGGTTGGGAGTCGCGGAGCCGACCAGATCGACCGCCGGATCCTGGAACGCCTCGCGCATGTCCCGCACAAATTTCGGCTTGAGCCCCTGCTTTTTGGCGACCTGTTCGCACCGGTTCAGCCCGGCTTTCTCGTCGGGATCCACCAGGTACAGGATGACCGTCCGCGGATCGGCCAGAAAACCGTTGATGTGATCACCGCCTCGGCCCCGAACCCCCACGACAGCCACTCCCAGTTTCTCGTTCGGGTCCTTGGCTCTGGCGATCCGGGGAACGGTGGAAAACGCGGTAGCCGCAGCGATCGAGGTCTGCAGGAAACGACGGCGATTGATTGGGGACATGGAATGCTCCTTCGGCGGGAAATAAAACGATTTGTCAAATCGAGACCAAGTACCTGTCCAGCAACGATTTCGTAGCAACGGTGACCGAAATAACTTCCCGGTTTCCGCGGAGTAAGGGGTCAGGCTTACAGATTTCAATTCTCGCGGTCCCAGGACTTCCCACTTGGAAAGCGACTGCCCCGCGAAAATTGAAATCTGTAAGCCTGACCCCAGACGGTGGACGGAATCGCCAAGTTATTTCGGCGCCCGTTGCCAGGGCGAAGTTCACTCCGCCCGAACGGACTAAAGTCCGCTCGAAAGAACCACGGCGTTGATCTTGGACACGTGTTAAGGCTAACACGGCAAGACTGGCCGGTAAAGCCATCCGGGGGCACGGGGCCTGGAAATCCGTACGAACGCGGGGCTCCCTGGGGGGTGTGGAAGCCGGGCATCTTGCAGAAAGGCGGGCTTCCGGCCCGAAAACTTCTTGCTGCCGGACCGCCCAACTACCCTTGCAAGACCGCACGGCATCAATATAATCCGTCATTACTGGGCGCAGGGATGCCTGATTCCGCTGCCCAAGACAATCTGGTAAAGTGTGCCAAAGTGCGGGTGTAGCTCAGTTGGCAGAGCACAACGTTGCCAACGTTGTTGTCGTGGGTTCGATTCCCATCACCCGCTCTTTTTTGCTTTTCGCCCCTTGGGTTTTCGCAACTGAGTGCAGGAACTCATGAATACGTCGGCTACAGACAACGACCAACTGCAGGATGTGGACGCTGCTGCGCCGGAGGCGGAGCTAGACCAACTAGGCCAAGAGGAAGCTCAGCAGGAGCCGAAGCAGCGGCTGGAACTGCAGGTGACGGTCGATCAAACGAGCGCCTGCGAGCGGCACGTTACGGTCGTGATTCCTCGGGCGGACCTCGATCGCTATTTCGAAGCGGAATTTGACGACTTGGTGCCGAAGGCCGAGGTCCCCGGATTTCGACCCGGCAAGGCTCCTCGCAAGCTGGTCGTCAATCGGTTCAAGGAGCACATCGCCGATCAGGTCAAGGGCAAGCTGCTGGTGGATTGTCTGGACCAGATCAGTGAGGAGCAGAAGTTCTCGGCCATCAGCGAGCCGGATCTGAATCTGGACGCCGTCGTGCTGCCCGACGAGGGCGACATGACGTTCGAGTTCAATCTGGAGGTCCGTCCCGAATTCGACATGCCGGAATGGAAGGGACTGAGCCTCCAGCAGCCGCGTCAGGAAACCAACGACGCCGCGGTCGACGAGCACCTGCAGCGGATTCTGAAACGCTATGGGAAGCTTGTCGATCATCACGAACCGGCCGAGGACGGCGACTACGTCACGCTCCACATCACGTTCTCCCGCGACGGGCAGGTGTTGTCGAGCCTTCAAGACCAGACCGTGGTGCTCAAGCCCAAACTGAGCTTTCGCGATGCCCAGCTGGAGACTTTCGGCGAATTGATCCGCGGGGCCAAAGCCGGCGATCGCCGGGAGGCGACGCTGAAGATCAGCCAGGACGTCGACAACGAACAGATGAAGGGGCAGGACGTCCGCGCTGAGTTCGAGGTGGTCAAAGTCGAAAAGCTGCAAGTGCCCAAGCTCACCCCGGCGTTCTTGAACGAGGTCGGCGGGTTTACGGACGAGGCCGACTTGCGGTCTGCGGTTCGCGAGGAACTGGAACGGCAGCTGAAGTATCGCCAGCAGCAGGCGATCCGGCAGCAGATTACGGGCCAGCTGACGGCCAACGCCAACTGGGCTTTGCCGCCCTCCCTGCTCCGCAAACAGACCAAGCGGGAAGTACAGCGGATGGTGCTCGAGCTGCAATCGGCGGGGTTCAGCAACGACGTGATTCAAACGCACGCCAACGACATTTCCCGCCGCAGCCTGGCTTACACCGAGATGGCGCTCAAGGAGCATTTCATCCTGGAGCGGCTGGCGGAGGAGCACGAGATCGACGCGGAGGCCGATGATTACACGCGGGAGATCGAGTTGATCGCGGAGCAGAGCGGTGCCCCGGTTCGCCGGGTCCGGGCGCGGCTGGAAAAACGCGGCGAGATGGACGCCTTGAGAAACCAGATCATCGAACGCAAGGTGATCGAGTTGATCACCAGCCACTCGCTGGTCGAGGACGTGCCGTACGAACCGCCGGTCGACGATGTGGTGGCCATCGACCATGCCGTCAGCGGCGTGGAGGAACGGGAAGCCATTCCCGAAGCCCATCACGGCGAAGAACCGAAACCGCTGCCGGGGACGCCGACGCACAGCGGATGATGGGGAATCCGGCAGCAAGCCTTCGCGGCGGCGCGCCCGAATGTCATGTCTCTGCCCAAGGCCGCATTATGAGATCCAACGTTCCACCGTGCGCCGGTCCGCGTGGAAGGTGCCAGCAGGACGGGAGTCGCTTCATGCCTATGTCTGACTCGTACGGCTACCAATCCTATCAACGTCAGCGGCAATTGACGCTGGGCGATCTGCTGCTGGAAAACCGCATCGTTTTCCTGCAGGGTGAAATCTATACCGGGAACGCCAACGAAGTGGTGATGAAGCTGCTGTATCTGCAGAGCGAGAATCGCCACAAGGACATTCACTTCTACTTGAATTCACCCGGCGGCGAAGTCGTCGCTACGCTGGCGATCTACGACACCATGCAGATTCTCAGCTGTCCGGTGGCGACCTACTGCGTGGGCCAGGCGGCCAGCGGGGCGGCCGTGCTGCTGGCCGGCGGCTCCCAGGGCAAACGGTTTGCCCTGCCGCACGCCCGCGTGATGCTGCACCAGCCGTACGGCGGCGTCAGCGGCCAGGTCAGCGACATCGAAATCCAGGCCCGGGAAATCCTCCGCAATCGGGAAATGCTGAACGAGATCCTGGCCAAACATACCAACCAATCGATCGAGCGCATCGCCAAAGACACGGATCGGGATTTCTTCCTGAGTGCCGCGGAAGCCAAGGAGTACGGCTTGGTGGACGATATCCTGACCAAGCCCCCGGAGGATGCCGTCAAGGACAAGCTGGAGGACTGACCCCGCGCCCAGCGCTGCGATTCGGACCCGCGCCCGCAGGACTGCAACGCGGCGTTCCCCACGGCGAGAACACGATACGGAGCGAGCCTAACATGCCCCTGATTCCCTACGTCGTCGAAAAGAGCGGTCGCGAAGAGCGCGTCTACGACATCTACAGCCGGTTGCTGAAAGACCGCATCATTTTCCTCGGCTCGCAGGTCACCGACGAAGTGGCGAACGCGATCGTCGCCCAGATGTTGTTCCTGCAGTCGGAGGACCCCAAGGCCGACATCCACCTGTATGTCAACTCGCCCGGCGGCAGCGTGACCGCCGGCCTGGCGATCTACGACACGATGCAGTGGGTGGCCTGCGACGTCGCCACGTACTGCGTCGGGCAAGCCGCCTCGATGGGCTCCGTGCTGCTGACGGCCGGCACCAAGGGCAAGCGTTTCGCCTTGCCCAACGCCCGCATCATGATCCACCAGCCGTTGGCCGGCGTGCAGGGAACGGCCGAGGAAATCCTGATCCATGCCCGCGAGTTCCAGCGGATCAAGCAGCGGATGAACGAGATCCTCATCCGCCATACGGGCCACTCGCTGGAGAAAATCGAGAAGGATACCGACCGCGACTGTTTTATGTCGGCAGACGAAGCCAAAGAGTACGGCTTGATCGACCAGGTGGTCGCCAGCATGCACCTCGTGGCCGCTCCGGCGGCCGAGAAGGGCTCCCGGTAAGCGGCGTTCGAGCCACAAGTGGCGTGAACTGCCGCGGGCGAGGCCTCGATCTTGCGCACGCGGCAAGCGTGTACCACGGAGAAAACGGGCGGCGGTTTCTCGAACGGCGCCGCGCGGATCCTGCCTCTTGCTCCCCAGGCCGCGTCGGCCCGCGCGCGTCCGTCGCTGCCGGCGGACGTCGCCAAGTCCATCTTGGCTCCTGCCGTAGGCCCGGATATACTCTCCCCGCTGCGAAGCGTTGCGACGCCGTCTGGCAACCCGGCTTCCGAAAACGGTTGCGGAATCGGCGTGCCGGACGCCGGATGGTCTGAAGCAGTCGGCCCCGAACGAGGCGGAGTCCAGGACAGGGTGACGCGGAGGCGAGGGCAGCTAGCGATGGCGGTCGAAAGGACGACGCAATACCCGTTTGATTTGGCCCGGCTGGTGGCGGTCCACGTGGAGCAGTCGCTGGGACGTTCCCTGGACGAAACCGTCCTCGTCCGCCTGTTCGAAGTGCTGTACTTCGCCAGCCTGCGGACCGATGAAGGCCGGCAGACCCTGTGTACGGTGAATTTCGTCGACGCCGCCGACCCGGTGGGCGGCGAGTCGCCGTCGTCGATCGCCAACCGCTGGACCGCGTTTCCCTTTGCCCATCCCCTGCCGCTGGACATTCGCGCCGTCACGAAACTGGCCCGGGCCGCCGATCCGGAAGTGGCCTCGTTGAACGTGTTTGCCGACGCCGACGGCGAGTTGTACATCTGGGGCATGGTGGACCAGGAGCCGCGGCAAGGAGATCAACTGGTGCTGTCGCCCGGCGCCGACGTACACCGGCCCGGTCTGTTTCAAGCCACGATCAACGGCTCCGGCAGCATCTGTGTGTACCGCAACGGCGCGCTGTTGGGCAACCTGGCACAGGACGTCCTGGTCGAGGCCCTGTACGACGTGCTCTGGTCCGGACCCGTGCACGCCTTGCTGGCGGACCACCTGCGGAGCTATGTCAACGAAACGCACCCGCACCTGGTCGCCGAATGCGGCTCGCCGCACCCCGCGTGGCTCGAACGGGAATTGCTGCTGCGCTGGCTGAACTCGCTGTCCCGGATTCTGGTCAACATCCAGCAGTACCGGCACGGCGGCGGGCTGGTGATCGTGCCGCGGGCCGATTTCGACCGCTCGAACGTCAAGTACCGCATCCAGTACGACCGGCTCAGTTCCGCCGTGGTGGGACTGGTGCGAACGCACCTGCAACGCTCGCAGAGCATGAGGGCGCTGATGGAGGCGGCCCAGGGCGAGGGTCCGGGCAACCTGTACGCCTCGCTGGCCGCGCTTCGCGACATGCACGTCGAAGTGGAGCAACGCAAGGAGGAGGTGCTCGGCTGTCTGCGCTGGATCGCCGGGTTGTCTTGCGTGGACGGCGTCGTGCTGCTGGACAAGCAGTTGACCGTCCACGGGTTCGGCGTGGAACTGCGGGCCGACAGCACGCTGGCCGAGGTCTACATGGCCGGCGACGCCGAGGCCAAGCCGTCTCGACTGCGGCGCGTGGAAATCACGCAATTCGGCACCCGGCATCGGGCCATGATGCGCTACTGCTTTGAACGCCTCGGCTCCCTGGGCTTCGCCATCTCTCAAGACGGCGGCATCCAAGCCATGATGCGGATCGGCGATCAACTGATCGCCTGGGAGAACATCAACGTGGCGTTGGCGCTGAACGCCGAAGATTTCTCCGCCGCCAGTCCCCGCCGCTCCCCCATCCTCCGCTGGTTCGGCGTGCGGGCGTTCCGCTGACCGCAGCCAATCGCTGCGCTGCGTCGCGTCCGCAGGCGATGTGTTGCCGGGCGCGTCCGGCAGAACACCCTCCACTTGTCCCGAACCTGCACCGAAGGATGGAGCCTGTTCACCGTCGCGAGTCAGCCGGCCAAGGCGTTGGCTCTGCGGATCGTCACTCTTTTTCGTTGCGGCAGAACTCCAGTCGGCTGGCTTTCCCACGCTCGTACAAGGCCATTCAACGCGAATGATTCCAGTTCCTTCCGACCTCCGTAGCGATCGTGGCAATCGCGGCCTCCAGGTCCAACGTCTCGGCGGGGAATTCCGCCGACCCATCGGGCCATCGCGCCGTGCGGACCGATTTTGGGGAGAGCCACGGATTCGGGAACTCACCCTCCTGCGAACACCGTTTCAGGCGTTCCAGGGCGGTCGCCGTGGCCGGACGTTGCTCAGGCCGACAGACAGCGAGTTCCCCGCTGCCGCCGGCCAACGCTTCCGCTTCCTGCCGGCCAGATTCCAGTTCCGCGGGCAAAGCGTCTCCGGCCTCGTCTGTGGCGGGGAGCCAGAACCGCGCGTCAACGTCGGCGGTCAACACAGACTCGCCCTCCCCGTCGCCCGCCGTCGGAATCGGTCCCATCCCAAACGCGTTGATGTAGTTGATGACCACCAAGACATCGGCAGGGCCAATCGCGCCGTCGCCGTTTGGATCCAGGAACGGCGGCGGAGCCAACGCGGGCGGTGAACCGGTCGCCAAATCGCGGGACCCTCGGGCATTGATCTCGTTGATAAGAGCCAACACGTCGCCCGCGGTGATCTGGCCATCGTTGTTGATGTCACAGTGATGACGTGGGTTCCGCCACGCCGCTCCGACGCTGATCGTAAAGTCAGCCGTACTCGTGCTCCCGTCCGAACTCGCCGCCTTGACCGTAATCGCTTGGCTCGTCCACGGTCCATCATCCAGGGTCCCTGCCACGCTCACCACGCCCGTCGATGCGTTGATGCGGAACCTTCCTCCCGCGTCCTCCGTCAAGCTGTAGCTGACCGCG
Source organism: Candidatus Anammoximicrobium sp. (assembly GCA_012515235.1). Taxonomy (GTDB): domain Bacteria; phylum Planctomycetota; class Planctomycetia; order Pirellulales; family Pirellulaceae; genus Anammoximicrobium. Next base: position 27,812 of record JAAYYU010000187.1, read on the forward strand.
TCTGTGGCGTCGCCGTCCACCGCCCAGACCGTAATCCCCACCGTCGTGCCGATCCCCGCGTTTTCCATCACCTCGTTCGGCGCGGCGTCCACATCCGTTACCAGCCCCACGTCAAACTCATTCACATCCGTCACCGACACACGCACGCTTTGAACGGTCGTGCCCCCCGCGCCGTCGTCGGCCGTGACTTGCAGCAGATACACATTGTCCAAGTCCGCATCGGCCGGCGCTTCGTAGTCTGGCGCCATCTTGAATCGCAACGCCCCGGAAACGATCTCGAACTTGTCTTGGTCCGCACCGCCCGTGATGCGGAAGGCGACCGTCTGTGCCGGCACGTCCGCATCCGTCGCCGCCAGGGTCACCACCGTCGTCGTGCCCTCCCGCACCTCGGGCGCGGCGTCGGACGTGAACACCGGATGGTTGTCGTTCACCGGCGTCACGGTGATCGTCACCTCGGCTTGGGCCTTGCGGCCGGCCGCATCGCTGACCTCGTACGTAAAGCTGTCCGAGAAGTGCTCGCTCCCGTCGTGCGCGTAGCTGAACGTCCCGTTGGCGTTCAGCGTCAGCGTCCCGTGCGCCGGCGCCACCACCGGCGTCGGGTTCACCGTCAGCGTGTCGTTCGGCAGGTCCGCGTCCGTGTCGTTGGCCAGCACGCACGTCGCCCCGCCCACCAACGCCGTGGCCGTTCCACCTTCCGCCACCGCGATTGCATCGGCCGCTGCCACCGGCGTGTTGTCATTCACCGGCGCCACGGTGATCGTCACCGTCGCCGTGTCCGTCCGCGCCGGCCCCGGCCCCCCGTCGCTTACCTCGACCGTGAGCAGGAACTGCGGCGTAGTCTCGATGTCCAGCGTGCTGCTGTCCGCCACCGTCAACTGACCCGTCGACGCGTTGATCTCAAACGCCCCCGACCCGTTCCCCGCCGTGATGCTGTAGCTGAACGCATGCGTCGCGTCCGCGTCCGTCGCCGCCAACGTGCCCACCGCCGCACCGTTGGCCGAATTTTCGGAAATGTTGAACGCCGCGTCGTCCAGCACCGGCGCGAATTCGTTCACGTCCGTCAGGTTGACCGTCACCGGCGCGGTGTCCGTCCGCGCCGGCCCCGGCCCCCCGTCGCTCACCTCGACCGTCAGCACAAAGTGCGGCGTCGTCTCGATATCCAGCTTGCTGCTGTCCGCGACCGTTAGCTGGCCCGTCGACGCGTCGATCCCAAACGCCCCCAAGCCGTTCCCCGCCGTGATGCTGTAGCTGAACGTAAACGTCGCGTCCGCGTCCGTCGCCGCCAGCGTGGCCACCGCCGTATCGGTGGCCAAATTCTCGGGAATGCCGAACGTCGCGTCGTTGAGCACCGGGGCGAATTCGTTCACGTCCGTCAGGTTGATCGTCACCGTCGCCGTGTCCGTCCTCGCCGGCACCGGGATCCCATCGCTCACCTCCACCGTGAGCACGAACTGCGCCGTCGTCTCCCGGTCCAGCTTGCTGCTGTCCGCCACCGTCAGTTGGCCCGTCGACGCGTTGATCTCAAACGCCCCCAACCGGTTCCCCGCCGTGATGCTGTAGCTGAACGCATGGGTCGCGTCGGCGTCCGTCGCCACGACCGTCCCTACCGCCGTCCCGTTGGTCGAGTTCTCCGGCACGCTGAACGTCGCTTCGTTCAGAACCGGGTCGAATTCGTTCACGTCCATGGACGCCACGCTTAGGTTCTGAACGGTCGCTCCGCCTGCGCCGTCGTCCGCCGCGACTTCTACCAGGTAGATGTTGTTGCTGTCCGAATCCGTCGGCGCTTCGTAGTTCGGCCCCGCCTTGAACTGAAGTTCGTTCCCGTTCACGATCTCGAACTTGGTCTGATCCACGCCGCCCGTGATGCAGAAGCTGACCGTCTGCGCCGGCCGGTCGGCGTCGGTAGCCGCCAACGTCACCACCGCCGTCGTGTTTTCCGGGATGCTCGGCGTGGCGCTGGACGTGAACACCGGGCAGTTGTCGTTCACGGGGTTGACGCTGATCGAGAATGGATTGGCGGCGGTTTCGTTGCCGGCGAGGTCTTTGACGGTAAAGGTGAACACGTCACTGGCGGTTTCGGTGTCGTCGTGGGTATAAGTGATTTTTCCGGCCGCGATGTCGGCTTGAGGGAAGGAGGCGCCAGAGGCGAGGGCCGAGCCGTCCCGCTGCAACTGGCCGTGGCTGGGTGCATCCTGAATGGTAAAAATCAAGGAGGCCGTGGCACTGTCAGCATCCGTGGCCGACAGGTGGCTGCCGGCCAAGATTAATGTCGCCCCTTCGGAGATCGTCGCGTTCTGGTGGTCCACCACGGGCGAGGCCGTGTCGACGGTGATGTTCAGCGCGGCGGACGCAACGCTCACATTTCCCGCAAGGTCGGTTTGGATGGCCTTTATCTGGTAGGTCCCGGGTGCCAAGGAGATGTCCTTGGTGAATGATCCGTCCGGCACGGGCGCGGTCCCAAGCGACTCACCGGCATCGATCGCCCCGTCGTTGTCTGCGTCGGCGAACAACTCCATCGTCGCGCCGGCCTCGCCCGAACCGGTAATCGTCAGGGCGTCGGTGTACCTGGTGATGTTGTCGGCATTGGACGCGCCGGTGTCGTCGGCTGGATCCAACTCCAGTCCGGTCGGAGACTGCGCGATCGTATCGACCAACACCGTGAACGCGCCCGAATTGCCGCTCACATTCCCCGCCGCGTCCGTCGCCGTAGCGATGAAAGTGTAACTACCCGGTGGCAGAATCGTACCTCTCAAGTCGAAGTGCCAAGCCCCATCTACGTCGGCCACCGTGGTGCCGATGCTCGTGCCGTTCTTGAAGACGGCGACGGTGCTGTTGCCGTCCGCGGTGCCGTAGATCACGAGCGTCTGATCGCTGGTGATGCCGTCGGGGGGCGAGAGGCCTGTCTCGCTGGCGATCCCCGTAACCACCGGCGTGCCCGGTGCCGTGGTGTCGACGACCACGCTGAACGGCGGGCTCATGTTCCCCGCCGCATCCCTGGCGGTAAAGCTGTAACTCCCCTGCGGCAGGCTCGTGCCCCTGTCGTCGAAGCTCCAAGCTCCCGACCCGTCGGCCATCGCGGTGCCGATGCTCGCGCCGTTCTGGAGGACCGTGACCGCGTTGTTAGCTTCCGCGGTGCCGTAGATCACGAGCGCCTGATCGTTGGTGACGCCGTCGCTGACCGAGAAGCCCGTGTCGCCGGCAATCCCTGTCACCGCCGGGCCCGCGACGTACTCATAGGCGGCCACCGCGGTCTGGTCAACGGAGAAAGTCCAGCTGTATGTCGGTTGATTCGTGAGCAGATTGCCCTGAGCGTCTTTCCAGCCGATGAAGGTCCAGCCCGGCCACTCAGGCGCTGTGAGCGTCACCGTATCACCGACCGGCACCGAGTAGTCGTAGTCCGCGTAGTTAGCGCAGTTGCCGTCGATCCAGTGCCAGACTTGATTCCCCTGCAAATCAAACCAGGGCCCGGGGGGATTCATCTGCACAGTGAGCAGTCCCATGCGACCGATGCGGAAGTCCGTTCGGGACGCGTCGGTGACCGACGGGTCGCTCAGGGAAGTCACGCGAACTCGGTAGTGACGGCCATCGGGGAGACCCGATATATCCCACGAGAAGCAAGGGGCGTTGTACGGCAGCGATGCTGCTCCGGCGATCGTCTGCCAAGTCTGACCACTGTCAGAGGAGTACTCTAATTTGACCTTCTCGCCTGCGGTAAAGTCCATCCCACCAGCGTTCCAGCGGACCAACATCGGCCTGTCGGAGTCCACGACCTCGCAGTTGACCGGCGAGAGCATCTGCAGGTGTCGTCCGTCGGGTGCCGCCAGCAGTTGGAGCGCCGGATCTCCCAACAAGGCCACGTTCCACCGATCACCGATGCGACTCCCAGCCCATCCCAGGCCGTCCCAGGCCGCGGCCTGTCCGAGCGTCGCCGCCCCTTCGAGTATTCGCGCACAGATGGCCAGGGGTAAGGGGGTGTCCCACAGATCCATGGCTCGCACGCCTCCCAGGTAGGCAACCGCCCCGCCGTGCGGATTCCGGAGCAGGGCCTCGGCCAGACTCGGCTCCGCCAGGTCGAACGCCGCCGTGCTGCAGGAAACTGCCATGAAGATGCTGGGCCGCGCGGCATTAGTGAGCAGAGGGGCCATGCCCGTGTCGACGTTGGCTGTCTCTCCGCCCCATGCTCCGGGGTTGCCATGACCGTGGAGAATCACGGTCTCGTATCCCCAATCCAGACGTTCCAGGAGGTGCTCGTAGCTGAGGTCGTAGTCCCCGGACTGATGAGTGTCCCAACGCGTGAAGGTGTCTTCAAAGTCGTCTACCTGGGCCATCTGCCCTACCGGTTGGACCATCTGCCAGTACTGGGATCGCAGCAACTGCTCGCTGCGGCTGATCAACTCGTGGTCCTGCTGGTCGGGAGCCCGGGCGGTGCCGGTCTCGTAGCTAGGCCCCGCACTGCCTGCCAGGAGCAAAGTGCGGGAGTAACCCGCGGGGGGCGAGTTCTCGTAAGTCACAAGCTTGCCGATGTAGTCCTGTACCTGCTGGCCGGAGCGTACGGGGATTCGGCCGACCATGACCTGAGGATGCACGTCGGCATCTTGATCCTCCGCCTCGGCGTAGACTCCATTGGCGTTGGAATCCCAAGTGCCCGTCAGGACCCCATAGTAAAGGTCGCAGGGACCGGACTGGTTGGCATACTCGCCCAGGAGCCGCGCCGGCACGATACTGTCGTCGCCCCCGATTGCCAGCCAGCGCGTGCCGTGGTGCTCGTAGTAGTCCTGAACGCAGTTGCGAATCTTGGTTTGGAGATCATTGCCGCCATCAGGGCGCGTGCCGTCGTAGTGGGCGGCGATCCATTCCACGGTGATCAGCTTTCCTGGCTTTCCCTCCGCCGTTCGGCGATCAACCAGCGGCTGGAAAGACGCCGCCAGCGCGTCGTTGGTGATCAGCAGATACTCGGCATCTACGGTGCCGGAGCACGTCGGAACGATCGGCGAAAACTCGGAAGTGTTGCCAGTCGTGTCGGTGGCCGTGGCGGTGATGCCCCCAGGCCGCACGGGCACTTCGTACGCGAAGTGTCCCGTCGGATCGGCCGTGAAGACGGTCAGGGAGACCCGCGCATCGCCCCGGCCATACAGGTTGTCGGTCTGGAAGAGCTCGATGGTTGCGCCGGGGCACGCTCGGCCGGCGATACGCACGAAACCACCGGCCGCACCCGGCTCGCGGTACAATTCGGGATAGTTCAACGTGCCGTTGGCGCCGCCATCTACATCCCCCGGATCGTTGGGCGACCAGCCATCGCCGTTGAGGTCAAGATCGGCGGCCATGTTCGCGTAGATCACGTTGCGGCGGATTCCATTGCCCGTGCTGGTGTCTCCCCAGACTCTGACGCCGTTCAAGCCGTTTCCAGAAATCACGTTTCGGGCACCGGCCGCTGCTCCGCCGATGGTGTTGTTGGAGCCGCCGGTACTGATGCCGTTCCAACCATTACCCAGGGTAGCACTGCCAGCCGCGTTGGTGCCGATGCGATTGCCCTGAATGATGTTTCCGGTCGCCGACGCGCCGTTAAGGACAATTCCATCCCACGAATTTCCCGAGATCACATTGCGGGCACCAGCGACGACTCCGCCGATCGTGACCTGGTGACATACTGATTCGAGACTGACGCCGGCACCCTGATTACCCAGAGCCGAATTGCCATCGGCCCCCAGCCCGATGTAGTTGCCCTGAACCGAAGCACCGACCGCATCGATCAGCTGGATGCCGTGATAGCCGCTGCCGGCGATGATGTTGCCCTCGTGCGTTCCCGGCCCGCCGATGACCGTATCGTGGGTGGTGCCCCCGACCCACACGCCGGCACCGCGGTTGGCCGTTCCGGTGACTTCCATTCCCGTCCGATCCGTACCGATGTAGCAACCCAAGACTTGATTCCGATCTGCCGCCGTCCCTTGGCCATAGATATGCACACCTGCCCACCCGTTCTGAATTACCAGATTGCGTACGATGTTGTCAGAGGACCGAACGGAGACAATGTCAAACGTGTCTTTTCCTCGAAGCACGATATCCGGCAAAAAATCGCCGTTGACGTCGCCGTCGATGGTTGTGCCACCGCTGGTGTCGGACAATGGGGGCAGCGCGGTTTGCAGTTGGATCACACTGCCCACGGGCAAGCTGAAGCGGATTCCGTCAGGGCCGGCGGCTGAGTTGGCCTGGGCAATGGCGGCCCGGAGCGACCCGGAACCGCTGTCAGCGTCAGTGCTCACGACAAGGGAGAGCAAAGCTCTGCTTTCGAGAGACTCGAACCGGATGGACCTCGTCCGCTGATTCGAGCGCCGACCGAGCGTGGCCCGAAAACGCCGTCCGCTCCGTCGCCGGAAAGCCGGCTGACCCGGGGCGGCCTGTGTGGAACTGTGCTTCCCACCTGCTCGCTTCGTACAGAACTGGGGAAACCCAGCGATGATGGACATGATCCGCCCTCTGCTAGACGAAGCAACCGGAGTGCAGAAGCCCAGAGATGCGCATTTGCCCCACCGACGAACCGCGACAACCCTCGCGAAGGCAACGCCTCCCACTAAGCGTAATTATGCGCAGGCGACTCCGCCGACACAAGAAAAGCATTCCCCGCATGGTTCCGGAAGATGAATCTCGATCCTCATGGCCGGACCATACCGCAGCCCTGCGGTCCTCGATCATTCGCCGTGAGATCGCCGCCGCTTTGGGGACCTCAGGTTCCAGGCGGTGACGGCCGCACCTTTGCCGCCGAGGTATCCTTTGACGATGCATCTCCGGCGGTCGTAGGTGAGGGACTCCGACCGGCGGTCGGTGCCCGCCAGCCACGGCAGAGGGTCGTCACTCCTTCTCGTTCGGACAGAACTCGAGCAGGCAGAGGCCGCGCGGCGGCAGATCGAGTTGCCAAACCGGATCGCGGGTGTCGAACTGGCCCAGGCGCTGCCGGCCAGACTCGTCGATGCGATACACGGCACAGCGGGCGGGCAAGCCGTACGTTTGGACGTCGATGGGCAGCTGCAGTCGGAGCGGCTCGTCATGGATGCTGGCTAGGGCGATGGCCACGTTGCCGTCCGCGGCCCGCCACGCGCCGGCGAGGGCGACGGGATAAGTCCGCTTTGAGGCCCGCAGAGGCGTGTACACGCCGATCTGGGCGACGTCGATTTCCTGTTGTGGCACGTCGAGCGCCGGGGGACGCAGCCAGGTGCCGTACAGCAGGTACTTGAGCGACCGCATCCGCGTACGAACCAGCCGCGTCACGTAGTCGATTTCCTCGGGGCGTTCCTGCAGTTGTGAAGGCAGGAAATTGGCCAACATGGGCTGCATGCCCCAGGCGAAGGTCCGCGCCTGTTCCAGGAGAAACTGCTGGCTGAGCTTGCGGTCCAGCAACGTCAGCGTGCCCGGCAGGGTCTTGTCGGCCGGCCATTTCTCGTCGTAGGGCGGATGCACCAGTCCGGCGTAATTGCCGAAGACGATCGTGCTGCCGTGGTACACGGCCTGGAAAAACGGGATCGGTTCCCAGACGGGACTCGAACCGATGCGGTCCGCGCTGACGCTCAGCGCCAGCGTCAGATCCAGATTCCCGATCCACGGCTCGCCGCAGAACTCGCCGCCCAGCGCCACGCGGCCGCGCGTCGCACAGCGGTCGCGGATCTCGCCGGTGAGCGCCGCCAGACCGTCGGTCCAGTACCGGCCGGTTCCCAGGATGTGGCCGTGGCTGGGATCGTAACAGCTGGCCATGACGCCGGTCTGATCCATGTACACGCCGTCCGCCTTCAGGCCGCAGAAGACCTCCTCGGCCAGACCGGCGTACTTGTCGCGCCAGAAGCGAGTCCCGATGCACATCGGCACGCAGGGCGACTTCATGAAGACGTTGTAGACCTCCGGGCGGACCTTGCCGTCCGGTCCTTTGACTGCGTAACGCTCGGCCCCCTCGTCGATCCAACTCTGGGTCTGCATTCCCCACAGGCGCTGGTTCATGTACAGGATCGCGTGGACGTCCTGTTGGCGCGCGGCGGCCAGGGCGGCCTGAAACGGTTCGGCGCCTTCGCGGGGCGGCAGGTATTCCGGGAATCCGGCGTCATAAGCGCAGTTGTGCCACCAGTGCCAGAGCACGCTGACGGGCGTCTGGAGATGTTTCCGCATCACCGTCGCCGGCTCCAGCACGCCTGGCGACCGTCCGCGGTTCCAGATCCACAGGCCAGTTTCGGACAACCAGGCCGGCGTCAGCTGGCGGCGCAGCCGGCCGCGCGCGGCGATTGCTTGGGCCGCTGGCGATTCGCGATACAGCCGCGCCGCGGTCGTCCAGTCCCCATGAAACGCTCCCAGCACCACCGCAAAAGGAAGGCGGAACTCGGCCAGCTCGGCGGCCTCCTGTTCCGGCTCGTGAACGACCTCGAAATGGACTCGCCCCTGGCCATCGCTCCACAACGCAAGTTCCTTACGGTAGCCCTGGGAATCGTCGCACGCCGCGTAGAAGCCGGGACCGTGGTCCTGATAGAAGGCCAGGCAGGGCATGTTCAAGGGAAACGGATACGGCCAGACGAGCCGCGTGCCCTGGTTGTTCTTGCCCCGCGTCAGAGAGCGGGGGTTGCGGGCCAACGCGCCTAGCGCCCGCGGAACGGCGAGGACCTCGTCGTCCCGCTCCCGCACCCTGGGCACGCGGGGAAAGCGGACCTGCGTCAGCCGCAGGCTCTTTGGTTTCGCGACCGACAGTTCCCAGCGGCTGAGCGATTCGTCCTGTTGGCCCAGCCGGATCAGGACCTCCACGCGCAGCGGCTCCTTGCCGGGGGCCGCTACCTTGTCCCAGACGAGCCGCAATCCGGGTTGATCACCGGTCAAACGTTCGATCTTGGGCAGCCCTGCTTGCTCGGCGCTCAACGTGTACGACGTCTCGCCGTCGCGGGCCGCGATCTGCCACAACGCCAAGGGCTCGGTGCTGTCGGCGAGTTGATTGTAGCCCTCCGGCAGTTGAGCCAACTGCCGGAGCGTTCCGTTGGCAGGATCCAGTTCGATCTGCAACTTGCTGTCCGCGAGGCGAACGGTCTCGGTTTTGGCGGTGCCGCCTTGCTCGGCTGCGGACACCGGAACGGACAAGGCCAAGGCAGCCAGCGACACCAAGGACGCGAATCGAGACATGGTTCCCTCCGCAGATGGAAGCTGGGGTCAGACGTACAGAATTCAGTTTTCGCGGCCCATGGTCCAGCCGCGTGGAAGACGCCGTCCCCGCGAAAATTGAATTCTGTACGTCTGACCCCTTGGTTCGCCTGGAATGCGCGACGAACTTGCGCCGCGCACTGCGCCGGAAGTCGGCGGTCACTCTTCGACGGTCACCTCGACCGGGTCGCATTCCCACAGGCCGTGCTTGGTGCAGTACGCGATGGCGGTCAATTCCAGTTTCTTGCCGGTGGGCACAATCTGGAAGGTCACCTCGGCCTGCCCCTTCTGGCCTTGGCCGCCCAAAGCGCCCGCGACGAAACCGGCCTCGGCCAGCAACGTCTCGCGGTTGTACAGGGCGACGCTTTTGATGTAGTGGTCGTTGTCGTCCGGATGCGTGTACTCTTTGCCCACGCGCACCGTGACGGGGAACTTCTGTCCGGCCTTGGCCGTGGCCGCGCACGTGAGGAACGGCGAGTGCCGGTCGATGTAGTCTTTTTTGGCTTCCCGGTCGACGGTCGAAATGTCCACGTAACGGTTGATCTTCGGCATGGTTTCCTCCATTGCGGTTGAAATGTTGAACGGTCACAACAACCCGTAAGGGTGCGGCGGGAAAGAAACTCACGCAGAACGGGTTGAACACCCATCCTGGACGGGACGGGCTGAAGACCCATCCTACGTGAAGAACTGTCCGCGCGACATATTCTAGCGTCTGGAGCGCCCGCTGCCAGGATGCCAGGCAGGCGGGGAACGGCAGACGCTCGGAGACTTCTTTCTCGGAATATGCGGTACGGGGCGTTTCAGGCAGCCTTGGACCGGACCATAATAGGCGGTGCCCGGTTGAGTGCGGCAGAGTCGTCAGCGGCAGGGGCAACGTCCCGTGCGCGGCAAGTGCCTGCCCTCATTTTCAACCGGCGTCCAGAGGAGGTTCTGCCATGAAACGTCGCCAAGTGTTGCAAACGTTGGGTTCGGCCGTGCTGGGATTTCCGTTCGCAGGGCGGCTTGCAGCGGCTGATCGGAAGCGCCCCGACAAGATTCTCTTTTTCACCCGCAGCGTGTTGTTCGAGCATTCGGTGGTTCACCGGCAGGGCGACGAGCTGTCGCTGGCTGAGAAGGCGTTGGCAAGTCTGGCCCGGCAGATTGACTGCGACGTCGAATGCACTAAGGACGGACGGGTCTTCGATCGGGCGCTGGATCCCTACGCAGCCGTCGTGTCGTACACCTGCGGGCGGCCGGCGGATTTGATGAAGCCGGACAGCCGGGATCGCAGTCCGCCGCTGTCGGAAAGCGGCTGGAAGAACCTGGACGCGGCCGTGCGTGAGGGGATGCCTTACGTGGCGGTTCATCCGGGCCTTTGGCTGCTGCCCGAGGCTGGCGGGGCCGACTGCCTGGGACATGGCACCCAGCAGGTGGCCCGGATCCAGGTGGTCTCGCCGCAGTTTCCCGGCGCAGAAAAACTGGGGGACTCGTTTTCGTTGCTGGAGGAATGGTTCTCCCTGATTCGCTTTGCCCAAGACCTGCACGTGATCCTGGTGCAGGATTGTGCCGGGATGAACAAGGACGCGCCGGCCGACCGTCGCTGCTACGATCGGCCGCCGTTTCCATCGACGTGGGCGCGGATGCACGGCAAGGGGCGCGTGTTCTACACTTCGTTAGGCCACCGCGAAGACGTGTGGTCGAACCAGATCTTTGAACAGATCCTGCGGGGCGGCCTGTCCTGGGCGCTGGGACGCGTGGATGCCGACATCACGCCGAACATCGCCCAGGTGGCTCCGCAGGCCAATGCGTTCCCAAAGACATGAACCAGTTCAGCGAGCGGTGTGGCGTTAGCCCACCGGTCTTCCCCGGGCTTTGCCTGTCGACAGCAAAGGAACCGGTGGGCTGACGCCGCACCGTTCGCCGAGTCTGTGAAGTCCCTGAAGATGCAAGACAACTCCCAGGAGATACGGCAATGAGCAAAGCGGAACAGGCCGGCACGTCCGGAGCGATCCGGTCGTCCTCAGCGCAACTGACGCGGCGGGATCTGTTGAAAACGGCTGCGGCCAGCGTGTGGACGGTGCCCGTTCTGGTCCCGGCGCGCGTGCTGGGCAAGGACGGGACCGTGGCGCCCAGCGAGCGAATCCTGCTGGGCGGCGTCGGACTGGGCGGACGGGGGAGGGCGGTTCTGAAAGAGATGCTGGCCGAACCGGATGTCCAGTTCCTGGCCATTTGCGACCTGAACAAGAGCCGGCGTGAAATTGTCAAAAAGATGGTGGATGACAAGTACGGCAACCAGGACTGTGCGATGTCCTCCAACATCCGCGAGTTCCTGGCCGAACGTACGGACATCGACGCCATCGTGACGGCCACCGGCGACCGCTGGCACGCGCTGGCGGCTACGCTGGCAATGCGGGCGGGCAAGGACGTGTACTGCGAAAAGCCCTCCTCCCTGACCATTGCGGAAGGCCAGATGGTGGTCGAAGCAGCCCGGCGATATGGACGCGTGTACCAGACCGGCACGCAGGGCCTGAGCATGCCCAATCGGGTGTACGGCATCGAGCTGGCCCGTTCCGGCCGCCTGGGCCAGCTGCACACCGCCTATGCCCAAATCGCCCCGTGGGAAAACGCCCTGATGCGCCGCGATTGTCTGCCCGCGGAACCCGAACCGCCGAAAGACGAGTTGGACTGGGATGCGTGGCTCGGCCCCTGTCCCTGGCGGCCCTACAATTCCGCTTACGTCCGCGGCGCGTGGCGGGGACATTGGGACTTTCACACCAGTTGCATCGGAGAATGGGGCGCGCACACGATCATGCAGGTTCAGGCCGGGATCGGCGCGCAAGACACGTCGGCGATCGAATACGAGTACGTGGACAATCCGTTCGGCGACGGGCTGGTCGCCCGCTATGCCAACGGCGTCAAGCTGGTGTTGTCCCTGAAGCAAGAGTGCTGGCCCGGCGTCTCCGGCCAACGGTTCGACGGCAGCGAGGGCTGGATCGCCAACTCGGGCGGCGAGCACGACCAGTCGCGCGCCTCGTCGCCAGCGCTACTGGGCGACGTCCAGAAGATCTTGGACGAGTACACGGCCCGCACCGGCCGGCCGCTGAACCACACCCGCAACTTCCTCGACTGCGTCAAGTCGCGCAGCCAGACGGCCGCCTATCCGGAGGCCATGCACCGCGCCATGACCACGGTGCATGCCGCCAATATCTGCATGTGGTTGGGGCGGAACCTGAAGTACGATCCGGTCAAGGAGGAGTTCCTCGACGACCCCGAAGCCAACCGGCTCCGAGCGCGGACGATGCGTGCGCCGTGGATCGCGTAGGCGGGATCGGCCCATGGCCCATCATCCAGTTGACGGGCAGGCCGGCGTTCCTCTAGGCTGTAGTCAGGAGGTTGACGGCGATGCAAATCCCAGTGCTGGTTGAACCGACGTCCGAGAAGAAGTCTCGAGCGACTAGTGGTGATCCGCTGAGACTCGAGACTGAGGCATCTGTGGACGGATTCAATCTCATCCGATCGAAGAATTGACGACAACGGTTATCACGGTCGAGGAGCACTTGTCGGGCTGGTACGCGCCGCTGAGCCGGGCCGAAGATGCCAAACGCATTGCGCGGGCGTAAATGCGGTTGGCTGACGCAGCATTCCCACCCTCATGGACGGCGTGATTCACTGCGTTCTGACCCGAACCCCTCGCGACCGTCCGTCACGCCAGCCTTCGTCGGCGCGGCTTCGTCGAGGCTCCCTTCCGTGGCCTAAGCATCGTTCGAGAAATAACTGTCCCGTGTCTATTGCCGACCATCCCAGCAACGGTGGCCGAAATAACTTCCCGGACTTCGGCCACCACGCTGCCTGCCAGCGTGGAGCCATGTTCAGCACCAGCCGTCGGCCCCCTCCACGCTCCCTTCGGCCACCACGCTGCTTGCCAGCGTGGAGCCATGTTCCGCACCAGCCGTCGGCCTCCTCCACGCTCCCTTTGGCCACCACGCTGCTTGCCAGCGTGGAGCCATGTTCCGCACCAGCCGTCGGCCTCCTCCACGCTCCCTTCGGCCACCACGCTGCTTGCCAGCGTGGAGCCATGTTCCGCA
>JAAYYU010000188.1 GCA_012515235.1 Candidatus Anammoximicrobium sp.
CAGCGTGGTGGCCGAAGAGGTCGCGCGGCGGGGCGATGTCTGGTTCTGAACATGGCTCCACGCTGGCAAGCAGCGTGGTGGCCGAAATCCGGGAAGTTATTTCGGCCACCGTTGCTGGGATGATCGGCAATAGACACTGGGCAGTTATTTCTCGAACGATGCTAAACTTCTCCAGCTTGCCGAGTATGCACATTTGCAGTCCTCGATGTTTCCTAAACTGCGCATTCGGCAAGCTGGAAGCTTACCCCACGCCTTGTTCAGCGGCGACGCGGGGTCGGTGGGGAGCCGGACTACTTGACGGCTTTGGTCGCCTTGATCCAGCCGCCCAACAGTTTGCCGATTTCGTTCACCTCGCGGGTGGCGTAGCCGTAGCTGTCCACGCCGATGCAACGCAGGTCCTTGGCCAGCCGGAACTGGAACCGCAACAACTCCAGCTGGATGTTGATGTCGTTCAGCAGCGGCAGCCGATCGCGAGTATAGCGGGCCCGGATCAAGGCTTCCAGGACCTCGTACAGCTGCGTCTCCAAACGGTCGCCCAGCGTGGGACGGCGGGAACGCGGAAAGTTCCCGATCCGGTCGCAACTCCACGTCACCAGCTTGTAGCAGCGGTCCACAATCAACATGTCGGTCGGCGCTTTGGCCATGGTCAGGTCCTAAAAAAGTTTTCGCGCGCCGCTTCGCGGCGGGAGTAAAGAGGAAAAGAAGTAAAGAGGATAAGAGGTAAAGCAGTAAAGCAGCTAAGACACTACGGTGCGAGTCCTGACGCGCAAACACACAACACACGACAACCACCATCGTCGAGCCGGATCCCGGGGTAGAACCAGTCGCGGATGGCCGCGCGACAGCCGCGGGAATTGAGGACCAGCAGCCGCCACGCAACACACGAACTCCCGGCTGGTTCTTCGGATCGTAGAAACCCACGCACCAGTCGAACACATTCCCCGCCATGTCCTCCAGCCCAAACGCGGCGGACTTGGACCGCGGAAAGATGCCGACGGCGGACGTGCGTTTTAGTCCCGCTTCAGCGCTGTTGCAGATCCCGTCCTCCCATCGGTCTCCCCACGGATACTTGTAGCCCTTTGGCCCGCGCGCGGCGGCTTCCCACTCGCGTTCCGTCGGCAGACGCCCGCCAGCCCACTTGGCCAGCGCTTCGGCCTCCCAAAACGAAATGCCGACGACCGGCTGGTTCGGCGCGTTGAAGCGAGGATCGCGCCAGTATTTCGGTTCGCTGACCTGAGCTCGCTGCAGCCATCGCCAGCCCTCCTCCGACCAGAATTGCCGCTCGCCGTAGCCGCCCGACTCGATGAATTTGGCAAATTGCGAGTTGGTGACCGGATAGCGGCTGATCAGGAACGGCCGCTCGATCTTGAACGGCTCCTTCTTGTCCCCGTAGCAGTACGTGCCCGCGGGGACGAGGACATAGCCGGGATGGCGCTCAGGAACGTCCCCGATCCGCAAATCGGCCTCGATCCGCGGGTCGCCCAGGCGGCCCCAGGTGGCGGCCAGCGCGTGCCGCTGTTCCACCGGCGCCTCGCGCTGGATGGCGGTTTTCACCAGCGACTCGTACGCCGCGCGGAGGTCGTCCGGCAGGGTCGCGCGGCGGCCGAGGAGCAGGAGGATGTCCAGGCAATCGGACAGGACGATGGCCAGGTTCCAGTCGGGCGACGCCGGCGCGGCGATCTGCGGGGCCAGCTTCTGCATGAGCTCGACGCCCGCCTGGACGTTGAACTTGGTGATCCAGCAGCCGAACAGGAACGAGAGCGTGTTCCGCCAGCCGGCGGCCGGGCCGCGGCGCAGGAAGACCTGCTGCAGGGCGTCTTCGTTGCGCCCGAGCAGCACGAACAGCTGTTCGGCGGCCAGGAACTCCTGGAACGACAAATGATAGAACGCGGCCCGCTTGTCGTCCCGCGAGACCAGCAGGCCGGTTTGCGTCAGCAGGTCCTCGCGCACCTCGACCATGCTGCTCCAGCCCTGCTCCGTGGCGCCGTCCTGCTGGCGGTAGGCTTTCAAGGTCTCGTCGATCTCGGCATCCGACGCGACCGGCTCGGGGCTGGCCCGTGGGCCCTCTGGCCCGCCGCCGGTGTGCATCCCCAACGCGACGGCGCCCAGCCGCCCGCGGATCACGCTCACCCGCTCCCGCACCGGCGGGTACCGCTTGTGCAACACCGTGTCCACGATCCGGTCGTACAACTCGTACCTGTCCTGCGGCAGCCGCTTGCCTTCGTCGTAGATGATGCACATGGACGAGAGGAGCAGAGGATTGGCCGCCAATTCGCCCAGCCCCGGCTGAGCGCGCACGTGCTGGACCATCTCGTCGGCCGTCTTCAAACCTTGCGCATGGTCTTCGCTCAGCCGGTAGAACCAGCGGCGGACCAGCAACTGTTGCAACTCGGCGTCCAGCGCGTCGATCGGCGCGTGCGGCAATCCGAGCGCCCGCCGCTGGTCCTCGTTCAAGCCGTAAGGCCGGCTGGTGACCAGCACGCGGTTGCCCGCGGCATCCCAGCGGGCGACGGCCGCCGCCAGCGCGTTCAACAGCATTTCGCGAGGATACCATTGTTCGCGTTCCTGGCCGACCAGCGGCGGGACTTCATCGACGCCGTCCAGGATCAGCAGCGCCGAGCCCCGTTCCAGATGCGCGGCGACGCACGACCACGACAGGCCGCCCCAGTCGCCTTGCGCCAGGTGCGCGGCCAGCGCGTCTTCCAATTGCTCGACGGTCATGGTCCGCGCGCCGGCCGAGTGCGGCAGGCGGGGCCAGAAGTCGCGCAGGCGGATCAGCACCGGCAAGCGGTCGCGGAACGCGGCCGGGAACGTCTCGCGATAAGCATCCGGCGCGGCCACGTCCGCTGGCGGCAGCGTTTGCTGGCAGACCAGCCACACCGTCCAGCGGCAAAAGGTCGACTTGCCCGTCCCCGGATCGCCGGACACGTACAGCGACCGCTGGCCGAGCAGATCCAGCAGCATCTGCGGCCGGGATTCGTCGCCTTCCGCACGCTGCGTTGCCCGTCGTAGGCCGGAACCAGTCTTCGCAGTTCCGGCAATGGCCTCAATGCCTTCCGCGAATCCTTGCGTCGTCAGCGGCGTGTACACATGGTTCAGCCGCACGCCCTGCCCGTGCTTCAGCCGCAGTCCGAGCAGCTCCAATTCGCCGCAGCGGTTTTGCAGCCAGGAAATGTAGCCCGCGGGGAGGATCGGCGCGGCCGGGGCGGTTGGTCGCCGAGCCGCGTCCGCCGGCGGCGCGTGGCCGAACCGCTGGACGAGTTCCCGCAGGTGCCGAGTGGCCAGATACAGGAAACTGTTTTCACCGTCGCTCACACTCTCGTATTGACAGACGATCCCGCGCCGCTCGATCTTCTCCCGGAACCTGACGACCTTGGCGTACTGCGAGACGGCTTTGGAAGTCTGGGGCAGGGGAGGGGACTTGTGGAAATAGAACATGATCCACGGACGTTCCCGTTCGGCCCACTGGCGCATTGCGTCCTGAAATTCCTTCTCCGTACCCGAACCATAGCCTTCGGTCGGCGTTCCGAACCGTGCGGCCATGATGCCCAGGTAGATGTCGTACGGCGGCGTCGCCTGGTCGACCACCGCTTGCGGCGGCGGGCCGACGTGGGGGGCCACGTCCCGCTCCCAGCGGAACGAACGCAGGACGACTCCGCAGCGCTCGCCTTCGCTGCGGTTCACCTCGTCGATGGCCGTGTCCAGGATGTCGCGTTCCGCCCGGACGTCGCCGGGCGAGGAAACGAAAATTCGCACGACTTGCATGAGGCACCTCCTGGGCATCATGTTAGCCGCTTTCGGCAGCACCATCGACACGGCTTGGGGTCAGGCTTACAGAATTCAATTTTGGCCGATGGGAGGTCTGACCATGTGGAACGACATGACTCGGCCAAAATTGAATTCTGTAAGCCTGACCCCACATCGTGCAAACGCCCCCGTTGGACGATTCGTGGGGGCGTGGGTATATTGTCCCGCCGTGATGCGCACCTTTCGACTGACCCTGTCGTACGACGGCGCGGCCTACGCGGGCTGGCAGGTGCAGGCCAACGCGCGGACGATCCAGGCGGAATTGGAGGCCGCTCTGCAGCAGGTGACGGGCGAGAAGATCAGGGCAGTCGCCAGCGGGCGCACGGATGCCGGCGTCCACGCCTTGGGGCAGGTCGTCAGCTTCAGCAGCGACACGCGATTGCCAACGGACGTGCTCCGCAAGGCGCTGGACGCGAATCTGCCGCGGGACATCGTGGTCCGGGATGTTTGCGAAGCGCCGGCGGGTTTCCACGCGATCCGCGATGCGCTCCGCAAGCGATATCGCTACGTCGTCCAGGATGGTCCGGTCCGGGATGTGTTCAGTCGGGCGTACGCCTGGCAGTTTCCGCAACGATTGGACGTGGAGGCGATGCAGGCCGCGGCGGCGGTGCTGGAGGGCCGCCACGATTTTGCCAGCTTCGAGGCCGCCGGCTCGCCGCGGGCCAGCAGCGTGCGGACGATTTACGAATTGAGCGTCGAGCGGCGAGCCGGCGATTTCCTGGACCGGATTGTCTTCGAGGTCGAAGCGGACGGGTTCCTCTACAAGATGGTGCGCAACCTGGTTGGCAGCCTGGTCGACGTTGGACGCGGACGCCAATCGCCGGCCTGGATTGCGGAGGTACTGGCCGCGCGGAACCGCAAACTCGCCGGTATGACCGCGCCGCCGCAGGGTTTGTTTTTGGTGACCGTGGAGTATGGGTGGTAGCTGGGATTTGGGATTTTGGATTTGAGATCAAGGCCGAAGACTCACGATCTGAAATCCAAAATCTAAAATCCAAGATCTCCAACAAGGTGATCGTTGTCTATGCGGATCGCACATGTCATAACTCGGATGATCGTCGGTGGAGCGCAGGAGAACACCTTGCTGTGTTGTCAGGATTTGATCCGCTTGTTCGGCGACGACGTGTTGCTGGTCACGGGGCCGTCGTTGGGGCCGGAGGGCGAGCTGCTGACGCAGGGCAGGGGAGGGGAGGTCCCGTTGGCGCTGGTCCCGTCGTTGCAGCGGGCGATTCATCCGTGGCGGGACTGGCAGGCGTACCGGGCGGTCAAGCGGGTTCTGCGCGGCTTTCAGCCGGACGTGGTGCACACGCACAGCGCCAAGGGCGGCGTGCTGGGGCGACTGGCGGCGCACGCGCTGCGGGTTCCGGCCATCGTCCACACGGTTCACGGGGCTCCGTTCCATCCGTATCAGAGCGCGGCGGCCCGCAACCTGTTCCGCTGGTGTGAGGCGTACGCTGCCCGGCGGTGCCATGCACTGGTGAGCGTCGCCGACGCGATGACCGACCTGTTGGTCGACGCCGGCGTCGCGCCGCGGGCCAAGTTCACGACGGTGTACAGCGGCATGGATGTCGAACCGTTCCTGGCGGCCGACGAGCACCGCCAGCGAGTGCGGGCCGAACTGGGCTACACGGACCAGCACGTCGTGATTGGCAAGATCGCCCGGCTGTTTCACCTCAAGGGGCACGAGTATCTGATCCCGGCGGCGGCGCTGGTCGTACGGGCCTGTCCCCAGGCGCGGTTCCTGCTGGTGGGCGACGGAATCCTGAGGGGCGAATTGGAGAGCCAACTGCAGCGGGCCGGGCTGGCGGACTATTTCCAGTTCACCGGTCTCGTGCCGCCCGCCCGGATTCCGCCCTTATTGGGGGCTATGGACGTTTTGGTCCATGTCAGCCTGCGGGAGGGGCTTGCACGGGCTCTGCCCCAGGCCCTGATCGCCGGCAAACCGGTGGTCAGCTACGACGTGGACGGGGCGCGCGAGGTTGTCATTCCCGGCGAAACCGGGTTTCTGCTGCCGCCGAAGAGCATCGAACCGCTGGCCGGCGCGTTGGTCCAGCTAGCGTGCGATCCGGGTCTGCGTCAGCGGCTGGGGCGCGGCGGCCGCCAGCGGTTTACCGAGACGTTCCGGCACGAGCACATGACGCGTCAGCTGCGAGGTCTTTACGAAGGGCTGTTGTCTTAGCTCATCGCGAGCTATCTGGAATTCAGCAATCGCTTGATCCTCTGCACCGTGGAGCCGATCCGGTGTTCGGTCACTGGAAGGAGTCAACGTCGCGTTCCACGACGAAGGAGTCTCCCCCGATGGAAACGGACAACTGCGATCCCGTCGTACGAACGAGCATCTCGGGCAGGGCCCTTTCGGACGAAGGCGTCTCGGCCAGCAGCGCTTGCAGCGGCTTGTGTACGTAGGTCTCCAGGAACTGCCCGAGCGTTTTCCCGGCCGCGGCATCGAGATGAGCCCAAGCAGCGGCCCCGACGTACACTTCTCCCCGATGACGAACGAATTCGTCCCGAAGTTCTTCCAGTTTCGGATTCGGCGTGGGGTCGAGAACGAGCAGAACCGGCGTGTACCCGCTGGCCCGGCAGTCGGAGGGAAATGCCAGCTCTTCCTGCCAACGGCCCTGTCCGGACGCCGCGATGGTGACGCGAATCTTGATCTCGTACGCCTTTCTGCCGGGACGGATGCAGTCCACCTGCCGTCCTTTGGAACGGTCGCGGCGGCGGCGAATCGGACTGTTCTTGGGCCCCATCGGGACGCCACCGATCGCCGACGCGATGATGGGCTCAAAAACGTACCCCGTTTCCTGGGCCGAGCGATTATCGATGTCGAACATCCATTTTCGCCACAGGAGAAAGGAGGCGAGCGACTTCGAGGTCATGGTGCCGTACTGGAGGAGCCCCCTCGGGCCGACCTGTTCGAACGTGGGGAAGGACTGAGTCCGTAGGATCCGCTCGTACTTGAGCCGAGCTTTGTGCAGCGTTGCCAAACAGCTGAAGTACGTGTCCGCGTCTTCTTGCACGCGGACGAGTCGCTCAAAGAGATGGAGGAAATCGCAGTTCCGGATGGCCATTCTGTCCAGCCTTGCGGCCCCAAAAAACGGCAAGAGTGGCACGTCGAGTTCGGGGAATTGCCGCCCTAGCTTGAGATCCCGCACCAGCAAGGCGAGCAAGTAAGAGCACGCCTCGTCACTGAGGGCGACTCCTTGCTCGCCCGCCCCCTGACTTTGGGCTTTCGCGATCAGGCTCAGTTGTGCCTTGGTCAACCCCATAGCTCTAACTGCCGCCTCCCAAACTCGCGTCGAACCTTGGTCGCCACCTTCTCCAACGCCGGACTCATCCCGTTGGACAGCGTCGGGATGAAACTGAGCAACTCGCCGGGCTTGCGTTCCGTCGCCGCGTGCTGAAGGTCCGCTGCCAGCTGCCGGGCAACGACCGTCGCCAGTGAGGGCGGCACGGCGTTTCCGATGAGTTGAGCTTGCTCAGAAGCGCTTCCGCAGAACACGAAGTCGTCGGGAAAAGTCTGAATCCGAGCGCACTCTCGAATCGTCAGGTTCCGGTCCTCGTAGGGGTGAAGGAACTCGGCGGTAGCACCGCCGGTGATCGTCTTGGACGGAGCCGCTGGAAGCAGTCGCTTCACACCTGCGGGCGCCCCACCCCTTCGGTCGGACGGAGTCCCATCCATCACTCGCCGAAATGCGCGGCGCCGATAACTGTCGTGCCAGAGTTCCTCCGGAAGATCCCTCATGGTTTGGCCAGGTTTGAGGGCCTGCGCGCGTTCCAGGTCGATGCCAGTCAAGGGCCGGTAGTGGTGACCGGGCGGAATTCCGGGCGGGTCGAGCGATGGTGGGGGCAGGCCCGCGATCGCGTCGGCGACAGAGGGCGCTGAAGGCAGAGACGAGTCCACCAGGTCCGCACCGGGTGCCCCGGTCGCAGAGTGGGTAGGTCTTGGGAACTGGGGGTGCCAGCCCAAACCCCCGATGGCGATCACCCGTTTTCGGTGCTGGGGAATCCCGTAGTGTGCCGCGTTGACCTTGCGCACGTGAACGCAGTAACCAGCTGCAATCACGGGGCGCAGGAGGTCAAACACGCGCATCCCGTTTTCCGCCGTGAGGAAGCCCTCCACGTTCTCGAAGACGAAAGCGAAAGGGCGATTCGAACAGACAATCCTGGCAAAACAGGCAACCAGACTGTTGCGTGAGTCGTCTGGCCTTCGCATGCCCGCCGACGAAAACCCCTGACACGGAGGCCCCCCAATGATGGTCGTTGCCAGCGGAACGCCAGTCTCTTCTGTGATTTCTTGCTGAAACACGTGCGTGCCGAGATTTGCGCGGTACGTCTCCACAGCCATCGGATGATGGTCAAACGCCGCAACGGCAACGAATCCGGCCCGCTGAAAACCTAAGGAGAGGCCGCCGGCGCCGCAAAAGATGTCAACCACGGTGTTGTCCGGATCGCGAGCCACCATGAGTCATGTGTCCACGGGGTCGATTCGTGCCGGCCAGGACGGCGGGCGACAGAGTGACTGGGGAACGACAGCATGTCCAAGGTGTGATTGTATCGCAGTCAAGAAGGGCAGGGGAGGGGACGGGTGCCAGCAACACCCCCAGATCGCCACAGGAGAGTACTTTCGCCGATGGAGATCTTGATTTACACTAGGCGCGTTTGCGGGGTCGCCATCGCCTCGGGTGACTCGCCCACGATGTGCGGCGAACGGGTGCGGTGCCAATCGCAAGGCAGCCGATCCTCTGAACTGCAAGGGGGTGTGGACGTGACTAAAGTTCGTGATTTCGTCGGTCCGTATCGGCTGACGCGGCTGATTCGCGCCGGTCACTCGAGCATGATCTGGGAAGCGGTCAAAGAAAAGACAGGCGAGCGGTTTGCGCTGAAGATGCTCAAGACCGAAGTCGCCCGGGACCGCGAGGAACTGGGTTATCTGAAGCATGAACTGGAGGTGGCGAAGAACCTGCACCATCCCAACCTGATTCGCGTCTATGAGTTGGACACGCAGGTTGCGACGCCGTATCTGGTCCTGGAACTCTTCAGTGCCCTGAACCTGAAACAGGTGTTGCGGGAAGGCCCGGACCCGATCGCCCATTTGGCGGACAAGATCATCAACCAGGCCAGCCACGGCCTGCACTACTTGCACGAAAAGCGTTGGGTCCACTGCGATGTCAAGCCGGACAATTTTCTGGTGGACGACGACGGCAACGTCAAGGTGATCGACTTTGCCATCGCCCAGCGGCCCAAGCGCAGTCTGCTCAGCTTTTTCGGCGTCAAGCAGCAGGTCAAAGGGACGCGGAGCTACATGTCGCCGGAGCAGATTCGCGGGGAAACGCCGGACGCCCGCAGCGACGTGTACAGTTTCGCCTGTGTGGTCTTCGAACTGCTGACGGGGCGGCCGCCCTACACGGGTTCGTCGCCCACCGAGTTGCTGGAGCGGCATCTGCGGTCCTCGGTGCCGTCGGCCATTGTCTACAACCACAATGTCTCCCGCGAGTGCGCCGACTACGTGAAAAAGATGATGAACAAGAAACGCGAGGCGCGTCCCAAGTCGATGTGGGAAGTGCTCCAGGCGTTCCGGGAATTTCAGATCTTCAACAAGAGGCCGCAAGCGCCGAAACTCAAGCTGTCGGAAATGCAACTCGGGCCCGTGACGGACGCCGACGCCCTGAAGCAGTTGCCGCAGCGTGGCGAAGGGCAGCCGACCGCCGAGGAGGATTAGAGGGATGGAGACTTCGACACTCGCACCCGGGCTGGAATTCGAGCAGCCCATCCACGAGCTGGAATCGCGTCTGAGCGAACTGGAACGGTCGGCGGACGGGCGTCCGGAAACCGAAAGCGAAATCCGCCGCCTGCGGCGGGAATGGGTCAAGGTCACCAAGCGGATCTACGAGAACCTGGATCCCTGGCAGACCGTCCAGGTCGCCCGGCACAAGAACCGCCCCTACACGGCCGACTACCTGGGCTTGGTGTTTGAGGAGTTCATGGAACTGCACGGCGACCGCCACTTTGGCGACGACCGCGCGATCGTGTCAGGGTTCGCCAAACTGGACCAGTACAAGGTCCTGGTGATCGGCCATCAGAAAGGCCGGACGTACAAAGAGCGGGCGGCGTGCTATTTTGGGTGCGCGCATCCGGAGGGCTATCGCAAGGCGATGGCCAAGATGCGGCTGGCCGCCAAGTTCTCCTTGCCCGTGATCGCCCTGATCGACACGCCGGGCGCCTATCCCGGCGTGGGCGCCGAGGAACGCGGGCAAGCCTGGGTGATCGCGGAGAACATGTACGAGATGTCCCGCCTGCCCACGCCGATCGTCTGCGTGGTCATCGGCGAAGGCGGCAGCGGCGGCGCGCTGGGCATCGGCGTGGGCGACCGGGTGGCCATGCTGCAGCACGCCTACTATTCGGTCATCAGCCCTGAAGGGTGCGCGGGCATCCTTTGGAAGAGCGGCGAGTACGCCGAGCAGGCCGCCCGCGCGCTGCGGTTTACCTCCGCCGACCTGCTCCAGTTCGGAATCATCGACGCGGTGATCCCGGAACCCCTGGGCGGCGCCCACCGGGATCATCGCCAGATGGCGGCCCGGCTGAAGTTCTACCTGGTCCGCACGCTGCGGGAGCTGCTGGCGACGCCGCAGGACAAACTGCTGCAGGACCGCTACGAAAAATTCCGCCGGATGGGCGTTTTTTGGGAAGCGCCGGAGGCGGTGAAAACGGGTTCTGAAAACGGTTGAGCGGCGGCCGATTTTTGGGCCTTGTCCGGGTTCGCGTTTGCCCTGCGGCGGCTCGGCGCCGCTTTGGCTTGACGGCTTTGGCTTGACGTCGCTGTAGCGGCGCGGCTTTGTGGTCCGACGTGTCGTTGCGTCTGCGGAACCCAAGCTCAGCCGAACCGCTGGCTGGCGGCCCAAGCGGTGCCGAGGCGCCGCAGTCCAAAACGGGCTCAACGGCCGGTTTTCCAACGTACCAGGAACGTCCGATAATGTTTCTTATGTTCGGTTATGGACCGGGTTTTCCCAGGGAAAAACGGTATCCGCCGCCGCCGCGGAATTCGCGGCTTTGCAGCGTCAACGGCGGCCACTGCCGCACGGCTCACCGGCGGTCGCCCGCGGCTCGACGGCGTCCTATCGAGTCCGTTGCGCGTCCTGGAATTGCCGCAGCCAACGGGCTACCGCATCGTCGCTCGAAGCGTTCTCCCCGCCGCCAGGCTCGCCGGCCGGTTCGCGTTCCGCATACGGCATTCCGGCGGCCGGCAACCGCCGGTCCCAATCGTCGCCCCAAACGCCCGTTGGGGCCCCTGCTGGACTGCTGGCAGACGCGGCCGAATGGTCGCGTCCCAGCCGCGCCTCGAAGGTGCTCAGGTAGGGTGCTAGCACACCTTGAAGCTCCGTCGGCATGATGGCTTCGGAGCGGTCCAGCAGCTGGGCGATATAATGCCCCGATTTCGATTGGACGATCTTCTGACGCGAGGATTCACCCAGCAGGGTGACCGCGAACAGGGTGACGACCACGCACCACAGGATGCCTCGGCAGAACCCCAGAGCCGCGCCGGCATGGTGGTCGAACTCCTTCAAGCGGACCCGGTCGATCAACTCGGACACAAAACGGAAGGCCAGCCAGATGGCCGCCGAGGCGCTCAAGTACACGATCAGCATCGCCATGAACGTGTTCCAGGGCGGATCGGCCTTGATGGCTGCGGCGACCGGCTCTCGAAAGCGGTAGGCGATGAAGTAGCTAGCGACGATCGAACTGATCGAAGCGACTTGCCAGGCCAGCCCCTTGCGGGCGCCGAACACGGTCGCCACGGCCAAGACTGCCAGCATGATGAGATCGTAAGTTTCCATGATTTTCGGCTCCCAGGGGCGGCGGAGTATAGCAGTTGCCGGCCCGGAGGCGAAGGCCAATCGATTGGTCTTGGAGCCGGCGGCGGGGGGCGGTATAGTCTCCCCCTCCGCGACGCGCAGCGGACCGCGAACCTTGTCGAAACGTGAACCGGACGGAATTCTCTCGATGGCGGGTTTCCAGAGTCATCTCACCGTCAGCACGGTCCTGGGCGCCGGCTATGCGGCGGCGGGCTACTCGCAGCAACTGCCGCTGTCCAGTTGCTTGGTGGCAGGGGGGCTGTGCAGTCTGGCGGGCATGTTGCCGGACTTGGACAGCGACTCCGGTGTGCCGGTTCGCGAACTGACAGCGCTGACGGCGGCCCTGGTGCCGACGCTGATGATCCCTCGTTTCGAACAGCTGGGCCTGGATCGCGAGCATCTGGTCTTGGCGACCGCCTTCGTCTACCTTGCCGTTCGTTTTGGCGCGGGCGGGTTGTTCAAGGGCTACACGGTCCACCGCGGGATGTGGCACAGTCTGCCGGCTGCCGCAATTGCCGGACTGTTGACGTTCCTCCTGGTGGCCGGCACGGACATGCCTGTCCGGCTGTTCAAGTCGGGCGCCGTGGTGCTGGGTTTCCTGTCCCACCTGATCTTGGACGAGTTCTCGAGCGTCCAGGTGCGGCGCGGACGGCTGCGGATCAAGCGTTCGCTGGGCACGGCGCTCAAATTGTGGACGACCAGCAGCCTGATGGCCAACGTATCGACGTACGGCAAACTGGCAGTGCTGGTCGCTTTGATCTACGGCGATCCCTACCTGATGGAGCAGTTGGGCGTGCAGCCCGTGGAGATTCGCGACTCGGCGCGGCAGTGGTTGAATCAGGCCGCGGATCGAGTGTCGCCGGCGCGGCGTGAGCCGCTTTCTCCCCAGGTTCCCTCCAGCCAGCCCGACTGGACGCGCGAGGCCGCGCCGGAGCGCGACGTGGAGAGCAGTGCGACTAGAAGGACTTTCGACTATCCAATAATAGAGTTACCGGTCCGTCGTTGACCAGGGCGACATCCATGTGCGCCCGGAACCGGCCGGTGGCCGTCGGGACGCCGAGGCGTTGGACGGCGGCGACGAACTCGTCGTACAGGCGTTCGGCCAATTCGGGCGCGGCGGCCTTGGTAAAGCTGGGGCGTCTGCCACGCCGACAATCGCCCCAGAGCGTGAACTGACTGACCACCAGCACCTGGCCGCCGATATCGACCACCGAGCGGTTCATCTTGCCGGCGTCGTCTTCGAAGATCCGCAAGCCCGTCGTCTTTTCGGCCAGGTAATCCACGTCGGCCGGAGTGTCGTCGTGCGTGACGCCCAGCAGCACCAACAGGCCGCGGCCGATCTGCCCCACCACTTGTCCGTCGACCGTTACGCTGCACCGGCTGACGCGCTGTACGCAAGCTCGCACGTTTCGTCTCCCCTGCTCTGCCCTGCCCTTCCCTGCCCTGCCCCACTCGGCGGCGGCCGCGAATCCCGTCTGGCCGCCGTGCGACTCCGTCCGCCCGCCTGTTCGGCCATCGCGGTTCGCGAATGCCTGAGGCCCCGGAGCTAGGAAAACGCCGTGAAGGCGTCCTTGACGGTCCCGTAGAGCTTGAACAGCATCTGTTGGGGGTCGAACACTTTGAAGATCACCTGGTGCTGCGGCCGCAACTCGCAGAGTTTCGTCTCGCCGTTCGGGTGATTCCCCAGGATGTGTTCTCGGAGCAGGACCAGGACGCGAATGAAATCGCTGGAGAACCGCTCGACGTTCGTGAAGCGCACGATCAGCCGCGCAGGATTCTCCGCTTTCAGCAAAGCCGTCAATTCACGCTTTGCGAGGGCGATCGTCTGCTGATCGAAAAAGTCGGACGGCAGCAGCGTCACGATCATGACGTCGCCGAGCTTTTCGGACTGGAAAGTGGAATTCGCATCCGTCATGGTTGGGGTCTCGCGGCAAGAGGATTTCAGGAGAACGACCGCACGGCTTCGTTCACGTCCTCGAGAATTTCGAACACCGTGCCGTCCAGATTGAGGACTCGAAAGATATCGCGTTGCACCGGCTGCAGGGAACAAAGCTTGATTTTTCCCGCGGCGCCGATTTGCCGCTTGAGGCTCAGCAGCGTCCCGATGAACTCCGTCGAGAACCGCTGGATGTTCTGGAAGTCGACCACGACTTTGTCCAGTTGCTCCCGCCGGGCGAATGTGATCAACTCTTTCTTGGATTCGAAGTTCACTGCCTGATCGATGAAATCGAAGACGGTCGGCGTGACCACGGTCACCTCTCCCTTGGCTTCGATCCGGAAATGCGCCAATTGATGGATCACGGCATCGCCTCCTTTTCGGGTGAATGACGCGGCGGCGCCAGGCGCGTCCGAAGAGCCGCTCGCAGTCGCCGCGTGCGCGCGCCGCCAGGATCGTGACCAACCACCCTTCTTGCGCTAGCGTAGTCTTCCGCGCGAAGCCGGTCAACTGGCCCCGCCGAGTCCCCCGCGCGCCGCGAAGCCGCCGGGCAACGGCATGCGCCCCCCTGCCCTGCCCCGTTGCGCCCGACGGAATCGCTACGGCACTTGCCTTTCTGTGGGCAAAGCCTAATACTGGTTTTCAGGTGTGGGCCTCTTTTCAGGAAACGCCTGCCGAACGGCGCTGGGATCAGGAGGACGATCGCATGTTGGTGAATTTGGCCCCTGGTTGGAAGACCGAGTTGGACCGTGGTCCGGGCTGGCTGTTTGTCAAGCTGTACGGACCGGAGAATGTGGACGCCGACGCCACGGGATTGGCCGAGAGCCTGTGCATGATGATGCGCCAGGAGTTGAAGGGACGCTTGCTCCTGGAACTCGAAAACCTGCAGGACATGCCGCCGGATCTGGTGCAAGAACTCCACCTGTTGCGCGACGAGATGGAGCGGCAGGGGGCGATCTTGCGGTTGTGCGGGATGGCCGCCGAGCACGAGTCTTGCCTCTGTGACAGCGACTTCTCGCAACGCTTCACGCACTACCGCGACCGCGAGGAGGCGATCGCCGGTTTCTATCGCCCTGGCAAGCCGCGTTAGCAGCCTGCTGAAAAAGGGGGATAGGCAACTCGCTGCAGGCGTTTTTTTTGGGGGGGGGCAACGCAGTCCGGAGCCAGTCCCCCTGGTGCAACGGGCTCTCAGGACCGCGTTGCAAGTCCTGCCACAACCGCCCGGGTTTCTGACGAGAAACCGGGGGAGGCTTCGTCAGACCCTTGGCCTCGCGAAGTACGAGCCGCAACCCACGCAGCGGACTTCCGTTCCTCGCGCTGTCTTGAGGCGGTCTTCCCGCCTAGACGTAGGCATCTTCCAGGACAGGGGCATCTTCCAGGACGGGGGCATCTTCCAGGACAGGTTGCCTGGTGTTCCAGTCGACTTCCAACTGGTTGTCGACGCGTTCGACTCCGTCCACCATCCGCACCACTTCCTGCGCCATCTGTTTCTGGTAGTACGAAGGGACGACACCTCGCAGCACGACGCGTCCCGCTCGCATTTCGATTTGCAACGTGTGGCCTATCAGATGGGGACTACGGTGAATGGCCGAGTCGATCCGGTTGAAAAGTGTCTTCGCGGCATCCGACATCACAGGTCTCCTTACGGGAAAAAACACAGAATCCGTTTGGGGGTTCCGCCGGACTGCGCCCAGCCGAGCCGGATCACGATCAGCCTCCGCGCTCGACGGGATCACGACGAATCGAGACTGACCCAGTCAATCTTGATCCTACCGCTTTGGTCGAAAACGGGAAATAGCTCTTCTTGGCCGCAGGCTCCGGAAAAGACTTGGTTCCAGGCCTGCGGCAAGCTGTCGCCGGCTGGGTGCTAGCACCAACCGTGATTTCGTCGCTCGTTGCGAGTCGTTGATAGAGTCACGGTTTCGGCGCTATTTCGCGCGACCGTGCCATCGTAGACGGCGTCTCTCCGTGTCCGTCTTTCGTTTGGTGCTGGCATCACGCGGTCGCGGACGCAATCTCGCGCGGCGGATGGCACGCGCGGCGCACCGGTCGCCGCCCCCCCTGCCCTGCCCTCGCGGCATCGAACGAGGCTGAACCGCGCGCCGTCGAGTTCCTCAGCCAAGCAGAACGGTCGAGCGTCAGCGAGTCGTGATCCGCCGCCGGATGCCGCTGAGAATGAGGCAGACGAGCCAAGGCCCGAATTCAAACCAGGTCACGACCAGGTCGAAAAAGGCGGCGCCCGCATACGGCGTTCCGGCGATCGGGGTGTCCGGAAACTGGTAGCTGAACCAGAACCGCGCGTAGTACAGCAACACCGCGCCGCTCATCCACAGCCAGACGCGACTGCGAGAGAACACGACCAGCGGCATGACCCACGTCCAATACCAGGGGTTCAGTGTGGGCGAGAGAAACCAGAACCAGGCCAGGATCAAAAAGGCCCACTCGAGCCACACGGACGCATCGGCCTTCCGCAGCGACCTGCGGACGCACCAGGCCGCCAACGCGGCCGTCGCCAGCAGCGAAACGACGCGCACAACCAAAAACGACGCTTGCCACCGATCCCCGCCATAGCGGGCTGCCAGGGGGGCGACCAGAGCGGCTCGCGGCGCCTCGGGGACGACCGCGAACCACGGGCGCGGCCGGTCCTGCCGGACGTCCCGGGGCAGCACGTTTTCGATCGCGATCATGAACAGGAAATCGTTCATCTCCCAACGCATCAGGAACATCTTCAGCCCGCGGCTGGGATCGGCTGTCGAGCCGGGAAAGGAACCCGGCTGGACTGCACCGGCATTCACCGCGCCGAGCCGAGGTTGCCCGCGGAAGCCGAGTGGCGGCAGTAGCGGCCAGAGGACAATCAGCGTTGTTGCCAGGAACACGTCGGCCGCAGCCCAAAACCACCGCCACCCCAGACGTTGCACCACCCAGGCCGCGAGCAGCGGGGCCAGCCAAACCGGAAACAGCTTCGCGCCCACGGCCAGCGCCAACGCCCCGCTGGCGGCGACCGCCCCCAAGCCGCGACGGAACGTAGGACGCCTGCGGGACCGGCAATCGCCTTCTTTTGCCATGCCCGACGCTGCCAGCGAACACACGGCCAGCCAAAGCGCGAGCGTGGTCCAGAAGACGGCGATCGTGTCCAGGTGTCCGCTGTTGCTGAATTCCTTGAGCACCAGCGGACACCAACCGTAGACGATGCACAGGCCCAGCGGCCGCCGCGTCTGGTGCAGCAGGAGGATGACCAGACCCAAAGTCGCCAGATCAAAGGCGGCGAGCCAGGCCTTGAGCACCGTCATGCGCCGCTCGACGGTGGCGCCGGCGGGCGTCGTCCAGGCGGCCGCTGCGAAGACGGCCTGGCTCACCGGCGGATACACGCTGGGAAGTCCCGCATAGTGGACCCTCGACAGCACCGTGCGGAGGTGCGGATCGGAGTCCCGCAGTTCCACCAGGCGCGCCAACCGCTCGTCGGCGGTCTGCTGGCGCGAGGCGGCGAGCACGACGCCCGGCGGGTAACGAAACGGGTTGACGCCCTGGCAAACGACGCTGCCGTCCCAGAGATACCGGTAGATGTCGACCTCCTGGATGGGGACCGAGGGCAGCAGGATCAGCCGATAGGCCAGCGCCGCACTGATCAGGAACGTCAGTTGCCCGTGACGGAGCGGACCGCGGGCGGCGAAGAACACGGCGGCCAGATAGACGGCGAAGGCGGCGCCCAACAAGCCCAGCGCCGCCAGCACGGGGCGGTCCGGGTATGCATCATTGTGTTCGAATTCACTGCTCCACCGGGCCAACAACGCGTACAGACCGCCGGAGACGACGGCCAGCAGCAGCCACACAATCCAACTCGCCGTGCTCGAAAGACGCGGCCTCAGCCCCGTGTCCGCGGCGCGCGCCGCCAGCCGTACTTGGCGATCGTCCATAAGATCTTCCCGCCGGCGCGGATGCTGCCCGCCACCGTGCCGCTGATTTTACTGCGGCCCACCCGCCGCCGATAGGGAACGGGAATCTCGCAGATCCGCAGACCGGCGCGGACGGCTTTGATCTGCATCTCGATCGTCCAGCCGTAGTCGCGGTCCGTCATGGCCAGACGGCACAACGGGCCGTAACCGATCGCGCGGAACGGACCCAGATCGGTGTACGTTGCGCCGAACAGTCGGCGCATGAGGAAACAGGCCAGGCGGTTTCCGAACACGCTTTGGGCAGGCATGGCCCCTGGTTCGCGGCGGCCGGTCAAGCGGGAGCCCAGCACCAGGTCGGCCCGGTCTTGCAGAACCGGCGCGGCCAGCTGTGGCAGGAGTTCCGGATGATCGCTGTAATCGCCATCCAGAAAGACGATGGCCCGCGGCGGCGGCGCGCCCTGCCGGATGCCGTCGTCCACTGCGGCCAAGCCGCGCAGGCACGCGGCGCCGTAACCGCGCTGCGGCTCCTGGACCACCGTGGCGCCGCAGCGGGCCGCCACCTCGGCGGTCGCGTCCGAACTGCCGTTGTCGACGACGATGGTCTGGCCCACCGCAGGCAAGTCGGCCAGCACCAGGGGCAGCGACGCCTCCTCATTCAGCGCAGGGATAATGACGGTCACCGCGTCGAACATGCCCAGCCCCCCCCTGCCCTGCCCCGCGCAGCACGGAATTCAACCCGTTTCCGGCGGCTTCAAACCTGTTTCACCCCGGCCTCGGCATCCCGGCCTCGGCCATCGGCTTCACTGCAGCCACGACGGCAACTGGCCGGAGGCCGGCAGGGCAAAGACTTTGACGCTCAGCACGCCCGGTGTCGCCAGCACTTCTTCGATCGCCTGCGGCGGCGGCAGGCTGTCCAGGTTGAGCACGCCAATGGCCTCGCCGCCCGGGTGCTCGCTCTCGCGGCCGACGGACATCTGCGCGATGTTGACGCCGTGCTTGCCGAAGACGGTGCCGACCGCGCCGATCACGCCCGGCACGTCGCTATGCACGAAGGACAGGAGGTTTCCGTCCAGGTAGGCCTCGAAGCGGTAGTCGTTCAAGCGGATCAGCCGCGGCATGTTGTTGCCAAACAACGTGCCGGCCGCGTTGAACGTCTGGCCGCGGCTGGTCACCGAGGCCGTCATGGTGGAACTGAAGTCGCTCGGCTTGCTCTGCGTTTCTTCCTTGATCTGGATGCCGCGTTCGCGCAGGAGCAGTTCCGCGTTGACGATGTTGACTTCGTCCTCCATCGCGCCTTCGGCCAGTCCGGCGCAGAAGGCGGCAGTCAGCAGCCGGGTTTCTTTGTCGGCCACTTCGCCACGGTACTGCAGCGTGCAGGACTCCAGGCCGCCGTCGTGGACCTGGGCCAGCAACCGGCCCAAGCGATAGGCGACGTCCAGATAGCCGCGGAGCGATGCCAGCGTCTGCGGCTGGATTGGAACCACGTTGACCGAGTGCCGGATTTCGCCGGTCTTGAGGAAGTTCACCAGCAGTTGGACGCCTTCCACGGCGACCAGCGTCTGAGCCTCTTCGGTGCTCGCGCCCAGGTGCGGCGTGCAGACGACGTTCTTCATCCCGAACAGCGGGCTGGACGTACAGGGTTCGTTCTCGAAGACGTCCAAGGCCACGCCAGCCAGCTTGCCGCTCTTCAGGCCCTCGACCAGAGCCGCTTCGTCGTAGATGCCCCCGCGGGCTCCGTTGATCAGCCGCGCGCTCGGCTTCATGAGTTCGATTTCCTTGGCGCCGATCAGGTGCTTCGTCTCCGGCGTCAGCGGCGTGTGGACGGTCAGGTAGTCGATCCGCGGCAGCATGTCGTGGACCGTCTCCACACGCTCGATCCCCAGCTTTTCCGCCGCCTCGGCCGACAGGAAGGGATCGTAGGCGATCACCCGCATCGCAAACGCCATCGCCCGCTTGGCCACTTCCGTCCCGATGCGTCCCAGCCCCACGATGCCCAGCGTTTTCTCGGCCAATTGCGCCCCCATGTACGCGCTGCGATCCCAGCGGCCTTCGACCAGGCTCTGGTTTGCCGCCGCGACGTTGCGGGACAGGGCCAGCATCAGGGCAAAGGCGTGCTCCGCCGTGCTGATTGTGTTGCCGGCGGGCGTGTTCATGACGACGATGCCCAGTCGCGTGGCCTTCTGGCGGTCGATGTTATCGACGCCTACGCCGGCCCGCACGATAGCCTTCAACCGCCGGTTGCCTTCGAGCGACTCCGCCGTGATCTTCACGCCGCTGCGGACGATCGCGCCGTCGAACTCGGCTAGCGCTGTCCGCAGGTCTTCGCCCTTCAGGCCGGTGCGAACTTCATATTCGATGCCCTCCGCGGCATCCAGCAGCGCCAGTCCTTGCTTGGAGATTTTGTCCAGAACGATGACTTTGGCCATCTTCGTACCTTTCGTTGTTGTTGGCCCCGGATGCGGCTGGGCCCGACCTCGGCGTGGAACCGCGCGCCCCGGTTCAAGCCCCGTTGCGAGCCAGGAAGTCTTTCATGAAGTCGCGCAGGGCTTGCACGCCGGCCAGCGGCATGGCGTTGTAGATCGACGCCCGCATCCCGCCCACGCTGCGATGCCCCTTGAGTTCGCGAAGTTTCAGCGGAGCCGCTTCGGCCAGGAATTTCTTCTCCAACTCGTCGTTGGGCAGACGGAACGTGACGTTCATCACCGACCGGCAGTCGGGCTGAGCATGGCCGCGATAGAAGCCGTTGCTGGCATCGATCACCTCGTACAGCAGCCGGGCTTTCTCGCGGTTCAACGCATACATCTGGTCCAGGCCGCCGATCTCCTCCTGCAACCAGCGCGCGATCAACTGGAACACGTACACGCCGAATACCGGCGGCGTATTCCACAGCGAGTTGGCCTCCACATGCGTCCGGTAGCTCAGGTAGCCCCCCAGCGAGTCGGGGCTTCGTTTCACCAGATCGTCTCGGATGATCACGATCGTCAGACCGGCGGGGCCGGCGTTCTTCTGAGCGCAAGCGTACAGGATGCCATACCGCTTCACATCCACGGGCCGGTGCAGAAAGTCCGAAGAAGCGTCGCACACCAGAGGGATGCTGCCCGCGTCCGGATCCGTCGCGAATTGGACGCCCTGAATGGTCTCGTTGGAAGTGATGTAGGCGTACGGCGCTTGCGGATTAAACTGTAGCGAACTCATCGGCGGCAGCCGGTCGTAATTCGTGTCTTTGCCGTTCCAGACGACGTTGACCGGACCCTCCTTCTTGGCCTCCTCCAACGCGTACTTGCTCCAGGAACCTGTCACGAGGTATTCGGCGGGCACGCTGGACCCCCGCAGCAAGTTCATGGGGATCATCGAAAACTGCAACCGAGCCCCGCCCTGCAGGAACAAGATGTGGTAGTTGTCGGGGATGCCCAGGAGGGCTTTCAGCCGGGCTTGGGCATCCGCCATGATGCCCTCAAACGCTTTGCTGCGATGGCTGATTTCCAGGACCGAGGCCCCGGCGCCCGGCAGACAGACAAGATCCTTTTGCACTTGTTCCAAGACCGGCACGGGCAAGACGGCCGGGCCGGGGGCAAAGCTGTATACGCGTTCGGTCATCGCTGTGTGACGCTCCTGGTAGGTTGGAGGGATTGACCTGGAAACGAAGATTTTAGCAGCTAGGCGCGGCCTGAAAAGTCGGCAGGCAAAATTGGCGGGCCAGCCAGGAAGAAACCGGGGGTGGATCAAGAAAGCCGGCTTTCGGCAGGCTGTCTCAGACGCTCATTCCGCTGCCAGCCCTGTCAGCGATTGGTGGGCGAACCGGCATTGACGGTGCGCGTGTCGCCGGCGGACAGCGAACCGGCGTATTGGCTGGCGATCGTCTGGTTGAGGGCGGCCATACGTTCCATGATCTCCGGCTGGAATTGGTTCAGGCTGTAGGAACGCTGGTAGTTGGCCAAGGCCTGGCTGTACTCGCCGCTTTGCTCGCGCAATCGCCCCAACGCGTTCCAGGCACGCGAGTTGTACTGGTCCAGGTTCACCGCCTCGGTCAGATAGGTCTTGGCAGCCTCTGGATCGCCAAATTCTTCATACAGCCGCGCCAGTTCAATCCGCGCGTCCGCCACGCCGGGACTGCGCACTGCCCAGTTCTTCAGCAGATTGAAGGCCTTGTCGGATCGGCCAGTCTCCACGAGCAGGACGGCCAGAGCCCGATGGCAATCGGTGTGATTCTCGTCCAAATCCAGGCATTGGTTGTACAGCGTTTCCGCCTGGTTCAGCACGTTCTGGTCGTTGCGGGCAAGGCCCATCCGGTGCATCGTACAGGCCATGTTGTAATAGCCGTCGGCGTTGGTCGGGTCCGTGGCCACCGCCTTTTGGAATTTCTGCATGGCGACGTCATATTGGCCGCTCTGATACAGCCTCGCCCCCTGCAGGTTCTGGCCGTCCGCCGCCACCTTACAGCCCGCCAAAGCTAACGTGACGAGCGCCAAGGTGACGATCTGCCGATAACCAACCCTCGTCAAGCGATCTGATCCACTCACGGCAGCCATGCCTTCTTGCTAGCAGTCCTGAAAAAGACCCGTGACACCCCGCACCTTGGGCGGCAGAGACAAGCGGGGGGAGGTTAATCCCAAGCCGCCGGCTTGGCAAGACCAGTTTCTGGTTGCCAGGTTTCGCCATGCCGAGGTGCATTTACGAAAAAAGCCCGGCTTTTTGCGGAAAAGCCGGGCCCGTTGCCCCCGGATGCTTTTTAGGGCAGCAACTAAGCTTTTAAGGCCACCGACGGTTCCAACATCTGGGTGGCGGGCTGTTTGGCATAACCGAGATTGCGAATGACTTCCAGGATCTCGCTGCACGTGGGAAACATCCGGCCGCTGGCTCGCTTGTAGGTGTCCAGGGCTCGCATGACTTCGATTTCGTCTTCGGTATAGTCGCGCTCGCATGTGGTGGGGTCGATTTGACGCCGCCGCTGAGCACTCCGCCGTTCCGCACTTCGCCGCTCCTCTACCACGGGGACATCCGCCTTGCGACGTTCGCCATCCGCTTGACGGCGGGAATTCAAGGCGCGACGTTCCATTTGCACTTCAACTTGGCTCGCAGTCTTGTCAACGGTCACAGGACGATCCTCCGGGCTTTGGCGAAAACGACAACAAACTTGAAAGGGTTGATAAGATGCGGCGAGAATTACGGCTAAAGATAAGTTAGCACGTAAAAGTGCATAGTCCAGGAAAGCGGCGAAAGATGCGGCCACTTTTTCGGTGATTCCGAAAGGCGGGACTATGCCAGTTATTCCGATTGGTGCTCAACGGGCCACCAGAACGGAATCAGACCACAGGAGTGACCTGTTGGCGGGAGCTTTGTCGGACGGAGTCGCCCGAGGGCGCCGATGAACGCTCGTTGCGGCCCAGCGGGATCGTGCGACGAATCTCCTGGACCGCCACCCCCAACGGTGCCGTGATGGGAGTCAATCCGCCTGCCAGCGTGTCGAGGGGGTCCCAGGTCTGAAGAGACCACGCGGCCGGCCAAGCTGTCCAGGGAAGGAGAAAGACCTGCCCGTCGGCGATCTGGCTTGCTGGAACTGCCAACGCTGGGCCGGCGGCCATGCCGCGCCGAAGAGCCCGTGTCCGGGTGCCTGCAAGCACCTCGGTTTGGTGGGCCGAGGGGCGTCCGGAGACCGGCGGCAGCGGCTCGCGCCGGGTCATGATCTGCGGCAACCAGGCCAGCACCAGGCTGGCGGCAACGGCCAGGATCGCTCCCGCCAGACGCCGCTTCGCCACAGGCGAACGGCGACGGAGTTGAAGTCCGGCGCGTCCCACGACGCGTTGCGCAAAGCCCTCGTCCGGCACAGGGAGTTCCAACAAGTCCAGACCATCGCCCAAGCGGGTACACGCGGCCAGCGTGCCTCGGCAACGCGAACAGACGCTGGCGTGGGCGCGGAGCGCAGGATCTCCGGAGGGCGGTTGCCGCCGATCCAAGCATCGCTGCAGTCGCTGTTCAAATTGCTCGCACCGCATGACGGCGACCTCCCACCACCTCGCGTTGCCGCAGTTGCGCGAGCAACTGCTGCCGGGCTTGATGAATCCACGTCTTGACCGTTCCCAAGGGCCTCTGGATGGCGACGGCGATCTGATCGTAAGTGAGGTTGTTCTCGTGGAACAAGACAAACGTTTCGCGGTGTTCGGGCCGCAGCCGCAACAGCGCCAACTGGACTTCCTCGGCCAACGAGTGCAGCGCGCGCCAATCGGGCGTGCGATCTACCACTTGATCCTCGTCCAACGGCCCGGTGGCCGGCCTCCGCTTGCGCGCCGCCAAAAGGGTCCGGCAGCGGTTTCCCGCAATAGCCAGCAACCAGGGCTCAAAATCGCGGCGCCGATCCCAGGCCGCCAGACCGCGGAGCACCCGCACGAACGTTTCCTGGGCGGCGTCTTCGGCATCTTGACGCTGGCCCAACATGCGATAGCAGAAGCGGAAAACCCGGTCGCGGTAGAATTCGACCAGGTCGACCATCGCCGCTTCGTCGCCCGCCAGACAGCGGTCAATGAGCTCCGGCAAGTGGCTGGTCAAAGCAGGCTCCCGTCAACGCTTATTGAAGAACTTCTTCAACATTTCGGCGGCTGCATCGCGGGAGTTTTTCGGAGTTTCCTCCGGCCGCTGCGGCAATTTGCCGAACGTCTTCTTGCCCTTGGTCTTGCCGAAGGGCACCGGCGGTGTCTGCTCTGTCTCGCCCGTCGGCGTCTCCTCCGCGTCTTCGTCGGCTTGCGTTTCAGACCGCTTTTCGAGCCGCTTCTGCACGGAGAGCTGGTCGGTTTCGTCGAGTTTCAATTGGCGTGTTTCGGGAGCGACTCGGCGGCGAGCCCGCTCTTCCTCGTCGGCTTCCGCCAGCCAATCGCTGATATCCCCGTCGTTCAACTGCACGGTGTCTTTGCCGCTGGAGGTCGTGCGAGCCGCCGCTTCCTTGACGCTCGAGACTTTGGGCTTCTTTTCACCGCCCAAGCTGTGGTCGACCACAACTTCGAAGGCCAAGGGGCCGACTTGAAGGGTGTCGCCGCTTTTCAGCACGCGATCTTCGGTCAG
This sequence comes from Candidatus Anammoximicrobium sp., assembly GCA_012515235.1. Classification (GTDB taxonomy): domain Bacteria; phylum Planctomycetota; class Planctomycetia; order Pirellulales; family Pirellulaceae; genus Anammoximicrobium. The sequence goes on from JAAYYU010000188.1 coordinate 24,540, forward strand.
CCGTTCGCCGTTGACCAGCGTCCCGTTCCTGCTCTTCAGGTCGCGGACGAGCAACTCGCCCTCTTTCAAGTAAATCACACAGTGCCGGCGGCTGATCGCGTCACTCTTGGGGCGCAGGTGGCAATCCTCGCCGCGCCCGATCAGGCACTTGGGCGTCGGGATCTTGATTTCTTTGCCTGCCTCGGAACCCTTGAGTAACTTCAGCTTGACCTTCATACGTCGCCCTTCCTCCGCGCCGGCATCTTCGCATTCGTCGCGGACTGTGTGTCCACCCGAACGGCAACCGATCGTCCTCGTGGCGAGTCGCCTGCGGGACGGTTATCGACCGAATCCAAAACTTCCAAAAGCATACCAAACCGGGGTCTGCCCGTCAAAACGGGATTGCCCGCCAACCCTGGTTATCTTCGATTTGTCCAGCCCGGTTGGGCGTATTGGCTGCGGCAAATCCGCGCCGCAGCCTCCTTTTCCCAAGGGGCGGGGGAGTCGGAGTGGAACGTCAAGCCGAGCTTCCCAGCCACCCGTTGGGCCCAGCGTTCCGCCAATTCCTTTGGATCGAGCAGGACGGACGCGAGTTCCCCAATTCCGGCCAACTCGGGGGCGACCGCCGACCGCCGCAAGAGCACGCTGCCATGCTGCAGCAATGCACCGTGCCGGCGACGCTGGGCGCTGCCGGCAATCTTGTGATCTCCCATCAAGACATCCCCTTGCGCTCGCCGCAGGAAGCACAGGAACGGCTCTTCCGGCGGCTTCCTCGCGGGCGACGGGCACAGCCCGGCCACGATTCCGCGCTGGGCCAATTCCTCGACCAACGTCCCATGAAAGGCGTCGTAGTAATCCGCCAGACCGCCGCGGACGTGGGCCGGGACGCCCGTCGTAAAGCTGTACGTCAATTCCAGGTCATGGACAATCGCGCCGCCGCCCGTCGATCGCCGCACCAAGGGGCAGTGGCGGCTCGCGGCGTGCGTCTGGCGGTCTGCGGAACGCTGGAAGTAGCCCAGCGACAGCGTCGGCTCGCTCCAGAAGTAAAACCGCAAACACCCCCCCTGCCCTGCCCTGCCGGCGGACTCCAGGAGCGCCTCGTCCAGCGCCATGTTCCAAGCCCCGTCGGCGGGCTCGTCGATCATTAGTCGGCATTCCATCGAAGCACCGGCTTGCGCGCCGCCTGGACCTCATCGGGACGACTTACGGGCGTGGTGTGCGGAGCGTCGTGCAACGCCTCCGGCTCTTCCTCGGTCAACCGCCACAGCGCCGCGGCGAACGCATCCAGCGTTTCCTTGCTCTCGGTTTCCGTGGGTTCAATCATCATCGCTTCCGGAACGGTCAGCGGGAAGTACACGGTCGGCGCGTGAAAGCCCTCGTCCAGCAACCGCTTGGCGAGGTCCATCGCCGTGACGCCTTTCGCCTTCTTCAACGCCGCCGCCGAGGCGACGAATTCGTGCATGCAGCGGTCGCCTTGAGGTACGGGCAGAATGTGCTGGACGCGGCTGAGCAGATAGTTGGCGTTCAGCACGGCGTTCTCCGCAACGGCCCGCAGCCCTTCCGGACCGTGGGTGCGGAGGTAACAGTACGCGCGAATCAGTACGCCCACGTTGCCAAAGAAACTGCGCACGCGGCCGATCGACTTGGGACGCTCGGCATCCAGCCGATACCGGCCCCCGTCGCAGGCGACCACGGGCGCCGGCAGATAGGCTCCCAACTTCTCCGTCACACAGATCGGCCCCGCGCCGGGACCGCCGCCCCCGTGCGGACCGCTGAACGTCTTGTGCGGATTGAAGTGCATCATGTCCGCCCCGAAATCGCCGGGACGCGTGACGCCCAAAATGGCGTTCATGTTCGCGCCGTCCAGGTAGATCAGTCCGCCGCGGGCGTGGACCCAGTCCGCGATCTGTCCCACCTGACCGTCAAACAAACCCAGGGTGTTGGGATTCGTAATCATGAACACGGCGATGCGCTCGTCCAACTTGCCGCGGAGGTCGTCCAGATCCACGGCGCCGCCGGCCGTGCTGCGGACCGTGACCGTCTCGAATCCGGCCATCCGCGCGCTGGCCGGATTGGTCCCGTGGGCGCTGTCCGGCGCCAGCACCTTGGTGCGGCGCTGGCCGACGTCACGGAAATACGCGGCGGCCACCATCAGCGCGGTCAACTCGCCGTGCGCTCCCGCCGCCGGCTGCAGCGACACCGCCGGCAAACCTGCGATTTCGCCCAACATCTGCTGCAATTCGAACAGCAACTGCAGCAGGCCTTGCAGCGTGTCCTCCGGCTGGTAAGGGTGCAGGTCGGCAAAGCCGGGCAGGGCCGACAACCGCTCGTTCCGCTTGGGATTGTACTTCATGGTACACGAGCCCAGCGGATAGAAGTGCGTGTCGACGGACATGTTCAAGGTCGACAGGTTGGTGAAGTGCCGCACCAGATCCGGCTCGGCGATCTCGGGCAGCGGCGGCGGCGCGTCGGCCAGCCAGTCCGCGGGCACCGTCTCCGCAGACGGCTGCTGCGGCACGTCGCAAACCGGCAACCGCGCCGCACGCCGTCCGGATTTGGACAACTCAAACAAGGAATGCACCGCTTGTGTATTTCGCATCGTTCGTCCTCGGCTCGTTGAACCGCACCCTCACGGGGAGCACGTGGCTGACGGCCCGCCCAAGCGTTACCCGTTGGGATGCGGCGAAACGACTCCTGTTGCCTCCCTCAGGCACTGCGCCAGCGCGTCGATCTCCTCCCGCGTCCGTTTCTCCGTCACCGCCACCAGGAAGCAGTCGCTCAACTCCGGGTACCAGCGTCCCAACGGCACGCCGGCCAGAGAACCTGCCGCGGATGCTTGCGCCAGCAACCTTTCCACCCCCCCTGCCCTGCTCCGCACCACGAATTCCTTGAACGTGGGCCGGTCGAAAGCTAACTCGAACCGCTCGCCAGCCGTGATCTGAGCCGCCGCATAACGCGCCTTCTGCAGGCACAATTCGGCCGTCTCCCGCAATCCCTGCGGCCCCAACGCCGACAGGTAAATTGCCGCCCGCAGGGCGATCAAACCTTGATTCGTACAGATGTTGCTGGTCGCCTTGTCGCGGCGAATGTGCTGCTCGCGGGTCTGCAGCGTCAGTACCCAGCAGGGTTGGCCGCGCCGATCCGTCGTCTGGCCGGCGATGCGGCCCGGCAAGCGGCGAAGAAACTGCTCGCGGCAGGCCATGATGCCCAAGTAGGGACCGCCGAACAGCATCGGCGTGCCCAACGCTTGACCCTCCGCCACCGCGATGTCGGCGCCCAGTTCCGCCGGCCGCTTCAGCAGCCCCAGGCTGATCGGATCGAACGCCTGGACCAACAACGCGCCGGCATCGTGCGCAATTCTTGCGGCGGCTGCCACGTCCTCCAGGCAACCGAAGAAGTTGGGATGCTGGATCAGAACGCACGCCGTGCGGTCGTCTACGGCGGCCGCCAACGTTTCCAGGTCGGTGCTCCCCTGCCCTGCCCCAACCGGGACGCATTCCGTCTCCAGACCAGCCAAGTACGTCCGCAAGACCTGACGATACTCCGGATGCACGCCGCCCGCCACGACGACCTTGCTTTCCCGCCGCGTGACGCTCATGGCCATCAGCACCGCTTCGACCGCCGCCGTGCCGCCGTCGTACAGGCTGGCGTTGGAGACGTCCATGCCCGTCAGCCGGCAGATCAGCGTCTGGTACTCGAACATCGCCTGTAAGGTGCCCTGGCTGACCTCCGGCTGATATGGCGTGTAGGACGTATAGAACTCGCCGCGCGAAGCGAGCGCGTCCACCACCGCGGGCACGAAATGGTCGTAGCTGCCGCCGCCCAGGAAACAAACCCGCTGATCAGCGTGGACGTTCCGTTCCGCCAGGGTCGCCATGTGCCGCGTCAATTCGAGTTCGGTCAGCGCCGGCGGCAAGGCCAACGGACGCGACAGGCGGAACTGGGCCGGAATCGCCGCAAACAACGCGTCGATCGATCCAACGCCGATCGCCTGCAGCATCGCACGCTGATCCTCAGCAGTGTTGAACAAGTAAGGCATGGGTGTGTCGGTGATCGGTATCTGGTAATCGGCGGTCAGTAATCGGCGGTCCCGTCCTGCGTCCCTCAGCCTTCATCCTTCCCCCGCCTCCGCACACTGCTTCTGGTACGCGGCGTAGTCCATCAGCTTGGACAGTGCCGTCTCGTCCGTCAGCCGCACTTTGACGATCCAGCCGGCGTTGTAAGGATCTTGGTTGAGCGTCTCCAGTCTGTCCGGCAAGTCGCGATTGACGTCGATGATCTCGCCATCCACGGGGCTGTACAGCGGGCTGACCGCCTTGACCGATTCCACCTCGCCCAGTTCCTGGCCCGCCGCCACGAACTTGCCGACCGGCGGCAATTCCATGAACACGAGGTCCGTGAGTTGTTCGACGGCGAACGCCGAGATGCCGATCGTGGCCACTTTGACACCGCCCTCGTCTTGGACGCGGACCCACTCGTGAGTTTCGCTGAACAGCAGTTCTTCTGGCTTCACGGCTCCATTCCTCATGTCCGTAGTTTTCGACGTTCTCACATCCTCAGTGGCACGGCCTACTTGTTGGCCGTGTCTGTCACTCCCCATCGCACGGCCTGCTCGTTGGCCGTGACCAGCCCTTTGCACAGCGCGGCCCAGTCGTCGGCCGTGCCCGGCATTCATGCTGTCTGTCGGCCCCGCCGGTAGAACGGCAACTCCACCACGCGGGCGGACTCCCGTCGGCCGCGGATCTCCACGGCCAGTTCTGTGCCCGGCGCGGCGGCGTCCGCCCGCACGTAGGCCATCGCAATCGGCTTGTCCAAGGTGGGCGAAAACGTCCCGCTGGTGACCTCGCCTACCCCTTGCCCTTCGGCGAGCACCGCATAGTGTTCGCGGGGCACGCGCCGCCCGGCCACAGTCAGCCCGATGCGTTTCGGCTGCTGCGGATCGCCCTGCAGACGCCGCAAGGCTTCGGCGCCGACAAACGAACGGTCTGGCAGGTTGACAGCAAAGCCCAATCCGGCCTGGTACGGGTTGATGCTCTCCGACAGTTCGTGGCCGTACAGCGGCATGCCGGCCTCCAAGCGTAACGTGTCTCGAGCGCCCAGGCCAGCCGGCCTCAGTCCCGTGTCGCGGCCAGCCCGGAACAGGTTGGCACACAACTCGACGGCATCCTCGGCCCGCACGATCAATTCAAAGCCGTCTTCGCCCGTGTAGCCCGTGCGCGTCACCGTACACGGGCGGTCAAAGGACTCCGTCACGACGCCCGTATAGTAGCCCATTCGCTCCAGATCGGCCTTCACCAGGCGGCCGACGACCTGTAAGGCTTGGGGGCCTTGGACCGCGATCATCGCCGTCTCGGTCGTCCGGTCGGCCATCTCGACGTCGCCGTCCGCCGAGTTCAGTTGCGAGCGGAACCAGGCGACAAGTTTCTCCCGGTTGCAGGCGTTCACGACCAGCAGGTAATACCGCTGGCCGCTGGGCGTCTCCAACTGCGACGCGAGAATGTCGTCCAGGATGCCGCCCTGCTCGTTGGTCACCAGGGAGTACCGGATCTTGCCCGGCGGGAGATCGGCCACGCGCCGCGTCAGCACCCGGTCCAGGAACCGGCCGGCGTCCTGGCCGTCGAAACGCAACCGGCCCATGTGCGAGACGTCGAAGACCCCCGCCGCCCGCCGAATCGCGTGATGCTCCTCGACGATCGACGCGTACTGGACGGGCATGGACCAGCCGGCAAAGTCCACCATGCGCCCCCCCTGCTCGACATGCCAATCGTACAACGGTGTTTTCGCTGGTTGTTGGTTCATGCGGGCATTGTAGCCATTTCAAAGTTCGTTGCCAGGGCCGGTGCGAGCCACGGCAAGAGGCGGGCGGGCCTGCCCGGCGGATCTGATCAGCCGCCGCTTGATTGGCTTCGGGAAGAGAAAGCGGCAGTGAAGACGGGGCTCTTGGCCTGCCTTCAAGCGTGGACAGCCGGACTGGGGCAAGGTATGCTGCGCGTGCCGTCCGTGGCCAGATCTTGGAATGTGACAGATATCGTCCGCCAAGTCAAAAAGGCAGGTGCCCCCAATGATTCGCATGACGCTCGTGTGCATCCTGGTCGGGATGAGTACCCAGGCTTGGTCGGCCGGGGAGTCCTGCGTGTCGGCCATCAACAAGGACTTCACGGTCGTCGACTGCGGCACGCCGATCCGGGTGCTGAAGCTGTACGCCGGCACGCTGTACAAGCACCCGGAGACGGCGAAGTTGCACCTGCTGCTGGAGTTCGGCAACAACAACGGCTACCGCATCGGCGAGCAGGAGTGGGAGGACGTCTGGCACCGCCTGGTGGACGTGGAGTTGGAAAGCGGCCAGACGCGGCAGACCAACGGCAGCGACGGGGTCACGTCGCTGCACTTCCTGCACCCCAACGGGCTGATCTACCTGTTCGAGGGCAAGACCCGTCCGGCGAGCCTGGGCGAGTACGACCCGCGCACGGGCAAGTACCGCCGGGTCGGGGCCTTGGGCGACAGCCCGTACAAGGTCGTGCTCGCGCCCAGCGGCCGAGTGTACGTGGGCGAAGTGAACGGGGGCGTGTCCGTCTGGGACCCCGCCGGGCGGGCACTCATCCACTACGACAGGCCCGCCGGCCGCAAGATCCATTGGGGCGTGTACACGATGGAGGTCGAAGAGCCCTGGATCTACTGCGGCATGACGAACCAGGGCAAGTGGTTCCTGACAGCCATCGACACCCGGACCGGCAAAGCCACGAGCTACTTCGACGTCGAAAGCGGGCAGGAGCCGGCCAGGGCCGGGGGGAACAGCGTGACTCGGACGACGGCGGGCAATCTGTTCTTCGGCCCCTACCCGCTGAAGGACGGCCAGCCGCAGAGGGACGCCCAGGGCAACCCGCTGAAACGGAACCCGCCCGGCGAAAGCAAACCCGACAAGAGCCCGCCGCTGGAAGGCAACCGCTCCTGGCCGAACATGTGGAAGGTCGCCGGCTACGCGGGCTCGCGCTCCAAGGAGGCCGAAGAACAACTGGGCATCGAGTTCGATCTGACCGACGTCGAGCCGAACAACTGGAACGGCGCCGTCGCCACCGTGCGCTGGCGCAAGAAGGGCGAGGCCGCGTGGCGGACGGTGCAGATCAAGGGCTTGGAGCCGGTCGGCATGTCGACCGAGTGCCTGGGCGTAACGCCCGACGGCAAGCTGATCGGCGTGGCCGCCTTCTATGGCTCCGTGTTCCGCTTCGATCCGCTGACCGGCACGAGCGAACGGCTCGGCCTGGCCCCGGGCAGCGTCTACCAGATCCTGCCCACCGCAGGCCACACGTACTTCTGCGGCTACGTCTCGTTTCTGGCCGACTACGACCACAGCCAGCCGTACCTGGTCCACAAAGACGGGACGCCGAGCACGAATCCAAAGAACTTCAGCACGGGCGTCAAGTGGACCCACTGCATGACCCAGGGTCCGGACGGACGGATCTACCTCGGCGGCTACGACGGTCGCCACCGGACCGGCGGCGGATTTTCCATCTTCGACCCCAAGACCCGGGAGATGAAAAACCTCCGCGAGCCCTGGTTCGTCCACCAAGGCGTGCGCTGCCTGTGCCTGATCCACGGCGGCAAGACGCTGGCCATCGCCACGCGCCCCGTCGGCCAAAAGGTGCCGGACCCCAAGGGGCGCATTTTCTTGTTTGACCTGCAGACGCAAGAGATCGTCCGCGAGGTCGTCCTGGACGAACTGCCCACGAACCCGGACCAGTTGTTCGTAGCCGGCGAGCGAGCCGTGATCGGCGTCTCCCGCGCCACGGAACCCGACTCGAACGGGCGCGAACAGGACGTGACGCTGGTCTACGGACTGGACGCGGACAGTGGCAAGGTGCTGTTCCAGAAACGGTATCCGGGCCGCGCCTTCACCGGCATCTGCCGTTACGACCACACCGACGTGGTCCGCGGCCCCGACGGCTGCGGTTGGCTGTTCGTCGACGAGTCGTTGTGCCGCATCCACCCCGACGGGACCTTGGAGACGGTTCGCCCCCAGATCGACTACCGCGGCAAGATGCTCTGGCATGGCAAGACGCTGTACATCTGGAACGGCGGCCGAGTCTACTCCCGCCTGTTCGCCAACGTCGTGCGAATCCCCGATTTGTTCGGGGCGTCCGGCGCGCCTTAGAGTCCCAATTCGTAGGACCCGCTCGCCGTGCGCGCATCCGTCACTTTTCCGGTTTGCGATGCAACACAACCTGTTCGACCCACGTGGTCTTTCCCCCTCCCCCCTGCCCTGCCCCGGCGGCGAGGGGCTTGGTGGCGTCGATCGCCAGGCCCGTGAGCCCCGCCAGCAGAAAGGCAGCGGCGCAGGCCAGGAACGCCGCCATCCAGTTCTGGCTGGGGCCGATGATCCAGATCAGCAGCGGCGGCGTGACGGCCGCGCCGAAGTTGCCCCACATGTTGGTCCAGCCCAACACGGAGGCCGTCTGCCGTCCGCCGATGTCCTGGCAGAACGCCCACACCGTCCCCTGACTCCAATCGGTCAGGAACGCCACCAGCGAGAACAGCACGACCGCGCCCCACGGCGAGGGCTCGAACAAGAAACCCAGATAGGCGCCGACCGCCAACAGCCGCGACAAGCCGATCGGCAGCGAGCGGCTCCACCGCAAGCCCATCGTCCGCAGCAGATAATCCGTCCACAGGCCGCCCAGCACGGTGCCGAACCAGCCGACCAGGGGCGGAATCGAAACCAGCAGCGCCCGCTCCTCGACCGGCAACTGGTGAACGCTCTGAAAATAACGCGGGGCCCAAGTCACGATGAACACCCAGCCGACGTTGGTGAACAACTGCGAAGCGGAGAGCAACCACAGACTGAGACTGGCGGCCAGGCGGGCGAGGGCGGCGGCGGGCGCCCCCCTGCCCTGCCCTGGATCTGGGGTCAGACGCACAGAATTCAATTTTCGCGGCCCATCGTCCTGCCCGGTGGAAGATTCAGTCCCCGCGAAAATTGAATTCTGTACGTCTGACCCCAACGGCGGAGTCGCAGGAGCGCGGTTTTCGATCAGGGACCGTTCGGCGTCGTTCACGCCGGTGTGGTCCGCCGGGTGGTTGCGGCACGTCCACCACACCAGCGCAGCGACCGCCAGTCCCAGGCAACCGTAGACGAACATCATCGGACGCCAGCCTGCGCCGTAAAGTCTCCGCACGGTGTCGCGGTGGGCGGCTTCCAGGATCAGGCGGTTCAGCCGCTGGACCTGCCGCTCGTCCAACTCTTCCGGCCGCTGGGCCAGCAACCGCCTGGCTTCTCGCTCCAGCGGCAACGACGACGCGGCGGCGCGGCGGAAGAACCCGCGCCGCGAGATCATGCCGTTCAGGTCGGCGGTGAGTTGCCCGGCGTCGAGACCGGGCGGCGCGGCGAGGGGAACCACGTCGGCCCCCCCTGCCCTCCCCTGCCCCGGCGCCTTCCGGCGCTCTGTCTCGGCATTCCGCTCCGCTCGATATGCGGTCGCACAGTCCGAGACGGCAGACCGCGTAGTCGTCGGCAGAGCGTTCAAAATCTTGGCGTTGACGACCGCCGCCACGTCGGCGTCGCCGCCTGGAGCGGAAAGCTCGTAGCAGAACCGCGGCACGTCCAGCAAATCCCGCGGCCGGAGCGTGGCGGGCGTCGCAGCCGGCGTCAGCCACACGATCAGCGGTCCGCTGGCAAACAGCGCCAGCCAGCCGCCCACGCGCCCGCCGACCGACACGAGGCTGCTGGCCGTGGCCCGCGCCGACACGGGCATCCACCTGCCGATGAGGCTGGCGCCCGTCGGATACGCGCCGGCCTGCGCGATGCCGAATCCCAATCGCAGCAGGATCAGCATCCCGAAGCCCGCGGCCACACCGGTCAAGCCGGTCAGCAGCGACCAGCCCAGAACGTAACTGGTCAGCATGAGCCGCGGGCCGAAGCGGTCCGTCAGCCAGCCGGAAGGGACTTGGCTCAGCGCGTACGTCCAGAAAAAGGCGCTCAGCATCCAGCCCACCTGGCTGTCGGTCAGGCCCAAGTCCTCCTTGATAAAAACTTCGGCAAAGGAAATGCAGAAGCGATCCAGGTACAACAGCACCGCCATCAGGGCCGTGACGGCCACGACGAGATAGCGGACGCGTGTGGGGGACGAAGGCGGCATGGGGGAGGAAGAAAGTCAAAAAGTCAAAAAGTGAAAAAGTGAAAAAGTGAAACGGGGTCTGGTTGGTCAGTTTTCACTCTGCACTTTACACTTTCTTCCAACAATTCCAACTGCCTCGTTTACTCTGGGAGACTCGGTCGGAACGTACGGCGGAGAACGTCTGCTGTCGCGATGACGGTCCTTGGGTAGAATTACGGCGGCGCAGACGTTTTCGAATTTCGTCCTCAGGGACACACCGATGGAGATCCCAACTGCTGGCAAACTGTTTCTGGGGGGCTCGCTGGGGGCTTGCGGAGGCGCTGTCGGGTTGGTGCGTTTGGGCACTGCCCCGTTACTCGTTTTTCGCGACGTCTTTGCCGTGCGCGCCGGCGGGTCCTTGCCGGAGTCGCTGCAGTATTGCGGCGCGTTGGCCCTGTTCAGTCTGCTTTTTGGCGCGGCGAGCCTGGTGGCGCTGACCGGTCTGATCCAGTTGGCCCGTATGGCCACTTTCAGTTCGCTGGCGCTGATCCTGCTGATTGCCGCCGGCGCGGCAAGTGCCGCCGGCGGTGGCGGATTATGGCTGGGAGCCTCCCGCCAGTTGGCTTCGTTCCGCGTCGCCGCGCCGTCGGAAGCAGGGCCCAAGCCGCACGAAGTGGCCACGGCGGCTGAATACGCCTTGGCCCCAGCGCGCGTGGGATTCGCGGGCCTGCTGGCAAGTTCCGCGCTGCTGCTGGTGCTGTCCTGCGGCAGTCTGAAGGGCAGTCCGAACGGCGCGCGGCCGCGCGTTGCCGTAGGCGTTGTCGGCCGGTTCTCCGCCGCCAGTGTCACGGGCTTCGCCCTCGTGCTGGCGGCCACGTGGTTTCCGATGCACAAGCTGACGACTGCGCTGACGTCCGGCGGCACGGTGAAGCCGGACGAGATTGCGCTGTCGATCTCCCGCACGCTGCAGTTGAGCGTGCTGGCCGCCGCCCTGCTGCTGATGCACGGAGTCCTGCTGATTGGGTTCGGCATCCTGGTGCGGCGAGTGCCAGGCCCGACGAAGTAAGGACTTCGTGGTTCAGCTTCCTTCGCAAAACTGCAACGAATAGAGGTCGGCGTCCTGCAGTTCAAACCGCAGGCGGACCGTCTGGCCGGCGAGTTTGCTGACGTCCGCGCCGGACTTCCAGTTCACCGTGTGCTCGATGCGGTCGCCGATGATCTCCGGGCAGTCTGCCAAGGAAAAACCCTCGATCGGTTTCCCGTCAGCCGTCTGCAACTCGACGCGCAGCCCGCCGGCCGCCGATGTCGAGTAATTGATGTTCAGCCGATTGCCGGAAAAGACGAACGGCTTGGTGATCATCTGCCCGCCGCCATACGGGCCGGACACGGAAACAAAGCCGTCCGGCCGCAGCGAGTATCGCCGCACGTGATTGCTGGGGTATCCGGAGTGGTGCTTCACGTACAGCGACAATTCCCGCTCGCCCGTCTGGACGATGCCGCGAGCCGCGTAGTTGGCGCGCGACGTCCAGTTCTCCAGGTCGAATCCCGGCCGGACGTAGGCTTCCAGGAACGTACGCTTGAAATCGACCCCGCCGCGGGCCGAAGCCAGCAGGATGTCGGTACAGTCGTTGGCGTAGTTCCACTCCTTCGGCGTGCCGATACGGAAAGCCTCCTCGTCGGTCACCACCCGCCGCCCCGGCAGGAATCGCGTGGGCAGCCCCAAGTACAGATGGGGCGCACGCACGTACGGGTCGATTTGGTTCGTATACAGGTGCTGCCGCGGCTTGCCGTCCAGCTCCAAGTCAACCGGCTCGGTCCAGTGAATGAAGTCCTGCGAAGTCGTGCGGGCGATCCACCGCACGCTATCGCGGAACACGCGGAAGTAGCACACGTACTGCTTTTCGCTCTCCGACCAGAACGCGTTGTTCTGCGAATCGAAGGCCCCCTTGGTGATCACCGGCTCCGGTTGCAGTTCCCGCCAGTGGATCCCGTCGGGTGAGGCAAAGGCGATCAGGCCAGGAGCGCCGGTTCCGCCGAGTGCTTTGTAACGCTGGTCGGCCGGGGCGTCTGGGTTCGCGTCGATGAAGGGCGCAAAGTTGTGACAGCCCCGATGCCGCGCCAGCACGACGTTGTTGTCCTTCGTCCCCTGCACCTCGAACAAGCCCAGCTTGGGCCGCGTCCAGTTGACGCCGTCGCGACTCTCGGCGACGCAGGTGACCTCCACGTCCAGCGTATGCCGCGCGGCCGGCATGCCCCGGTAGTAAAACCGGAACAGGTCGCCGTCCTTCAGCACCGTCTCGTAGCCGCAGTACAGTCCTTCCCACGGCTGGTCGAACTTCAGCACAATCTCCCGCGGTTGCGGGGCATGCAATTCGAGCCGGGCTCCCTCCAGCCGGTCGATCAGCAGTTGATCGACAAACAACTCGCGCCGGGCCCCGATGTTGATTTCTCCCTCGGCCGCAGCGGCCGAAACCAGCCGCGCCACGCACCAGCCAGCCAGCAGACCCACCATCAACTTGTTTGCTCGCGACATGAAAGGGACTCCTTTGTTTTCGGTGTTCTGCAAAGTCATCGTCTGGGTCTCCGGGACAGGCACAGTTCCCGGCTCAACCTTTACCCGCGAGCATTTTGGAGTGCGGCGCCTTGTCGCCGCTTTGGCTCGATGCCGATGCGACGACCGGCCCTGTGTGTTCAGATGCGTAGCCCCTTGACGGTGTTGTCGAGTTCGCCGTCCACAACTAGGTCGGTAATGCGCCATGCCATACGGGTATCGTACCCACAGACCACCACCAGCGAAAGAAGCCCGACGTCGTCCGACTCCGCACAAGGGAGCCAAGCCCGCTCACGCCTTTGCGGTTTGGTAAGCCGTAAGGTGTTCCCTCTCGAACACGGCCGATGGCGGCCCGAACAAGAATCCCCCTTCGACGCTCCATTCAAGTTCGATAGTGTTTTCTTCGAAGGTGGCCTTTGCAGCAGATCGAAGATGAAGTTCCCCCGGTCGGTTCACTGTTCGGCTTTTCCTGCACGACGTCAACACGACGGTCCAACCCGCATCGAGAAAGTCGGCCAGAACTTCACGATCGGGTAATGCATCCCTCTCGCCTGCCGAAACCGCCGCTACCTTGGCCTCGGCGTCGTCGCCGCCAAGCCTGCACAAGTCCGTGAAATGGTTCTTGAGGGAACCGTGGTGCGGAACCTTGATCGATTGGAAGTGGGCTGCAGTGGATCGTTCCTGAGCGTGGTCGCGCCAGACCTTCAGCGCCCGCGAGATACCCGCGGACGAGGCATCGGCCGCGAGTAGGACATTGAATTTCATGTTTCCATCGTTCACCGCAAGAACTACGACGAGCGACAACTCGTTTGCCTCCAATTTGGCATTCGGGTTCTTTGCGTAAGCCTCGATACTTGCCTCCGTTAGCCGACGTTTCGCCTTCGCGTCCGGTCCGATAGGCACGAAATCAATCCGTCCACTACTGCCCTTTGGCGAGACGGAAGGACGTTCGGCATCCAACTCACGCCAGTCAAGATCTCCCTGTTCGTCCCACGCTCGGAGTGCCTGCTGAAGCCGCCGGTACTCGCGTTGCCCCGGACGTTTCGGCTGCACTAGCAGTTCCCTGATCTGCTGCGCCGTCAAACCGCTGTCGAAGTAAAACCCCACAGACTTCCCATCGCTCTCGATGAAATGCCTGAGAACATCGTGCATTCCCAGAAAGTGATCGTAGTCAGGATGCGTTTGGAAGACGAGCGCCAGAGTTTGGATTTGTTTCTCCTGGACGAAATCGAAGAAGCGACTTCGCACTCCGCCGGTCTTAGGCAAGTAACAGTCGACGAGCACCCAACGTCCGTCGGGCAGGCGAACGAGGATCGTATCGCCGTGGCCACAGGCAAACAAGTAGACCTCGATACGGCTCCGGTCAGAACTCGATCGGACCGGTGACTTTTTTTCTTTCGCAGGGTTCGTCATCGAGTTCTTCCAATGGCTCCGAATCATCTCGTCCATCGACGGAACCGTGCACAACGTGAACGTACACGGCAAGGCAGTCACCCTTGTTGGGGAGTTTTCCGTCGGTGAACTGGCTTCGGGTGTACGTGTGCTCGACAACGTCGTCGTCCGTGTCGAATACGACGGTGGCGGTGTCGCCGTGGATATGTTCGACGACGCCTTCGTAGGACTCGATCATTTTCAGATGGCCGTGCTTTCGGTCCAGCAACAGAGCGAGGGTCGCGTCGATGGCCTCGTTTCGCCCCTTCAAGATGTCCAACAAACTGTCATTCTGAGCACGCAACTTGTCCAGTTCGGAGAGCAGTTGGTCGTATCGTTGCGTCTCTCGTGCGGCATTTCTCCGCGCTTCCGCAACTCGCGACTGCAACAACTGGTTCTCCAAGCGAAGTTGGCTGCACCGCTGCTCCAACTCCAACAACGTGTTCTTCTCGTCTCGGACAGTCAGCCCTTTTTCACGTCGGGCGGGAGACGTCTCCCCTTCGGCCCGGCGCATGGACTCTACGGCCGTCCTAAACTCGGCAAGTCGTTTGAACAGGTCGGTCTTCCCAGAACCGCCGTGACTCAAGAACAGCAAAGGACGGCCCGGTGCCTGCAGGAACGCGGCCTGCGCTTCGTCCAGAAGTTCCGATAGCTCAGCCATTTTCCACCTCGGACTCGTTGTCGTGTGTCGTCAAGAGCCGCTTCTTTGCAGCGTCAAGCCGGAGCATCAGCAAGTCAATGTCGGATTCATCGCACTCCAATTCAAAACTCTCCAGCCCGGATTGCGGAAAGGGGAGCGGGATGTCCTCCCCGAAGAAGATCCGCAGGAAGGCAGTCTGAGCTTCCGTTCCTTTGGAGTAGCGTATCTTGAGCCGCACGAACGGGGTATCCACCCGCTCATTGCGGGAAGAGGCAAGCCGCTCTTCCACAATCTCAAAATCCAATTCTTCCAAGCAAGCTGCCGTAGCGGAATTGAGCCGCAGCGACCGAGTTCTCAGCGCTTCGGTAAACAATTGTTCCGCAACAAGGGCAGCCTTTTTCTCAACCTGTTCCCGGAATTGCTCTTTGGCAGCCCCTTTCAGATCCTTCAACCGGTCGCCGGAAATCATTCTCGTGAACATTGTAACGACAGCTTCACTGCTTCCCATGTTCACACGCGCCGAAAGGTGGCGGCGTATCTCGTCGAGGACTTCCTTCGTCTCTTCTGGGGACAACTCTTGGCCCTGCTGCCTGGATGACAACTCAGCACGAAATACCTCTACGTCGCCGACAAACTGCGCTGACCGCTTGCGTCCCAGGAAAATGAGAAACTTGCCGCGATCTCGCAGTTCCGCCAGCGCGCGTACCCCTGCCTCAAATTGTTCAAGCGGAACTTCAGGAAGTTCCACTTTATCCGCCTTCTTGTCCGAAGTCTTTGCCACGACGATGTTTCCGTAATATCAACGTGTGAATTCCGACCGTCCAAACCGACAGTATATTTTAACCATCGGCCGAAGACAATCGAGTACTGCTGCCGTATTCATCGGGATAATCTAGCCGAAGGCCATTTGTGGTCCGAGCCGCCCGTTTGGCGTCCCAGATCGCTTCCGGACCGGGCGGAAGATAGGATCGTGCGGCACAGGCCGCGCAAGCCTCGCAACGAACGTACAGCGGTGAGGAACCACGTCTCGCGATACGCCAGCGCGACGATCACGACGCCCGTTGCACTCGAAGAGGTTGAGCTGCCGTTCGTGGCTCACGTCGCTGAGGGTGCTGCTGTCCGGCGCCAAGTGGTTCTGACGCAACAGTTGTCCGGGCGTGAACAGCTTGTCGCGCAACATACTTCGGCCAGCCTCGTCGAGGTGGCCGATCCGCGTCAATCCATCCTGGTTGTCGACTGCAAGGATGGATTCGGTCGGGATATCCGAATTGTCCAGCAGGTCGGGGCTGTGGCTGGTGACCAGGATCTGACAGTGTTGGGAACGTTCGCGGAGGGAGGACAGCAGCACGCCTGCGGCTGCGGGATGCAGGGCATCTCCGGCTCCTCCAGGCCGATCAGGCTCGGTGGCAGGCGGCCCTCGCGAGCGGCCTTGGCCTGAAAGACGGCCAGCAAGATGCCGAAGGCGCGGAGGGCGCCATCCGACATGTCGCCGGCGAGGAAACGCCAGGGATGCTCCTGGCCCTTGACCGACTGCCGGAATTCGATGGTCTCCTGGGAACCCAGCGTCTTGGTCTCTGCGTCCGACACGCCCGGTACGATGCGCGACAGGTTAACCGTCACGCGTTGGCGGATGTCGGCCGAGAATTGCTGCAGCACGCTGGCAGCGTTGCTGCCGTCTCGGCGGAGTCGGTCGCCGGGATCGGACTTCTGCATCGCGCCGATCTCGCGTGGATTCAGATTGTAGACTTTGATCCGTGACAACGCGTCCAACACGGGCCGCAATTCGGGGACGCTCGATGCGGCCACCAGGAACAGACGGTCGGGAAGCGTTGCGGGCAGGCGGCGGCCCGCTGCGGCACCGGCGCTTGTGCGGTTCGGCACCGCAAACGGGCGAGGACTCGACGGGACCAGCGTCAGTTGCGATAATGATTGTGAAGTGCGTAGTTTGCCTCGTTCGAGGGAGCGGACCACGATGAGCGAATTCGATAGCCCGTGGAAGGAAGCGCTGGAGGTTTTCTTGGAGCCGTTTGTCCAGTTCTTCTACCCCGACGTGCATGCCGACGTGGATTGGAGCCGGGGGTACGAGAGTCTGGACAAGGAGTTGCAGCAGATCGTGCGCGAGGGCGAGTTGGGGCCGCGGTTGGCGGACAAGTTGTTCAAAGTTTTCCCGAAGGACGGCGGGGAGTTGTGGCTGCTGGTCCACGTCGAGGTCCAGCATCAGCGGGACGACCAGTTTGGCGAGCGGATGTACATCTACAATTACCGCATCTACGACCGGTTTCGCCGGGGCGTTGTCAGTCTGGCAGTGCTGGGAGACGAACACCGCCGCTGGCGGCCACGGCAATTCGAGTTTCGCCGTTGGGGATTCTCGTTGCGAATGCGGTTCCCCATGGTCAAACTGTTGGACTACCGCTCGCGGATGAGCGAGTTGGAGGCGAACCGGAACCCGTTTGCCGCCGTTGTGCTGGCGCACTTGAAGACCCTGGAAACCCGACGCCTGCCGGCGGAGCGTTGCCGGTGGAAGTTGCGGCTGGTCAAAGGGTTGTTTGAGCGCGGGTTGACCGCCGAGGAAATTCGACAACTGTTTCGGCTGATCGACTGGCTCATGGACCTGCCGCCGGAATTGGAACAGGAGTTTGAGGAACAACTGTACGCTTTCGAGGAGGAACGGAAAATGCCGTACATCACAAGCGTCGAACGACGGGCCCGCGAAAAGGGACGTCAGGAGGGACGCCAGGAGGGACGTCAGGAGGGCGAGATTAGTGGCCTGCAGGAGGGAATCGAATTGGCGCTGGAGCTGAAGTTCGGATCCGACGGCTTGGCGTTGATGCCGCTGGTGCGGCAAGTTCAGCAGCCGGACGTCTTGCGCAGCGTTCGGCAAGCGCTGCGAACCGCGGACACGCCGGAACCGATTCGGGCGCTGCTGTCGCAACCAGAATGATGAGGTCCGGATTGCCAAGCTCGACGGCCGCGGCGAGACATGCCGGCTCGGTCAGCGGGCGGGCGCGGCGTAGGCGCTGAAATCGCAAGCCGAGAGCTTGACCGTTCCCTGGTCCGCTGTGATCCAGGACATTTACCGTTTGCTGCTCTTGCGTTTGACCGCGAGTCAGACGCCCGACCCGCCGGCCGCGGACACGGCGCCGGGCCATCGGGCGGGTACTAGCCAGCACACGCTCTGAGGGGAATACGACGATGGACTCGATGATACGGTTTTTGATTTCCTGCAGCTTTCTTGGGGCGGGCACCCTCGCCGCGGCCGCACCGGTCGCGCTGTACGTGTCCCCGGATGGCGCGGACACCAATCCCGGTACGGCGGAGAAACCGTATCGAACGCTCCACTGCGCCCAGGAAGCTGCGCGGCAGGCAGTCCCGTCGATGGACGGCGAACTGATCGTGAATCTCCTGCCCGGCGAATATCGGCTGGACAAAACACTGGAATTCACCCAGGCGGATTCCGGGCGAAACGGGTTCCGCGTGATCTATCGCAGCGTCGGGGGGCCAGGCCAGGCTCGGATTCTCGGCAGCCGTCCCCTGGTCGGCTGGCAGCCGCATCGCGACGGGATCTGGAAGATTGCGGTGCCGGAAGGGGGGCGGTTCCAGACGCTGTACGAGAACGGCCGGCGCGCGTGGAAGGCAAGGTTCCCCAATTACGAGCATCACCCAAACATGCCGACGGCGCGCGGGCGGTACCTGGTGAGCGTCGAGGGCAGCCCCCAGCCGGCCGCCGACAAACGTGAACCGACGGGCTGGCTCGTCTATCGGCCCGAAGACGCTCCTCCCGTGACGGCGCCGGCCACGATGGACATCCTGCTGTTTGCCGAAGGCAAGTGCGACTGGATGCGCACGCTGCGCAAGGTCGTGGCGATCGACCCCCAACAGCGCCGGATCACCATCGCCGGAAGCTTCTGGATGGGCGTGAAAGCGCAGGCCCGCTTCTTTCTCGAAAACGAGTTGGGCTTCCTCGATGCGCCCGGCGAGTTTTGCCTCGATGCGGTTGAGCACACGCTGTATTACAGACCGTTGGGCGAGGGGCATCCGGACTCGCTGGGTATCGCCGCGCCCGTCTTGGGACGGCTGATCCAATTCCAGGGCGTCTCCCCCGAACAGTGCGTCGAAAACGTCTCGCTGGTGGGCCTGATGCTGGCCGAGACGGATGACGCGCCGCAGGCCGGCTGGTGGGCGACCCAGTACGGGCGACGGGACGGCGCGCTGGTCTGGATGAGCAACACGCGAAACGTCGAGATCCGCGATTGCCACCTGAAGAACAGCGGGCGCAGCGGCATCATGATGATTGGGCAGAACGCCGACAATCTCGTCACGGGATGCTGGATCGAGCACCTGGGCGTCAACGGCGTGACGCTCTGCAACCGCTTTTCCGGCCCGGACAAGGCGAAAGCGACCGAAGACCGCTGCGAGCGCAACCGGGTTTTGAACTGCCGCATCCACCACGTGGGCGAAATCCACTGCTACGCCGCCTGTGTGAATGCGTTCAACGTGAGCGACAACGAAGTAGGATACTGCGAGCTGTCCGATTCCGTCCGCTACGCCGTCACGGTCCGCGGCAACAGCGGAGAGCAATACGGCCCGTTGGTTTTCGAAGCGAATCTCCCATTTTGCCGGGGCAACCGGTTTCACCATCTGTGCATCTACCGCTGCGGCCAGGACAGCGGCGACATGGGCGCGCTGCACGCCGCGAACTTGAACATCCCCGGCGGCGACGCGGTGAACACCTTCGAGCAGATCACCGTGGCCGACTGCCGGGCAATCCCCTCCATGCAAGACATCGCTCCCGATGGCATCTTCCTGGACTGGCCCCAGATGGCCATGCACCAGGTCTTCCGCCACGTGCAGATCGTCCGCATGCAAGGCCGGCAGCTGCGCAGCCACGGGCCGGAGAACGGCGCGTCGGCCGCGACGGAGAATGTGAGCTGGGAAGCGGACTTCGACGCGAGCCGGATGGAGTACGACGCGATCGGTCTGCGTCCCGATTTTCCGCAGGAATACGGCGGTGCGTCCCCCGCGCCGCTTCCGCCTCCTGGGGATTTCCAGGCAAAGCCCCTGGGGCCGGACTGCGTTCAAGTGAGTTGGCAATCCGCGGTGGCGGCGGGCCAGCCAGCGGCGCTGTACGTGGTGTATCGCGACGGCGTTCCGGTGGCGACCACGACGTCCACGTCGCTGGAGGATCACGGCTTGACCGAACGCACGGTCTATCGCTACAGCGTCGCGGCGCGGGTCCGGGAGTTCGCTCCGGTTGGACCGCGCAGCCCGGAATGTGAAGTGGTTACGCCGGCCGACACGACGCCGTTACTGCTGCGCGGCGTGCTGGCGGGCGATGATGCGGAGCAGGTCTGGGTGCGGTTCAGCAAACCCGTTGATCCCGCCACCGCCGGCTTGGCCGCCAACTATCAGATCGACCAGGGCGTGCAGATACGGGAGGCCCAGCCGCAGGCCGTCCCCGCGCTTGTGCGGCTTCGTACGACACCGTTGACGCCGGGCACGACGTATCGCTTGACCGTCCACGGCGTCACGGATACGGCGGCGGCCCGTAATCTTGCGGCGCCGGACGCGCAGGTCACCTTCGGCGCGGACCGGATGGTGCTGCACTACACGATGGACACAAGCGACGGAGACACGGTGGTAGACGCCAGCGGCAGCGGTCGGCACGGCCGGCTGAAGGGCCACGCGGCCTGGGCGCCGGACGGCGGCCGGATTGGCGGCGCGTTGCTGCTGGACGGCAAAGACGCCTCTGCCGAGGGGCCCGCCGATTTCGAACTCGGCCAAGCCGATTTCACCTTGGCGGCGTGGATTTGGAAGGAACATGACGGGAACATGATCATTTTCGCCAAGGCCGACGGCTTCAAGAAACATGAATGGTCCTGGGGCTGGACTCCCTGCTGCTTTCGCGCAGAGAATCATCTGACGTTCCATCCCGACCCGGCGGATCTGGTCGCTCAGCGGTGGATGCACTTGGCGTTCGTGCGCCGCGGCAACCAGGGCCAGGCGTACGTCGACGGCCGGCCGAGCGGCGGCCAACACGATCTGTCCGTCCTGGGCGACTTGACCAGCGGCCAGCCCTTGCTGATCGGCCGGCGCCGCCACGAGGAGACACCCATCTGGTTCCAGGGCCGGATCGACGACGTACGGATCTACGACCGAGCGCTGACGGCGGACGAAATGGCCGTCCTGGCGGCGCTCCGATGACGAGTGGTTTTGACGTGCAGAATTCCAGACTGGCGGTTGGCATCGTTCGAGGAATGAGTGGCGCAAGCTCCCAGTTTGCGCCGCGGCGTCGTGAAAGGATGCCGGGTCTTTTGGTCGGGGTATGTCGCCCTGGCCGAGTCCGATCCGCGAGCGGTCGTGATGCACGCGTTGATGGAGATCGAGCATCAGGAGGTCTTCCTGGAGATCCGGGAACTTGATCCGCTGCGGCGGCTGGTAACCTGCATCGAGGTGCTATCGCCGTTCAACCAGCGGGCTGGTTCGGCGGGTTAGCTGGAGTAGCAACGGCGGCCGAAATAACTTTCCGAATTTTCGCCACCACGCTGGCAAGCAGCGTGGTGGCGCAGAGGAGGCTCCCCGCGCAAAGTCGCTGCGGATTCCACCGTGCGAGTCAGCGCGTGCCTTGGCTTGCCGCCAGTTCTCGCCGAAACGGGGAGGTTGTTTCGGCCTCCGTTGCTACGACCGCAAGCGTCAGGTGTTTCAGGAGCGCCATGTCAACCTGGTCGAGATCGACCTGTTGCGCAGCGGCCGCCGGCGGAGCATGGAAAAGCCTCGGCCGGACAGCCCGTACTACGTGCTGGCGATACGCAAGAGTGCTGCTCCGTCTGGCCGTCGGTTTTGATGCCGCTGTTGCAGAGGAAGCCGGGTTACAGGAAGTCGTGGGTTGTGTCGTCGAGGGGGCTGCTGCTTCGTCCCTCCGGCGCATTCTGAAATTGGTCGCGGACCTTCATCGTGGCTCCGTTTCAGAAGCGGTCCAAGGTGTCGATCCAGCGGACCAGTTCGGCTCGCTCTTGGTCGTCCAGCGGGCGCGGCTCGCCGGGGCGTTTCCGCAGGATGATCGGGTACTTCATGTCCTGCAGCCGCTTGACCTGCTCCTCGATGCGTTGGCCGCCAACGGGTTGTTTTTCGGCCACCGTCAGCATCAGCGCCAGGCGTTCAATCGGATCGTTGGCGGGGACTTGGATCCGGCCGGGCAGGACGGTGTCGGTGGCCGCGGCCGCGCGGATCAGGCTGCGATGCGAAAAAGCTGTCAGCAATGCCATGGCGCCGCCCGTTTGACGGCCGCAAGCCACAATCCGTGTGCGGTCGATGTGGTACTTGGCGATCACCTCGTCCAGCGTCTTGCGGAGGTAGTCGCTTTCGGTGGGCAGCCAGCGTTGCGGGTCGGCCGACTGCGGGACGAGAAGGATCAAGTCGTTTGCCTGGCAGACGCCTTTCCAGGTTTCGATCAGCTGCGCACGGTCGACGTCGCCCGGTTCGTGCAGCCACATCAGCAGCCCGTAGGCGACCTCCGGGTGATAGTTGTCGGGCACGTAGGCAAAGCACTCGTTCGTTTCTTCAGGCAGTTTGACGTTCACTGCGCCGACGGGCGGCCGCTGGGCGGCCGACGCCTGGACGGGCCTGCGGGCGGCCGGCAGGTGTTGCGGGATCGCCGTCGGCAGGCTTGCCAATTCCAGCTCGAATTCCCGTGTCTCGGCTGCGCGTTGGACGGCCGCCTTGATTCGTTGTTTGGGTTCGTAGTTGCCCAGGATTTCCCAGGCCGAAGCCACGTCCGCGACCGGTTTGTCCGACAATCGGACCAAGCGGTCTTCGGCCCGAAGGCCGGCTTTCGCCGCGGGGCTGCCGGGGTAGACGTAGCGAACCACCACGCCGGGCTTGGCGGCGGGCGAGCGATCGGGGAGCAAGCCGAGGAACGGGGTTTCGTACGGTTCCAGCCGGCCAGCCAACTCGACCACGATTTCCACGCGCCGCGCGCCGCGCAGAACGACCATGTTCAGTTGCTCGCCGGCATATCGCGGTCCCAGGGCGTGCCGCAACTGGGTTTGCCGCGCGATCTTGATTCCGGCGACCTCGACGATGCGATCACCGGCCTGCAGGCCCGCTTTCCTGGCAGGCGACTTGGGCTGGACCGCAGCGATCTCCGGCGGATCGGCGTAGATGTCGTTGCCCTGGAGCGTGATTCCCAGCAGGCCGGGATACAGCTCTTCGCCGCGTTTCAACTTGTCCAGATGCCGCAAGACATCGACCAGCGGAATCGCGAAACCGATCCCCGAATCGTACCATTCGGCGCCGGCGACTTCGTCCTGCTGCTGCGGGGACAGCGGCGCGAGCACGCCCAGCACGCGGCCGCGGATGTCGATCAGCGGGCCGCCATAGTTGTTCGGCGAGACCTTGGCGTCCGTCTGGATCGCCTTGCCCCAGATGCGGCTGGTGGCGCTGAGGATGCCCACGGAAACATTCGGCAACGGCTGGTCGAACGTGCGCCCGACGGCGATGGTCCATTGGCCGACGGCCATCTCTTCGCGGGGCACGACCTGGGGAACGGTCAGCAGTTCGTCGCTGGCGACCTTCAACAGCACGAGCATGCGACTGCGGTCGCGAGCCACGATCTGGGCCGTCGCCCGCCGGCCGCTGGGCAACGTGACCAGGATCGATGACGGCTGTTGAATGAAGTTGAACGCGCTGGAGATGATGTAGCCGTCGGGCGACACGGCCAGGCCGGTGGTCGCGCCGGTGCCGACCAGCACCCGTTCGACGCGTTCCAAGCCGCCGATGGTCTCGATCCGCAACACGGACGGCGCGATCTTGGCGACCGCGGCTTTGATGGCTTGCTCTTCCAAGGCGACCAGGTCGTCTTGGACCGCGGGCGCGGACGGAGGCCAGAGCAGGGAGATGAGCCAGAGGGCGGGGGCGAAACGAAGGCTGCATCGCGTGTGGATCATAGCTGGCCAGTCATGCTTCCACCGACGCGAGGTCGGTGGGCAGCGGGGTTACTGCTTGGTTTCCAGAACCACGTCGGCCAGTTGCTGGCCGCGTTGGACGGTCAAGCGCACGGGGTCGATGTGGTCGATCAGCGACAGGGTCTCCACGACGCTGGCGCAGGAAGTGACGACGCTGTTGTTGACGAATAAGATCAGATCATCGGGCTGCAGCCTGGCCCGCGCGGCCGGGGAATCGGGCGTCACGGCGTCGATGAACGGAGGGGTGCGGGACAGCACGTCGGGCACCAGTCGCACGCCGACCCGCGCCAGCGTCCAAGGCTCCGCCGGTTTCTTAATCGAATCGTCGATCTTCCGGGGCAACGTCTTGCCTGCCAGAATATCGTCCACGGGCGTCACCAATTCGCCCGCGGGAATGGCGTAGTTCAGCCACGTGTTGTTCAGGGCGTTGCGAAGTTCCTTGCCCAGGATGCCGACCAGGTTGCCCCGGCGGTCCGTCAAGGCGCCGCCGGCCGAGCCGGGGTTGTTGGTCATGGCATCGACCACGTACACGGGTCCGTCGTACGGCGTCTCGAAGGCGCCGCGGCGAGCCGCCAGCTGCGTCTGGGCCGAGACAACGCCGTGCAAGACGCTGGCGTCCTCGTCGCCGGCGGCCACGCCGAACAGATTGCTGAACGCCAGGACGCGATCCCCCACGGCCGGCTCGACCCCGTCGCTCAAGCGGAAGTGCGGCAGGCTGTCCGCGTCGATCTTGAGCACGGCGATCTCGCGGCGCGGATCCGCTCCGACCAACGAGGCCTGGTATTTCCGGCCGTCGTCCAGCGTGACGACGACGTTGTCGGTGTCCAGCACGTAGCTCCAAACCGTCAACACGTGCCCCGTGGGCGAGATCAGAAATCCGCTCTGATAGGCCTCCAATCCCTGCAGACCGCCAGCCCCGTAGATCTTGACCATCTTGGGCTGGACGGACGCGGCGATGTCGATGAAGGCGCCGTCGGCGGCTCGGCAGACGCGAGACGCGGCGGGCAACAGCAGCGCGGCCGCGCACGCCAGCCACGCTGCGGCCGGCGGCCGAGGCCGGAGTGAACGGAACGCATTGCGTGTCAGGGTAGATGTCATGTGCGGTTCATGACAGGCTGGCAAGCCTGTCCTACTTGGCGGCCAAGGTGACGGACTCCAGTCTGATCCGGGCGAAGACCGTGTCGCCGTGACGGACCAGCAGGGCGTGTGGCACCTGGCGGCCGTCGACGGGGCGGTACTCGTCGAAATAAATCTCGCAAGGATCAACTTGAGCGTCGGGAAACAACTCCATCCCAGCCAACTGGCCGGTGGCGGGGTCGAACAGGAAGCGGGCTTCGACCACGTTGTGCGTCGCGACCAGCGCGTCGTGCAACCCCGCCCGATCCGGCACGGGCACGGTGCCCAGATAGTACACGTCGCCAAACTGTTGGGGGCCCAGCCGGAGCAGGCGTTGCCACAGGTGCAGGGCGACCAGCAGTCCGCCGCTGCCTTCCGGCGCCAGTTGCGAGTCCAAGTCCCGCGCGGGATCGACGTCCACCTGCTTGGCTGCAAAGCGGCCAGTGACTTTGTCGCCCGCCAGAACGATCTCGATCCGGCTGCCGGCCGAGTCGGTGCCCGCCAGCGTCCACGTTCCGGCCAGCGGCGCAAAGTCGCCGTGGGCCAGCAGCGTGCGCCAGACGCGGTTGCGGTTCAGCTCGTTGAAGTAGTAGTTGGCATAGCCCGGCCGCTTGACGATCAGTTTTTCCAGGTGCCGAGGCGCAGGCTCCTGGCGGCGCACCTTTTCCCGCGGCACGATGCGCGGCGGTTGAGGCTGCCCGCCCGGCACGGACTTGCCCTGTTCTCCGTGCGCTTTCGGCTTGGGTTTGTCGGCGTCGCCGGGTTGCTCGTCTTGGGGCAGCGGCTTGGGCAGAGGCGGCTCTTCGACGGGCAGGGCCCCTTCGGCCTTGCGCAGCAGTTCCTCCGTCCCGTGGACGCCCATCAGCCGCACAAAGACGTCGCGGCGTTCGCCGTCACGGCGGTAGCGGAGCGGCACGCGCCAACCCTTGGGGAAGATGCCGAGGACGTTCTTGAAGCCGTTCACCGACGTGACCGCCCGGCCGCCAAACGCCAGGAGTTCGTCGCCGTACCGCAAACCTCGGCGGAAAGCGTCGCTGGTTTCCAGGATGTCCGTCACGAGAATCCGGCCGTCCTCGTCACGGGACACGGTGGCGCCCAGCGTGGCGTGATCCACGACGCGACCGCTGCGAAGACAGCCCAGGAAGTTCTTGATCTGGTTGATCGAGATCGCGTAACCGACGCCTACGTTGACGCGGCCCCGCTTTTCAAACGAGCCGCGGCCGTTGATGCCGATCAGTTGCCCGGCGGCGTTGAACAGGGGCCCGCCCGAGTTGCCCGGATTGATCGACGCGTCGGTCTGAATGCAGTCGGCGTACTCCAGCAGCGTGCCGGCGGGGTATTGGTAACGGTGGACGCCCGAAACGAGTCCATAGGTCACGGTGGGCTGAAAGTCGGTGGCCAGCAGGAACGGATTGCCGACGGCGAAACACCAGTCGCCGACGCGCACGGCGTCGCTGTCGCCCAGTTCCGCAGAGGGGAAATCCTCGCGGCCCTGCAGCTTGATCAGCGCGACGTCGCCTGTCGGATCGAGACCGACGAGCACGGCGTCATACAACTGGCCGTCGGCCATGCCGCACTGCATCCAATCGCCGGCGGGCTTGGTGACGTGAAAATTGGACAACGCATAGCCATCGGGCGTGATCACGACGCCCGATCCGCCGCCCTGGCCGTCGTTGGCAAACACGGCGACCGCGGTCTGGACCGCTCTGGCTACCGCGGCGATCCGCTGCTGTTCGGCCTGCAGGACCGCAGCGGACACCGGCTCGGCCTGGCCGACGCGGGCTGCGCCGACTGCCAGGCCAACCAGACCGAGGAAGAGAACGCCGACTTGCGGCGCAGCACGGCACCCGAAGAGCCTCATTTCGTGATCCTCGCGTCGCACAAGTCCAGACAGTCGGCGATATCCAGTTGCTCGCCGAAATCCACCAGGATCTTCAGCCGCTTGACGCCGGTGATGTCGACGTCGATCGCCAGCGGCTCGTCGCTGCCCGTCATCGTTTGGGCGAACAGCTCGCGGTCATCGCCGCTGATCACCAGACGCACGTGACCGGCCGGACGGACGCGGTCGTCGATGCCCGCCACGGCCAGGAATCGGCGGAAGTCGCCGGCCAGCCGGTAGACCAATTCAGTGCGGCTGCGAACGGCCAGGCCGCGCTCGTACTCTTGGCCGGCCAGCACCAGGGGATGGCCACCCGGCGCCGCCGATCCGCGCGGCGCAAACAGGCGCGCGACCATTTCCTTGGGCAGCTTGGTCGGGATGAAGGGACGCCAGGAAACCGTCTGCGGTTCCAAGGCGTCCAGCCACTCGCTGTTTCCACTGGAAAAATCGATCCGCTTGAGCTGCGCCAGGGGCAGCGAGACGGACACGCCTGCGACCGTCACGAGGTCCAACTGCCCGCCCGTCTGGCTCCACGATCTCACGCTCCATTGCGATCCGCAAGCGTCCGTGACTTGGGCCGATCGCCGCGGCAACTCGCCGGCGGCAGGGTGATAGTACAGCAGCCCCTCCAATTTCGTCCGTTTGGCCTGGACGACGTCGCCGTCCGACTCAAACTGCACGGCCTCGTTGCTGACGTCGCGGATCGCACCGGTCAGCTGGTCCAGGCTGTCGCCGCGGCGGATCACGAGCGAATCGCCGGCGGCCTTGGCCTCCAGCAGTTCCTGCCAACGCTGGGCCAACTGAGGCGCGGAGGCGAAGTCGCGGAACCGCACTGCGCGGATCGCGGCGGTGCGAATCGGCAGTGACTGGCCGGCAAGCGTGCGGACGGTCGCGGTGCCCGCGGCAACCGCGTACCCGTCGCCGCGAATCAGCGAACCGTCCATCAGTTCGACCCACACGGTGACGGGGCGATCGGCCGCAGCCGGCGTCGGCGCGGCCGTCAGCTCCCACAGACTGGCAAGCGCCAGTCGCTGCGGGCCGGCTTCCGTTTGGACAACGACGGCCTCCGCGGAAAGTTCGACCAGTTGACCGCGGATGGACGGCCCGGCCAAGGGGCGTACCTCCACAGGCAGCGTGCTCAGGACGATCAGAGAAATCAGGGTCAAAACGTGCATTCGCGTCTTTCGTGGTCAAGGTCGCAAGGCGCTCGTGAGCCGTGCGGTGGTGCTGGGAGCGGGGCTGGGTTCAGGCTTACAGAATTCAATTTTGGCCGAGCAGGGTCGTACCATCTGGCTGACGCCACGATCGGCCAAAATTGAATTCTGTAAGCCTGAACCCATGCTGGACAGCGTCTCTCCGTGTCAGTTTCCCGTTTGGCGCTAGCTGCCCTCGCGGGCCAGTTTGCGGAAGTATTCTTCGATCACCTCGCGGTAGTGGGAAGGGAGGCCTTTGCTGATTTGCTGCAGAGCCTCTTCCCGCTGCTTGGGAGGCAGGTTGCCCCAGCCGGACTGGATGCCCGTGCGGCGCTGGTCCACGTCGCCCGGCCCCGAGCCGCCGCCCGGCATGCTGTCCGGCATCGGCTGTGCGGACTGCTTGCCGCCCTGGCTGCTGGAGGCCGACTGCTGCTGGGCCTGTTTTTCCAGTTCCTCGATCATCTTGTCCAGCTTGGCGATCACGTCGTCTTCTTGCTTGCGCACCCGCTTGCCGGCGCGGCCGAAACCCAGCCGCCGCTCGATGTCGTCCATCATCCGGGAGACTTCATCCAGCGAATCGGCCTTCAGCGGCTTGAGGTCGGCTTCCATCAAGGCCGACAGCACCTCGAACCGCTTCGGGATGTTGCCCTTGTTTTCCTGCAAGCGGGACAGCGCCGCCAGGCAGGGTTCCTTCTGCAGCAGCCGATGGTGACAAGCGGCCTGGTAGAACAGGAGCGTCGCAGGATCGACGACGTCTGCCGGCTGGAGACCGTCGAGTTGCTCCAGAGCCTCGTCGTACAAAGCGTGCTGGGCCAGCCAGCGCCCGTACAGCAGCCGCAGGTTGTTCCTGACCAACGGCGGCTGGTCCGTGTCCCGCAGCGCGGCAAGGCTGGACAGGACCAGGGGCGGTTGGCCGCCGCGGCACAAGGCCACGAAATCGCGCGTGGCGGGGACGGCCAGGGCGATGGTCTCGGCCAACCGGTCGAGGATGTCGGCGCTGACGGCCGGCAATTGATCCTCGGCCCACAGCGCAGCGAGTTTGGCCTGGGTTGCGTCCTCGTGGCTTTGGGCGGCCAGCCACTGTTCGACCGCGGCTTTGACCTCCGCTACCGGCGGCGGCTGCCACGTGGCGCGTTTCTGCAGCTCCTCGTCGGCCCGCAACGGCGCGACGACGGCAGCCAAACTCACCATCCAGAGGAGAAAGCGATTTGCTGTCATCCACGTCTGCTCCTATCCTGGCCTGCGGCCGGAATCCAGCCAGGTTGGGACTCTGTTCCGACTCGGTCGGGCCGGAGTCCCCGCCTGCGAAGATGCGCACCGCAACCAACCTCACTTGTTCTTTCCCAACACGATGTCGCGTGTCAGGCGGTAGATCGTCTCCTGGCGTTCGGCCAACTTGATCAGCGCCTCGCGCAAGTCCTGATCGGTCGCCTGGCCGACCGGGTCCTCCACGTCCTTCAGCAGCCGAGCGTAGCGTTGGGTGCGGGTGTTGACCCGCAGCTGCAGTGCCCGGATCATTTTCAACTCGGCGATGGCATCGACCAGCGGCATGTCCTGGGGTTGGCCCGGCCGTGCCAGTTGTTGCTGCCGCTGTTTTTCCATGTCTTTTTGCGCCTTCTGCAGGGCTTCGATCATCTCCTGCAGCGCCGCGATGACGTCCTGTTCGATGCCCTGCGTGATGTCCTCCACTTTGGCGGCGTCCAGCCGGTCGGCGACCTGCTGCATATCATCCCGCATCTGGCTGACCGTTTCGGGGAAAGCGACCGAGGAGCCTTCCTCCAGGAGCAGGTTCAGCGCCTTGTCGGCTTCGACGACCAGCTTGCGTTCATCCACCGCCAGCTTGCCGGCGGGAATCGGGATCTTCAAATCGCGTTCCGGCTCGTCAATCTCGTCGAGTCGCACGGTGTCTTCGTAGATCCGGACTTGGATTTCCAGCATCTTGCGAAAGCGGCTTTCGAGCAGCGCCAGCACGCGTTCGACTTCCTCCTCGCGCATCTGCCTCAGGATCCGCTCCAACTCGGCCTTGGCTTTCTCGAGTTCTTCCTTGGCTTTTTCTTGTTCGGCGACGGCGTCGTTGCGTTGTGCTTCCTCGAGCCGTTTCCGGGCTTCTCGCATCCGCTCCTGGGCGGCTTCGACGCGTTTGCGGGCCGGGTTGCCTTCGTCGGCTGGCGGTTGGTCTTGCGGCTGGTCCGGCTGGCCTTGTGCTTCCCCCTGGCTTTGGCCCTGTTGGCCGTGGCCCTGGCCCGGACTGGGCGGTTTCTTCGGCTGGTTCTGCCCGTCTCCCGGTTGGTCCGAGTCCCGTTTCTGGCCGGCCTCTTTCGCTTGGCCTTGAGCGGGGCTCTTTCCCTGTCCGGCTGCTTTGCCCTGCGGGGACTCCTTGTTCTGCCCCGGCTCTTTGCCTTCCGCCGCCTTACGGTCTTCGTGTTCGGCCTGCGGCTGTTCGCCGGGCTTGGCCTGGTCGCCGGAGTTGGCGTCGGTCTGCCGCGCAGCGCCGCCCTCCTCGTTTTCTCGGATCTGTTTTGCGAGTTCGCCGGTGCGGTCGGCGACTTTGGCTTGATCCTTGGCGAGTTCGCCTGGTTCGGCGCCGCCTTCCGTGCGGCCCTGGACGCTTTTCTGGAGTCGCAGGATGCGTTCCACTTCTTTGATGTATTCGCGGATCCGGTCCTGCTCGCGTTTCAAACGGTCGGAGCGGTTTTCGCTCAGCAGCAACTCGAGCAAGGCCTTGATCTCCTGATGGGCCTCGCGCTGCAGTCCCAGCACGCCCTCGCGTTCCGCCTTGTTCCTGGCCTCGAACTGTTCGAGCGACGTGGCGCACCTGTTCAGCTTGACGCCGGTCAGGTTCTGTTTGGACCGTTCCAGGGCTTTCATCAGCAGCGCCGCGCGGCGCGGGTCGTTGACAGCCTCGATGCGGGCCATGTCCTCGAACAGTTTCTCCAGCTTGGAGTACTTGTCCGCGATCGCCCCTTGATGGACCACCAATTGCTTGACGTCGGCGGCGACCGACGGCTTGATCTCCGGCCCCGGTGGCCCATCGGCGGCCGGCGCCGGCGGTCCCCAGATCAGGCAGACCAGGACGGCGAACCACATTCGCTTTCGTGAAGTTTTCATTCCGCCGTCTCCGGGCTGGGGTCAGGCTTCCAGAATTCGGTTTTCGCGGCCGATCGTCCAGCCCAAGGGAACGACTGGTCCCCGCGAAAACTGAATTCTGTCAGCCTGACCCCTTGTGCCGCTGTTACTCCAAATCGCGCAACAAGTTCTTCTGCAGTTCGGTATGGGTCTTCTGTGTCTCCCCGATCATCCGCTGCTGGTCATCCATCAATTGGCGGACGATGTCCAGCAGTTCGTTGAAGGTCTCCAGGTCCAGCATCTGCTGCAGGATTCGCTCCATTTCCGCCAGCACGTCGTTCGCCTGGCTCACCGCCGCGGCAGCTTCCTGCCGGCCGCTGTCCAAATCGTACTTCTTTGCGGCCAAATCGTCCAACAGGCGTTGTTCCAGCACCTCCTCGCGACGTTCCAGTTCCGGGAACATGGTTTCGCCGATCCACTGCATCGGATCGGCGATCTGCTCTTTCAGACGCTTCTTGCGATCTTCCGTATCGACCCGGTTATTGATCAACTCTTCGCGGATGTCATGGAACCCGGCCGCCGCGCCCAGCAGCTCTTGAGCGCTTTTGCGCGTCTGTTGCAGCGCCTGTTGGACGCGGAGCAGGCGCAGGGATTGGGCCCGCTCGGCGGCCGTCGGTGCGTCCCCGGCCTTGTCGCCCGGTTCGCGGCCCGGACGCTCGGCGTCGCCCGGTTCCCGGCCTTCGGTTTGCGGCGGAGCTTGGACGCGGTTCAGGAAGTCGCGGGCCTGGGTCATTTCCTGGATGATCTGTTCGAAGCGGCGGCGGAGCCCGATTTCGCGGGCTTCCAGCATCGCCAGCAGGGTCTCCGGCGCCACGACGTCCAGCTGGTACCGGTCGCCGCTGCCCACGTTGGGCCCTGCGTCCAAACCGCACTTGTCGGCAGCGCGAAGGGCCAACGACAACTTGTCCTTGGGCTTCAGTTCCACCTTGTCGGCCTGGGACCTCAGCTCGCGGAAGTCGACCGCGGCCTCGACTTGGCCGCCCTGGGCCAGGGGAAATTCGCGCGCCAACGGCTCGTCCTTCTGTTCGTTCTCGGCCACGGTTGCCCGCGTGAGGATCATGTCAAACCAGGCCTTGTCAACGCCGTAGTCGTCGGAGATCGTTCCCCAGGCGGGGATCATCACGTCCGGCGTCACCGCGGTGCCGATGCCCTTCAGCCGCACCTCGACCCGCGGAGCTTCGTCCGGAATCGCCGCCAGGAAGATCCGATACGGCCGCTCCGTCACGACGTCGTCCGCGTCGAACAGCGTCACGTCCAGCGTCAGGTTCGCCTCCAAGCGGCCCACGGGAACCACGAATTGCTGCAGGGCCGCAGGGTCGAATTCGCCGAGCGTGCGGATGTCCTGCGTCTGGACGTTGTACACGTCAACGCGTTTCAACGGCTTGTTGGTGTGCGCGCGGATGGTCACTTCCGTGCCCTGGGGCAACTGCGTCGAATTGGTCCAGGCGACGGTCCGCGGCAGCCACGAGCCCGCCTTCTGGTCGACCATGTACGCGGGGAATTTGCAGTCCAAATCGACGCCCACGACCGCCGGGCTGTCCACCACCTGGATCGTATAGTCGCGGACGCGGCAGTCGTAGCCCACGACGTCGAAGTGGATGTCCGTCAGGATGCCTTGCAGCGGCTGGCCCGAAAACGTGTACTGTTGGTACTCGTCCCGGCTCCGCTTCATGCGGTTCATGGTCACCCGTCCCCGCTGGCCGTCCGCCGCGTGGTAGTGAATCGTGCAGGTTTCGGGAACGACTTTGGCTTTGAGAGCGGCCCGCACTTTGAGCCGCAGGTTGGAGCCCTTGGCGACCTTCAGGCTGCCGTCGCGGAAGGGAATCAGCGGCACGTCGGCCGCGGCCTGCGGAGCGTCCTCCGGCCCCAGCAACTCGACGCCGACCACCTCGATCGACGCGCTCCGCGGCCAGGCCTCGTCGCGCAAGAGATACCCGCGCCGCGCCCAGACGGCCAGCGCCTGCCGGTTCTGCGCGTAGAACCCGACGATCGTTCCCAGCAGGACGAGGGCGCCAAGCAGGCTCCGGACCAAGGGCCGGTAATTGAAGACGGCCCCCAACCGCACGCGGCCGGCATCCTCCAACGCCTCCCGGCCGGTGTGAGCCAGCATCGACGCATCGAACGTCTGAGCGTGGTCGGGTTGCTCGCTCAACTCGACCGACGTCACCAGGCTGTCGCGAAACATGCCGAACCGCCGCTCCAGCAGCACCGCCATGCTGCGGTTGGCCAGAGGCACGAAAGCGCGACGGAACACCCAGTGAAACAGAATGTAGGCCAAGCCCGCGGCGACAATCGCCAGCACCACCGCCCGCGCCGCGCGAGGCATCTCGCTGGCCCCCGCCAGCACCGGCAGATAGTCCAGGGCCAGCGCCGCCCAAAATGTGAAGCCCAGCCAGATCACGGCCAACGCCAGTCCCTCCAGCCAAACGTAAACACGAATCCGCCACCGCAGCCCCAGGAGCAGGCCACTCAGTCGCGGATCAAGTTGTCGGCTGGAGGTGGTCATTCGTCAGTGGTCATTCGTCAGTGGTCAGTGGTCAGTGGTCAGTGGTCAGTGGTCAGTGGTCAGTGGTCAGTGGTCAGTGGTCAGTGGTGCCTTCATCCTTCCCTCACGCCAGCCGGCTCAGGCGGCGCAACAGCCATTCCAGGCTCAGGGCGCCGCAAATCAGGGCCATCAGCCATCCCATCAGCCGCCGTTCGAAATCGGGGTCGGGCAGGCCGGGGAGATAGGTTACCTGGTCCTGCGGCTGCAAGACGTTCACCAGCGGCGGCTGGCTGCCGCTGCGGCCCATCGCCGGGTCGATACCCACATAATACGCACCGCCCGTTGTTTGGGCCATGTCCAGCAGCAGCGGGTCGTTCCGTTCCGGCTGTTTGATTTCGAGTTCCTCCGCCAGCACGCGGGTTTCACGGACCAGCAACTCGTCCAATTCCCCGTGGGGCGGCCGCAGTTCGACGCGATAGTCGCCTTCCAGCACGGCCGTGAACTGGCCGGCGAAGGTTCCTTCGCGAACGCCGCCCTGGACGGCCCTCAGCGTCAGTTTCACCCGGCTGCCATCCGGCTGGATCAACGTCGCCACTTGCTCTGCCGAGGCGAGTGGCTGGCCCTGGGCGTCGGTCAGCATGGCTTGGACGGCGACGGTGTCGCCCAGCAGGCAGCGGTCCTTGTCGACCAGCAGCACGCCGTGCCGCGAATCCTGCAGCAGCCGGCCCTGGGCGACCCAGCGGATGAGCTTGGTGTAGTAGCGTTCGAAGTAGGCTTCGTCCACCGTGCGCAGCCGCCACATTTCGCCGCTGGCCTGGAAGAACACGCGGCCGGCTCCGTAGAAATGCGACGCCAGATAGATCGGCAACTGGCCGTCGATGGCCGTGTTGGGGTCGGAGAAACGGGCGTAAACGCGGGCCGCCGGCTTGGGATCCTTGACCGCGTAATACCCGAACACGCCCTCGAAGGACGCCCACGCCGCTTCGCTGGTCACGGCCGAGTCCTCCAGCCAGAGGAACTCGGACTCCAGCCCCTCGCGGGCGAACTGCAGCGGCCACGGCTCCTCGCCGCCGAACCGGCCTACACCCAGCGTGGCCAGCCCGCTGCTGTAGAAGACGACCGGATACAACGCGCGGATCGTGTCCAGCCGCGAATCGCCCTGGCGGACGTTCGCCCATTGCGGCGTGTGGACCGGCCCGGCGACGACGATCAGGCCGCCCGCCTTGTCCGCCACCCATTGCTCCAGACTCTTGATCTGCAGCAGATCCAACCGCGTCCAATCGGGATCGAAGGCCACGATACAGTCGTACTCAAACAACTCTGCGGTGGTTTCGGGGAATTGGAGCAGCAGTTCGTCCGCTTCCTGCGAGATGCCCTGGACGCCCGTCTGCAGCCAGACGTCCGAGGCGATGTCCTTGTCGCGGTACAGCATGTTCCGCAAGAACTGGTACTCGCGGGACGGGCCGCCCGCGATCAGCAGCACGCGCGTCTTGCGGTCCACGACCTCGACGTTGGCTGTCTTGAAATCGTCCCGAGGGTTGCTGTCGGGCGCCGTGTTCCGGATGGCCAGTTGAAAGGTGCGGCGGCCGGCTTCGTCCGGCGTGACCTCGAACTTGACGGCCACGATTTCGCCTGCGCCGCCCAGTTCGACGCGGTCCTCCTGCTCGACTGTCTCCGACCTCTCGCGATCCGGCGCGCCGGTGGGCGCGGAAGTGAGACGCACCTCGACCGAACGGCCTGCCATGCCGGTGGCCTGGACGTAGCCGGTCAGCGTGAACCGGTCGCCGGGGTAGACCCGCTCCGGAGCCTCCAAGTCCACGACGCGGATGTTCGTCGGCTGGCGGTCGCTGCCCAGCCCCACCGGGTAGATGGCGATTTCGGCTTGCCGAGCCAGCGCCGCCGCAGCCGTATGCTCGACGCCTTCATTTCGCCGTCCGTCGGTGAACACCACCAATCCCGCGATCGGGCCGCCGCGTTCCTTGTTGACCAGATACCGGACGGCGTCGCCCAACCGCGTTTGCAGTCCGCGGGCGGCCAGTTCGTGTTCCCAGTCGACGTCCTGCGGCTGACGCGATTGGTCCGCGGCCGGCCGCGCGTCGGTGGCTCGGTCCGTCGGCGAACCGGGGGCCAGCGGCGCTTTCCAGCCGATCATGACCAGGAACCTGACGTCCGGATTGCGGAGGCTGCCCACCGCCAACACGACCAATCCGAGAATCAGCAGGAAAACTCCCGCCGGCAAGGTCCAGGAGCCTCGCTCCGGGTCGGCGGACCGGCGGACCACGAACAGGAAGACGAGCACGAAGAACAGGCCCGAAAACAGCGCCAATCCGGCCACCGCCGCCGCTTGGCGCGCCTCGCGCAGCGAGCGCCGGAAGGCCTCTTCGGCCGAAACCTCAGCAGCGTCCGCCTGCTCCGCAACGCGCTGGGCAAACGAAGCTACTTCAACCGGCCGGGACGCCTGGTCGAAACGATACACCGCCACGTCGTGCTGTCGGCGAAGCTGTTCCAGCAACGGACCTGCGGCCAATTCGCCCACCACTTGCTGGATGCGGGTCTTGCCCGCCGGCCCGCTGGACGGCGCACTGTCCTGCAGGCCCATGCTTTGACTGGTATCGACCAGCAGCACGACGCGGCTGTTCTTGACCAACTGCCGCTCGGTGCGCTTCTCCAGTCCCAGGAAGTAAAACAGGACGCCTGCCAAAGCCGCCAGCCGCAGGGCAATCAGAGCCCAGGCCAGACCCCGCGACAGTTCGGCGCTGTCCTTGCGGTACATCCCGATCACGCATGCCAGCACCGCCGCGCAGAAAGCCACCAGCACCAGCCAATGCCACCACTGTGACATGGCTTGCAAGCGAGCGAACTGGTGAAACGTGCTGGCCGTTTCAGCGGCCAGCAGCCAACACGGCGTCGTCAATGCGTTGATCCTTAACCAGGTAGGGCGGGCCAGGTCTTCGCGGCCCACCGGTTCACGTCAAACCCTTGTCGGTGGGCCGCGAGGACTTGGCCCACCCGACGAATGCCGTTTCCTGCGGCGGACTTCCCTCGCTCATCATCCTGCCTTTCCCACCGCCGCCCGCGGCGGATGGTAGCTGGCCGAGTAGGCCATGACCTGTTCCAACAACAACAAGCCGATCAAGGCTGCCATCAAAAGCAGGCTGCGGTTGTTGCCTTCCGTTCTGGTCCCATCGTACTCGTATTCCTCCGCATGCTTGTAATCAGCCTGGACCGGATCCAGCTTGTCCAGCAACGGTTTGCCGGCCAGCAGCGCCAAGTCGCCTTCGCTCGGTTCGACGTTCAAGGCGTGCCGCCGCACGTCCGCTTCTCCGGCCAGCGTCACGGGCCAGACTTCGTAGACACCGCTGCGGTCCGTCTCGCCGGGACCGTTGGCTCCGCCGTTGCCGATGCGGGCCGTCAGGACCGTCGAATTCGGCCCGGTTTTGGCTGCGATCCGCTCGATCGCGTTCCGGGTTTCCGACGTGTCGCCCGGCGTCACGAACGTGACCTCCTGGCGGTATTGGTCGGCCTGGATGGCGACCGACACGGGGCTGCCCACCAGATCCTGCCGGACGGCCCGTTGTGCAAACGCCAAGTACGACTGGAGCTTGAGCACGACGACGACAAAACTGGGATCGTTGCCCCAGTTGTTCCACACGGGCGCGGCCGTGCTCAGAAACGCCATCACGCGGCCTTCGCCAAACTTCCGTTCCACGGCCAGCGGCAGGCGGTTGCGGAGCGCGGCGGCGATCTGGACGGACAAATCCGGGGCCGGCTTCCAATCGTCCGGCGGGCGCAGGAAGCGTTCGACGGTGATCTGGCGAAGAAACGTATTCCGCTCGCCCAGAAACACGCTGAACACCGGGTGCTCCGCGGGCTCGATGTCCGGCACTTTCTGCTCGTCATCCATCAGCAAGTCGGCCTCGCGGGCCAGCGGCAGCGGCATCAGCCCCCGCCCTTCTTTGTACAGTTGATTGGCATAGAAATTGAGGTTCACTTCCGGACCCACGAAGATCGCCAAGCCGCCGCCGCTGCGGACGTACGCTTCCAGGTTTTCGATCGCCCGATCGTCCAGGCGTGGCACGTCCAGCAGGTAGATCGCCCGGTACTTCTGCAGCATTTCCGGCAGCGTGTCGCGCAGGAAGGCAGGCGGATTGATCTCCGGCCGCACGCCGGTGTTGGCCCGACCTCCCGGCTCGAAAACCGACTGCAGGAAATAGGCGTGCCGCTGCTGTGGCGACCCGTCCACCAGCAACACCGGTTCGCCCTCCGGGAAGTCCATCACGCACCAGCGGCGGTTGTCCACGGCGACGGGGTCGTCTTGCAAGGCGGCTTCCACGACGTGCCGGCCCGGCTTGGGAAACAGCACCTGCACGCTGCGCGTCACGGTCTGGCCCGGCTCGATCTCGTTGATCAAGACCGTCGGCAACTCGTCCACTTTGGGTCGCAACTGTTCCGGGGAAGCCGTCTGCTCCAGTTCCGGATCGTAGAAGTTCGTGCGGACTTTCAACTGGACGTTCCGCGCCGTGTCCGGGCCGAAGTTTTTGACCATCGCGTTGACCATCAGCGGCACGCCCGCCGCCCGCGTTTCGTTCGCTGGACTCAGCGCGACCACCGCCAGGTTCTGGCGTGCTTCGCGCGCGCAGCCCACCAGGTGGATTTCGGCCGGCGACTGCCGGACTTCCCGCAACAACTCCCGCGCCTCGGCGGGACTGTCCCACTGGCCCGTGCGAAAGTCGGACACGACGTAGACTCGCCGGTTCTCGTTGCGGGCCAGCGAAATCAATTCCTTCAACAGCCGCAGCGCCGGCGCGGGCCCCGAAGCCGCTTCCGTCACGGTCCAGGCGGTTCGAGTCGCCTCCAGCGCCACGTCGAATCCGGTGTCGACAATCCGGGCGTTGAAGTCCAGGACCTGGTCAAAATCGACGCCGGCTTCCAAGTCCGGAGCGGCTCGCGCGGCCTGCGAGAAGCGGATCAGCGTGAATTCCTGCGCGCCGCTCTGCGCCGCGGCCGTGATTCGCGCCCCGATCCGCTGGACGGCCGCCGACCCGATCTCGAAGGCGCTGGCCCCGCCCAACCGGTCGGACATCGAATAACTGTCGTCCAGCAAGACGTAGTGATGCGTCGGCTTGCCGCCCAACAAGTCCAGCCATTGGCCTCGCGAAATCCACTGGGCCAGCATGGCGACCGCCAACGCCACCGCGGCCATCCGCATCAACAGTAGGATCAGCTGCTTGAGCCAAATCCATTTGCGGTGCTTCTTGTAGCTCTGCAGCAAGAAATCCATCGCCGCCCATTTCACCCGACGATGCCGCATCATGTTGATCAGATGGATCAACAGCGGCACGAGCACCAGGAGGAAGCCCCAAGTCAGGGGCTGATGGACGAATTGCATGGGGGTTCGTAGTCAGTTACCGTAGGCCGCTCGCTCCGCGAGCGGGAAGCCGGATGTTGATGGACGAATCGCATGGCGGTCAGTCGTGAAACGTCAGTTGCCGTTCGCTCAGTTCTTGTGGTGCATCCCCAGCCGGTTGCTCAGAAACGTGGCCAGGGCCGCGTCCAGCGGCTGGCTGGTGCGTATCAGGGCGTAATCGACGGTGTGCCCGGCACAGCCGCGGCGGATCCGGGCCAGGAACTCGTTCAGCGCTTCCAGATAGCCCTCCCGCAACGCCCGCGGGTTGCAGTTCAGGTAGTCCGCCGATTCCAGCCCCTCGAAGCGCGTCGGGCCGGCAAACGGGAAGTCCAGTTCATCGTCGTCCAACAAATGAAGCACCAACACGTCGTGCCCCCGCTGCCGCAGCATCTTGAGGCCCCTCAGCGTACCTTCCACGTCGGCCAACAGGTCCGACACCAGCACCATCATGCCCCGCCGCGGCAGGCTTTCGGCCGCCGCCCGCAAGATCGAGTACAAGTCCGTCTTGTCACGGGGCTCCGAGACGTTCAAGGATTCGACGATCGACAGGATGTGATTCTGCTTGCTGCGGCTGGGCACTCGCGTGCGGACCTGGTCGTCAAAAGCCAGGCAACCCACCGCGTCGTGCTGCCGCAGAATCAAGTACGCCAGGCTGCCGGCCACCGTACAGGCGTATTCGTACTTGTTCAACGGCCCGCGGCCGTACGC
This sequence comes from Candidatus Anammoximicrobium sp., assembly GCA_012515235.1. Taxonomy (GTDB): domain Bacteria; phylum Planctomycetota; class Planctomycetia; order Pirellulales; family Pirellulaceae; genus Anammoximicrobium. Next base: position 64,103 of record JAAYYU010000188.1, read on the forward strand.
CATGCTGTGGGAGACGTCCACCAGCATGGTGCAGCGCAAGTTGGTCTCTTCCTCGAACTGCTTGACGTACAGTCGGTCCTGCCGCGCCCAGACTTTCCAGTCCACATAGCGCAGATCGTCTCCGACCGTGTACTCGCGGTGCTGCAGGAACTCGACCGACTGGCCGAAGTACGGACTGCGATGCATGCCCGACAGGAAGCCCTCGACGACGTGCCGCGCCCGCAGTTCCAGCCGCGAGATCCGCTGGATCGCCTCAGGATGCAAAAATCTTCTGGAATCGGGCATCTTTCGTCAGCTCGTCTTCCTTGGTGGGAGTCATCGACACCAGACGATCAACCAATTCGTCCGGCGTCTTGCCTTCGCTCTCGGCGGCAAAATTCAGGACCAGGCGGTGCCGCAACACGGGCTTGGCCAACGCCTGGATGTCCTCCGTGGACACGTGCGTGCGGCCCTGCAACAGCGCTCGGGCCTTGCCGCCCAGGATCAGATACTGGACCGCCCGCGGACCAGCGCCCCAGGCAAGCGTTTCGTCCACGAACTCCGGCGTGCCCGGATAACCGATCCGCGTCTGGCGGACCAGCGACAAGGCATAACGGATCACGTGGTCCGTCACCGGCACTTCGCGAACCATCCGCTGCAAGTCCAGAATGTCCTCGTCGCTCAGGACCGGTTGAATGTCGTCCGCCTGGACGGCGGTCGTGCGGCGGGCGACCTCGAACTCCTCTTCAAACGTCGGATATTTGACGAAAACCTTGAACATGAACCGGTCTTGTTGCGCTTCCGGCAGCGGGTATGTGCCCTCCTGCTCGATCGGATTCTGCGTGGCCAGCACAAAGAACGGATCGGCCAGCCGGTGCCGCACGCGGCCTACCGTGACCTGCCGCTCCTGCATCGCCTCCAGCAAGGCGGCCTGCGTCTTGGGCGGCGTGCGGTTGATTTCATCGGCCAGGATGATGTGGGAGAAGACCGGGCCTTCCAGGAACCGCCGTTCGCGCGAACCCGTGCTGCGGTTCTCTTCGATGATCTCCGTGCCCGTGATGTCCGCCGGCATCAAATCCGGCGTAAACTGAATCCGGCTGAACGTCAAATTCAACGTCCGCGCCAGCGTGCTGATCATCAACGTCTTGGCCAGCCCCGGCACGCCTTCCAACAGGCAGTGCCCGCGGCTGAAGAGCGAAATCAGCAATTCGTCGATGACCTGGCTCTGGCCGACGATCACCTGGGACAACTGCTCGATGATCCGCCCACGAGCCTCCTGCAAGCGGTAAAACGCCGCTGACTGGCTCGGGGAATAACCCGCTGTGTCGTCGCCTGAACCCGGCATAGTCTGAATGCCTTTCGTTGGGATAAGTCGCCCTGAATATGCAATGTTGCGTAATTATACCGATGACGGCTGACAAGTGCAGAGCCGCCCTTGCTCCCCGCCCGGTTCGCGAGCGGGGTCAGCCAGTATTGCTAAAGATACTCCAAACCGCCCAGACTTCCAGTGCGCGGCGGGTCAGGCGACGGGCAAAACGCGCTGACCAGCTGGGATAAACCCAAGCGTTCGGTTTTGCGAGGGGCATTGAAGTCGCCTTTCCTGGTCGCATATTGTGACACTCCGCTGATCGAACGAGCACAGCAGCAGGGAATACCAGGCCTACCGAACAAAGGAGACCAGATTCATGCCTACGCGACAGAGAATCACCAGCATCCCCAGCATTCTCCGTTTGCTGGGCGCCGGCCTCGCAGTCCTGTCCCTGTGCCTCGCGCCGGCTGGAGCGGAAGACGCAAAACGGATCGTTCTGGGGCTGACCGCCGTAGATGCCGACAAACACAACGTCGAATTCCAGACCTACGACCGGATGATCCCCGTGTACCGGGAGAACGGCATCCGAGCAGCGCTGTTGGAGTCGTCGTTCTTCTACCGCCGCGATGGTTCGGAAGACCAACTGCTGGAATTGTTGAAGCGGTTTCACGTCGTCCATCTGGTTACGACCGAGGAGGGCGTCACGCGTTTCGACGAAAAACACCGCCGCCGCGCGGATGTCGTCGGACAGGCGCTGGCGCGGTATGTCGAGCAGGGAGGCGGTCTGTTTGTGCAGCCCCAGCCGGTCCGCTATCCCGGCGACGAAGACGAGTTGTATTGGAACGCGGTGCTGGCGCCGCTGGGCGCAAAGATCCTGCACGAAGGCGTGTTCGACAAGACGCGGGCCTTCGAGGGCCAGACGCTCGGCCAGGCGACCTTCTGGAAGACGAGCAACCTCCAGACGCATCCGGTCACCAGGGACGTGTCGTGCCTGGCGCTGCCGCTGCACAGCTACGGCCATTTTCCGGGGCTGGTCGCGATGGACTACGCCGCCGAGTGGCAGGTTCTGGCGCGTGGTGAGACCGAAGCGCAAAGCTATCGGTCCAAGGCCGACAACGAGATCGACCTGGACGCGGCCGGGACGTACTCGCAAGCGCCCCCGGTGCTGGCCGTGCGCAGGGTGGGCAAGGGACGCATCGTCTGCTACCCGCTCTCGCCGCTGTTCACCGGCTCCAACCATCGCAACCCGCTCTGGGCCGACATCGTGGAAACGCACGGCGATCGGGCGGCCGGCCAGCCGAGCCAGAGCATGAAGATGCAGATGAACGCGTACCGCTGGCTGGCCGAGCCGTCCGCCGACTTGAGCGATTTCGGGACCCACGTGGCGGAGCCCTATCAGCCTGTCGAGTTCCCGGCGGCGGTGGAGTGGGACAAGCACCGGTTTGGTCCGCCGGCCGCGGCGGACGCCGGCGCGACCGGCATACGAGGCATCTTTGGCATGCATTCCTCGTACAGCGACGGCAACGGATCCGTGGTCGAGTATGTCTCGGCGGCTAAGGCGGCGGGGCTGTCCTTCATCGTGTTCGCCGACCCTCTGGAACAACTCACCCCGGAAAAACTCGAGCGTCTGAAGGCCGACTGCGCCGGGGCCTCGCAGGACGGCACCTTTTACGCCTGTCCCGGCCTCGAGTTCACCGACGGCATCGGCAACCGCTGGGCGTTTTGGGGCGAGACGCTCGTCTGGCCCGAAGCGTCGTTTGCCAGCGGCCGGTTCACCCACGCCCAGTGGGATGGCGAGCGTGTCCGCCATTACGGCAAGTTCGCCGTGGCCTGCCAGTTTCCCGGCAGCGCGCTGTTGGACTACCGGCAGTTGCGCCAAAACGGCGCGCACCCGGAAAACCTGTGGTGGTTCTTCCACTACCTGCCGCTGGTTTACGAGAAGGACCGGCTGATTGCGGACAATCAAGCCGACTATCTGTTCGGACTGCACGATTTGCGTTGGGCGGCGGTGGCCTCGTTTACGCGCATCCGGACTCCCGCCGACGTGGCGGCCGCGGCCGGCGCGTGCTTCACCGGCATGAAAGACCTGGCCAGCGCCAAGGCCGCGCTGAACACCCGCTGCACCGCCCACTGGGCCGGAACCCAGGCCGGTCAATACGTGAGTCAAGGCCCGGTCATCGCGGTCTGGCAGGCGACGAATTCGCAGCTGGAGAGCAATTGGCGATATACCCGCGGCGCGCAGCGCGTTCGGCTGCACTTCGTCGTCCGCTCCGACGCAGGCGTCGCTGAGGTCAGCGTCCTGGACGCCGACCGCGGCCCCCTCCGGCGTTTTCTGGGCCACGGCGAAAAAGAACTGTCGCGCGAGTTCGAACTGGTCCACGACCAGCAGCACTGCCTCACGCTGGAGGCCCTGGACACGGCCGGCAAGAAAGCCATCTCGCAGAACATCCTGATCTACTGCTACAAGGGCGGGCTCTTCCGCTGCGGCGACAATCTGAACATCCTCGGCCCCACGGCCATGTGCTGGCACCCGGACCGCAACGAGTTCTTCAACGCGGCCAAGGACTTCCGCAACGGCTCCGATTACTGCCTGCGCGGCTGGGATACTTCGAGCGCCACGCTGGGCGTGCCCACGCCCCAGGCCCAACTGTGGGACATGGTCCAACTGAAGGAAGTCGAGGGCGGACGTTATCCCGACCGGTATCGCCTGGGAGCGATCGTCGGACGCCGGATGGACGTGGGCGTCAACAGCTACAACCTGCAGATTGCCACGATGCGCATGACCCGGCTTTCGGAAGCGTTTGACAACCAGCAGCGGCCGACGCCTGCCTTCGCGACGATCGCCCGCGACGTGGGCGACCTAGAGTACTTCGACCGCACGCATACGCTGTACGCGCCGATGGAGCGAGTGGACATGTACGTCACCTGGAATCATCGCCGGGACCGCGAAGGGCGCAAGGACTACCGGGGCGCGATCCTCTGGCACGAAGGCGAGTTCCGTTTCAAGCAGGACGTGACGCTCCAGGGCCCGGTGCCGATTCCTCTGCTCTGGGACCGTTGCCCGACGGACGTGGCCAAGAACCTGGGCACCACGTTCGTCGTCACCGATGCCGACGGTTCCCTCCGGACCGGGACGGTGCGCGACGAGAAGCAGCCGGTGCGGAGCCAGGGGCGGATCCGGCCCGGCGGCTACGCGGCGCTGCTGACCACGCCGGTCGGCTATCACGGTTTGCTGGTGCCGGCGGACATGGATTTCGCCTATCAGGCCGCACTCCCCTCCTATTGGCCCGGACTCGCCGCCGGGCTGGGGCGGGACGGCCAGACGGTGAAGGCCGGTTCGGTGCTCAAGTACCGGTTTGGCGTCGCGACGTTTGCGGACGAACAAGCGGGTCCCACGGTTTTGGCGCACACGGCCAAGGCAATGAATCTGGGCGGCGGGCACGCGGGCTATCCTGTGGAAATGCAGACAGGCACATTGGAGGATGCGGTTTTCTTCTTCACCGCTCGCGCCAAGGAACATGAAGCGGCGTTTGTCCTGGGCCCGCAGGCGTTGATGATCGAGCTGCCCGTGCGCGTGCGCGGCCTGGAAAACAACGGCTGCGCCGCCGTGTACAGCGCGCGGCGGCCGTGGTTCCGCTTCATCCCGGTCGACGCCGAAGGCACGGCCTGGTTCCAGGAGCCGATCGACGAGAAAAATGAGCTGTGGGTCGGGAATGTGCTGGTGTGCGACAACAAAAACGTGAGCATCACACTGGTGGTGGACGGCCAGACGCCAGGCCAGCCGCCGTTTGCCGAAGTTCACAACCCGACGGACAAGGACATCGCCGCAACGCTGCGTTCGCCCGCCCACGCGCCTCTGTTCGGCGGCCTGACCGCCACGGTCAAGGTTCCCGCGGGCGAAAGCGTTCGATTCCCGATCGACGGCAGACAGGAGTGACGCAACAACGGAAACCTCGCTGGGTCGTCCAACGGCCGACGCCATGCGCGATGCGACCGGCGCGGACATCGTCGTCAGCCCCCGCTCGCGGCGTCCGACGCGTTGGCCAACCGGCGAAGACGCGTTCGGTGATCGAGTGTCGCGTCGTGGTGAAACGCCGTTGGCGACGACGAGGGCATCGAATGGATTTACAACGGTTTAGGGGCGAGGACCGCCCGTGCCGGAGCGTTGGGTTGCGAGGAGCCACGAGGGAATCGCCGGTTCGCGGAAGGGGCCGGTCCGCAGGGCTTCGATTTGGGCGTCGTCGAGGGAGCCGTACCAGTAGAGGGCTACGCCGTTGCCGAGGAATTTCCGCTGGCAAAAACCGATCAGGTCGGCCACGAGCTGCGCGTCGCGGCTGACCACTTGGCCCGCGTCCGTCTTCTCGTAGTTGCCCACGATGATCGCGGCGGCTTCCGGACGCTTGAGCTGGCTGCGGATGGCTTCGGTCTTCTGCCAGGACAGGCGGCGGGCGTAATCCATGCTGTAGATGACATCGACCCAGCCCTCCTGCGCCCACCAGAAGTCGTTGCGGCCTTGCGTGCCCGGCGTGTCGGTCGGGAGATAGGGATGGCCGTCGACGCTGATCACCAGACCCGGCCGGGCCGTCCGGGCTTGGGCAGAGAACGAACGGACGATGTCGGCAATCGCGTCGTCTTGCCAGCGGACGAGGTTCGGATGCGGCCAGCCGTTGGGGCCGGTCTTCTTGATATCCTCCAGCAGTTCCGCACCGAATTGCCGGCGGTACGAGGCGCGGGCTGTGGCGCTGGTCGAGATGCCCTTGGTGCGGATATAGTCGAGGTTGATCCCGTCGACGTCGTACCGCCGCACGACTTTCATCATCAAATCGACGGCGAATCTGCGGAACGCCGGATTGTGGGCCTCGCACGCGCCGGCCGGCGTTCCTTCCTCGATAAACGGCGTCAACGGTTCCCATCGGGCGTCGGCATAGCAGACGCAGAACCACGGATGCACCTCGATCCCGCGGGCATGCGCTACTCGAATCAAGTGCGCCAGCGGGTCGAAGCCCGGCGGCCCCTCGCCCACGGTCTTTTCGACGTCCGCCGCCATCGGCGTCAGCTGGCTGGGCCAGGACGCGCCGCGGCCGTGCCACACGCAGGGGATGTAGACATTGAAGCCGGCGCGGGCGATCCGCTCGATCACTTTCTCGGCCGCACTCGGCGCCGCCCAACGGTGCGACTCATCCAACAGGGCGCGGCTCTCCTGAATCCGCCCGGCGGCGTCGCGCTGCGGCGCATAAGGCTGCTCCAACACGTCGTGCAGCCACGCCTCTTGCCTGCGCTCGATTGCCCGCCAGTCCGGTTCCTGAGCGCGGAACAGCTCGCGGACCTCCTCCTTGCTCAACGTGCGGTCAAGGATGCACAGGTGGTCAAACACGCCATCGGCCGAACGGCCCTTGGCCGAGGGCGTGCCCCGGTCGCTGCCGAGATACAGCACCGTGCGCGGCGCGGGCGCGGCCTCGCCGGGACCAACCGCGGCGGCGGCCAGCGTCCCGTCGACGTACAGCCGGGCCGACGCCTGTTTGCCGAATTGCCAAGTGACCGTGATCTGCCGCCACTGGTCCTTGACGAACGTCAGCGGGCAATGGCAGTGCAGGTAGCGCTGATTTTCGAAGACGAGGTAGGTATAGGGCGCGCCAGCCGGTTCCCACCAGCCGTCGCTGAGCACGCAGTAGCCCTGCTTGCCGTCGTCCCAGCCCCAGGAAAACAAGGTGTGCGAAGGTCCGCTTCCCGTGGTCGACCAGTTCGGCTTGAACCAGAACATGAGGGTGCCTTGCGGCGGCAGCAGATTGCCCGCGGTCGGAATGGCCAGGAAGCCGCCCGGCTTGATCTGCACGCCCTGGCCCCATTTGCCTGGGACGAGCGAAGCGCCTTCCGCCTGGATTTCCGGAGACCCGGCGGCCGCTGCGGCCTTATCGAGCGAGTCGAACTGCGTCAGAAACAGCGTGCCCTCGATCCGGTCCGGTTCGCCGCCGGACGCCGCCGCGGCGAGAAGGCTCGTCGCAATCGCTACGAGGACCAACCGTGAGACGAACCGCAAACTTGTTGATGGTGAACGTCTTTCAGGCATGGGTTGCTCCAGGATGGACTATGGCGATAACGACCGGCAGATGGCCCTTTTCTGGGATCTGCTTTTTCTGCGCCCGATTCTTCATCGCCCGTGCCCCGTGTCGGCAACGGTGTCCGACCGCACGACGCGTCCAGAAACGGCAAAGACCGACAGCGAGACGTCGAGAACTCCGTCGTGTTCTGCGACGACACGCACGATCTCCTCGTCAGGCTTGGGGTTCACCCATTCCCATTGGAACAAGTGCACCGGTGCGCCGTTGGCATCGTCGATGGTCCAGGCATAGCGGTTGTCCAGGGTCGCACGGCTGGCGCTGGCCGTGTCGAAGCGCTTGATGTTGTTCGTCAAACGCACGGGAAGGATCGCACGTGAACCATCGGCATACTGTACCACGTAGTTCCCGCAGGGCCAGCCATAGATCCACTCCCGGATCCGCACGCCTGCGACGGTCTTGTCGTCGGGATCATGGACGAAGGCTGTGTGCAAGAAGACCAACTGGTCAGCAAGCTGGAGGAGCTGATCGCAGCCATCGCGGAGGCGCAACGCGACGAGGGGGGCCTTGAATCGGGGCGTCTGGGCTCACGGCGCGACGGTGATTTCGGCCGGGGGTTCTGAGACGCGCCGGATGCGGACGGCGGCGGGATTTTTGGCAACGGCGGCGAAGAATTCGTCGGGGGTGACTACGGGCTGGCCGTCGACGTGCGAGAAGAGGGTTCCGGGTCGGAGTCCGGCTTTCCAGCAAGGGGAATCCCGTGCGACGTCCAACGCGGCCAGGCTGCCGGCAGGGAACTGCGGCCAGACTTGGCGCAGAAGTGTCTGCGGCAGCGCGGTGGCGTAGTCGACCCGCAGGCCGCGCCAAGCGGGATCGGGGCTCAGGGAGTAGGGCGGCCGCGCGCCGGACACGTGGCGCTTGGTGAGCTTGGCGCCGGCCTCCAGCAGGCGTCCGCGGCGGCCGACTTCGGCTCCCCGCTGGACCGTCAACCGGATCTCGGCCGCCACGGGCTGTTGGCCCAATTCGTGCAGCAGCGTATTGCGGTCGTACACGGGTTGGTCGTTGACGCGGGTCACGATGTCGCCCTTCTTCAGGCGCGCGGCAGCGGCCGGCGTGCCGGGAACGACGTGGGTGAGCAACGCACCGTGCTGGCCCGCGCGGCGCATCGCCTCGGGCAGGTCTTCGGGCGAGACGCCCAGAAAGCCGAATTCCGCTTTGTGACCCTTCTTCAGGGTCTCGACCGTCCGCAGGAAAACGTCGTTCACCGGAATGGCGAAGCCCAGCGATCGCTCGTAGCCTTCGGAAGCGGCCAACGCGGTGATCAGGCCGATCATCTCGCCTTTCAGGTTCACCAAGGCGCCGCCGCTGGTGCCCAGGTTCAACCGCGCGTCGGTTTGGATCAAGCCGCCGTACTGATACAGCGAGTCTTTCGCCGGGTCGGGCCGGGACTCGTCGGTCGCCGACGGCAACGGCCGGCCCAAATTCGAGATGATGCCCCAACTGGCGCTGACCTGACCGTCCTTGGCAATGCCGTAGGGATTCCCCAGTGCGATGGCGAATTGGCCTTTGCGCAAGGCCTTTGTGTCGCCCCAGGAAATGGGCTCCAGGTCCGTGGCCTCGACCTTCAGGACAGCCAGGTCCGTCCAGGGGTCGCCGGCCGTGACGTGTTCGGCCTTCTGCACGCCGACGGCGGTGAACGGACGGCGCTGGACCCAGATCCGGTAATCGTTCTCGGCCGGGTCTCCCAGCACGTGGTAGTTGGTCAGGATGTAACCGCGGCGGTCGATCACTACGCCGGTCGCGTATTCGTTCGGCGCGGTCTCTTCCAGCCCGCCGGCCCGGCCGGGTGCAAAGGGCGCGGGCTGCGCTCCGCCCTGGGCCGGCGGCAGGCGGCCCTTGCGATAGCGGGCGATCGCCACCACAGATCGTTCCGCGCGGGCGATCGCCTCGGCGACCGTCTTCTCCAGCGCCAGGGCCGACTCCAAAACCGTAGGCTCCTGGGCCTCGACGCGCAGCAGCGGTCCGGCCAACAGCGTCACCAGCGCTGCGACGGCAAGACGCCGCCCCAGGCACTGCAAGCCCGCCCCGTAACTTCTTGCCTCGACTACGAACTCCCACCCCGCGACCTGCGTCATAACTCTGGCCCGCTTGCTTGTTTTCCGGCTCGCATTCTGGAGTGCGGCGCCTTGTCGCCGCCTTGGCTCGATGGCGACGCCAGGACCGCCGCATCGTGTTCCGGTCCTTGCCGGACCCAATCCGCAACAACGCTCCAGGCCGCTGTCCAAAGCGGGTGACAAGGCACCGCACTCCAAGACTCGGTGAGAAGCCCGGCTTTGCCTAACCTTCGCCTTCGCCCGCTGCGCCGACGGTGGCGGCAGGCGAGGTGGGGGCCCCGGCGGCGAGGACCTTTTCCCGCAGTTCGGCCGTCAGTTGGGGGTTTTCGATCAGGAAGGCGCGAGCCTTTTCCTTGCCCTGTCCCAGGTAGCTTTCGCCGTACTTGAACCACGCGCCGCTGCGGGCGACAAGCTTGTTGGCGACCGCCAGGTCCAGCACGTCGCCTTCGTAGCTGATGCCGCTGGTGGCCATCATGTCGAACTCGGCAACGCGGAACGGCGGCGCGACTTTGTTCTTGACCACCTTGGCCCGCACGCGCTGGCCTACGACGTCTTCGCCTTCTTTCAAGCTCCCGATGCGGCGGACATCGATGCGGCAGGACGAGTAGAACTTCAGCGCCCGGCCGCCCGGCGTCGTTTCGGGGTTGCCGAACATGACGCCGATCTTTTCGCGGATCTGGTTGATGAAGATCACGGCCGTCTTGCTCTTGGCGATCGCGCCGGTCAGCTTGCGCATCGACTGGCTCATCAGTCGCGCCTGGAGGCCGACGTGCGTATCGCCGATCTCGCCTTCCAGTTCCTGCTTGGGCACCAGGGCGGCGACCGAATCGACGATGATCACGTCTACGGCGTTGGACTTGATCAACATCTCGGCGATCTGCATCGCTTCTTCACCGGAGTTCGGCTGGCTGACCAGCAGCGTGTCCAATTCGACGCCCAGTTTCTTGCCCCAAACGGGATCGAAGGCGTGTTCGGCGTCGATGATGGCCGCAATGCCGCCCGTCTTTTGGGCCTGGGCGGCGACATGCAGCGCGAGCGTCGTCTTGCCGCTGGACTCCGGACCGAAGATCTCGATAATGCGGCCACGGGGAATGCCCTGGCCGCCCAGGGCGATATCCAGCGACAGGCTGCCCGTGGGAATGCCGGGGATCGGCCCGCGCCGGTCGGCGCCCAGAGGCATGATGGCCCCCTCGCCGAACTGCTTTTCAATCTGCCGCAGCGCCGTGCGCAGATTGACGTTCTCGTCCAGGACCGACTTCATTTTGCCGACGGCCCCTGTCTGTTCCACCGCTTCGTCGTTCTTGGCTGTTTTCTTGGACATGGCACGATTCGCTTGGGCTTGAGTGACTATTCGGAATTTCTCCCTTTATGAGAAACAGTCCGCCATCCCGCAAGTGGCGGCAGCTCGGCTGTGGCCAGGTTTTTCCCTCCGCCGCCGCCACCAGACACACGATTTATCGCCGGCGTTGGGACACGGTTGGTCACTGGAACGCTGTGGAATCGCGGATTTCCGCTTTCTGCGGTAGAATGAAAGACACGGCAGGACCGCTTCCCGATGCGTTTTCCTCAAGTTCGGCAGATTCGATCGCTGACCGCTGGCAGGCCTCGTGACCTATAGTTGAGCGATCGGATCGGAAAAAGACCGCTTCGCCGCAAGCCTGGATGTCGCTGGCGTGCGATTGCGTTGCCGGCCCAGGGCGGGCGAAAAAGCCAGTTCGTGAGTCGAAATTCTCCCTGAGCCGGGGACATGGAGTGAGTTTTCTACAGGTAACGGAATGAGGATCTGCACCGATCGGTTGCTGGTCCGGGAATCGCGGTGTAACTCCGGTCCCTGCAAAGTATAGTGGAGAGTGGCTTGCTGACGGTCGAGAGACTGTCGGTCGACATTTTGGAGCATCGCTGACGACAGCGGAGGTAGTACTGTGGTCCGGTTTTGCAGTCCTGAGCGAACCTTGAGAATCCGGTTGGGCGTGGCGTGGCTGCTGATGGTATGGCTGGGGACTTACAGCGCCGTTTCGGCCGCGGACCCGTCGTTTGTGGGCGTGTTGGCGCTGGCCGTCGACAAGGACGTCGCGGAGCGACTGGGGTTGTCTGACGAAGTGCGCGGCAGGTTGCGGCAACTGGTCAACGAGCGCGAGGATGCGGCACTGGAAATCGTGCTGGCGATCAAGGATCTGCCGCCGATGGAGCAGACCGCGAAATTGGCGCCCTTTGTGGCCGAGTCCGAGCAACTGGGGTTCGCGCTGCTGTCTGTCGCCCAACGGGAGAAGCTGCAACAGATCCGGTTGGCTCGAGAGGGCATGAGCGGACTGGCCGAGCCGGGTCTGTCGGGAGCCTTGGGCTTGTCCAGCGAGCAACGAGCGACCGTGGAACAACTGTTGACACAGCGCGCGGTGGACATGACCAAGGGCGGCGAACGCGAGCGGCAGATCACTCGCGCAGTCTACGAAAACAAATTGGCGGCGATTTTGAACGAGTCGCAGCGTGCCGCCTGGCAGAAGATGGCGGGGCTGTCGGATGCTCCGGCCATTCCGGTCGTCGGCGCAGCGAAACCTGCGTCGCCGGCGGCGGAGACGCCCGCTGCAGAACCGCCCGCGGAAGGGGTCACCAAGCCGGAACTGGAGCCGGCACCGGAAAACGCGGCGCCGGTCGCCGCGCCGGCCGGTGAATCTGCGTCCGCACCTGCAACGGCGCCCGCCGCGGAACCGGCTGCACAGATGCCCGGCCCGGCGGAAAGCACGGTTGCGTCGCCAGCTGCGCCAGCCGGCGTGCCTGCCGCCTCCGACGCGATCCCGCCGGCCAGTCCCGCTGCTGCGGCGTCCGAATCCACACCGCCGGCGACCGCCGAGGCTCCCGCCGCGGACGCGCCGCCCCCGCAGGAGGCCAAGGAGGCCCAGGAAGCCAGCGCCATGAGGCCCGTGCGCATCGAGTATGTCGAAGCCTTGGACGGGTTCGTAATCCGCGGCAGCGAACGGGACGTCGAACGCGTCAGGAAGATGATCGCCGAGATGGAGAGTTCGGCCGCCCCGATGCAGCCGGAGGCCGAATCCGCCGCCCCAGTCCCAGCCCCGTCTCCGTCTGCTGTCGAGCCGCCGCCGGAATCGGCGGCCCATCCGCAGACGATGTCCACGCTGCAGGGCGCGGCGCCGGCGGCGAGTCCCGCGCCGGCCGCGGAGCCTGCCCCCCAGGTTGAGCCATCGCCCGCACCGGCCACGGCGGTGGAATCGGCCGCCCCGCCGGCGATGGATGCCGCTCCCCCGACGGCGGACCCGTTCGCGGATCCGGTGCAGCCCGTCCAGATGCCTCCCGCAGGCGTCGTCCCCGAACAGGCGTTTCCAGCCGCCGGGCCGGCCGCCGCGGATTGGGCCAAGCCCCCACTGCCGCCGCAAAGTGCCGTACCGGGGTTGCTGTCCTTCCAGTTCGATGCCACGCCCTGGAAAGACGTGTTGGAATGGCTCGCCCAGCAGGCGGGACTCTCGCTGGCCATCGAGACCTTGCCGGTCGGCAGCTTCACCTATCGCGACGACCGGATGTACACGCTCGACGAGGCGCTGGATCTGCTGAACAGCTACCTGCTGACCAAGGGCTATACGCTGGTCCGGCGCGAACGCATCCTGCTGGTCTTGGACGTCGAGAATCCCATTCCCGACGAACTCGTGACGTTGGTCACGACGGATGAATTGGACAAGCGGGGGCGATTCGAGTTGGTCAAGTGCTTGTTTCCGCTGGCCCGGATGAAGGCCGAGGAAGCGGCGGCCATGATCAAGGACTTCGTCGGGCCGCACGGCAAAGTGATCCCGTTCGCCAAGTCCCGGCAGATTCTGGTCACGGAGACCGCCGGCAAGCTGCGGACGATTCGCGACATGATCGCCCGCTATGAGGATCCCCAGTCGGGCGGCGCGGAGCCGGTCGTCGAGATCACGCTGAAGCACGCTTCGTCGGAAGAGGTCCTGTCGATCGCGCGGCCGCTGCTGGGGATTCCGGAAGGGCAGAACTCCGGCAGTGACATCAACTTGTCGGTCGATTTGCTGGGCACGCGAATCTTTGCTTCGGGCAGCCCGGACAAGCTGCAGTTGCTCCGCGAACTGATTCCCAAGATCGACAAGGAGCCGGCCAAGGCGGGCGAGGACGCCAAGGAGCCGGAGAAGTTGGAGTTGAAGTCGTATTTCATCAAGGCGGCCGACGTGCAACTCGTGCTGCGAGTGGCGCAGACGCTGCTGGCCGACCTGCCCGGCGTGCGCCTGGAGGTCGACACGACGTCCGGCAAGCTGGTCGCGTGGGCGCGCCCCTCCGAGCATCGCATCATCGAAGAAACGCTCCAGCAGCTGGAAGGCCAGGATCTGCAGTTTGAAGTCATCCAGCTGAAGAAGACCGACCCGCAACTGGCCGTCGCGGCGATCAACAAATTCTTCAATCTGGGCACGGCGGCCGCCTCGAGCTCGAAGGACGCGGCCAAGACCGCGCCGCACGGCCCGATCGTCGACGGCGACCCGGTGACCATGCAGCTGTGGGTCCGCGGCACGGTGCTGCAGATCGAACAAGTGAAGGACCTGATCGAGAAGCTCGACGGGGCGGAAACGGAGGAGTCTTCCGGAGAGATGATCCGCACCATCCCGCTGTCGGGGCCGGCGGCCAAGTCGGCGCTGGAGACCATCGAGCAGTTCTGGACGCGAAAGAACAAGATCCGATTCGTTACGCCGTCGGCGCTGACGCCGTCCGCGGACATCAAGCTCCGCGTGATTACGCCGCTCGAGCAAGAGCCGGACGACGCCGAGTCCGAAGGCGCGCGGCCCGCGTTGCCTTTCGACGGCTGGCCCAAAACCCTGGCTCCGCCCGCCCCGCCAAAGACCGAGCCGCCGGCCAAGCCGACTTCCGGGAATCCGTCGCAAGACGATTCGGCGTCCGACAAGTCGGTCCGCCGCGGGCCGCCGGATTCCGCCGGCGCGCTGGCGGTGGCGGGCGAGCCGCGTTTTTTCTTGGTCAGCGAGCCGAAGCCGGTGGAGCAGCCGGCCGGCGAGGAAGCGGCCGGTCCTGAAACCCCGGAGACGACCGACGACGCCTCCGCCGGCGAAGCCCCCGAGATCCGTATCGCGGTCACGCCCAGTGGCATCGTGATCGCCTCGGAGGACACCAAGGCTTTGGACGAGTTGGAGAAGTTGCTCCGCACGGTCACCGGCCCCACGGCCTTGCAGGGCCAGCGGGAGATCTCGGTTTTCTACCTGAAATACGCCAAAGCGGACGTGGCGCACCAGTTGCTGCAGGAGGTCCTCGGCGGCCACGCTTCGGAGGTGGGCGGCTCGCTGCTGGGCGACATGGCTTCAAACCTGTTGGGCGGCGGGCTGATCGGCGGATTGGTCGGCGGACTGGCTGGCGGAACCAGCAGCGGCGGTTCCAACTCCGCCGCCGCGCTTCAAGCCAGCGGACCCGTGACCATGATTCCCGATCCGCGGCTGAATGCCTTGATCGTCGAAGCGAATCCCACCGATCTGGCCTTCATCGAACAGATGTTGCGCGTGATCGACAAAGAAGGCAGTGAAACAGAGATCGAGACGGCCGGCGTCACGCGACTGATCCCGGTGGTTTACAGCACGGCCGACGAGGTGGCGAACGTCGTCCGGCAGGCCTTTGCGGATCGCATCGGAACCACGCAGGGCGGAGGTCAGGGCCAGCAGCCTTCGCCGGAGGACTTCCTGCGGGCTCTGCGGGGCCAACGCTCCCGGCGCGAAGACTCCCAGACGCGGGGCGAACAGCAAAAGATGACCATCGGCGTCGACTCCCGCAGTAATTCGTTGATTGTGACGGGCCCGGAGCCGTTGTACCGTCAGGTCGAAGCGCTGGTTCGGGAAATCGACCAGCCGGGCAGTTCCGACACGGATGTCGTCAGCGTCGTCCCGATCAGGGTGTCGGATCCGGAACTGGTGCAGAAGACGCTGAATTCGATCCTGGGGACGTCGAGCCGATCGGGCGTGCGTTCGTACAGCGGTCCGTCCTCGTCGGGCGGCTCTAGCGGCAGCCCCAGCGCGGACGATATCCGGCGGCGGATGGAGTTCTTCCAGCAACTGCGCGGCGGTGGAGGACCTCCTGGCGGATTCCGGCCTCCGAGCGGTGGAACGGGAGGAAGCGGAGGAAGCCGCTCTTACGGCGGCCGCACGCGCGGGCGATGACCAGTGCCCGCGTCTCCGGCCGGAGCCTTCGTCCCAGAAGCCCGGCTTTGGAACGGGCGGTCCGAGGCCCCGGACGTGGTCGAACGCAACGGCCTGATGAAGGACAGTCATGGATTTCGTCAACCGATTGATCGCCTGGGCTGCGTACGTCACCGGAGCGGTGCTGATCGGTACCGGCGCGTTTTTTGCGTTTCACTACTACCGCCAGACCGAAACCGCCGACGGAATCGGCTCGTTTTCAGCAATCGTCGCCGAGGGGGCGAGTGCCGAGTCCCGCGCCGGCGCAAGCGCCGTCGAACCGGGTTTGCCCGTGGAACAGATGTATCTCCAACGGGCTCAGATCCGGCGGCTGCAGACCTTGTTGGACCAGAAGACGAAACTGCTGCAACAGAGAACCGAACTGCTGGATCAGAAGAACGCGGAACATCAAGCGTTGCGCGCGGAATTGGATGATGCGATCAACTTGTTGGGAGTCCTGGCTGCGGAAGTCGGGGGCCGGAACGCTTCGTCCAACAACCGGACGACGGACGCGCAAGTGCAAACAGAGCTGGAGCGACTCCGCAGTGAATCGAAAAAGAGCCGGCTGCTGGCCGAGCAACAGCAGGCGGAACTCGATCGTTTGAAAGACGAACTGGGAGTGACCGATCAAGGCATTTCGGAACTGGAGCAACAGGCCGAGACGGAATTCGAAGCGCTGGTCGCGGACAGAGCGGCCTTCGAGGCGGTTGTCTCGGAGACGCTGGCTCGGATCGGCGCCGAAGCGGTGCCCTCCTTGGTCTACCAACTCGCCCATTCGCGGGCCGGCGTCCGACAGTGGGCGGCGACCATGCTCGGCGAGTTGGGGCCGGCGGCCAAGGAGGCTGTGCCGCCCTTGCAGGAGGCCTTGAAGGACGCTGACGCCGCCGTTCGCAGCGCTGCGCGCCAGGCGTTGGAAAAGGTGGATCCGGTCCAGCGTTAATTGACGGAAGATACACTCTTGCATAGACTTGGGTTAAAGGTCCGGAGGGACGATTAGGGTTAGTTCGGGGGTAGCCGGTCAAAATCCAGGCGGGTGCTCTGTCAGGCATCGCTGGACGGGTAGGGCGGAGTTCATTCCGCCCCCACGGCCGACCAAAGTTCGCCCTACGAGCCGTCCGTGCGTGGTGGCTAGAGCACTCGGTGCGAGCGATGCGAGGATGATTGCCATGCAATCGGAAAAAAGAAAACTCGTCTTGGTAATTGTCCTGTTGGCGGCAGCCGGCTGCGCTCGCGGGGCCGCGGCCCAAGGTCCGATCGACTTTCTCCGCCGCGCGGATGACAACGGGAACGGGATGCTCGACCCCAACGAGTTGGAGGGTCGAACGGGCTCCTTCATCCGGCGGATGGCCGAAAACAATCCTCGGATTGATCTGTCGCGGCCCATCCCGCTCGATCGGCTGGCCTCCGAATTTGAACGCGCGCGGGAGGAACGGATGCGGAGCGGCGGCTCGCCATTTGGCGGCGGACCTCCGTTTGGCGGCGGACCTCCGTTTGGCGGCGGACCTCCATTTGGCGGCGGACCTCCATTTGGCGGCGACTGGCGCGGCCGGGATTCCGGGCGCGGCGTTCCGGGCGGCAACGAATCGTCTCCGTACAGCCCGCGCGCCACCAAGGTCGAGCCGTTGGTTCCGGGTTTTGGCGAGCCCACCGTATCGACGCCGCCGCCGGGATTTGGCTCCGAAGGGCAACTGTTCACCGTCACGATCACCGAAGAGGATCGGCGCGAGGCGGAGCGTTCGTTCCGCTACTATGACCGGAACCAGGACGGCAAAATCGATTCGGGGGAAATGAGCCGCAGCCGTTACGGCTCGGACCTGCCGATGTACGATCGGAATCGCGACGGCGTCATCACGATGAACGAGATGGAGTATCGTTACGCCCGGCGGCGAATGGACAATATGCAGGACAGCCGCGGCCGTTCCGGGGCCCCAGGCGGCGACCGGCGTGAGGGCGATCGCGGCCGGGACCGCTCTCGCGACGGCGGTGGCGCGGGGCCGGCGGCGACGGAGACGGATAGTGCGGAGCGGAAGTCGTATCGGCGCAAGCCGCCCGTCGAGCGTCTGCCGGAGGGAATTCCCGACTGGTTTGCGCGCGATGATGCGGACGGCGACGGCCAGATCGCCATGAATGAGTTCGCTGCCTCGTGGACGGACGGAGTGCTGGCCGAGTTCAGCCAGTTCGATTTGAATCGTGACGGACTGATCACGCCGTCCGAATGCATGACGGCCAAGAACCAGGGCGCGGTTCGCGGCGGCAGCCTTGGTCCGCCGCCTTCCGCCCCGGGCGCCGCGGCCGCGGCGCCGGACGCGGGAGCTTCCGGCGGCACGCCCGCGTCCGACGCGGCGCCCGCGGCCGCGGGGCCCGTCGCCTCTTCGGACAGGCCGCCGGACATCGACGCCCGAAGTTACGAGTTTTTCAAGCAGATCGTCATCAAACACGACACGAACAACGACGGCGAGTTGACGCCGAACGAGTGGGCGAATATGTCCAAGAACCCGGAGGCGGCCGACGCCGACCGGAACGGCCGCATCACGGTCGTGGAGTACGCGCGCTGGAAACTGCAGCGCTAACGGCGTTTCCTTCCTGCCTTTTCAGAACGGTGACCGGAATTCATGGACGCAGGCGAAATACTTCTCCAACGCGGTTTGCTCGATCCGCGGCAGCTGGATCAGGCCCGCCAAGCCGACGGCGGCTCGGTGCTGGATGCCGCGATCGAGTTGGGCTTCGTGACGGAAGAGACTGCGCTCCGCGCGGTCGGCGAGGCGGTCGGGCTGGAATACGTGGACCTGGCTGCCGTAGAAGACGAGCAGGAATTGCGCGAGTTGCTGAAGGATTTTCCTCAGAAACTGATCTACCGCCAGTCGCTGTTCCCCATTCGGCGCATCAACGGCTCGCTGGTCGTGGCCACCTGCGATCCCTTCGATCTGTACCCGCTGGACGAAGTCAGCGCGGCGACGGGGTTGTTCGTGACACCCGTGCTGGCGGGGCGGAAAGAGATTGCCAAGCTGGTCAAAAAGTACCTGGGCGTCGGCGGCGAGACCGTCGAGGGGCTGATCGCCCAGACGGTCGACGACGACGGCGTGCTGTTGCTGGAGAGCATCGAGACCGACGGCTCGGAACTTTCCGAGATGGCCCAAGAGGCTTCGGTCGTCCGGCTGGTGAACGAAATCCTGTTGGAAGCGATCGAGTTGAAGGCCAGCGACGTCCACATCGAGTCGCAGCCATCGGGGCTGGTCGTCCGCTATCGCCTGGACGGGATGCTGCACCCGCAGCCGGTGCCGCCGGAGATCCATCGCTTCGAAGCGG
This sequence comes from Candidatus Anammoximicrobium sp., assembly GCA_012515235.1. Lineage (GTDB taxonomy): Bacteria > Planctomycetota > Planctomycetia > Pirellulales > Pirellulaceae > Anammoximicrobium. The sequence goes on from JAAYYU010000188.1 coordinate 83,049, forward strand.
CGATCGTCAGCCGGCTGAAAATCATGGCCCGCCTGAACATTGCCGAGAAACGCTTGCCGCAGGACGGCCGCATCAAGCTGAAAGTTCGCGGCCGGGAAATCGACGTCCGCGTGTCCGTGATCCCCATGATCCACGGCGAAGGCATCGTGCTCCGCATCCTGGACAAAGGCGCGATGGTCTTCGATCTGCGCTCGCTGGGGATGGACGAGCGGACCTACCAGGTTTATCGCCAGTTGATCGAACTGCCGCACGGGATCGTGCTGGTGACCGGACCCACGGGGTCCGGCAAGACGACGACGCTGTACAGTTCGCTGCTGGAAATCAACCGGCCCGACGTCAAGATCATCACGACCGAGGATCCGGTCGAGTACCAGTTGGAAGGCATCAACCAGATCCAGGTGCATGCCAAGATCGGCTTGACGTTCGCCCATTCGCTGCGCAGTATTTTGCGGCACGATCCCGACGTGGTGCTGGTGGGCGAAATCCGCGACTTGGAGACGGCGGAGAACGCGATTCAAGCGTCGTTGACGGGCCACCTGGTGTTCAGCACGCTGCACACCAACGACGCGGCCGGATCGTACACGCGGCTGGTGGACATGGGCGTCGAGCCGTTTTTGGTGTCCAGCACGGTCGAAGCCGTGATGGCCCAGCGGCTGGTGCGGCGACTGTGTCCCCACTGTTGCGAGACGTACCGTCCGAACCGCGGCGATCTGCCCGTCGACTTCCCTTGGGAGCGGTTGGGGGACGGGGAACTGCATCGGCCTGTGGGCTGCCGCCACTGCCGGAATCTGGGTTACGCGGGCCGGATCGGACTGTACGAATTGCTGGTGACCGGGGAAGAGGTCCGCCGCCTGGCCCACGATAACGCCAGTTCGTGGGAGATCAAGAAGGCGGCCCTCCGCGACGGCATGACGACGCTGCGGATGGACGGCTGGGAAAAGACGCTCCGCGGAGTGACCAGCGTGGAAGAAGTCCTGCGCGTGACCAAGATGGACCGGGAGATCTCGCTGGCCGATTTCGGCCCGGCGAAAGTTTGACGCGGCCTGTTGGAGTCCTGGCTTTAGCCTGAATTATTGTAGCGTCCGGCCCGCGGCCGCAGCCTGAAGGCTGGACTCCAGCGGGCGGCACCACTGGGAAAGATGCATGCTCAGAAACGACGAGTGAACCATGCCCGAGTACGCTTACATTGCACGTGACGCCGCTGGCCAGCGGGTGACCGGTTCGGTCGCCGCCGGTTCGGAGCGCGAAGTGCTCTCGATCCTGTCGGGCAAGGCCTTGTTTCCGATCACCGTGACGGTGGAGAAGGCCCAGAGCAGCACCCACAGCCGCAAGCGGGTCAGCGGCCAGCTGATGGCCACCACGTACAGCCAGCTGGCGTCCTTGATCCGCAGCGGCGTGCCGCTGCTGCGGGCGATTCACGTCCTGCGCCAGCAGAGTTCCAACGCCCGCTTGCGCGAAGTGCTGGACGACATCTACCGCCGCGTCGAGGACGGGGCGACGCTGGGCGACGCGATGAGCCGCTATCCCCGCGTGTTCAGCGAAATGGCCATCAACATGGTCCGCGCCGGCGGCGAAGGCGGGTTCTTGGAGGACGCCCTGGAACGGGTCGCGCAGTTCACCGAGCAGCAGGAAGACTTGAAGAGCCGGACGGCGGGCGCGCTGGCCTATCCGATCTTCCTGGCGATCGTGGGCCTGCTGGTCGTGGGCGGCCTGGTGATCTTTTTCGTCCCCCGCTTCGCCGTCATGTTCGACACGTTGCGGCAGCGCGGCGAATTGCCGGTCCTGACCGAGTGGCTGCTGTGGCTGAGCACGGTGCTGCGGCGGTATGCGATCGTCGTAGTGGCGGCGGGCGTGGTGCTGTTTCTTCTGATCCGGCAGCAACTGGAGACGGAAAAAGGGAAGCGTTGGCGGGACTACTTCAAGCTCCGCGTGCCGATGCTGGGACCGGTGTTCACCAGCCTGGCCGTGGCCCGCTTTTGCCGCGTGCTGGGAACGCTGCTGAAAAACGGCGTCCCAATTCTGCGCTCGCTGCAGATCAGCCGCGAGGCGGCGGGCAACCGCATCCTCTCGGAGGCCGTGGCCAAAGCCTCGGAGAACATCTCGTCGGGCCAGTCGCTGGCCCAGCCCCTGGCCCGCTGCGAGCATTTTCCAATCACCGTGGTCGAAATGATCTCGGTGGCGGA